>JALOAD010000127.1 GCA_023228995.1 Candidatus Muiribacterium halophilum
CGTTTGGTTATTCAGTTTTCAATGACCTCTTGTTCCACCGTTTCCGGCAGTGTTATTGATATTACAACAACTCTTTTATTATGTCAAGAATTGTTTTTTCTTTTTTTTTTCAATACCATGAACCTATTAAAAACGGTTGAGAGCTTAGGGGGCTGTTGAAAAATGCAGTTTTCTTTTTTCAAAATTAACTTTAAAAATAAAGAAAGTTAGATGGTTTAAGGGGTTGCGGGTTGAAACCCTGCCAATAGTGAAATAGATTTAAAGTTTTTGTTTTTAATTCCACATTAACGAAATGTTCACTGAACATTTTGACCATTTCAAGCTGTTACATTTTTTTTACATGTTACTAACTTCGAGCTGATATTGTATTGATTTTTGTTTATTTAATCAAGAGTTTCAATTTTAATAGTTGTTTAAAGAAATCAATGCTCCAATTATTATCATATTACATATTGCATGCTGTATTAAAGGATATATCCATGGATTTTTTATTTTTCTATCCAAAGCTATTTTATAAATATTGTGCATAAGAAAAAAACTAAAGAATAATGACATAAAAGAAGTCCAGCCTTTTACAAGACCATGCAATCCCCCCCACATTGCAGACAAAATAATATTTAAAACCTTTTTTTTTCAATTTTTAAATAAAAAAACTTATAAATCCTTACCATAAACAAGTTTTCGAATACCGGAGTTATTAAACCAATAGAAATAAACAAATACAAACTAAGATTTTCATGACTCACTAACATATCTTTGAAAACTAATTCAGAACCTTGACTTGTTTTATCAAGATATTCCAAAAAACCTTTTAGCTTAAAAAAAGTAATAAAATAATAAATAAAATCAGAAGTAAACAAAAATACTGTTTTTCCAATTAAATCTATTATTATATAAAACAAAAGTAACAAATTTAGTTTTTGGTATATCTTTTTATAAAATTTTTTCAAAAATATAAAAAAACTTAAATCACTCATTAATTTATTACAACAAAATTTCTATAAATATGCCAAGGATCATCTACCATTTCATCATCATAATGATATGGTGTCGGTGTTATAACTGGTCCAGCTGTTGGTCCTTCACTACTATTTTCTTCAATCCATTCACAAATTTCTATAAATGTTTTTAAAGTACCTATAAAATCTATAATCTTCCAACAATACTTAACCATTCCAATAAAGGTTCTATTTCTATCAAATAAAAATAAATGTTTATAATTACTTTTTAAACTTTCTATAGTTTTAAAATTTTTCAAAACAATAATATTATTAAATTTTTTATCAATATTATCATATAAGACGATTTCATTCTTTTCCTCATTAAAATAAAATTTTATTTTTTTTGTATCTTGATTAATAACATTATTAATGTTTTGAAAATCTCTTTCAGAATATTTTTTCGTTGTTAATTTAAATTTTAATAACTCCTTTACCTCCCCAAAAAAATTAGAAATATCCTCGAAATATTTTTCTTCAAAATATTTTTTAAAATCAAAATTTTTCAATTCCATTATAAATCCTATTGATTTTTCACAAATTCAATTTGTTATTTCAATATAGTATTGTTTAATTATAAAATAAATCTAATATTAAATCAAATTATGATTTGAATCCAGTTCTTTGATTAAATATCTTTGACTATTTCATTTTTTTATGTAAATATTTATTCATGTATAAAGGTGAAAAATTTAACAGCATTTCCCATCTTGTGGGAGCAGTGTTTGCATTAATCGGTCTAATTATTATTGTTGTTATAGCTAGCGTTAAAGGCGATATTTGGCAAATTGTTAGTTTTAGCATTTACGGATCATCTCTTTTTCTACTTTACCTTTTTTCAACTCTTTATCATAGCTTTAAAGGTAAAGCTAAAAAAGTTTTTCGTGTATTTGACCATATATCTATTTACCTTCTCATTGCAGGAACATATACCCCTTTTACACTTATAAGTCTTAAAGGTCCTTGGGGTTGGACTATTTTTGGAATTTCATGGGGATTAGCAGTTATTGGTATAATTTGTGATATTTTAATGAGAAAAAGTAAAAAACGAACATTATCGTTAATAATATACTTATTGATGGGTTGGGTTATATTAATTGCTCTTAAACCTTTATTATCAGTACTTCCTATTAAAGCATTTGCATTACTTTTAATTGGCGGATTATTTTATACAGGCGGTATTGTTTTTTATGTTTTAGATAAAAAATATAAAGAAATTCACTTTCATGGAATTTGGCATTTATTTGTTCTTACAGGAAGTGTTTTTCATTATATAACAATTTTAGCTTTTCTTATATAATAATTTTTATTAGACTGTTGAAAAAATCTGTTTTGTTTTTTCAAACTTAACTTTAAAAACATACAGCATGGTCAGACCGACATATATAAGCTAAATTTTAGGCTCAGCACAGTTCCTGTTTTGTATCAATGTTTGTTTTTTAGTTTTTCAACACCCTCTAAAATACCGAATGATTATTTTTTGCGTTATTGTAATGAAAAAAATCAAAAACAGATCCCGGCTCAGAATCATGCCGGGATGACATTATATCAGAATCATGCCGGGATGACAGATTTTTAATTTCCAATGTCGAATGTCGAATTAAAAGAAAAAACTGTGAAGCTGTGACAGATAAAGCGTGACATGTCACTTTGTGACATTAGTAACAAAAACAAAGTCATGCCGGGATGACAGATTTTTAATTTCCAATGTCGAATGTCGAATGTCGAATTTTTAGAGGCGTTAGAAAATTTTCAATTAAAATAAAGTATGAAGGATTTTCTATAAACAAAAGCAAAAAAAAAATCTACTCGGTAACTTGAGTGAACGTTGCGAAGCATATAATATACGGATGTATTATAAGTGAACGAAGGTAAAGAGATATTTTATATGGATGTAAAATATCGAATGGTACCGAATGATTATTTTTTGCGTTATTGTAATGAAAAAAATCAAAAACAGATCCCGGCTCAGAATCATGCCGGGATGACATTATATCAGAATCATGCCGGGATGACATTATATCAGAATCATGCCGGGATGACATTATATCAGAATCATGCCGGGATGACATTTTATCAGAATCATGCCGGGATGACAGATTTTTAATGTCCAATGTCCAATGTCGAATTAAAAGAAAAAACTGTGAAGCTGTGACAGATAAAGCGTGACATGTCACTTTGTGACATTAGTAACAAAAACAAAGTCATGCCGGGATGACAGATTTTTAATTTCCAATGTCGAATGTCGAATGTCGAATTTTTAGAGGCGTTAGAAAATTTTCAATTAAA
>JALOAD010000009.1 GCA_023228995.1 Candidatus Muiribacterium halophilum
GGAATACTTCGCAGTCGACAGGACCCGTAACAGATAATTTTGATATGCGAAAAAAAGTCTAAAACCTGCAAACTGAAAATTAAGTATTTATAAAAAAAAACTTGACAAGTCAACACGGCATATGACACGCAAGAACTATTAATCGAAAGCAGTTTTTTGTTATATAAAAAAAAGGCTAATCAATGATCAGCCTTTTTTAAATTATTAATCGTTAATTGTTAATTATTAATTATTAATTATTAATTGTTAATTGTTTTTAAAGTGCAACTTCTTCGTCTGTTTTTGATTCCATTGCTTTATAATACTCAACTAACATTTTATCCCATTTTGAAGTGCTACCAAATTTAAATTCTTTGAATATTTCTCGTTCTGTAACATATCCTTTGTAAGTATCTGTTATATAAGGTTTTATAAGATATGCATTACCTTCCTTATCTTTTGCTCTTCTATAAAGTGGGAAATATATAGCAATACCATTTGAATCTTTAACAAGACTACCTTTCTTTTCATTTGCAATTATAATTTTTTGACTACCAATTTCATCAATTACAGCTTTAGCAAGTTCAGCAGTTTCTTTGTCAAAACCTTGTTCTATATTTTTAATAAAATCAATTAAATCAACATAATATACAAATTTATCCATTTGTTCGTTACCAGTATTATATCTTTGTGAAATTTTAGCAGCTTCATGCAGTTTAAGCATATTTTCTTCAGAAGATAGTATTTTATCAATCAAAGCATCAATCTTCGCATTAACAGCATCTAGTGCTGTTACAGGATCTGTTTTTACACAAGCCATAGTTACCTGATCTTTTTCATAAGAAGCTATATATCTTCTTGCAATCCAAGTTGCAAGATTGTTGGTGGTAACTGCCTTGCTTTCATCAGTCATTTTTCTAAGATAATAAAGTATATCCATATAAGGCCATCCATTACCAGGTTCCAATTCCTGTGAACCTATAACAGTTTTTACTCCATTGCTTGCAAGTTCATAATGATGTGAATACATAGACATAAGACAAGCATCAAAACCCACCATATCCATTTTAACTTCATCTTTAGCAGTTATTTTTGCAACTACATTTGAAAAAACTTTACCAAGTTCAGGACCACTAAGTTTTGATTTATTCATATAAACATATTTACCATCAGTTTTTGTTTTATCTAAAGATGCCTGATCATCATAACCAACACCTTCTATACCATTACCATGATTCCATATAACAGTAAAATAATTCTTAGCTTTATAAACTTTCATAACAACACCAAGAATTGACTCAAGAGTTTTTGGATTACCTGTATCAATTTCGCCAAGGTCTTTTATTTCTAGCGAACTAACAGCATTAACATCTTCATCTTTAGTTACATAATATAACTTAGCAGTACTCCATTCACCCCAGTATTTATTACTAAATTCATGCATATTATATTTATCTGATTTTTCTCTGACTGGAGTTCCATCTGGACCATATTTCCAGTCATAACCATCCCATCTATCAACAAGAGCAATAATATTAAGCTTTTTTGATGAACCAATCTGTTCCATTTCATTAAGGTCAAAAAAAGCAAATGGTTCAAGATCATTATCAGCACACATATAAACAAATACAGTCCAATCAGCAATTTGTTCTTCGCTATTATCTGTATTATCTACTGGTTTTGCTTCTTCAGCATAAGGCATTGCAAAACAAATCATAAAAATCATTATAAACCCTAGTAATTTTTTCATATTTGCCTCCATATTAAAACCTAAATTTATACTATTAATTTAATTATAATTGATTTTTTGGATTTGTGCTATATAAAAAAATTCGGGGTCAGGTCTTCGATATTCGAATTCGCTTTTCCTAATTTGAGTTGCAAACCCTCAAAAAACCTTAATTTTATTGTAAATAATTTTTTTAAACCTTAAATTTTAAAATAACGAGAAAATCATTAAAACATTAATTTACACGATATTTGCTTACGCATTATTTAATTCGAATAATAAAAATCGAATTCCGAAGACCTGACCCCGCTTTTTGCATTTATATCCCTAATTCCAGCACAATTGCATCATATATTCTTTTTAATCGATGATCAAATGAATAATCTGGATTATTTCCTACCATTTCAAGGTGTCTTCTTGCTTGTGTATCCATTCCATTGTAATAATAAACGATTCCTGCTAAGGCATAACAATAAACTCTTGTTATATTTAATGGATAAAATGGGGTGAACGGATCTTCTACATCATCTATTGCTGCGGTCTTTATGTGTAATAATGCTTCTCTAAAATCTTCTACTGAATTTCCTAATATTTTTATGCTTGCTCTTGCTATGTATAATTCTTGTGTTCCTGTTTCTACCTGTGAAAAATATTTTTCTGCTTCTTTGAATTCACCTTTTTTCATATAGCAAATTCCCATTCCAAATATTGACTGATCTTTTAATAATTTGCCTGCATTCTGTCGTCTTACTTCATTGAATTGTACGATTGATTGGTCATATTGTTCTTTTGTGTATAATTTCCACGCATTTAATAATATTTGTTCATAATCTTGTTTTGTTTCTATTATTCCAACTGGTCCTCCGCCGCCATTGGTGCAGCCTGAGGAGAAAATTAAAGCAAATATGCATAGTATTAAAATTTTTTTGTTCAATTTTTCCTCTTTTTTGACAGAATTTTACATTTCGCCTTGTTTTATTATAATTATGCCTTTATATTCTTTATCGGTTAAATAGTATGAATATTCAATTGTGTTTTTGTCTGTTAAATTTATATCTGCTGATATTATTTTTTTGTTGTTTTTTAATTCTTTTTCAAAATTACTTTTTCTTGAATTATTTATCTTTATGTTATTTGTTTTTCCTTTTATTGCTATTAATCTGTTTTCTATATAATATGGATTTTTCAAAAATTTAAATTCTGGTCCTTGTAATTCTATTGTTAAACTAAATTCTCTTTTTTTTGTGCTTCCATTTGATATTACAACTATATATTTGTTAAATGGGAATTTTGGAAATACTGTTTCTTCATTATTTAATTCGATTATTTCGGTTAAATTGTTGTTGTTATATAAAAATATTGTGTTTTTTATTGTTTTATCTGCTATTTTTAAATTTATTGGACTATCCTGTAAATACTTAGTATATCCTTCAAATTTGTAAAAGCTTAACTTTTCAAGGTTAACATCTATTGACTGAGTTTTTTTTGAGTCAAAGTAAATTATTGGTTCAACTGAAAAATCATAACCTGTTATGCTATACTTTATCATATTATTCTGATTTAAATTTACACTTAAGGCACATGCCCAATCATGATATATATTTTCAAAATTATCTTTTCCCATTATGTCAAATAAACTTTCTATTCCATTTTTAGTATTATGTATTATAGTTTTTATTATTTCTGTGCCTTTCCTGTATAACAAATACCTAAAAAACAAATAAACTTTCCCATAATCGTTGAGATCTCCATTCCATGTATCAAGTGTTCTAAATGGAAATTTTATAAATTCTTCTGTATGTACTTTGTTTTCAAAACCGCATACATAGGTTGATAACTCTGAAAGTCCTTCATTTAGCCATTTTTCTTCATCATTATCATAAGAATAATGTATTAAATGTTGTAATTCATGAGCTATTACTGCAAGAACATCATCTATACTGCTGTATATCATGCCTGGATTGGTATCTATGAAGATTTTATTGTTGTTATATGAATAGTCTGGGTCAAAATATCCTGCATAATATTCTTGTCCACCGATTTTGTAAAAATCATGTATATCATAAAATATTATGTCAAGATTTGCATAAATTATGTCGGAAAAATATGTTTCAAGTACAGGTATTATGTCAGATTCAACTTTTTCACCTATTCTTTGCATAAATTCTGAGTCGGTATAAAATCCATCTATTTCTGAATATACTACAACTTTATTTCCTTGCCATATTTTTTTGCATTTTACTTCTTCATATTTTTTTGTAAGAAAATTATATGTATAAAAATTATCATTAGAATAAGTTGATGTTAGCGGTGCTTTTTTGCCTGATATAGTTCCGCTTAAACCATATACTTCTTCTAATGAAAATAAAAAAAAACTAACGAATAACAGCAATTTTACCAGTTGTTTTTTCTTCTCCATTTACAAACACCTTATAAAAATATATTCCATTACTCACCTCTTTCATCTTTTTATCTTCAAGAAGCCATGTATAATAATGTTTTGAACCATTTGTACTAATACTGTAAGAATCTGCTTTTTTTACTAATTTTCCAGATGTATTGTAAATTTTTATTTGAATATTATTTGATGACGAACTTAATTCAAAAACTGCAAATTCACTTGCTGGATTTGGATATACTTTTACATAATCTAGGATTGCTGGTGCTTTGTTTCCTATTTTAAGCTGTACTGTATTTTTATTTGCAAAATTATCTTCAGCTTCGATAAATATTTCTTTTAAATTATCTGCATAATGCAATATATTATTTTTTTGAGAAGATCTGAAAATTACTTCTCCTTTTTCATTTTTTACAATTACATTTTTTAATGATATATCATTTACTTTAAACTCTAGTTTTCCATCTAAATCTTCAATATCGATTATTTCTGGAGCTTGCGTATCAACAATTCTCATATAAGTACCTGGTGCATTTATCTTTGCAACTATGTGATTATCAACTATTTCATAAGGTAAAAGTTTTACAGAATCTGCGTCTTTTTTGTATATTCCTGCTTTGTTTTCGTTTAAAAATACAATTTCGGATTCAAATATACATTGGCTCATTGTATCAACAGTTACTTCATCTTTTTCGTCTGAAATAAGAAATTTTGAATCTTTAACTGAACTACTTCTTAATACAACTGCTTTATAATTAATATTGTCTAATATAATATTTTTACCATTTATATAATCAATTACACTGAATTTATAATTTTTAATATAATCTGGTCTGTCAATATATGAAACTTTTAATTCTGCTGTATATTCTCCATCTTCAATTAATTTTAAAGAACCTGCAAAACGATTATTTTTGTTTGCGATTTTAATAAGTGATACTGTTTCTAAATTATCAGATGGTTTTTTAAGTGTTAAAACAACATTTCCCTCTGCTACAATATTAAAATGTAAATAATCTGGTATAAATGGAGAAGGATATATTGTAAATTTTGGATTTTCTGGATTTATTATACTTATTTCTATATTTTTACCAACTTTATTATAAAATTCCTTGAGCGAGTTTGCATAAGTTTCTTGCGTATCTGCTTTTGAAGTTCCAACTGGATAATATGGGAATTTGTATTTACCTGTTTTTTGCAGAGAATTTGATAAATCTGTTAATATAACATAAATATTATCACTTTCATCATATAAATTATTCCATACAAAAGAAGAATTTGTTGAATTTATTTCAAATGTATCTGTTTTTACATAATTTTCTTTGTTAAAAATATGAATACTTGCTTTTATTTTATCTTCTACAGTTAATTCTGGAAAATTACAATGAAGATATTTATTTGGCCAAAATTTTTCATTGATTTTGATTCCAATTCCCCCACCCATTCTTAGTTTTGGTATGTTATTAACTTTTATGGATGGTGAAACTTCAATAGTTTCAAGAATATTATTTTTTTGTTTGTTTATATCAATATTATCTATTGTTGCAAAAAAATCCGCAGCTAAAATTCTTGTTACTGTACCTGTAATTTTATTATCTAAATATAATGCATTAAAATAATTATCAACAACTTTTTCAAAATCTGCTGTAGTAATAGCTTGAAGAACTTTTTTTATTCCTGTAACTCCATTTTGCGATTCTTTTGTAATTTGAGCAAGAATATCTCCTGTTGCATTCTGTTGAAGCTGTTCTTCCATATACATAAAAAACAATCCTGCACTTGCTATATCTGCCTCATTAATACTGTAATCTGAAAAACTTTTATCAAAAAAAACTAATGAATTTGAAGTGTTTTGACCAATTGATGTTAAATATCTGCTATCAAGAAAACCTGTTGCAAATTTTTCTGCATACATTGCTAAACCATATTCAACCCAAACATCTTCAGGTGAAAAATTATCATTTGGTATTGAAGAATTTGAATTAGGTTTTATAAAACCTTCATAATTAATTATCATTCTAAAATACTCTCTTGCAAGTATTGTATGAAGCGGATTAAATGAAGAATCATCTATTGGGGCAAATTTTAATAAATTTTTATTTAAAAATATTATTTCTTTCTCATTACTTAATGGATAAACTAATTTGGATACTTGATCTAAAATAGAATAATAGCCATCTATTGGAAATGTTGTATCACCATTTGGTCCGTAATTTGAATTATCTATAAAATCACCATAATTTACTGAAGAGAAATCTCCCATATCGCAAATAAATATATACATTTTCTCATCACTATCGACTCCACCATTGAGAAGCCATTCTGTTCCAAATCTTGAATTAAGCCTATTTCTTATTCCAGATATTCTTTCAAAAGTATCAACCATTCTATTAATTTTAACTTCAAAAGTATCTAAACCCTCTTCAATAAATACATAACAATTAGTGCCGATATAAACACATTTTCCATTAGCTTCTCTATAGGAATTTGCAGGGTTTAAAACTTTGAATTTAACTGTTTGATTAAGAGATACAGCTTTTTTTGTAGTTGCCGGTACAAAATCATATCCTTGAACAAAATTTCTTTCAAATAATAATCTCGAAGGATCGACTGTACTCCAGCAAAAACTGCATATATACAAGATATATATAGAAAATATTAAAATTCTTTTCATATATTGTAATTATCGACAAAAAAATGCAAAAAAAAAACAGCCCTTTAATACTGGCTGTCTTTTTTAGGACCTTTGCTACGCCGATTTAATATAGACGCCTCATATCCTATTTTAAAATACTCTTTCTAGATTTATCGATGTTTTTCTTAAACTTCTTTAATACTATCATTGCAAAAATATACATATTGTCCATTTTATCTCCTATTTAATAAAACTGTTTATTTGGTTTGTAACATTTGTTGAGCTTATAGAGTTTTAATTCTCATTAACCTCGGTTAAAAAAACATTAACATAACTTGTCATATGACTAAGTTACTAATTAGTATGAGGTTGTTGAAAAAATCAGGTTTTCTTTTTTTTAAACTTAACTTTAAAAACAAACAGCATGGTCAGGCCGACCTATGTAAGCTAAAATTTGAGATCGGCACAGACCCTATTTTGTATCAATGTTTCTTCTTTTTAGTTTTTCAACAGCCTCGTATGGCAATGCCATTATTAGCGATTAACAAAATGTTCAATGAATATTTTTATTCACTACTTTACTATCTCACCATTTCGCCGAGTTTTAAATCCCTTCTGTCATTTTGACAAAATATTCAAAATCTCTTTCAACTTGTTTTCTATCAGAAAAATCTTTTTTTCTCATTATTTTTGGAAGAATATCTTCAGCAAATTTTTTAAGATCAAACAAAGTATTTAAAGATCTCCTGCTATATTCAGAAACTTCACCATTACAATTTATATAATCAATTCCAGCACATATTGCATTGTATTTTTCTCTAACAAAATCTGTCATAACAATATCATCACCCAAATCAAAAATAATAGAATCACTAAGAAAGTTTTTAAGCCTTATATTCCAGTCTTTGCCGTAATTATTATGCCATTTTTCATCAACTTTGAAACAAAAATTAATACATGCAGTATTTCGAGGAAAGTCAATAATTACAAGTCTATTTTTAACTTTTACATCAAATATATTTTGCCAACCATTAATTCCATAATGAATAACTATTTCATCAAAATATTCAACATTATATTCAATAGATATTCTAATAGTTTTGTTATCAATAAGCTCTTCAACAAAATAAATATCACCAAAATCAACATTCTGTACAACACAAAATGAATTAAAACTAACAAAAAGCAAAATACATAAAAATACTAATTTTTTCATAACAACTCCTTAAACAATTAAATCCTACAAACATTGTTTGTCATCAAATATGCAAATATTGTGCCAATTAAATATTATCGATACAATCAACGGTTTTTACTTTTTTTGAATTTATACATCAAAATAATGCCTAAAAAACATACAAACAATGTTCAAAAGTTTATGAATTTAACAGAAATATTATAGAGTTTTACCTTAAAATGTGATATTATCTATTAATACTTTTGTTAATTCTTTGTGGAGAAATAAAATGAACTACAAAAAAAGACTACAGTTTATTAGAAAACTCGATATAATTACAGATGTTTACCATAATCCTGAAGAAATATTTACTAAATCAACAGAACTTTTAAAAAAATACCTACCTTTTTTTAGTGCAGTATTACGAATAAATAAAATTGATAATAAAACTACCAAATATTACACAGATGATAATGGACATAAACTCGAAAGAGAAATTTCAGAAAAATATTTCAATGAAAAAAAATCAAATTTCATTTTAAATGGACATTATGTATATATAAGACCACTTGTATTAAAAAAAGAAACATTAGAACATGAAAACAAAATGTTTGGATATTTTATATTTTTTTACAAAAACAAACTTGAATATAGAGAAAAATTATTATTAAGAGATTATATAGATTTTATAAATGATTCATTATTTATGATAGGTAAAATCGATAAGATTAAAAGTCTTTTTTCAAAATACATACCAGAATCAATAGTTCAAAAAATGGATTCAATAAAAGACATAAATTCATTATTAAAAGGTAAAAAGTCCGATGT
The DNA here is from genome assembly GCA_023228995.1 of Candidatus Muiribacterium halophilum. GTDB lineage: Bacteria > Muiribacteriota > Muiribacteriia > Muiribacteriales > Muiribacteriaceae > JALOAD01. The sequence goes on from JALOAD010000009.1 coordinate 8,747, forward strand.
AGCTATTTTTTTTGCAGATATAAGAGGTTTCACATGTTATTCAGAAAAACATACACCAGAAGAAGTCATTAAGTTTTTAAATTCAATTTTTTCAGTAATAGTAAAAGAAATATTCCTACACGATGGAATGGTTGACAAATTCATAGGAGACGCAGTAATGGCAGTATTCGGAGCACCAATTTCATATAGCAGACCATATGTAAATGCAATAAATGCAGCAATATCAATTCAAACAAAAATAAATAAGTTAAAAAACAAGTATCCAGAAATTGGCATTGGAATAGGAATAAATTTTGGACCAGCAATATCAGGAAATATCGGAACAATCGATAGACTAGAATACACAGCAATAGGCGATACAGTAAATGTAGCCTCAAGACTCGAAAGCATCTCAAAAGCCCAAGAAATCCTAATTAACTCAAATTTAAATGATAAAGTGAAAGATATATTCAAAACCAAGTTCATAGGAACTCATTTATTAAAAGGAAAAGCAGACGCGCAAAAGGTTTATAAGATTTTGGGGTCAGGTCTTCGGAATTCGAATTAGATTTTTCTAATGTGAGCTTTTAACTCTTTAAAAACCTTATCGATATTAGAATTAAACTTTTTTATTTTTAAAATTCAGCAAAACAACAAATTTTCTAATTATTATATTTTTTTATGATATTTGCAATTATATTGTTGAATTCGAATGAAAAAAATCGAATTCCGAAGACCTGACCCCGCTTTTTATTGTATGTGTATTGTAAGCATTGATACTACTGTTATTTCATTCTCTTCATAACTTACTTCAATATCAATTATATCACCTGATAATGTTCCGGTTGAGTCGTAAATAAATTCTCCTGCTATTTGATTTATAGAACCTGACCCATTTATTATTGTATATGTTAATTCTGTTGAATTTCTTGTTTCTGTTACTGCATTATCATAATTTGAATTTACTGTTAAATTTGTTGTTAGATTATAAATATTTCCAGAATTTAAATTAGTTGTTGATGGATTTAATGTTAATGATATTAAATCTGGATTTGTATTTATTGTTATTGATATATTTTCTGATATTCCATTTTCTGTATAATCTGCTCTTATTAAAGCAATATCTTTATGTGTTGAATTGTTATCATAAAAACTCTTTCCAAAACTATCGTGTGCTATTTCCCCATTTCCTGATATTTTACTCCACATTATTTTGTTAAATGGTACTTTAACTTCTGCTTGATTATTATATACTCCTGTTATTTTTAAATTTTCTAATTGATAATCATTTCCTGGTCTTATCCTAATAGTCTGAGGTGTTGCTTCAAGGCTTGTTAATTCGGGTTTTATTATTATTTCAAAATTTGTATTTTTTTCTATATTATTTTCTGTATAACTAAATTTTAATATTGCAGATTCTGATGGTTCATAAGATGCTACGCCTCCGGGAGCAAGATATATTCCAACACTTTGCCATGTTCCTATATTATTTGTTATTTCAATATCAACATCTGATATATTTAAGTCTTTTATATATCCATCATTATAATGTGCTTTTATATCAAGGTTATTCCCAATATCAAATAAATCTGATACTTTAATTACTTTTTTTATAAAACTCAATTGAATACTTTCTAATCTATGCTGTGTTGTTATATTTAGAAATGTTTGCTGAGTTTTATACATTAATTTTAACTTTGTAATTCCTGATGCAGATGGTGCTTGAAAATCGTTACCTATGAGAGTTCCTGATCCTTCTGCTATAGACCATATTAAATCTGGCTCATAAGAAATATTCTGTACACTTCCATCGCTATAGTGTGATACTACATTTATTGCTCTTAAATTAAATATATTATCTGCTGCAAGATTTATTCCTGATGGATTTATTGTTATTGCTGTTAATATTGAATCAACAAATATTTCTAAAACTGCTGTTTTTTCTATTATTAATCCTGAACTTGTAGTTTCAGAATATCTGCATTCAAGTCTATTTACTCCACTGTTTACACCTGTATAAGTGCTTCCGTTAAGTGTTCCACCTCCTGAAATTATAATCCAGGTTACATTTGAAACTGTTTTTGAATTTCTTCCATCATAACTCGCTGTAACTATAATGTTATTAAGGTTAAGCGTTCCTCCAATTCCAAGATTTGCATTGTTGGGAGATAGTGTTATTTCTTTAAGAAGAGGGGTAATAATAAATGTTATATCTACATTTTTAATATTTCCTCCATGATTATGACTAATTCTTAACACTGTATTTCCTGCATTAATTGGTGCGGTAAATACTGAATCTATGAGAATTCCATCTCCTGAAAATATTTGATATGACAAATTTGTAACTACTCTTGAAGAACCATCATCATAATGAGCTGTAACTACAAAATCTGTTAAATTCTTTGTATTACCAATATCCAAATTATAACTCATAATATTTGAACTTAAATGATCGAGTGCTGGAAGTATTGTTATTAAAATTCCGTCTTTCCATATTTGATTTGTTACTGGATCTTGATAACTTACCTCAAGAAATGCACTTCCACTAATTGCTGATGCTTTGTAAGTATTTCCTGTTATTGTTCCTTGTCCGGTGAGTTTCCATGTTATATTTGTAACAATTTTTTCTGAATTATTATCATATCTTGCTATTATATCTAAATTTGTTAAATCAAATACTTGATTTGCATGAAGATTTAATGGTCCAGAATCGATTCTTACAGAAATACTCACTGGATTTATAATTATATTGAAATCTTTTGTATACTCATATACTCCTTCTTCAAAAGAAACTGTTAATACTGTATTTGAGCTTGTTATTTGCGATGTAAATACATTGTCCGAAGATATAGTTCCAGGTCCTGATTTGATAATCCAATCTACATTTGTAATTGTTTTGGTACTTCCATCATTATAATGTATTTTTTTTATAATATTATCCAAATCTAATGTATCTGTTTTATTCATAGTAAAACTTGATGGAATTAATTCAAAACTCTGAAATATTGGAATAACTTTTAATACAAATGATGCTGTCTGTATTATATCTCCTTCCTGAAAAGAAGTCTGAAAAACAACTGTTCCACTCATTGTTCCTGTTACTATATATCCTGATAAACCTGCATTTCCTTCAAGAATATTCCATACAGGATTTGTTATTTCTTCTTGTATACCTTCTTCAGCATAATGGGCAAATACTTTAACCTGTCTTAAATCATAACTTGTTGATACATTAATAAATTCTGAATTATGCGATGTTGTCAATTTTGTAAGTTTTCTACCAACATTAATAAAAACATCTTTAGCTTTTCCAATTCCACCTTCCATATAATAAGCTTCAACAACTGAATGTCCTATTTGAGTAGATAAAAACTTACCATTTTGTGAAATACTTCCAACTCCACTTTTTTTTCTCCAATTAACATTAGCAATTATTCTATAAGGGGCATCTGAGTAATAAGCTATTATTTGTATATTATTCAAATCCTTTTCAATTCCAAGAGAAGCATTTACTGATTGTGTAGAAAGTTCAATTCTATCTAGTGTTCTTGGTGTATTATCAACCGTAAACATTCCTGATGGAATATGATCTTTTTTTAAATTATTTATCACAGGTACAATTTTTATTCTTACATTATTTTCATATCCAGATATATCCATATCACTATGCCATGTAATAATATGATCTCCCTCTGGAAGATTTTCAGTAAGTCCTGAAATATTTAAACTTTTAGAATAAGTATTTCCACCATCTTTTGAATAATAAAATTCAATACTATTTATATTTGAATTTGGATTAACAAGAGTGTATTCAATCATTATATCTGTTGAATTACCCGTAACATTCCTTATAAAAGCTAATTCTACATCATCACCTGTAATAGTTACAGGAAAATCTCTTTCAATAGTAATACTATTTTCTGAATATCTTACGCTTAAAACAGCTCCTTGATTAGCAGTTTGATCTGCAAAAAATACAAATCCACCATTAAAATTTTGAACTTGACCACTTCCAGATTTTACATACCATAAATTCGGAAATACTACAGCAGTTTGACCATCATTATAATGAGCTGTAAGCTTTACAAGAGAAAGATCATAATATCCGCCAACTTCCTGTGCCTGAGTTGGTTCTAAAACAATATCAGTAAGTGTATGAAACACTTCTATTTCAAGCTCAGTTTTCTGAGTAATTCCAGAAGCAGTATATGAACATTCAAGTATAACTGTTTGAGCTTGTGATGGAGCATTAAATCTATCTGCAAACAAATTTCCAATTCCTGATTTTAAACTCCAATTAACATTACCCACAAGTATTTCAGCATTATCTGAATAAACAGCATAAACTTTAAGATTAGAAAAAAACAAAGATGAATCAACAGCAATTTTTAATTTAGAAGATGAAAGTTTTAATTCTTTAAAAAAAACTTCTCCATAATTATTAATATGAAATGGTTGAGAATATACAGGATTTCCAGTTTTTTCAAAATCATTTGAAACAAGTTTTAAAATAACATCAACTTCATTTGTTATATCAGAAGCTGAAAACCAATTCACAAGTTTATTAGTACCTTCTCCAATATTGCTATTTCCAGTTACATTAGCAGTTTTTCTAAATACTTCACCAGAATCTACTGAATAATAAATATCAACCGAAGCAGTATCAGCTTCTTCATCCCAAATATCAAAATAAACCTGAATATTTCCTTTATTTCCCTGAATTCTAATATTTTCTATAACTGGAGCTTTATTTAAAGATATAGGAGTAATATATGCAGTTTTTGAAGGTTTACCACTACATGCTGTAAATAAAAAAAATATTATAAACAATAATAAACCTGCATAAAATCTCGTATTTTTTAACATATTTACCTTTCCCTATTCAAAATAGAATTTAACTCCAAAACTCCAAGTGTAATTATTTGAATCTATCTCGTATATTCGGCTTTTAATTCTAAAACTCTCTTTTTCAGAAAGAATAGCAAAAACCTCAAAAAACATTGAAAAATCTTTTTTTTCCTCAAATTCAATTCCATATAAAATACAAGGAGCATAACTTCTTTGAGCTGTAATTATCTCATTTTGCCCAGGTTCAATAAGAGAATGAATATATTTAACATAAGAAATACCATATCCAGCATAAGGCTTAAATCTAGTATGCTTTCCAAGTTTATATTTTAAAATAAAAGAAATAGGTTCAAATTCAAAAGAATAGTCACTTCCAGCAACAAAAAAGTCATCACCAGTCTTTTCCTGTTTATAAGACATTTTTCTAAGTTCAACTTCTATTCTATCACTTCTTTTATACCCAACACCAAAATTATGAATAATATCATTTTCAATATAAGCAAAACTTGTTGTAGAAGGTTGAAATTTACCTAAACCTGCAAAAAAATATGAATTTCTTTTTTTATTATTAACACCATAAGAATAAATTGTTTTTTCATTAATATTTTTAGAAATTTTTTCACCATATTCAGGATCAACAACATAATAATCATTATTTCTATTTTTAAGATGTCTTTTAAGAAGATCATCAGCATTAATTCCAGAAGTAGAATCTTCAATTAAAGAAGTACCCTTAGAAAGACCAGAATTCCCAGAAAGAAGGGTTTCAAGTTTATTAGAAACTTTATTAAAATCAATGTCTGAGATAAGAAGAATATCTTCCCTATAATCATGCATAACACTCTTTAGAGAATACAATTTAGTATTATCAACACCATATCCATTAGTATTATATACTCTTCTTAGAATCTCACTAATAACAGCAGCTTTTTCAAGAGAATTCAACTGAATTTTATCCTCATAAAGAGAAGCAGTTTTAGTTATAAACCCACTATCATAAAAATATCTGAAAAGTTCCGAAGTATTATCACAAAAAACATTTATACATAAAAATATAATTATAATAATAAAATAAAAAAGTCTTTTCATTATACCCCACAGTCTTTTATTAAATTATCGGAATTTTTCTATTTTTATTCAATATAAAAAAAAGCGGGGTCAGGTCTTCGGAATTCGACTTTCGAATTCTTAAAAACCCCACCCCTATTAGAATAATGCTTTTTTAACCTTAAAAAACAATAGTTTGAAAATATTGGACAAAAACTACATATTCATGATATTTTCACTCATATCTTTGAATTCGATTATCAAAACCCGAATTCCGAAGACCTGACCCCAAAGCTTTTATTTTCCTGGGCAAGATCCCTTGATATCACTGCTTATATTCTTATCTTTATATACTTTATCAAAGTATGCAGAAAATTCTTCTGCTAATTTTTTTGCTTTTTCTGTATAAGCTTTTTTGTCTTTCCATGTATTTTGTGGAAATAATATTTCAGTCGGTACTCCTTCGCATGTTATTGGTATATTTACATGGAATAGTTTATCTTCTTTGAATTCAATATTATCAAGTTCACCTGATAATGCTGTATCTATCATTTTTCTTGTGTATTTTAATTTTATTCTTTTTCCTATTCCATATGGTCCGCCAGACCAACCTGTATTAACTAAATATACTTTTGCTTTATGCTTTTCCATATTATCGCCTAACATATTTGCATATATGCTTGGATTAAGTGGCATAAATGGTTGTCCAAAAAATCTTGAAAAGGTTGCTGATGGTTCTGTTACTCCTCTTTCTGTTCCTGCTAATTTGCTTGTATATCCCATTATAAACCATAGCATTGCTTGATTTTTATCGAGTTTTGATATTGGTGGCAATACTCCGTAAGCATCTGCTGTTAAAAATATTATTGTTTCTGGATGTGATCCACATGATGATTTTTTTATTTTTGGTAATGATTCTAATGTGTATGATGCTCTTGAATTTTCTGTTAATCTATTATCACTATAATCAAACTCTCCATTTGGATATAATAATGCGTTTTCAACAATTGCTCCATGTTCTGTGTAATCTGCATTATGCATTACTGCATGATATATTTCCGGTTCTTTTTCTTCGGTTATATCAATCATTTTTGCATAACATCCATTTTCAAAATTTGCTATTCCTTTATCACTCCATCCATGTTCGTCATCTCCAAGTAGATATCTGTCTGGATCTGCTGATAATGTGGTTTTACCTGTTCCAGATAATCCTAAAAACAATGCTGTTTTACCATCTTTTCCTTCATTTGCTGAACAATGTAGTGGCAAAATTCCTTTTGAAGGAAGTAAATAATTCATTACTGTGAAAAGCATTTTTTTTACTGATCCTAAATAATTTGATCCTACTACAATTCCTTTTTTTCTTTCAAAATCCATTACTACTACCATGTCAGATGATGTTTCTGAGTCTGCATCTCTTAATAATCCTTTATACTTTTTATTGTCTAATTTGTCTTTTCCTAGTGCTATTAATAAAAATCCATCTTTGTTAAAACAGCTTTTTTCTATATCTTGTGGTATTGGTCTAAACATATTATCTGTAAATAATGATGTTAATGCTAATGGTGTTACTGTTCTTACTGGAAATGCATAGGAAGAATCAGCTCCTACAACTCTATCAGTTATATATATTTTTTGTTTTTCTGAAAGCATTTTGAGTGCATCTTCCCAAATTTTATCAAAAGTGCTTTCTTCCATTGAAACATTATTTGATGAATTCCAATCAATAATATCAAGATTTTCTTTTCTTTTTACTATATATGTATCTTTTGGACTTCTTCCTGTTGATTCAGGTGGTGTCCATGAAGCTAAACAACCGCATGATGCAATAGCTGCTTCCATATTTTCAACAACTTCCTGAATTGTCTCTTTTCTTGAAATATTCTCTAAAATACAACTTTTTTTTGAATCTAATACTTCATTTAATTTTTTTTCTAAATTCATATAATCTCCTATTTTTTTTATATTAAAACCTTTTTACAATCGAAACCATGGTTTATTATGATTTTTTTAATGGAAGTTTTTATTCAATAAACGAATACGCACATCCGAATATTCCAGCTTCATCGCCAAGTTTTGCTAATTTTATATCAAGATTTTTATAAGAATAATCAAGACATAATATTTCACTATAATACTTTATTCTCTCAAGAAAATAAAGTCCTGCATGAGAAACTCCTCCGCCTATTATTATGCATTGAGGATTTATAAGGTTTACAACTGAACTTATACCAACTGAAAGATAATAACACATTCTATCTACTGCCTGTATACAAAGTTTGTCACCTTTTCTTGCATTATCGAATATTTCTTTTGCTTCAATATGCTGATAATTGTTACTTTCTATAATACTTTTTTCTCCATTTAAAAGCTTTTCTTTAACAAAATTTACCATTGCAGAAGCTGATGCATACTGTTCAAGACAGCCTTTTCTGCCACATGCACATAAAATTCCATCTTTTTCTACATTTATATGTCCAATCTCGCCGGCATTATTATCTGTACCGCCAAACATTGTATTGTTTAAAATAAAAGCTCCTCCTACACCTGTTCCAACTGTAAGCATAAAAAGATTTTTATAATTTTTTCCAGCTCCTATCCAGTTTTCTCCTCTAATTGCCATATTAACATCATTATCAATTTTTATTTCTACATTATATTTATTTTTAAGAATTTTGCTTAAATTTACATTATTCCATCCTAAATTCGGTGCTGTTACAATAACAGAATCTGTTGATACTGTTCCTGGAAAACCTATTCCTATTGCTTTTAACTTTACATTTTGTGATAGTTTATCTATTAACTCAAATAAATTATCACATACTTTATCAAATCCATGAAAAGCTTCAGTTTTAACTCTATGTCTTAAATGAATTTTAGCATTTTTATCAATAAGAGCACCTCTTATATTAGTTCCGCCAAAATCAATACATATATACATCAAAGCTCTCCTTTATTTAAAAAAGCTAATACTGAGTTAATAAATTCTTTTCTTTTTATCGGCTTTGGTATATATCCATTAAAGCCTGCTTTTAATATTTCTTTAAGTTCATCTTTCATTGCATAGGCAGTAAAAGCGATAATAAAAGTTTTTTTAACTTTTCCTGTTTTTTCCATTTCTCGAATTTTTTTTAAAACTTCAAAACCATCCATTTCAGGCATTTGAATATCAAGTATTATCAAATTATATTTATTTTTTGTCAATTTTTCAAGTCCTTCCTTCCCTGAACAGCATAAATCATTTGAAATGCCAATTTTTTTAAGATATGTTGATAAGAGAAATCTGTTTTCTTCCTGATCATCAATAACTAATATATTATAATTTAAAGCTTCATTTTTTATTTCTTCTTTGCTATCAAAAAGCCCAAGTTGAATATGTTTTTTACCTTTTTTATACAAAAATGTAAAGAAAAACTCTGAACCTTCTCCATAATTACTCTCAGCCCAAATTTTACCGCCCATTTTTTTAACTATCATACTGCTTATAGAAAGACCTAAACCAGTTCCACCGTATTTTCTAACAGTTGAATTATTTTCTTGAGCAAATGGTAAAAAAATAGCTTTAATCCTATCATTATTTATACCTACTCCAGTGTCTTTAACAGATATTTGAATTTTATCATCAATTTCTATAACTTTAATTTTTATATAGCCTTTATCTGTAAATTTAACTGCATTACCTATTAAATTAAATAATACCTGTCTTATTCTATAAGTATCACCTTTTATATACTCAGCAATATTTTCATCATATTCTAACATTAATTTTATGTGATTTTCATTTGCTTTAAATTGAAAGATCTCGATTATATCTGCTACAAGTTCTTTTAAACTAAAATCTCTAAATTCAAGATCTAATTTGCCCGAATCAATCTTTGCAAGATCAAGAATATCATTTATAATTGCATAAAGATAATCACATGCTTTATTAAGTGTTTTTATATAATGACTTTGTTTTGGTGAAATATCAGTTTCTCCAAGAAGTTCAGTCATACCTATAATAGTATTTAGTGGAGTTCTTATTTCATGACTCATATTTGAAATAAATTTTATTTTATCCTGTGCTTTTTCTTCACTTTTTTCTCTTTGTCTTTCAAGTTTTTTTATATATTTTTTTCTGCCAGTAATATCTTGATATTGTAAAAAAATACTGTGTTTTTTATTATGGGATATATTAACTCTAGAAATATTTACATCAATATATATTTTGTTATTTTTAATTGTATTTATTAAATTATTTTGCAACAAAAAATTAAAATCTAATTCAATTTGAAGCGTTAAAATTTCACCTTTATCAATTAAATCATATTGTTTTTGAGATAAATTTATATAATCAAGAAGATTCCAGTCTTTTAAATCTTTTTTTTGATTAATTCCTAATATATCCATTGCTTTTTTATTAATCTTTTCAATTTTTTTATTAATATTATATATTTCTTTACCTACTGGGGAATTTTCAAATACTTGTTTAAATTTATATTCACTTTCAGAAAGTGCACTTAAAATATTTATCCAATTTGTCATATCAGAAGCAAATTCGATTACTTTACCGTTGTTTGTAACAATTGTCTCTAATGATACAAAAAAATCATTATTATCTTTTTTTAAATATACAAGTTCACCTGTAAGATATTTTTGTTTTTTTACAATTTCAAACCTTTTTTTTGCAACTGATCTCATCTCAATTGCAATAAATTCATTATAATCTTTTCCAATTACCTCTTTTTCATCAAAACCTGTAATTTCCAAATATTTTTTATTTACTTTAACTATTTTCCCAGTTTCCAAATCCCGAATTATAATAAGTTCTCTTGAATTATCGATTTGATCAAGTAAATATTCTCTAGCACAATTAATATTTTTATCTGCATACTCACTTATAAGTTTGGATAATATAAGAATTATTCCGGGTAAATCTTTTTTTATAGAGTTTAATATACTATTTTTTGCACCTTTTATATTTATTATATTTTTATCAATATAAAAAACACAGTCTGATTTATCATTATAAGAATTTTGAATTTTATAACTATTTTCATTTGAATATAAATCTGATTGATTACTAATTTCAGAAACTTCATAACTATGAGCTTCTAAATATTTGGTTATTATATCAATTATATTAAATATGTTATTTTTTGATTCTATTATAGCTAAACATAAATTTAAATTGAGATTTTCTATTATTTTCACTTATGTTTTCCTATTAGTTAGATAATACATATATATTAGTATAACTATAAAATATTAAAAAATCAAATAGAATAAAAAAAGGTAAGAGAGTTTAAGGAGTTGAGTGTTAAAAACCTCACTAAAAAGCAATAATTTTTTTCACTGCTTTTAACTCTTTAACCCTCTAACCCTTGAACATTTAGACTCTTTATTTTTTTCTCTTTTTTAATAAAAAATTTATTCCATCTAATATTAATGTAAATATATAAATAACACCTAAGTTAATACTATATGCAAAAAAAAGCCATTGAATAGGACTTTTCCATTTTACAATTATTGATATTGTATTTGTAATTGCGATTGTAAACATAAGTACAAAACCAACTAAAAAAAAGGAACCTAAACCTGGTCTTGTTTTTAAAAAAATATCTTTTATATCTATTTTGCCTTTATATTGCTTTGAAGTATCAATTATACCATATATATATTTAGAATAAATAATCTCAAGAACCCACATAACAATCACAAAATAAACTGCAAAATAAAGTGCTTGAGTTAATCCAGCATTTTGTTTATAAAAAACACTCATAAATCCTGAACCAACAGCAATAAATACACACCACATTATATGAAATATTCTATTTGCTTTTTTTATACTTTTAATTAAACCATTATCAACTTCAAAAGCTCTTGTATCTTTAAGACTATGAACATAATAATCTTTGTTTTTTATCTTTGTAAACAAAAACCTTCTAAAAATATTTTCAAAAACATACATAAAATCTCCTTTTGAACTTTAATTCTCGCTATATAACTCTTTATATATAGGACTTTTTTTTATAAGTTCATTGTGTTTTCCAAATGCTTCTATTTTTCCATTGTTTAAAACAATTATTTTATCAGCCATTAATGCAGTCGACATTCTATGAGTGACAATTATACAGGTAATATCTTTATGTTCTTTTTCAAGTTGTTGCCAAAACATTTTTTCATTTTCAGCATCTAAAGCAGAAGTTATATCATCCATAAGAATAATATCAGGATATCCGCTTAATGCTCGGGCTATAGATAATCTTTGTCTCTGACCTCCAGAAAGTCCAATTCCTTTTTGACCAAGTTTTTCTTCATATTTTTTATCAAGTTTATCAATTTCTTCATGAAGCTGTGACATCTTGGAATTTCTAATTATTATTTCTTCTGATATATTTCTCCAAAAATCTATATTACTCCAAATGCTTTCTGAAAATATAAGTGGTTCTTGCTGAATATATCCGATTTTTTTAAGATAACTATTTCTTGATATATTTTCAACTGGAATATTATTAATTAATATTTTCCCTTTATCATGTATATAAATTCCCGAAAAAACATTAAGTAAAGTAGTTTTTCCAGAACCAATTCTTCCTATAATAGCAATTTTTTCTCCACCATTTATTTTAAAACTAATATTTTTCAAACTAAATGGTTCTTTACTATTATAGTCTTTATTTTCAAATTTAAAACTTACATTTTCAAATACTATATTTTGAATTTTATCCTCAAGCTCGACTTTTGTAGATTCATCTTCTATATCATACATATAATCATCAATTTCATCTAATCTATCAATAACTGTAAATGCTTGACTTCCTGTTACAAAAAATTGAGGAATATCAATCAGTGGAAATATAATCATACCTAAATATGTATAAAATGCAAAATAAGTTCCAACCGTTATATCTCCATTTATAACCTTTATTCCACCATAAAATAAAACTGCAACTTGAGCAATATGTATTATTACAGTAAAAAATACATGAAATAATCCCATTATTTTAACAGCTTCAACTTCAATATCAAATCTTTCTTCTAAAACTTTTTTAAATTTTTCTTTTTGAAACAATTCTGCACTAAAAGATTTTACAATTTTAATTCCTGAAAATGCAGATTCTAAAAAATCATTTGTAATTGAAACTCTTTTTCTAGTTTCTGAAAATATCGCTCTTATTTTTTTTTCTAATATAAAAAAAACTCCAACTACAAAAGGTACTGGTATTATAGAAATTAGAGTTAATTTATAATCAAGTGAAAACATAATTGCAACACAAAAAATTACAATACATAGTGAATTAAATGCTCTAAAAAATCCAGAACACATAAACCAGGGAATACCTGGTGGATGAGATTTTATATCGGTTGTTATTCTTGTTGTTACATCTCCTGTTCTAAATTTCATAAAAAATGGATGTTGTTTTTGTAATAATTTTTTAAAATATATATTTCTAAGAAGCATTTCGAATTTAAGATTAAGTTTTCCTCTATAATAAGGATAAAGATTCGCTATTATCATTCCTAATGCAAAAAGTAAAAGTATTCCTGTAATATTATATTTAAGTTGATTTAGAGAATTTACATTAATTAAATCTTTATTATTAAAAAACTCAACAATTCTATCTAAAATAGATTTAAATACTAGCGGATACAAAGAAGTTACAGCTGTTGATAGTATAGTAAAAAGAAAAAGCATTACTGCGTAACCTTTAAATTCTTTATAATGATTTAAAATCCATTTATAATAATAAAAAATATTTTTCTTTCTAGTATTCAATTGTTTTCCTTCAATGGTTTTGTTTTTTGAATATTATACAGTTTTGAATACAAACCATTGTTTTTTATAAGTTTAGAATGATTTCCAGCTTCCACAATATTTCCATTTTCCATTACAATTATTCTATCAGAATTTTCAATAGTAGATAATCTATGAGCAATTATTATAGATGTTCTATCTTTAATTAATTTAAAAAGAGCTTGTTGAATATATTTTTCAGTAATTGTATCAATACTTGAAGTAGCTTCATCAAGTATAAGAATATCAGGATTTCTAACAAAAGCTCTGGTAAACGAAATTAATTGCCTTTCTCCCATAGAAAGATTTTTACCATCTTCTGAAAGTTCTGTATAAAAACCTTTTTCAAGTTTTTCTATAAATTCAATTGAACCTAATTCTATTGCAGCTTGAATAACTCTTTCATCTTTAATTTCATCATTAAAAGCTTTTAGATTTTCCATTATAGTGCCAGGAAATAAATTAACTTCCTGTAAAACTAAAGCAATTTTTTCTCTAAGACCTAATATTGATATATTTTTTATATTGACATTATCAATATATATATCTCCATTATTACAATCATAAAATCGTAATAATAAATTTATTAAAGTAGTCTTTCCAGAACCTGATGGTCCAATTACAGCAATTTGCTCACCTTTTTTTATTTCAAGCGAAAAATCTTTTAAAATATAATCATTTTCATATTTAAAAGAAATATTATCAAATAAAATTTTATCTTTAAGTTGTATTTTTTCATAATTAAAATCAATATCTTTAACATCTGTTTTTGTATCAAGCACATCAAATATCCTTTCACATGCGCCTAGTGATACATTAATCTGATTAACAACCATCATAAGATTTCTCATAGGCCAAAAAAACTGTCTCATAAGCTCACCAAACATTATTAAAGTTCCAACAGTCATGGTCCCGTTATAAATACCATTTATCCCATACCAAAGAATAAGAATCATAGATGCACTTTCAGAAAAAAAGGAAAAAAAAGACCAAAAAACAAAATTATCATAAAACATAGCTTTGTTTTCAAGATTAAACTTTTTTTGACTATATTCTTCTAGTTTATTATAAACTTTATCCTGAGCTAAAAAAAGCTGTATAAGAGGAATTCCTCTAACATATTCAGCAATATAACCAGATATTTCACTATTTTTTTTACGAACATTTATCCAAATTTTTCTAAGTAAAGTCAAATAATAATAAAAAACTACAAATATAAAAGGAAGGGAAAGAAAAATTATAGCTCCTAAATACGGTTGTTCATAAGTTATTATACAAAGAATACCTATAAGTACAATTACACTTGAAAACAGCATTATAGCAGAATTTGTAAAAATAACTTTTAATTGTTCAACATCACTTTCAACTCTTGACATAAGTTTACCAGATTGATTTTTATCAAAAAACGACATACCAAGGGTCATTATATGTGAAAAAACTCTATTTTTAACACTATTTACAACTCTTATACCAAGTTTTGAAGTAATTAAAACCTGAATATATGACGTTATTGCTCCTAAAATTAAAAATAATAAAAACATTCCTGAATAAAAAAATATAATATCACGATTTCCGCCAACAATTGCATTATCAATAATTTTCCTCATAAAATAAGGTCTGCCAAGCTGAAACACAGTAACAAAAAGTACAGTTATAATTGAATAAAAAAAACTTAACTTTTCTTCCTTAAAATACGGAAATAATCTATAAAGTAAACTTTTTTTCATATAAAAATACTCCATAATAAATAAACATAGGACATATTAACAAAAAAACTTTAAAATTACCAAATTGATAAAAAACACCTAGCAATTGACAAGACAATATAGTACAACAATTAAAGGTGTTAGTTTTTAAATAAAAAAAGCCCTGAATACTCAGGGCTTTTTTGCATTTACTATAAATAAAACTTAATCAATTTTTTCTAAAACAACAGCAAGTTCAGGGTGTTCTTCCATAGCTTGTATAAGTTTTTCATAAGCTTGGTTTTCACCAACAGCTCTATTGAAAGTAATAAGTTTTGCAGCATTTGCAGCAAGTGCATCTATTTCGGCATATTTTTCAGCTTCTGGCATATTTTTACCAAATATATCAATCAAAGCACCAATAATACCAATAACAGTTTCAACTGTACTGTTTTCACTACCTTCAGAAACTGTTTCATCTGAAGAATTAGCATAAGAATTACTTTTGTAATATCTATTTAACATTTCATCCCAACCAGTGTTTTTTGCAAATTCAGTTTTTACATAATGGGATTTATACTGATTTTTTTGAGGAGCATAAATTGCAATACCATGAGAATCTTTCATTTTAGTTCCCTGATATTTAGACATAATAACTGCACTTTTAACTGCTCTCATAACATTTGCAGATTTAGCTTTTACTTCTCTATTAGAAGTCTTAGCTGCTAACAATTCACAAAAGTTATAAAGATCTTTATAAAAATCATATTCATATTTTTGTGCATTACTCATTGCATGAGCAACTGTTTCACCTTCTGTATCCATATTCTGATATAAAACTGCTGATAACTGATCAACAGCATTTACAACAGCATCAGTCTTTGAAAGATCAACGCTTGACTGAGTTATAGCTGGAGGGCCATACCAAGAACTTGTAGTTTTGTATGAAGCCATATATTCTTCAACAATTCTTTTTGTAAAAGAAGAACTTGAAATTGAAGGATTTGAAGTTACTGCTTTTAATATTGGAGTATAAGGCCATCCATCTCCAGGCTCAGTTTCTTCAGATGCAATCATATATTTAATATAATCAGACTGCTGTGCTGCAATTTCTATCATACCCATAAGACATGCATCAAAAGCTACAATATCCATTTTTCTGCCAAGTTTTGTATACATACCTTCAGCAATTTGTTTCATACCAACTGAATCAATATGATTACCTGATTCATCATCATAAGAAATACCTTTAACTAATGCTTCAGGTTGTGTATTTTCTTTAAGCCAACCTGCACCATGATTCCAATAAACAAACATATATCTTTTAGCTGGATAATTATCAACTGTCCAGTTAAAAAATCTTATTGCTTCTCTATAAGAACCCATATCTACTTCACCAAGTTCTTTTACAACTGGAGAAGTAATTTTATTAAAATCATTGTCTTTTTGAATATGTAATATTTTTGTATTAGTCCAGTCTCCATTGGATTTATCATAACCTTTTGCTCGGTCAAACTGTACAATTATATCAACATTATCTGTAGAACCTATTTTTTCCATTTCATTAACATCTTTAATACCAGCACTTTCAAGATTGTTGTCACCATTTAAAAACACCATTATAGTCCATTCTTTTTGTGCATGTGTCATGGTTGCCAACAAGAAAAACACTGATAATAGCACTAATGTTTTCTTCATACTTCCTCCTGTAATTTTATGTTACTATAATTTTAACTGTTTTTTTGTAAAAAATCTATTAGTTTTTTAAGAAGCAATTAAATAATAAATAAATGGAAAAACTAAACCCGGTGAAGTGGTGAATAGTGAAATAGTGAAGTGGGAGAAACAGGAAAGTCAGGAATTCCGGGTTCATGTATGCTTGAAGAATAATTAAAAAACGAGATCCCGGCTAAGAATCACACCGGGATGATAAAAATAAAAAAAGTTAAGGAGTTGAGTGTTAAAAGCGAAAAATCAGTTTACTTTATATACTTACTAAAACTATTTAACTAAAATGTGACTTTGTTTTTTTGTCACTAATGTCATAAAATGACATGTCACGCTCTATTAGTCACAGCTTTTTGTACTTTGCTTTTCCTATTTCACGCTCTCACCCTCAACCCTCAACTCTTTAACCCTTTAACTTTTACTTAATTTTAAGCACTTTCACCGGACATACTGTTGTGCAATATCCACAACCTAAACAAATTGCTTCATCATAAACTGGAATTTTACCATTTTCAGATTGAGTCATAGTAATTGCTCCATGCATACAACTTTTTTCACATTTTCCGCATGATATACATTTTTTTTCATCAATAAGTTCTGGAACAACAACATTATATCTTATGGTTTTTTTCTTTTGCATTTTATTAAAATAAAGATCTTTAACATCATTTACTGAATCATAACCGTGTTTATCAAGCCAATCACTCATTTCTTGTGCAATTCTGCCATAAGCTTTATGACCTTCTTTAATAACTATAGAACAAATTTGAACAGCTGAAGCTCCAGCCATCATAAATTTGATAGCATCTTCTCCAGTCTCAATTCCACCTACACCAAATATAGGTTTATTAAATACTTGTCTTATTTCATAAACACATCTTAATGCTAATGGCATAATAGCTTTTCCTGACATCCATCCAAAACCATTTTCACTATCTAAAAAAGGAGTTACATCTTCAGGATCAAAATCAAGTGCAGGGCCTAATGAATTAACAGCTACAAGAGCATCAATATAAGGATCTATAGCTTTTACGAGCTCAGCAATATCAGGCACATTAGGGCTTATCTTAGCTATTACAGGTAAATTTGTTCCTTGTTTAAGTGCTTTTGCACTTTCAACAACAGGAGTTATATCTTTACCAAGATAATGTATTGAAAATTCAATCGCATCAACATAACCAGTTTTAGCAATTTCAGGTCCTAATTTTGCAAGATCATCTTTTCCATATCCAACACTTGCAATAAGAGGAAGTCCAGTTGATTTTGCTTTTTTATATTCAGTTGCAACAAATTTTTCCCAAGGTTCTTCTGACCATAATTCAGCATTTAAAAGTCCACCAGCAACTGTTTTTGCAATATTTGGATGAGGAACTTTTGCAGGTATTACAGAAACTGTTTTTGCAACAATACCACCAGCTCCATTTTTTGCTGCTAAAATCATTCTATCACCATCCCATACATTTGGACCTGCCGCAGGCATTACAGGATTTTTAAATTTCATTCCTAAAATTTCAACTTTTAAATCAGCCATTATCTGTTTTCCTCCCCTGTTTTTTTAATTGCTTCAACTATTTGTGTATAACCAGTACATCTACATAGATTTCCTGCAATAGCTTCTTTTATTTCTTCTACTGTAGGATCAGGATTTTTCATTAGAAGAGCTTTTGCACTCATAAGCATACCTGGAGTACAAAATCCGCATTGAACAGCACCCATTTTAACAAAGTTATCTTGAAGTGTTGAAAGTTCACCATCTTTTTCAAGACCTTCAACTGTCATTATTTCAGTATTATTTGCTCTTCCAGCAAGTACCATACATGAATTTACAGCTTCACCATCCATTATAATCGTACATGCACCGCATTCTCCAATACCGCAACCTTCTTTAGTTCCAGTAAGTCTAAGATCATCTCTAAGTACATCTAAAAGTCTTTTATTATTTTCTGTCTTGATATCATAATCAACACCATTTACTTTAAATTTAATGTGAATTATCATGTTTCCCCCGTTAAATTATTTCTATTTTAAACATTTTACATAAAGCTACAAAAGCCATTTTTTCAAGTACAGGTTTTTTATATGGTGTTGACCATCTTTCTCCAACCTCATCAAAAACTTCTTTAGCCACAAGTTCAGAAGCTTCACGCAAAACTTCTTTTTGTGGTTTTTTTCCTGTTAAAAAATCTTCTGCAATTTTCATGTTTTTAAATCTTGGTAAAACTGCTCCTGGAACTATTGTTATTTTTTTTATTTTGCCATCTTCAAGAAGTGCATTTGCACAAACTGAAATTCTAGTTATTGATAAAGCATTTCTTCTACCAAGTTTTTCAAATACATGAAGTCTATCTTCTGTATTATCTTTAGGAATTCTAATGCAATAAAGCATTTCATCTTTTGCAAGCTCATTTTTATAAGGTCCTTTTATAAAATCTTTTACTTTAAATATTCTTTCAATATTTTCATCTTTTAATAATTCAAGTTCTGCATTATAACTTACAAGTGCAGGAACTGTATCAGCTGAAGGAGATGAATTTACAATATTTCCACCAATAGTTCCCTGATTTCTTGTTTGAAGACAGCCTATAGAAAGACAGGCTTCTACGAGAGCAGGAAAATATTTGTTTATAATATCGTTTTTTACAATTTCAGTATGTGTACAGCTTGGTCCTATATAAACATAATCATTGTCTTCTTCTATTACTTTTAACACCCTAAGTCTTGATATATCAAGAACTTTATCGATGTTTTCAAGTTTTGGGGAGTTTTTTCTAAATTCGATAATAAGATCTGTTCCACC
Organism: Candidatus Muiribacterium halophilum; assembly: GCA_023228995.1. Classification (GTDB taxonomy): domain Bacteria; phylum Muiribacteriota; class Muiribacteriia; order Muiribacteriales; family Muiribacteriaceae; genus JALOAD01. The sequence continues at coordinate 28,608 of JALOAD010000009.1, forward strand.
TGATATTATTTTAACAAAATGTTTTTGTTTTTTTAAAAATTCAAGAGTTTCTCCAAGTGTATCAAAAGAAAAATAATCAAAATATTTCATGCTTCACTTCCTCTTTTCTGTTTTCTTTTTAACTGTTTGCCAGTAACAATTGTTTCAAGATCTATTGGGATTTTGTAAAATCTTTTACCCATTGCATTTGAAACTGCATTATTAATAGCTGATGACATAAGTTCAATTGTAGGTTCTCCAAGAGATTTACCGCCTGATGGTCCATATTTATCTGGATTTTCTATAACAATTGGATAAATATTACCAAAATCCTTCACTGTAGGAATAAAATACTCATCAAGATTTGTGTTTTTAATAAAACCATCTTGAACATCAACTTCTTCAAATAGTCCATATCCCATTCCCTGAACAACTCCGCCATATATTTGACCAAGAGTTCCTGTATAATTAATGGCATTACCAACATCATGAGCTGCATAAGCATTATCAACAAAAATTTTACCTGTCCATGTATCAACTGTAAGTTCTGCTATTTGAGAACCATAAACATAAGTAAAATAAGCAGGTCCTTGACCTATTTCTTCATCCCAATAAACATCAGGAGCTTTATACCAACCATAAGCTGTAATGTTTTTTCCGTCAAAATAAGCTATTTCACAAGCTTTTTTAAATTCAATTTCTTTTTTATTTTTAATATTAATAACTTTTCCGTTTTCAAATACAATATCATCAAGGCTGGAAGCTTCAAGTGTTTTTTTAACAGAATCTTTAATTCTATCTCTGACTATTTCAGCTCCAAGTTTAACAGCAGAACCACCCATAAGAGTTGATCTTGAAGCAACTGTTGGTCCGCCGTCTGCAATAAAGCCTGTATCTTGTGGAAGATATGAACAATTGCTAACATCTATACCAAATACATCTGCTGCTATTTTTGAAAAAGTTGTTTTAAGTCCTTGTCCGTTTTCAGCAAGTCCTGCAAGTATATATATGCTACCATCTGCTTGAACAGAAACAATTGCTCCTGTAGCATCAGTACCTTCTGCACCTAAAGAACAACCTCTAAAAGAACATGAAAGCCCAATACCTTTTTTGAATCTTTCAGATTTTGCATTATATATTTTAAATTCTTCTTTTTTATTAAAATAATCTGATTTTTCAATTACTTTATCCATAGCTTCCATAAGAGAAACTTTATGACCTTCTAGTTTTTGGCATGAAGCTGTTGTAGAACCTTGTTTATAACCATTTATTCTTCTGAGTTCTACTCCATCCATACCTAATTTTTCTGCAACTTCATCCATAAGAGATTCTTGAGCATATATAATTTGAGGAGAACCAAATCCTCTAAAAGCTCCTGTATATGGATTATTTGTTGCTATTCCATAAATATCAGTTTCAACATTTTCAACTTCATAAGGTCCTGTCGCTTGAACAACAGATCTCCAAGTAACAAAAGGTGTCATTGATAGATATGCTCCTGAATCAGCATACATAAGAACTTTCATTGCTTGAATTTTTCCATCTTTTGAAACTCCGATTTTATATTTTAAATTATAAGGATGTCTTTTATATGTATCAATAATAGATTCTTCTCGTGAATAAACTACTTTAACTGGTCTATTTGTTTTTTTAGCAAGAACACATGCTCTTACAGCTAAAATTGTCATTGAATCATCTTTTCCGCCAAAAGCTCCACCCATATTTGCCTGAATTATTCTAATGTTTTTTAATGGAACTCCCATTGTCCTTGCAACACCTTTTCTTGTTGAATGAGGACATTGTATTGAACCATATATTTCATAACAATCTTTTGCTTCACCAGGAACTGCTATAACTGCTTCTGTTTCAATATATGCATGTTCTACAAATTGAGTGTTAAATTCTCTTTCAAGTATTAAATCTGAGCTTTTAAAACCTTGTTCTACATTGCCTTTTCTTAAAGGATAATGAGTTAATATATTTGAATCAAATTCTTCTTTAATTATTGGAGATTCTTTTTTCATTGCTTCAAACATATCAAATATTGCTGGTAATTCTTCATATTCAACATTTATTGCTTCTAATGCTCTATCACATATTTCTTCACTTTCACAAGCTACAGCCGCAATTCCATCACCTGAATACAAAGCTTTATCTGTTGCAAACGGGAAATGATCGAATCTAATTGCACCTATTGTTTTTTCACCTGGTACATCCCATGATGTAACTACTCCATGAACTCCTTTAATTTCAAGAGCTTTTTCATAATTAATATTTAATATTTTTGCATGAGCATATTTACTTCTTAAAATTTTCCCGTAAAGCATTCTATCAAAATACAAATCACCACAGTATTTAGCTCTTCCTGTAACTTTTTCATATCCATCGATACGAATTATATTTCTTTTTTCATCCATATTCATACTCCTATCTAAAAAAATTGCTATTTATTTTGTTTACATTATAAAACATAAAAAGAATGTTATCAAGACATTTTAATATTGGTTTTGAATTGAGTTTTCTGATTAAATAATCAAAAATCAATATAATGTCAATTTTCTTTTTAATAAAAAGCTTCAAAAACATTTTTTTTGGCTAAATTATTGATCACTTAACATTAAAACTTAAAAAAAATTAAATCCTATAATTTTTTTAATTACACTAACGCAAAAAAATAATCATTCGGTACCATTCGATATTTTACATCCATATAAAATATCTCTTTACCTTCCTTCACTTATAATACATCCGTATATTATATGCTTCGCAACGTTCACTCAAGTTACCGAGTAGATTTTTTTTTTGCTTTTGTTTATAGAAAATCTTTTATGATTTAATTTAATTGAAAATTTTCTAACAAGTTCTTGTAATTGCTGTCAGACATATTTTTTTAATCTTTTATAAAAAGCAAAATTTTTAGTATAATTATTCAGAGGATTCAATTGCTTTTAAAAATTTTTACTTTATAATTTTCTACATGGGAAAAATTAATTTTTATGGAATTGTTATTGCAGCTGGTTATTCTTCAAGATTCAAAAGTATAAAAGCATTGGCAGAATGGGAAAAATCTAATTTTATCAAAACTATTATTAAAAAATTAAATTCAATTTGTTCTTCTACTGTGGTAATAACGGGTTTTGAAGCAAATTTAATTTCTGAAAACATTAAAAATATTTCCAATACAAAAACTATATTTAATAAAAATTATCCTGCTGGTATGATAACCTCGATTGTAAAAGGTTTTGAATATTATTCTAATATAAAAGAAAATGATTATATTGTTTTTCAGCCTGTTGATATTCCAGGAATTAATATAAATACCTACGAAAATATGAAAGATATTGCATTGAAACAAAAAAGCTATATTATTAAACCTTCATATAATATGAAATGTGGACATCCAGTTTTTTTTCAAAAAAAAGTAATTGATCAGATTTTAAAACTGCATTATTCAAACAATGATATGAGTCTTAAATCTTTGATTGATAAATTTCAAGATTATATAACTTATTTTAACTGCAATGATGAAAATATTTTAAAAAATTATAATTATTCAGATGGATTAAATCTCTAATTGAACAGTCTGATTAAATATACTAAATTTTTGATTATTTTGTGAATGATGAAGGTTTTTCTATAAACAAAAGCAAAAAAAAATCTACTCGGTAATTTGAGTGAACGTTGCGAAGCATTTAATATACGGATGTATTATAAGTGAACGAAGGTAATAAGATATTTTATATGGATGTAAAATATCGAATGGTACCGAATGATTATTTTTTTGCGTTAATGTAACTATAAAAATAACAGATCCCGGCTCAGAATCATGCCGGGATGACAAAAATTCAGAATCATGCCGGGATGACAAAAATTCAAAATCATGCCGGGATGACAAAAATTCAGAAGCATGCCGGGATGACAGATTTTTAATTTCCAATGTTGAATGTCGAATTAAAAGAAAAAACTGTGAAGCTGTGACAGATAAAGCGTGACATGTCACTTTGTGACATTAGTGACAAAAATTCAGAATCACGCCAAGATGACAGATTTTTAAATAAAATAATTTGAAATGTTATGAATTTTAATTTTATTGCTCTATCCGTGATATCCGTGGTAAAAAAGTTTTTAACTATATTTTATAGTCTAATTGAACATTCTATGTTAAAAGTTTTTTTGCAAGTTTAATAGCCTTAGTATAATCAGGATATTTTTTTAATATATTATTATTAATCTCATTTGCTTTTTTAGAATTTCCTTTTAAAAAATATATATAAGCTCGGTAATAATTATTCTTTTTTTGAAGTTCATTATTTTTTTTTGAAATATCATCTTTAAAATTCTTTTGCATATTTTCAAGTTTAATTTGCAATTCTTCAATATTATGGTCTTTTTCCGACATATTCTTTTTAAATGAATTAAGTTCATCGTAATTTTGTTCACTTGTTTTTATTTTTTCAATAAAAAGCTTTTGATTTTCTTCAAGTTGTAAAATCTTTCTATCTTTTTCATCAAGCCTAATGTTTTTATTTCTAATTTGTTTTTCAAGTTCATCAATTCTTTTTCTCATATCTTCAATTATCTTTCTAAAAGTGCTAATCTCAGAGTTTTCAGGCTTTTTAAGTTCACCTTCAATTATTTCTCTTCCAAAAACATATTCTATATTTTCTTCAAGTTCAGAAAGAATAAAAGGTTTGAATATAATATTTGAAGAATATTTTTTAAGTTCAATCATATGTTCTTCAGGAATGTCATTAGCCATTATAAAAACTTCAGGTAATTTATAATTTGATTTTTTATCTAGTCTTCTAAGTATTTCAAGACCATTGAGAATAGGCATATTATAATCTAAAATAAGAAGATCTATGTCTTTTATATCGCAAAGCTCTTTTTCTCCAACATAAGGATCAGTATTAGCTATAACAGAATAACCCTTTTTTTCAAGTCTTTCTTTTAATATTGTGACATAATAATCTTTATCATCTAAAATATATATTTTCATAGTATATTCCTCTTAAAAAATATTATCAGATAAAACCATAAAATACAAAAAAGCACCTCTTTTTAGGAAGTGCTTTTTTATTAAAAATGTTTATCAAGCTTAAATTGAAATTAATTCAAACTTTTATTTACCAGTTGTACCTCTTAAACCATCAAGTACGCTCTGTGCATTGGATATACCATCAAGTGAAGGATCAAATGAGCTACCAACATTTGATAAAACACCAGAAATATTACCAGAAATATCAGCTACAGTACCTGAAAAACTACCAACTGTATCAAGCACTCCACCTATATCAAGTCCAGTAAAACCAGCTATTTTATCAGAATATTTAAGTATTTTTGGAGCAAATTTATCTATACCTGAAACAACCTTACCAGCCATACCAGTTACATTACCAAGAAGATCTCCAACATTACCACCAGTTACTGCTCCTAGTATATCATTAATTCCAGAACCAAGACCACCACCTAAAGCACCGTCAAGACCACCTAGTCCTTCAAAAAGTCCACCAGCAAGACCACCAATATCTAATCCACCAGCAAGACCACCGGCAAGACCGCCTATAAGTCCGCCTATATCACCACTATTACATACACCAGCAACAGCATTGGCTATAGGTCCTATTTGCCCAGCTATCGCTAAAGCACCACCAATTACAGGTCCAATACCCGGAATAAGTGAAACAAAAGGTGCTGCTACACTAATAACACTACAAATTTTACCAACTACACCAGCGATCTTACCAACTACACCCATAATACCGCTTACAACACCACCTGCATAAGCTACTTGTACAAACACTAAATTAAATAGTATAAAAATTACAAGTAAACTCATTAATCTGTGATCATTTCTTTTAATAAACATAGTATTTACCTCCTTTTAAAAACCGTAACTGCCTTCCTCTACCGTTAGTGAGTTAGGATTTTTTAACCACCCTGGAAAATTAACAAGATGGTTTTCATACTTACTTTCTACACTAGTTGCTATTCGAAAGACTTCTGATTTTTTAGAAGCCCCCTCCTCGCCCATTTTAATCTCAAGCTGTATATTATAAAAATATCTGTGATGCGGTAATAAACCATAATAAGTAATATAAAAATTAACCACATCAACCCATTCAATATCTTTTTGCCCTTCAAACTCTCTGATTACCTTAAACTTTTCAGAATCATAAATGTATTTAACTTTTTTAATCAAAGGTTTGCCATCTTTGTAATCATTAAATCTGTAAAAATTCCAACTTTCTGTATTTCCACTCTTATTATGATCAATTATACTCTCGGTCAGGTAATTTGAAACACTTTCATTTTTACAGGACATAGATAAATCTCTTTTGACATATTCAATAAGAAGCTGTGCTTCAGAATCAATTATGTATTTAAGTTGATTCTGATAAAAAGTCCTGTTTGTCCTCTGTAAAAAAAAGTAAAAAATACCAGCAATCAATGATATAATCGCTACAACTATCAGCATTTCTATCAATGTAAATGCTTTTTTAGTACCTGACATTCGCATTATTCACCACCACAGTAGAAATCTTTTCAATCCTTTCATTATTACCAGTTAAAAATCTACCTTCATGCCATGTTACAACACAAGTTACCTTAGCCATATTAGGTTCAATGAGTTCAAAATAACCAAATCTCTGAAATTCACTCATTTCTTTTTTGCGATAAAAATCCTGCTTATAACTAATTATAACTTCTTGCTTTTTTGCATCCTTTGATCCATGACCATATACATACCAAGCTTTAAAATCTGAAAGTCTTTTGTATTTAAGTGGATCTTTTTCTGCATCACTGTGTTTATTTTTATTGTAAACATACATAATCTGTTGTGGATCCTGACCATCAACAGTTTCAGTCGCATTAAAACTTTTGTGGCTAAGTATCCAGAACCCGTCTTCTCCGGTATTTTGAGTCTGATAATAGTTATAATTAAAATCAAGGCTTTTCATCCATTCAAGACCCTCAACGGCAAGATTATATGACTGAATAGTATTTTGAGTTTTTGCAAAACCTCTTGTGCCCATACCAAGCATATTTATCATCGGTATTAAAGCAACACCCAAAATAGCAACTGCAATCATTATCTCAACAAGAGAAAACGCTTTTTTCATAAAACTTCTCCAAATTATAGAGATGTAAGCTGACTAAGCATATCAAGACTTACTGAAAAAACTTTTCTAAGCTTATTCTCATTATTTTCATCAGAGAAAATCGCAAAATCAATTTTCAATTTTGAAAAATTAGCCATCAGCTTCCCTTCCTCGTAATCAAAATACATTTTACCATTACCTTTAATATTGATATTAAGGTTTTTTTCTCTAATTTCATTTGATTCAAATTTAGTCTCAATTACAGCACATTGAGCACCTTTATATGATTCAAATCCCTTTAATATAAATAACATGGAGATATCAACATCTTTTGTATCTGAAGAAATATCTGAAATATCAAATTTAGCTTTAGTTCCCCAGACATCCCCAGGTTTTACTGCTTTTGAAGGGAAGTTAACCTGAAGCTCATTAATTTTTTTGCCTGATTCATCAAGGTTTTCAAGAATCTTACCGGTTTTATCCATAATAATCTGTGTAAAGCTACCTTCACCAGCATATTTTGATTCTTTACCCTGAATAATGATTTTTCCGGAATCAACAACGTTTTTAACATTAAATGTGCCCGGCTTACTGCCTTTCTCTGTTTCTCTATGTATATTAAGTATTAATTTTGATCCAGTTTTCTGATCTATACCAAATATAGAAAACTCAGATTTAGTAGTAGTTATAAGTTGAAAAGCTTGAATAGAACCACCATCTAACTTATATTCTAGCGTTGCAGACTCCGGTGCTGCCATTACTGTGATAGATATAAATACAAACATCAGCATCATCAATCGCTTCATCAAAACCTCCGAATATTCATTTGTCAATTTTAACCACCTCCTACATACATTCTAATTTAATTATAACAGATATTTTTATATTTCGCTTTGCTTATTTTTCCAAACCATCCAAAAAGCGTATGGTTGCGATATATCTGCAAGATAATTTTTGTTATTACCCTTGTTTTTATCTTTTAATCTTGTGTCGTATTCAAGAAGTGTTCCTCTTAATCCATTATTAGCTATAAAAGTTTTATCTGAAAGTTCAGTTCCAGCTGGATAATAATACATAAAATCAGCAGCCCAATTACCATAAACTTGAGTTCCAAATGCAAAAGATATAAAACAAGGTTGTTTTATTCCTGCATTAGATCCATTGCTATAATAATCTCGATTCATAGCATATAATGATGCTTCAACTCTAATATATTGCTTATCAGTTTCTCCATCGATTCTAATAAAAGATTTAACTAAATTCTCGTTATAATTTTTTCCAATTGATGCAAGAATAAGAAGGTCATCATCAGTTTTCTTGAGAAGATTTCTTTTAATTTGAATATCTCCAGCTACTAAAATCACACCTTTCCCATGATATACCATGTTCTCTATACCATCAGATATAGGCATTGGAAAAGCTGAATTTATAAGATATACTCCATTAAGATAAATATGCATTGTTTTACCTTCGATTTTGACATTATGATGAGAAAAATCTCTATAATCAACATAAATTGCAGTAACTTTATCAAGATAAAGATTTGCAAAATCAGGATCTGAAATCCCATTATCATAATAACTCATAACCTGTCCTGGTTTTATAATATTTCCATTATAAGGAACAAGTTGAGCAACACTGTTATAATTACCATATTTTGCTCTTATATTAGGACCTTCTACTGAGGTTTCAACAAAAGCCTTAAATTTCTCTTCTTTTGTTGGTTCAGGTGGAGGGTTACTAGGATCTACTGGTGTTTTATCTTTTTTCCATCTCAAATAATAACCTTCCATATATCTAGCATATACATTACCTTCAACTTGCGTCTTAGACATCCATTTATTATTTTTCCAAGCACCATTTAATTGTAATACTGGATGTCCTCTATAACCACTGTTATTCCAATCAACATCTTCATTTCTACTATTTAGATCGTTATTATCTATAAAACTTGAATGTGAATATGAATTATAATAAATCTTTTGTGAATTCATAAAATACAATGGATAAGTAGGAGCTACTATAAATGGAGAAACAATATTTAAGCTTTCTTCTGTTTGTGAACCAGAACCATCCATTGACTTTTTTATTTCTTCTTCTTGGGCATAAATTTGTGATTCTACATATTTGGTAATATTAATACCATCCCAAGTTAATGCTGTTAAACCTTTATACGAAAAATCTTCCCAATCTGCCGGACTACGAACAAGAAAGCTTTTTTCTTCACCATCTACAAATTTTCTTCCACCAAATCCAGGACTTTTAATATCTTCATCCCATGGTTTTAATGCGTATTCCCAACCATCTACAGATTTAAAAACTTGGACAGGCATTGCTTTTTTTAACCATCCTCCTGCTGCTATTCTTCTACCAGCTTCACTACCAAGAGACGGTTCTTTATTAGCATCACTTAATCCACCATCATACATTTGTCTATAACTAAAATCAAGTATTGTCTTACCTAAAAGAGTTTCTATAATATAATAATCTTTAGGATTACTTACATAATCAAATTTTTTAGTCACCTTTTTTTTACCACTTCCAAAAGTCAAAGAAATATAACCAGGTTCACTTAAATTATAAACATCTTTTCCTAATTCAGTTTTATAAAAACCACCATAACTTTCTCTTGGTAAATCAATTACTATTTTATAATTTTCTCCTCGCATATTTCTTGGAGAGCCAAGGTAAACCTTACCTTTATTTTTTTTATCTCCATTATTAAATCTCACAAAATAAAAAGGATTTTCTTTTTCGTCTGACAATCTATTATAATTATAATTTCCGAATTTAACTTCTTTAATAAATTCACCATTTTTATCTTTCATAGGATATTGTGCTCCAAATTCAGACATTGCATATTTTATAAACATTGAATAATCATTAATAGCATTATATTGACCATTATATGAAAGAGTAAGAGGATTTATGACTTTTACATCTTTTGCAGCATGAGCATGATAATAATTATCACCTATTTTAGATTGAGCTATAATTTCAAGTTGACCTAATTTTTCTTTACCAAAATTAACTTTTTCACCATCTTTTTTACCATTTCTTCTATGATAGTCTTGAGAAAAAAATCTTGCTTTTACTTTTATTTCAGCATCAACTTCTTTTGCTAAATCACTAATTTGAGAACCACTTAAATTTATTGACTTCCACGCTGAAGAACTACCAATATTTGTATTTCTAAAAATTCCAAACCAATCTGATTCTTTCGCATAATCATTTGCTTCTCCACGAATTCTACTCTCAGCTTCTTGTACAATGCCTTCGAGAAGAAAGTTCGCATCAATACCTTTAAACAAAACACTGCTTTGTCTTGCACCTGTTATCATACTTGTAAGCTGACCTATACCGAGAGCTCCAAGAACAATAAGAACAAGTATTGCAAGCATAATTGCATTACCTTTTTTATTTTTTATAATTCTATTAAAATTCATAAATCCTCCAAAGTCCATAAAAAAACTTCATTTTAACTTTATAATTTAACTCTACATTTAAAAATTAAATTAGACCCTAATTTAATTATAACCGATTATGGTTTTATTTTTAAGTTAAAATTTTATTTAGATAATCTAAAGCTAAAATATAGCTTAATTCTTTGAATCCAAATATTGCACCATCACAAACTGGAGTAAGTAAAGATATATGTCTAAATTCTTCTCTATTTGTTATATTTGATAAATGAACTTCTACTTTAGGAATATTTATACATTCCAATGAATCCCTTATTGCAACACTTGTATGAGTATAACCTCCAGCGTTTATAATAATTCCTTTAAATTCATCTTCACTATTTTGTATTTTTGAAATTATTTCTCCTTCAATATTAGATTGAAAAAAACTGACTTTAATTTTATTTTTTACACAATATTCCTTTATTATTAATTCTATATCTTTAAGAGTTTTATCTCCATACTGATTTTTATCTCTTTTACCGAGCATATTTAAATTTGGTCCATTTATTATTAAAATATTTAACATAATCTTTGCCATAATTTTTTCATTTCAAATTCACTAAAATAAAATTCATTAAATTCTATTATATTATTTTTATTTACAGGAAGTATAATACAAATTTTATCTTTTATATTTTTTTTATCCTGCTTAATCAATTCTATTGAGTCAAATAATGACTGTTCAGTCAGAGAAAAAACTTCATTACAAAAACCTGCGTTTTTCCTTATTATTTTAAAATTTTCAAAATCTTCTAAAGTAATTTTACCTGTCAAAAAAGAAGTTTTCCAAGCATAATACATTCCATCACAAACTGCAATTCCATGTTTAACTTCAAATTTAGATATACTCTCAATTACATGTCCAAATGTATGTCCAAGATTTAATAACAAACGAATTCCTTTTTTATCTAATTCATCTTTTTCAACTATTTTAGATTTATAAACACAAGCCAAAATGACCGAATGTTCAATATCTTTGTCATTTTTTATAATATCAGAAGTATTTGATAAATATGAATATTTTATCATCTCACCCATTCCCGATAAAAAATCTTCTTTATCAAGAGTTTCAAGAAATAAAGTATCAATTACAATAAGTTCAGGTTGATAAAAAGAACCTATTAAATTTTTAACATTATTAAAATTAATACTGTTTTTCCCACCAATTGAAGCATCTATCATACAAAGTAAAGTTGTTGGTATAAGAAATAATCTAATTCCTCTTTTAAAGTTTGAAGCAGCAAAACCTGCAAGATCACAAACAGTTCCTCCACCTAAACCAATAAACACATCATTTCTTGAAAAACCATTGGTACTAGCATATTCCCATATTTTTTTGGCATTTTTTATATCTTTAAGTTTTTCACCTTCATTTAATATAATGATATGATCTGACATTTTTTTGATTAAATCTTCATATAATGAATAAACTTTTGAGTCTGTAATTATAAGTTTTTTTGATTGAATAGAAGTTTTAGAATTTAAAAGATTATTAAAATATAATACAATATTAGTTTTAATAATTACTTCTGTATTTTCTCTTGAAGTTTTATAAGTAAAGGTGTTTTCATACTTAATTTTAATAAGATCACTAACTTCATTAATAGAAAGATTATCAGTTATAATTTGAGTATGTCCAATATCATAATGGTTTTTTCTTTCATTCCAAAGATTTTTTACACATTCCAATTTATCCATGTTTTCAAGAAGAGGTCTATTATGAGTACCTTTAACACGGTCTAATATAATCGAGAATGATGCTTTTAAATGAACAATATAACCAAGAGTTTTTATTACTTCTCTGTTTTTTTCATTTTTTACAATTCCACCACCAGTAGAAACAACTGTATTTTGTATATTAAGTGAATTAAGTATATTTGTTTCACATTCGCGAAAATAATCTCCACCTTTTTTTGTAAATATATCATTTACAGACATATTTTCTTTTTTTTCAATTTCTATATCAATATCAATCCAATTCATATTAAGAGAAGAAGCAAGTAATTTACCGATAGAAGTCTTTCCAGTTCCCATAAATCCAATTAAAATGATATTATTATATTTTGAATTATTCATAAAAAGATTTTATCATATAATTAAACAAAGTTAAAGAGCTTGTGAGTTAAAGGATTAATACATAAATACACACTATTGTTAAAACTTAACAATACAAATTTTAAACAACATAGTTCGCTATGCTCACGATGTAGTTTTACGAGCAAAACCAGGTTTTAAAAATCAGTTATATTATTTATTAATTCAGGACAGTCAATAAATGGATTTCTATTATTCTGATGATCTTCCACCATTGAATTTCTTAGAAATTCTCTTTCAGTAACAGGGTCAAGTTCATTCCATTTTTTGAAAAATTCTTCCTGATCTTTATCAATAGGCATATTATATCTAACTGCAAAATACAACATTCCTCTGGCAATATCACCTTTTTTATCATCTCTAGGTTCAAATACAGTTTTCCCGCTTTTGCTTATACCATATTTTGCTCCACCATCTGACCATTTTTCTTTAAACACTTCTCCAAATGGATTGTTTCCTCTTCTTGAATTTGTTCTTGAATCACATGGATATATATGCATCATATCAGTTTTTTTAGTTCCAGAATCTACAGAACCGAATTTTGATTGAGGCCATGAATGTTCACAATTCATATTCCCAGGATCAGGAATTCCCATTGTTTTTACAAGTCTTGCTGTATAAACACATTCTGCATATCCGTCATTGTTGTCAAGTTCACCAAACATTATTTTTCTAGCATCTGTATAACTGTAAGTTGTATGATTATCAACAACTTCATGTAATTTAGCTTTTAATTTGCTGTCTTTTAATTCTTTCATTGAATTATAGAATTCTTCATAATCAAAACCGTTTTGATATTTATTCATTACAAATCTGAAAATTTCACCATTTTCATTTTCAAATGTTATTGAAAAAGAATCAGATTCGATTATTGAAAAATAAGTTGATTCGTTTCCACTGACAAGAAGAAACTCATTGTTATTATCGCATATAAGAATTGTATTATCATTAGAATTTTTTTCTGATTGAAGACTTAATTCCTTGTTATCTGATTTTGATATAAAAAAATTATCTATTGTTATATATTCTGATTCAGGATAAGTTATTTTCTGTAATTCAAAATTGCCTGATATATCATTGATATTGATTGCATTTGCAGATATTAATAAAACTACTGATACTAAAATACTTAATACTTTTTTCATTATTAACTCCCAGTCATTGTTTTGACGGGACTTATACTATTATACTCTTATGCCGTGGACTTTAAGGATAAGACATATCTTTAAATTTGTCAAGCTATATTAATATTGAAATTTAAATAAAAAAAATATACAATTAAAATAAAAAATGGAGGTTCTTTGAAAATACTTCTTATTGAAGATGAAATTAGTACTGCTGAATTTATAGTAGATGGACTTAAAAAAGAAAATTTTGCAGTTTTCCATATTCCCAATGGATTAGACGGTTTATTTGAAGCCTGTAATAATTACTATGATATTTTTATAATAGATGTAATGCTTCCTGATATTGATGGAATTACAATAATTAAAAAAATCAGAGAAAAAAACATACAAACTCCAGTTATAATTCTTAGTGCTAAAAATTCAACAGAAGATATAGTATCTGGCTTAAGAGCTGGATCAGATGATTATATCTCCAAACCTTTTTCTTTCATAGAACTTCTTGCAAGAATTAAAGGGATTTTAAGAAGAATGAATTTGAATTTTTCTACATCTACTATTTTATCAGAAGGAAATCTCAAGATAGATTGTCTAAAGAAAAAAGTTTTCAGAGATAACAAAGAAATAATACTTCAAGCAAAAGAATTCTCATTACTTGAATATTTATTAAAAAACAAAGGAATTGTTGTCACTAAACAAATGATAATTGATAATGTTTGGAATTTCGACTTTGATCCTGAAACAAATATCGTAGAAGCAAAAATAAGTAAGTTGAGAAACAAAATTGATAAAAATTTCAAAAATAAACTTATTCATACAATAAAAGGACTAGGGTATATTCTTGAAGATAAATTTTGAAAAAAGGATTTCACTTTATTATCAACTTATTTTCATATTTCTAAGTATTTTTTTTATTTTTTCTATTTTCATATCGGTAGCATCGTATTATTTCCCTTATATAACTATATTTGATAAAATTTCAGAAGATCTATTAACCGAGACAAACGAATTTAAAAATGCTTATTCTGACAGCGAAAAAACCTTTGAAAAATTTTTAAAATTTGAACTTGAAGGAGAAGGCGAAAAAAATCTATTTGTAGAATTATTCAAAGATAATATAAAAATTTTATCTTCAACAAAAAATAATACAATAATCAATAAATTAAAAAATTATAATAGTGGTGATGATTTTGAGGTTTTTTATGCAACACTAAACAAAAACCCAGATAAGTTTATGATAATAAAAAGGAATTTCAAAGATGGAGTAAGCATACTAATAGGTGAAAATCTAAAAGAAACTTTAAATATATTCTATATTCTAAAATATATCATAATATTTATAAACCTTATATCATTTTTTACAGTAACTATAACAATTTTAATAATTACAAAAAAAATTTTAAATCCAATAAAGGAATTATCTGATTTCACAAAAACTATATCTGAGAAAAAAGAATTAATTATGCACATGGATTACACAACTTTCCCTCTTGAATTATATAATTTGGCAGATAATTTCAAAAAAATGTTAAATAGAATTCATATTCTAATAAACGAAGCTGAAGAATTAAGTGACAATATTGCTCATGATATAAAAACTCCTCTTACAAATATTAAGATGATAACTGAAAACTTATTATCTGAAAAACAACTTTTATCTCATAATAAAAATTTTATATTAATTTTAAAAAACCTCAATCGTACAACTTATATAATCAACACTATACTTTCAGCTTCGAAAATTATTTCTGATACAACAAAAATTGATAACGATAAAATTAATCTACTTGAATTATCAAAAGATGCCTTTGAGTTATTCTATGAAATCGCTGAATCAAAAAATATTAAATTATCTATGCGTAATGATAATGATAAATACTTTATAAAAGGAAATCTCAAAGCAGTCCAGAGAATAATTTCAAATATTATTGATAACTCTATAAAATATACTAATTCAGGAGGAAGTATATCAATCAATCTTTCAAAAAATAAAAATTATGTGTTTTTTTCAGTAAAAGACAGTGGAATTGGAATCCCTGAAAATGAAATCGCTAATATATTCAATAAATTTTATAAAATTGATAAATCAAGACAATCCGAAGGTATTGGACTTGGTCTAAGTATTGTAAAATCACTTGTAGAAAAATTAAATGCCGAGATATTTATAACCAGTACTTTTGGTACTGGCTCTGAATTTATTGTCAAATTCAAACAATCAGAGGTCTCAATTACCAAAATATAATCTATATTACTTATTAGTAATGTTAAGGCAATGTTTAAACAATAATCCCAAGATAAAATATAATCATGGGAAAAAAAGAAAAAATCATATTATTGTTTTGTATTCTTCTTCTAATTATTACTATATTAATTTTTGAATTTTCCAATTTCGATGTAACTTTAAGTAATTTCTTTTTTAATAAAAACACAAATTCCTGGCTAATTTCATCAAATAATACTATATATGGTTTGATTTTTTATAGAGGATTTAAAATATTTTTAGTTTCTATAGGAATTTCTTTAATCTTAATATTCACATTATCATTTAAATTCAAAAAATTAGAAGACCTTAGATATATTACCTTGTTTTTATTTGCATGCATGGCATTTATTCCAACTTTTATATCATTTTTAAAGCATACTACAAATATTTATCCGCCATGGGATCTAAATATTTTTAACGGGAACAAACCTTATATAAAATTATTTGAAAAATATCCTGCGGATTTTACTCAGAAGAAAAAAGCTCAAGGTTATCCAGCAGGTCACGCTTCCGGCGGATTTAGTATTTTATGTTTTGTTTATATTTTAAAAAAAAGAAAATACAAAATGTTTTTCTTATTATTCTGGATGTTTCTTGGTTGGTCCATGGGAATTTATCAGATGGTTCGTGGAGCACATTTTTTAAGCCATACAATCGTATCAAACATCTTATCAATCATTATAACTCTATTATTATACTACTTATTTAAAAAAAAAATAGAAGGAGCAACTAACAATGAACAAAATCAATAACAGATACAAAATATTTATTATCTTTTTTTTAATATTTTTAGGTTTTTCTTTATTATCAAGATTAACTTTTTTTATTTATTCTTTTGTAAATATTGATAAATCAATTACTCAAATATTTTTAATTTTTATCATAGGATTATTTTATGATACTGTAACAGCAAGTTACTTTCTAATACCATTATCATTACTTCTCTTAATCCTTCCTGAAAAAATCCTTCATTTTAAATACTCAAAAATTTTTTTTTGGTTATGCTTACTTTTTTATAATGGTATATTAATCTTTAATCTTGTATCAGAATATCTTTTCTGGGAAGAATTTGAAGTAAGATACAATTTTATTGCAGTAGACTATTTAGTATACACTAACGAAGTCATTGGAAATATCAAAGAATCTTATAATCTTCCGTTACTTCTAACGCTAATTTCAGTCATTGCAACAATCTTATCATTATTTTTTTATAAATTTATAAAAAGTTCAGTTAAGCTTAATACAAATTTAAAAACAAGATTTTATTTTTCAGCAATGTACTTGATTTTTTTAGTATTATTTATTCTGTTTATCGATTCATCGTATATAAAAATCTCAAACAATGTCTACAATAATGAAGTAGCTAAAAATGGTATTTATCAGATTTTTCATGCTTTTCGGCATAACACTTTGGATTTTAATAAATATTATATGGTAATTAATAATCCTGTTTTTAATTTAAAAAAAATTAAATCCGCAGAAAGAATAATTTATTCTTCAAATAATTCAAATAATATAACAAGGAAATTTCAGACAAATTTTCCTGAGAATAATGGTAAAAATGTAAATATCATACTCATTACAATAGAAAGTATGAGTGCTGAATTTATGAATAACTTTGGAAATAAAAACAACCTGACTCCAAACTTAGACAATCTTAGTAAAAAAGGTATTTTTTTAACAAACTTATTTGCAACAGGAACTAGAACAGTAAGAGGCATGGAAGCTATAACTCTTTCAATCCCTCCAACACCCGGAAGATCCATTGTAAAAAGACCTCATAATGAAAATTTAAACTCTATAGGTTTTGTATTAAAAGAAAAAGGTTATGAAAACAAATTCATATATTCTGGACATGGATACTTTGATAATATGAATTATTTTTATAAAAATAATGGTTTTGATATCGTTGACAGAACTGATTTCAAAAAAAATGAAATTAGTTTTGCAAATATTTGGGGAGTCTGTGATGAAGATCTTTACAAAAAAGTATTAAAAGAAGCTGATAAATCTTATTCTCATAACAAACCATTTTATTTTCATGTAATGACTACATCAAATCACAGACCCTATACTTATCCTGAGCCAAGTATCGATATACCATCAGGTACTGGAAGGCATGGTGCAGTCAAATATACTGATTATGCTATTGGAAAATTAATAAGTGAAATCAAAAATAAAGAATGGATGAAAAATACTCTTTTAATAATTTCTGCTGATCATTGTGCTTCAAGTGCAGGAAAAACTACTTTGAACGCAAAAAAATATAGTATACCTTTAATCATATATTCACCACACTTAATTAAACCGCAAAAAATAGAAAAAATCTGTTCACAAATTGATCTTGCTCCAACAATATTGGACTTAATTGGGATTGAATATGAATCAAAATTTTTTGGTGAAAGTATTTTTTCTGATAACTTTGTAGAAAGAGCTTTTATTGGAAATTATCAAAGTCTTGGATTATTAAACTCTTACGGAAAATTATCTATTATTTCTCCTACAAAAAGACACGAATTGTTCAATGTTGATATTAATAATTACTATGATACAACAAAAGATTTAATAGAAAACTCTTCTCTACTTAATCAAAATATCAGTTTCTATCAGTCAGCTGATTTTCTATTTACTAATAAATTATATAAATATAATGGAGGAAAAAATGAATCTAATATTTAACATCCTGAATATCCGAAATGGCATTACATGGATTATATTAAGTTTTTCATTACTTATTTTAATGATTTTTACTTTATTTAGAATATTTATATCAATATGGAAATATAAAGAAATTAAAAAAGCATCAAGTTTAAGTAAAATATTATTTACTGGATTCAAGTTTGATATAATGACAATTAGTTATTTAAACTTAATTCCATTTTTTTTAATTACTATTTTTTTTGTTGTAAATGATTTCAAAGAAGTTTTTTGCACAATATTAAAAATTTATTATATATCAGTTTTGGATTTAATAATATTTCTTGAATTAAGCACTTATTCTTTTATGGAGGAATATGGAGTTAGACCCGATCGAATTTTCATTGAATATCTTATATATCCTAAAGAAGTTGGTAGAACATTATGGAAAGAATATAAAATTCAAATTATTTTTGCTATATTTTTACTTACATTAACAACAATATTCCTAAGTAATTATTTTATTGATTATAATTTTATATATCTAAATAAAATCATCAGAATTTTATATTCTCTAATATTTCTAATACTAGTTGTTGCTGGAGCAAGATCTTCATTTGGGCATAGAGCTGCAAATATTTCAATGTCATCAATAAGTTCAAGTAAATCAGTCAATGATTTAACACTAAATTCTTTATATTCAGTCTTATACGCAGTTTATAGAATTAAAGATGAAAAAAATTCTGCAAAAATTTATGGAAATATAAATAAAGACATATTATTTTCATCAGTCAGAAAGCACATGTTAATCCCTTATAAAAATTTCATTTCAGAAAATCATCCTACTTTACATTATCAGGAAAGCACTTATAAAAATGAAAAACCACTGAATGTTGTAATAATAATCGAAGAAAGTCTTGGAGCAAGTTTTGTAAAATCACTAGGAGGAAAAGATTTGTGTCCTAATCTGGAAAAACTTAAATCTAAAGGATTATGGTTTGAAAATTTATATGCAACAGGAACTCGAACTGTTAGAGGAATTGAAGCAATTATATCAGGATTTCTACCAACTCCAGGAAGAAGTGTCGTAAAACTCGGTTTTGCACAAAATAATTTTTTCACAATAGCATCATTATTAAAAGATAAAGGATATACAAATCATTTTTTTTATGGTGGAGAAAGTCATTTTGATAATATGAGTTCTTTTTTTATGGGAAATGGTTTTGACTTTATGTTTGATGAAAAAAATATAAAAAAATACAACTATAAAGGTACTTGGGGAATATGCGACGAAGATATTTTTTTATATGCCAATAATATTTTTAAACAGCAGAGAAATCCTTTTTTGAGTGTTATTTTAACTACATCAAACCATTCTCCATATGAATTTCCAGATAATAAAATAGAATTTAAAGGAAAGAAAAATAATCTTGAAAATACTGTAAGATATGCCGATTATTCATTAGGTTCTTTTTTTGAAAAAGCCAGCCAAGAAAAATATTATAATGAAACTGTTTTTTTAATAGTTGCCGACCACGAACTCAGAGTAAGCGGGGAAAACCTTGTGCCTGTTGAAAAATTTCATATACCAGGATTAATTATATCTCCAAATTTAAAACCAGGTAATTACTCTGAAATATCAAGTCAGATTGATCTTCCTGTTACATTGTTGTCTATATTAGGAATTTCTTCAATACATCCTATGTCTGGAAGAGATTTAACAAAAAATCACCAGCAGCTGGGCAGAGCAATAATTCAATATGGAAACAATTTTTCTTATGTAACAGAAAATAACCAAATAATACTTAGTCCTGGAATTGAACCTCAACATTTTGAATTAAAAAATGGGTCATGGATAAAAAACACTAAATCTATAAATACAAATCTAGTTGAAACAGCTTTGTCACATGCAATTCTTCCCTCATATCTTTATAGCAATAAATTATATACAAACAATAAGGAGAAATAATGAGAAACCAACCAAAATATAAGTTTTTTAAAAACTGGGGATATGCAATGTCTGGTTTTTTAGAAGTATTTAAAAATGAGACTGCATTGAGATTAGAAATTATAGTTTTTATTATTTTAACAATTGTATCACTTTTTTTTAAAATACCATCAATTCATAGATTATTAATGTATAGTTGTTTTTTTATTGTAATAATTGTAGAACTTATAAACAGTTCTATAGAAAGATGTGTTGATCTTATAACAAAAGATTATCATGATTTAGCAAAACATGCTAAAGACGCAGTTTCTGCTGCTGTTATGACAGCTAATTTTCTTACAACTTTTGTATGGATATTTTTTATATATACAGATATATTTTTAAAATTAAATATTTAAAAATGCATAAAAAAAAAGGTGCAGATATTATCCGCACCTTTTTTAAATTTAAATCAAATATTAAAATTAAAAATTATCAATTCTATCAACAAATCCTGGATTATCAATAAATGGATTTCTTGCATGCTGAATATCTTCAATTAATCCATTTCTATTAACTTCTTTTTCATCAACAGGATCAAGTTTATTCCATTCTCTAAAAGCATCTTCCTGCTCTTTATCTATTTCCATTCTATATCTAACACCCATATAAAACATTGCACGAGCAACATTACCTTTATGATCATCTCTTGGTTCAAACACTGTTTTACCTGTTTTTGAAGTTCCTACTTTGCTTCCATCCTGTTCCCATCTTGGATTCTCAACCAATCCAAAAGGATAATTACTTCTTCTTGAATTACTTTTTGAATCAGTTGGAAAAAGATGATTAAGATCACCTCTTTTTATAGCAAAACTAGAATTACCAAGTTTAGACTGAGGCCAAGTATGTTCACAGTTCATTATTTCATTTTTTGGATATTTTGAATGAACTACAAGATTAGTATAAACACAATGAATATCACCATTTTCATCATTGTCAACGTTACCAAACATCTCAACTTTTGCATTATCATAACCAATACTCTTGTGATTGCTGATTAAATCATGTAGTGAATAATAAAGATCTTCACCCTGTTCATTTTCTAAACCAGCATAAATCTCATTATAATCAAAATCATTTGAAGATTTATCTAACACAATTCTTGCAACATCATCTTCATTATCAACATTTTGCATTTCCAAATAGAATTTTGTGTTTTCTATAACTCTGTAAGTAAAAGATTTTGTTGACATTGGAGGTGTTACAGAAGCATATTCTCGACCATTCATATAATAAAATGAAATTTCAGAAGCTCCGCTTCTATCTTCATTTCTCATAGAATATCTTGCTGAATTATTGTATAACTTTGTTTTTTGAAGGTTTTCTAAAAGCTCAATACTATCTTCAAATTCAAATTCATTTGATAATTTGTCTAATTTGAATACATCATAAACACCATTCATCTTATCAATTTGAAGTGAACTAACAGACATAGACAAAAAAATCACACACATTATAGCTAACATTTGTTTTTTCATACTATATACTCTCCTTTTTTTGGAAAAAAAAAGCCCTTTAAAAGGGCTTTTTAATTTATTTAATTTAAAAATCTCTAATATTATCAACAAACTCAGGTCTATCTATAAATGGATTTCTATTTCCTTGAGCTTCTTCAACACCAGCATTTCTAGCAATTTCTTTTTCAGAAACTGGATCTAATTCATGCCATTTTCTTAAAGTGTTTTCTTGATGTGCATCTATAGCCATTGTATATCTTACTGCAAAATAAAACATAGCTCTTGCAACATCACCTTTATGTTCATCTCTTGGTTCAAACACTGTGAAATTACCCAAATCTGAAGTTCCTAATTTACTTCCACCATCTTGCCAAGTTACTTTTCTTACATTACCAAATGGATAATTACTTCTTCTTGAATTGCTTTTTGAATCAGTCGGAAAAAGATGATTTATATCACTTTTTTTAGTACCTTTTTCTGCACCACCAAATTTAGACTGAGGCCAAGTATGTTCACAATTCATAATTGTATGATTAGGAATTCCGCTTGTTTTAATAGTTTTACCAGTATAAACACATTCAACAACGCCATCTACATTATCAATTTCACCAAAAAAAGCTTTTCTTGCACCTGTATAACCAAGATCTTTTTGATTATCTATCATATCATGAAGTCTACTAATCATACCATCATCAGTCATATGAGCGATTGAATCATAATAATCATCAAATTTGAATTTATTATATTCTTTATCATATACAAGTGTTATAATATCAGAATAATCATCAATATTAACAAGAGTCATTGAAAAATCAGTATTTTCAGTAACTTCGTATATTGAAGAATTTTTGTTATCTTTAAAAGAAGCATAAAGTTGATTATCGATATTTTCAAATTCAAATTCTGACATTGCAAATCTTACATCATTCTGTACAGCATATTTTGCAGAGTCAAAACTTCTTGTATCTGAATTGATTTTTGAAAGATATACATTAGTATCAAAAGTCTTATCATCATCTCCTTTGAGAATATAATAAGCTCCATCCATATTGGAAATATCCAATGAAATAGCTGAAAATGAGAAAACCGTAACTGAAACTAGTAACATAAGTTTTTTTGTTAATTTCATACTATTACTCCTTTGTTAACCGGAGCTTATACTCTTATACACTTATACCAGTTTTTATTTTGGTTGTTTGTAATAAGTATAGTACTCTATACTTTCATAGTCAAGTACTTTTTTTAATTTTTTATTTTAAATATAAAACTCTTTATTAGATTGGCTTTATTTGAACATTTCAGAACTTTTTTTTATTTTTTAGAATACTTCTGAGTAAAATCCTTCATAAATAAAATCTCATTTTTAATAACAGAAAATCTATGTTTATAAATAAGTCGCAGATTCACAGGAAGATTTTCTTTTTTATCCAATACATAATCATTAAGCTTTTTATACTCATTAGTCAAAAAATCTATTCTTGATTCCAAACTTTTAACAAAAACACTACCACTAATTAAACTAGCAAAAGCCATACAAATTTCAAATCTGACATCTTTTTCTCTGGAACTACTCAACCCTTTGATAAGTTCAGCCCTAAATAAAAGCTGTCCACTTTCACTTAAAGAATATAAAATACCTTTAGGACCTCTGCCCTCTTTTTTCTTTTCAGTTTTAGCTAAAATTAATTTAAAATCATCAAGTTTTTTAAGAGTATTATATAAAGAAGTAGTTCCAATAGAAATAAATTGTCTATAACCTAAATCTTCAATTATTTTATTAATTTTATACCCAGATAAATTTGGATTTTCTAAAATAACACCAGTAATTACAAATTCTATATTAGAAAGTTCTTTTTTTGTTTTTTTCATATAAACTCCTATACTCTTTAACCTTCTTTTAACCCTTTAACCATCTCACTACTTCACGGCTTTATCTGTCACAGCTTTTTAATAATTTATATATTCCACTTATAAACTATATCATAAAAAAAATATATTTGAAGTTTTTGTAGAAAAAAATCTATTTATTTGACTATATTCTTTACTCTCTATAAAATTAATTTCTTATGAAAAAAAATATAAGCTTTAAAACAAAATGTTTTGGTGTTTTTGGAATTTTAGCCTGGCTATTATTTTATTTAACTGCAATTATTGTGATTTTTAAAGATATTGATATTGTATTCTCAGGTCAAAAGTTATTTTATAATATTTCAGGTTATTTATTTCCTTTTCCTTATTTTGAAAAACTAGCTATGTTTTATTATAGTCTTTTTGGATTTTTGTATTTTTCAGCTGGATATCAAACTTTCAAAGGAAGAACATCTGGGTATTTTTGGTATCTTTCTATTGGATATGCTCATACAGTTATTGGAGTAATTTCATTTATTTTATTCGGAACTTTTATAAACTTTATATCTGTAATATTTAATTTAGTGTTAGGTCTTTTTATCATCACATATTTTTCTTCACATGAAGTATTAAAAGAATTTAACATTTCAGATAAAGTATCAAAAACAATATTTAAAGATTTTAATTTTTTAAAATTATTTGTCGTTTCAACTTCAGCTATATATATAGTTATAATAAGTTTTTTTGTATTTTTGTATCCTCTTGGAAGTGTTGAATTAAAAAAAACAAAACCTAATATTATAGAATATACTGGAAAAAATCTCGATATTTTTGACATAAATTTTAAAATACCAAAAGATTATATTTTTGCTGATATAAATTTTGAAAAAAATAATACTCTTTATACAACTTTATTAAGAAATGATGGAAAAATTGGAATTCTTATATATGATTACACTTATTTTGAAAAACTAAGCAATATTATTGGTAAAAAGTTTAATATAAATAATCATGATGACTTTATAAGATTAATGTTTAAAAACAAATACAGTTTAATTTTTCAGTATATGAAATATCATAAATTCAGCAATATTTATAAAAATGCTGAAGAAATTATATTTGAAAATAAAAATTCTAGTTGTTTTTTATTCAGTGGTAAAAAAGAAAATAAAATTATCTACGAATATTTTATTTTTGATAAAACAAATTCAAATATTTACAATTTGAATTTTATTGTTATGGATAAAAATGAAAATAATCGAAAACTTTTTGATTCAATAGTATTTAATTCTTATGTAAATAAACCTTTTTACAAAAAAAATTATCATGAATTATCTCTTCAAAACTATTTGAATAATAATTTAGAACAATTAAAATATTCAGTTGCAAACGCTCTTGAAGTTGATCCTAACAATTCTGATCTTTTATATATGCTTGCTTATGCGTTTTATAAAGATAATCGATTCAAAAACAAAGATGTAGCTAAAGAATTATTAAATAGATCTTTAAATTTCAATTCAGAACATAATCAAAGCATAGAATTATTAAGATTAATTGGGGATATTTAATGAATCTTGATTTTATAACAACAGGTGAATCTCATGGAAAATGCCTTAATACAATAATTACAAATTTCCCTTCTGGAATAAAAATTAATATTAAAACTATCAACAATGAACTTGCATTAAGACAAAAAGGTTATGGTCGTGGAGATAGAATGAATATTGAAAAAGATACAGTTGAAATTAATAGCGGAATTAACAAATCAGGATTTTCAACAGGAGCACCAATATGTCTTGAGATAAAAAATAAAGACTGGGAAAACTGGAAAGATAAAGAAGAAGATATAATTACAGCACCTAGACCTGGTCATGCAGACCTTTATGGATTAATTAAATACAATAATAATATTAGAAATGTAATTGAAAGAAGTTCTGCTAGAGAAACAGCTGCTCGTGTTGCAGCAGGTTCAATATTCAAACAATATCTTGATAATTTTGGAGTTAATATATATTCATTCACAACTGGAATAGACAAAACAGATAAAGAATTATTAAAAACAAGTTTATCTTCTAAAGAAATCTCACTTTGCAGAAATTCGAATTTCAACACTTGGAACAAAAATAAAGAAGATAAATACAAAAGTTTAATCGATAATGCTATAAATACAAAAGATTCACTTGGTGGAAGTCTAAGAGTAATTGTTGAAGGTGTTAAACCTGGAATTGGAAGTTATATAGATTATAAATCAAAACTTGATGCAAATATCGCATTTGCAATAACCAGCATACAATCAGTCAAAGGAATTACATTTGGAAATCCAGAATATCCGTTTTCAAAAGGAAGCCAAATGCATGATGAAATATATTGGGATAAAAACAAATATAAACATTATTCAAATAACTCAGGTGGAATTACTGGCGGAATGAGTACTGGAGAAAATATATATTTTGATGTTTTCGTCAAACCAATTCCAACACTAATGAAACCATTAAGAACAGTTGATATTAATACTAAACTTGAAGTTCCTGCAATAAAAGAAAGATCTGATGTTTGGATTGTTCCAGCTTGTGGAATAGTTTGTGAAAGCATGACAGCATTTATTATTGCAAAAGAATATTTAAAACTTTGCTCTGAAAAGTTCAATACCAAATAAAACTAAACTTGTACCAATAAAAAATATAAAATCATTTTTTCCGCCATAATAATAAATAAAGATACCAATCAAAACTATAAGAATACTGATAATACCTTTTTTCATATATTTACCTCAACAAAATAATACATAAGAACATATGAAATCGCAACTGTAAAAATATGAAATATTATAACAGTTATAAGTTTTTCTGTTTTTGAATAAATATAAGTTACAAATAAAGACCATAAAAACAATCTTATTTGATTATTAAGATGTCCTATTGCAAAAAAAAATGATATTATTAGAATTATTAAAAAATTATATTTTATTTTGGTTTTCAAATAATCAAAAACAATAAATCTATAAAATATCTCTTCAATTATCGGAAAAATAAGAATATTTGAAACTATTGTAAAGATTGTAAATTTACTTCCAACATATACTAAATGAGTATAGTCTTCATTATTTCCAAAAAAATATAAAACAATCATTGTTAATATAAAACCAGTAAAATAAACGCCAAAAATTAGTTTTATACCTAACCATATATTTTCTTTTATTAAAGGGAATTCAAATTTAATTTTATTTTTAATTTCATTTCTAAAGAAATAAAATAATATAAAGGCAAAAACAAATCCCAAGATATATCTCGGGATTTGTGATAAACCTATTCTAACTAATATAATATAAGATAAATAAAATAAAATGATTATCAATAAATTTAAAAAATCTTTTCTTTTTAAACTCATAATACTATTTAATTACTTCTAAAAATTTTACTCCTCTATAATCATTATCAGCAGATGGATTATATGCTCCATCCGGTGGAGTTTCATTATCTGAATCATAACATACTACTTCTTTAACAAGTGTTTTTACATTATTAATTGTTCCATCAGATAAAATAATTGGACTAAATATCCATCTAAAAATAGTTGAACAGATAAGTGTTAATTCTTTTATTTATTATAATATCAATAATTCTCGTTGAATTTTTCTCATAAAATACTATACCTTGAGAGGAAATCAAACAATCACACTCCTTAAGTAAATTAGATTGATATTTTTCAGAATTGTTCATAACAAACTCCTGAATAAGGTCATTATTAATTATCAAAGCTAAATCAGTAAAACTCAATTCCGAATTTCCAAAACTAGTAATTGAAACTGCAAAAATAAATAAAAAACTTAACAACATTTTTTTCATAAATCCTCCATATTTTTATAATATGGAGTTATTATATTATTATTATTATTATTATTAGTCAAATTAAAATAAAAAAAAGAATATAAACCAATTACGACAAGTGTTTTGAAACTATGTAATGCAATGAATAAGTATTCTCGCAGGAATAGACGGTCTTCCTCTTCTTTTTTTATTAGGTATATATATTCCATATTCTACAAGCATTTTTTCTATATTTTTAAAAGGTCTTATTCTTTTCCATTTTCTGTAAAAGAAAATGAGGAATCTTAACTGCACTTTTTTGAGGAAGTTTAAGTTGACATTTATATCCATATACCGTTCTTATACTCTTTACATACTCACATACCGTTCTTATACGCTCCATATACCGTTATTATACTATTTTTTATACAGATCCCGGCCCAGAAATTTAACCGGAATGACAAAGATTTCCATCTCTTATACATCTTCTCTAATTATTTATTCTTAATTTTTAATTATTAATTTTTAATTATTAATTAATTCTATAATTCAACATTGTTTTTTCCTATTTCACCATTTCACTATTCACCGTTTCACAACTTCTAGTTCTTCGTGCTATATCTAAATTTCATATTAGCTTGTTTTTGTATAATGTGTTATAATAGATATATGGGTATAATATTATGTATAACACATATTGTGCAATATTTAATCCATGTAGTCAGTGGAGATATTTCTATTTTATCCTTAAAAACCATAGAAAATTTAGGATTTTTTAATTCTTTAATAGCTTATTGTAAAAAAGATTTTTCACTTAAAGGATGTTTATATTCAGAAAATCTAACTTTTTTTATTATAATTCTTGTGATTTTCATAATTGGATTTTTTATGCTTCGTATTGGTGAAAGAGATAAAAAAAATGAAAATCAGGAAAAATAAATAAATTTCCTGATTAATCATTTTAATTAACATAAAATAATGCTTAGTAATTTAAAGGCAAAAATTCTTCATTGACTTCTGCGTAAAAAGAGTTTGATTCTTCAATACAATTGTTACATTCAGAAACATAGTCGTTATTATCTTCATAAAAATAAGGTTTACTTATTGTTATTTCGTTTTCTAGTAACGGGTATGATGTCATATACTAAATCCTCCTATCAAATTCATACCCCAGAGAACATTTATACTCAATAATATTTTAAGTGATATTTTTAATATAGTCAAGGAGTTTTAATACAGAAGCTGTTTTAGAGAGTTAATATACCAGTAGTCGGTAAAATGTTTTTTTGCATTATATCGATTATTTCTTCTTTATTTAAAGTATTTATATTGTATTTTATAGCAAATTTAAGATGATCTGGAATTTGCTGAAAATTAATGTTATTTCTTAAATCAACATCTTTTAAAAAATCAATAGGTCTCTTTTTAGCAACAATCTCACCTTCATGAAGAATAATTATTTCATCTGCTAAAACTATTTCTTCAGCATCATGAGATATAAGAATTATAGTTTTACCAGCTTTATGAAGTTTTTTTATACTATTAATAACTTCTCTTCTTCCATTATAATCAAGCATACTTGTTGGTTCATCGAATATAATATAATCAGGTTCCATAACAACTACCGAAGCAATAGCAAGCCTTTGTTTTTGTCCACCCGAAAGATTATGTGGAGGTCTTTTTCTCATATCATTCAATTCAACAAACTCGAGAATTTCTGTAACTTTTCTATGCATTTCATCATAAGGTATACCAAGATTTTCAAGAGCAAATGCTACTTCGTTTTCTACTATTGTTGATACTATCTGATTTTCAGGATTTTGAAATATATAACCGACTTTTTGTCTAATTTCAATGAAATTTTGAGGTAAAACTTCTAATCCATCGATGTATATTTTACCTTCAAAAGGATGTATAAGACCATTAATTAATCTTGCTAATGTTGATTTACCAGAGCCATTTGAACCTATAAGAGAGTAGAATTTACCTTTTTCAAATCTTATATCAATATTATGTAAAACCCGGTTATGATTTTTTTCACAACCGGGGTATGTAAAACAAACTTTATGAAACTCAATCATGCTTAGACAAGTTCGATGATTGACATCATCGCATTGTCACCACGTCTTTCACCAAGCTTATAAATTCTAGTGTATCCACCAGGTCTTTCTTTATATTTTGGTGCAACTTCATTGAAAAGTTTTGTTACTATATCTGTTTTATAAATATATCTAGCAACTCTTCTTCTATTATTGAAGTTATCTTCTCTAGCCATGGTTATGATTTTTTCAACAACACTCTTAAGTTCTTTAGCTTTTGTAAGTGTAGTTTTAATCTTACCATTCTCAATAAGAGAAGTTGAAAGGTTTCTTAAAAGAGCATCTCTGTGCGCTTTGTTTCTACCAAGCGCCTTATAACCTTCTCTATGTCTCATGTTAATCCTCCGCTAAATTATTCCATATCCTCATCAGTCTGGCTATCATCATCTAAATTATCATAAACTTCATCGACAATACCTTCACCTTTCAGTGCAAGTCCAAGCTCTCCGAGTTTCTGTCGTATTTCGACAAGTGATTTTTTACCAAAATTCTTAATTTCCATCAATTCCTGAGAAGAATATTTTGCAAGATCTCCAACTGACTTAACATCAACATATTTAAGACAATTTCTTGATCTTACAGAAAGATTCAATTCAGTAACAGGCAATGCTGTTTTATCAATACTTGCAATTTCTTCAGGTTCACTTTTTAATTCTTCAATATAATCAGTGAAATTCCCAAAAATTTCAGTATATTCATAAAGAGTTGAAAGAGCTTCTTTTAAAGCCTGATCTGTTTCAATGCTTCCATTGGCCCAGACATCCATAATAAGTCTTTCAAAAATATTACCTTCATCATCTACAACTTTTTCTGATGTATAACCAACTTTTTTAACAGGAGTAAAATTAGTATCAACAATTATTTCGCCAATAACTTCTTTATATTCCTGATTTTCATCAATAGTTATATATCCATCACCTAAAACAATGTCAAGATCAAGGTTTAGAGTACCACCTGCATTGACAGTTGCTATATATTCATCAGGATTTATAACTCTCAAAGTGTTAATCTCAGGTATGTCTTTTGCATATACTTTACATGGTCCAGTCTTTTCAACTCTAACGGTAACATTTTCTTCCTTAAGTGAAAAAACTACTTTTTTAAGATTCATGATGATTTCCTGAACATCTTCAACAACTTCGTCGATTATAGAAAACTCATGAAGCGCTTCATCAAACTTAATTTTTAATATAGCAGCTCCTGGAACTGTAAACATCATCATTCTTCTAATTGCATTACCAAATATTCTTCCACTTCCTACAGGAATAGGTTCAAAAATAAATCTTCCATATTCTGTAGTAGGAATGTTTTTATCTCTAACAAAAGTAAGGTTACCGAAATAATTCATTTACCCTCCAAAAAATTATCTTGAATAAAATTCAACTATCAGCTGTTCATTAATTGAACTATCAAGCTGATGTCTTTCAGGTAAAACTCTGAAAGTTCCTTTTCTTTCCTGTGAATTAAATTCCATCCATTCAGGACAAGGTCTGCTTGAATCAGAATCAAGTATTTCTTTGATTCTAGGAAGCTGTTTTGATTTTTCTTTAATTTCAACTATATCTCCAGATTTAAGAAGATATGAAGGGATATTAACCTTTCTTCCATTTACTGTAATGTGTCCATGTAAAACCCACTGTCTTGCTTCAGTTCTTGAAGACAAAACACCCATTCTATAAACAACATTATCAAGTCTTCTTTCAAGAAGTTGTAACAAGATTTCACCTGTAACACCTTTAATCTGTGAAGCTTTTTCATAATAAAGGTAAAACTGTTTTTCTAAAATACCATATATATTTTTGACTTTCTGTTTTTCTTTTAACTGAACGCCATAATCAGATATTTTTGATCTTCTTTTCCCATGAATTCCTGGTTTACAATTTCTTTTTACAACACCACATTTTTCACTATAGCATCTATCGCCTTTAAGAAACAGTTTTGTGCCTTGATCTCTACACAGTCTGCATGAAGGTCCATTGTATCTAGCCATTCTATATAATCCTCCTTAACCTCTTCTTCTCTTTGGTGGTCTACAACCGTTATGAGGAACCGGAGTCACATCTTTAATAACTTTGATTTTAACTCCTGCTGCTTCAACAGCTCTAATAGCTGATTCTCTACCAGCTCCAGGACCTTTTACAAAAACTTCTGCTTCTCTAAGACTAAAAAGAGTCTTTGCTTTTTCAACAGCAGTCTGTGATGCAATCTGAGCAGCGTATGGAGTAGACTTTCTAGCTCCTCTAAAACCCAGTCCACCTGCAGCAGCCCAGCAAAGAGCGTTACCTTTTTTGTCTGTTATAGTAACAATTGTGTTATTAAAAGTAGCCTGGATATGTACTATTCCAGAATCAACATTTTTCTTTTCTCTTTTTTTTCCGCGTGCCTTTGCCATGCGTCTTTACTCCTTTTCCAAGTTATTTCTTCTTAACTATACCAACTGTTTTTTTACCGCCACCTTTTCTGGTTCTAGAATTATTCTTAGTGTTCTGTCCTCTACAAGGAAGACCTCTTCTATGTCTCATTCCACGGTAACAGTTAATTTCGATAAGATTTTTAATATCCATTGTGACCTTTCTTCTAAGATCACCTTCAACTGTAACATTGTTATTAATATAATTAGTTAAATCTCTAATCTGTTCTTCTGTAAGATCTTTAATTCTAACATCAGGGCTAATACCTGTATCAGAAAGAATCTTTCTAGAAGTAGTCAAACCTATACCGAAAATATATGTAAGACCATATTCAATTCTTTTTGTTTTCGGTAAATCAACACCAGCAATACGAGCCATTAAATCCTCCTCTTATTAACCCTGTTTCTGTTTGTGTTTAGCTATCTGGCAGATAACCATAACACGGCCATTTCTTTTGATAATTTTACATTTTTGACATATTTTTTTTACTGATGATCTAACTTTCATAGTCATCCCCTTTCTTGTGACATAATTTAATTATTGTGATATTTTAACGATACTGTATAACATCAGATAAGTAAGATATAACATAAAAGCTATATTGCCGCGATACTTAATTGATGCTACACCGGTTCGTAACCGATATCAACACATCTATATTTCAATGTGGTAATAATTTAGCACACTATACAACAATAAATCAAACTTTTTTTTGACCAGTGACCTGTTTTGAAAAAAATTAAATATATTTTAAAGAAAATTTACAAATATTTTAAAGAAAATTTATGTATATTAACTAAAATAAGCAAAAATTTTTCTTTGTTTTCAAAAATCAGGTTAAGAGCAGAAATATTTTCTTCTTGGATTTTAGAATATTCATGAGACAAAATATTTCTCAATCTTCTCATTTCAAACCAAAAATTTGACTCTAAGATTTCTAACTTTTCAAATCTATTAACAATATCAATAAAAGGTATTTCCTTTGATTCTTCTCCAATAAGCTCAAGAAGATAAGGGAAAAGTTTTCTTCCCATAGAATCTTGTAATTTGGTAAAACGATATATAAATTGATCAAAAAAAGAAACATCCTCATCAGAAATATTATTGTAATTTTTTATATTTAAAGGAAAAAATCCTTTAATTTTGTCACATGCGAATAAAAATCTATCTCTATGAATTTTACATTCATCATAAGTATTTAAATATTTAATAGTTTTATAATTTTTCATAATTTAACTCCTGTGTTTTCCGCATGTTTATATATACTAAGATTTTCATCATAATCAATCGGTTTTACAACAAGATCTATTTTTCTTTCACCTAAATTTTTTTCAATATCAGCAAGAATATTTAATTTAAATTTCAACAAATCTATTTTTACAACATTGCTTTTTACAAAAACATCAATATCTCCACCTTTTTTAGATAAATCTATCCTACTTCCAAAAATATATATTTCAGCTTTTTCATCATACTTTAAGATTGATTCTTTTATACAGTTAATTTCAAAATCATTTAATCTAAGCTTTTTCATAATAAAAAATATATCAGAATTAATTTAAATAGACAATAAACATCCATTTTTTTATATTTTTATTTTGAATATTAAGACAAGACAAATATTCAACTATATAAAGTATTTGGAATAAGAACATCGCTGTATTTTTCAAAATCAACAATAATACTCATAATTGATTTAGCATCAGGAATATCAAGATTTTTGTAATGACCTCTTCTCATTGCATAAAATTCAAATTTAAGCATATTTATAAGAGAAATCTCATCTTTAATATAAGATATACTATTAATATCTGAAATTTTGTTAATAAAACTTTCAACATCATCAATTCCAGTAAATAAAAAATCAGGATTTTCCGAAATTTTGAACATTTCTAAGACAAAATTATATAAATTGAAATCTTTAAAAAAAACAAGTAAATCTAAAATTGAAAAAAACTTTGAATATTTTTTAAATAATAAAATATCATCAAAATAAAGATCAAAAAGAATTGAATATACACTATCATTATTAAGAGAATTATGAGATTTTAATATTTTATCATTTTTAAAACCATTTATTTGCATTAACCATAAAAAATCAACATCAATAATATCTAATTTGTAAAAACTATTTAATTCTTTTTCAAAAATAGAATTTATCCTTTTTATAAATTCTTTTTCTTTTTTATCTATAACTTCAACAAGAATATTTAATTTAAGAAAAGAAATATATCTAAATATACTTTGTAAAGACATAAATTTAAAAAATTTTGAAATATCTTTTGCTTTTAAATAATTATAAAAAATAGGAGAAAACTCAAAATCTAATTTGATTTCACCTCTAATATCTCGCACCTTATTAATACTATTTAATAAATCCATAATATCTCCTTACTGTATCAAAAAAATACACTTTCTCAAATTGATACACATTATATAACTATCAAACATATGTTCTATAATGTTATAAGCAAATATTATGCCATAGAAATATTTACAGAATTAATATTTTACTTTGAGCCTCTAAAAGGTAATAATCTCAGACGTCTTTCAAGCCAAGGTTCTTTTTCTGGAAAAATACCCTCACTAACATCTTTAACCTCTTCAACAGAATAAAAAGCATTAGGATTGAATTTTTTAATAATATCAACTACTTTACGAAGATTTTCTTTTCTTATAACAGTAAATATAATATCAACTTTTCCAGTAATTCCTTCAGCTTTTACCAAAGTAATACCAAAGTTATTTTTTCTAAGTTCTTTTTCAAGCTCAGCTGCCGATTTACTTGTAATTACACGAATAAGAACTTTACCAATAGAAAGTCTTTCAGCAATAGAAATACCAATATAATTACCAGCAGCAAATCCAGCACCATAAGCAAGATATGACATCCAATTATTCAAATTTTGCATAATCTGACCAATAGCAGCAAGCCAAATAATAACCTCAAAAAATCCAAGCAATGAAGCGATTTTTTTCATACTTCTAGAAATAAATATAAGTCTTAAAGTACCAATAGTAACATCACAAATTCTTGCAAAAAATATAATCAAAGGAAGTATAACCCAGGTCCATATTTCTGGTGAAAAATAATCTAACATAAAAACTCCTTTTATCGATAAAACGTAGTTTTTAAATAATCTTTAGTGGCTTCAAATAAAGGCTTAGAATCATTAAATTTCTTCATTAAAGGAACTACTTTAGTTCTAATTCCCATTCCACGAAAATCTACATATCCATAATCACGTAAAACTTCCATAATTACAGGATTCCTATAGTTTCTCAAACCAGTTTGTTTTAAATAACTTCTTAGAGATTTACCAAATAAAATCAATCCAGCAATCGTACAGTATATATTATCTGCTTGTTTAGTTAAAAAACCTAAACCTAATAATCTTGAAATCCAAGTTTCGGTAGTTTGTGGAATATCTGGATTTCTTAATATATCTTTTATATAATTTTCTAATCTAACTAAATCAATACTTTCAAAATTAGTTCTGTGAACAGGCAATAATTCTGATTTAAGCATTTAATCTCCTTTAAAATGGTATTTAACAAATATACAAATTTATTTTAATGTTTTTTTAACAAACAAACAAGTAAAATTGTGTTATTTAATGAAAAGATTCAATTGTTGATGTATTATTTGAATTTACAATACCACCAAGTAAAGTAAAACTTGCCATTGCAACATTTGAGGTTTGAATATTTCCAAAAGCAGCAACAATAATGCCATAATCTTTATTTTTATCAAATGCCATAAAAGAAGTACATCCAGAACCAGTTCCGGAATGCCAATAAATATTATCATTAAAAAGTTCCCAGCCTAATGTAGCAACTGAACCAGGAAATGTCTGCATTTTTGAAGATTTTTTTTGTGTAAGAAAAATAGCATTTTTTAATTCAGAAAATCTTTCAGAATACATATTTGCTTTTAAAAAAACTGAAAGATCATTTACACAAGAAATCATCCTTCCACCAGCATTAAAAGGGGTAATAGCATTAAAACTTGTATGTTTTAGAGAAAGCGGTTTAATTATTTCATTTTCAAGAGCATTCTCAAAACTTTTATATTTACTCTTTTCAGCTAATACCATACCAAGAACAGCAAATCCAGCAGAAGAATATTCAAACTTACTCCCAGGTTCTCTGGATAATTCATAGTCTTTAATAAAATCTTTTAAATCACTTTTTGTATAATCTTTATCATCTTTCACATTAGAAGGCATCCAAGGTAAACCAGAAGTATGTGTAACAAGCTGACGAAATGTCACAGGTTTGTCTTTTATTAAAACAGCAGTATCATCGTAGTCAACAATTCCTTTAACTGATAGTTTAGCTAATAACAATCCTGTAAAAGTCTTTGTTAATGATGCTATACCAAATTCAGAATTTCCATCAGGAATATTTATATCTTCATCATTAATCTTTCCATAACCATAGATATTAACATCGTTATCATTAACAATACCAATAATTAAACCCTTTAAATTGCCCTTATCATCATTCAAAGAATGATAACATTTATCTGAAAGAAACTTAAAAATAGGATTTTCAGTCTTAACAGGAGATTCAAAAAAATTAGTCCAAAAGAAATAACCAGCAATAGCAAATATTACAATTAATAAAATAAATATATAAAATTTCTTCATATACACTCCCTTTAAAAACTTCAAACAAGATAAAATTTTTTAATTTCATTTAAATCTATAGCAGGTAAAATAAACTCTCCAAGAGGAAATTTTCCAGTTACATTCATAATATAATTTCTAATTAAACCAATCATTATATTCACAGCAATCAAAATATATTGAGATTCATTATTTTCAAATCCTTTAATTTCAAAAACACCAATTGAATTTAAAACAATTTTATATGGTCTTTTTTCAAAATTTTTTTTATTTTTATTAATATTAACTTCAAAATTAAAGAAAAAAACATTATTCTTTTCATCCTCAACAATTTTCCACTTTATTTTAATATCATCTTCTAAATTTTCATATTGTTTCTGAAACTCTTTATTTAATTTAATATTAACATCTTCCACTAAATAGTGTTTTAAAATCACATTTTTAAAAATAATACTCATAAATCACCCCATAAATTTTTCTAAATCTCTTTCTTCAATATTCTTCTTTTGATTATTATCCACTGTATTAAAATATGCATTTTCTTTTTTTAAATTATTCAAATCTATTATCTTTTTAAGATCATTTTCATTCAAAAGATTCGGTATTTGATTTTCAAAATTATTTTTATTTGCAAATATATTTTTATCCATAAAATCAAATTTTATTTTTATATCTAATACTGTAGAAATTTTTGCAAGAGTTTTCAATGTAAAATTGTTATTTCCTTTTAACATTTTAGTAATATACGCTTCAGATACTTCCATTTCATTAGCAAACTTCTTTTGAGACCATTTTTTTGAGTATAATTTTTTACAAATTAAATCAGTTATTTCATTAATGTATCCTTCACATATAAAATCGCAATCATTTTCTAAATTTTTCACTTCATTTTCAAACCATTTTTTTAAATCTAATTTCTTCATTTTTCCTCCTTTTTCAAGCAGTTTCTAATTATTTTGCATCTTTCTAAAATTTTAACAATCTTTTTATCATTCTTTTGTGTTTTTTTTATAATTCCTGCAAAACAAAGAAACATTTTACTCGAATCTTTCATATAAAAACCATAAATTCTAACTTGTTTGTATTTTAAAGCAAATATTCCATCTTCCTCAAAATTTACTTTTTGAGAATTATAACCTTCTATCACATCTGCAAAATCATTTATCAATTTAAAAATACCTTTATAACTTACTTCATTTTCAGAAATATAACCCATAAGATAATCATATTCCTGTAGGAACTTTTCAAATAATTTATTGATATACTCTGCTGAATTTTCATTTAAAATTAAACTTTCTATATAATTTTGCATTATGTTAATTTTATTATTTAATGTTTGATAAACTATTTTAATTTTATCAGGATTTTTTAAACAAAAAACTAATAATGAAATTTCATTGGACAATTCTTTTTTTGTAAAATACCAAAATTCAATCAAAAGAGTTTTATCTATCATTG
Source organism: Candidatus Muiribacterium halophilum (assembly GCA_023228995.1). GTDB lineage: Bacteria > Muiribacteriota > Muiribacteriia > Muiribacteriales > Muiribacteriaceae > JALOAD01. The sequence continues at coordinate 66,969 of JALOAD010000009.1, forward strand.
TTTTTCCTCCATTTTTATTGCTTTGAATCCTCATTTCTACTTTTGTAAATTCATTTTCAAATTGACACATGGTGTTTTTTAAATCTTCATAAAAAACATCTGGATTGTCATCAACAATTTTTGTAATTTCATCAATCAAAGGCCTTTCTCCAGATATATCATAATCTTGCTTTATGAATTTCATTTTATTTAAAACTGATAATGTATCTTTTAAAATTCGCAAGTGTTTGTTTTCTGCATCGATATTCAGATGGTTGTGTTCATGAAATTCTGTAGTATTATTATTACCTTGAATATTTTTATCGCCTTGAATTTTCTGATTATAATTATCTTTTATAACAGTATTATTATTCCTGAAAAATTGTTATTTCCTTTGATTTTATTAATATTTTTTATACTTTTCCAATAAACTTTAAAAATTACAGAAGCAACTGTTACTGTTACTGTTAAACTAATTATCACTTTTAGTTGATTATCCATTATCAATTCAATAAAATCCATAGTATTTAAACTCCTTTTTTTATCATATGCATATATTATAATTGATATAATTACTGTAATCAATAAACCTTTTTTTATAATTAGTCTAAATGTTTAAATTATAAGACTTTTTAATCTTTTAAAATATAATGTCAAAATAAATAACTTGACATATTTTAAATTATAATTAATAATTATTTATAAACTTAATTTTTTTATCACCATACAGGAAAATAATTATGAAATTATATAACTGTGATGAAGACTTTATACTATCCAAAATTTTATCTAATATCATTTTTCTTAATGATAGAATAATACAATTATCAATAAAATTTAATAATGACAATAATAGCTTTATTTTAACAGAAATAAATCAAACAAAAGCAGATGTAATCATAAATGTATCTGGTCTTCAATTTTATTTAGAAAACAATAAACTTAATGATACCCATATTGAATCCATAATAAATATTTTAAGCAAATATAACAATAGACTTTTTGAAATTTCAGCATTTTTAAAAAATCTCAAAAATTATACTAATTTAAATATTCATAATATAGATTTAAAATATAAGATTATAAATTTTATGAATGATTATCAAAAAATATACTCTGATTATGAGAATACAAACAATCAAAAACTTGCAACCACAATACTTATATGTACTATAATTGCCATTGGAACATTAGCTTCAGGGTGTAGCACTGAAAAACCTCCGATTGAAATAGACGAAAATGGACCTTATAAACCAATTAAAGATCAAAATGAACTTTTAGAAGAAGTTATGGAAGATATTAAAAATCAAAAAAATAATGACTAATCTGATCACAAATAATTTCTATGCAGAAAATACAATAAACTGGAACAGTAGATTATAAATGAAATGGAATATAACTGCCCACTTTAATCCATATTTCTTCCATATATAACCAATAATAGTCCCTAAGATTATAATACTGAGATGAAAAATCAGATTTTTTTCAAGGAAATGTCCCATACTGAATAATAAAGAACTTAAAAAAAGTGCAACTATAAAAGGTGCCTTATTTAATAAAGATCTTAATAAAAAATTCCTATAGAATATTTCTTCAGTATAGACTATTAATGGCATAATAAATGTCACATATTTCCAATCAAATGTATTATAGAATATATAAGTTCCTGAATTTAATCCCAATAATTCTAATATAGTATAAAAAGCAACTAATATAATAGCGGGAATTAAAAAAATGAATTTGAAATCCTTGATTTTAATATCAATATTTCGTTTATCAATAAATATGATCTTTTGATTTGACATAAAAAAACCTAAGACAAGAAATAATACCCAACGGATAATAATATCTGAAATATCTTTAAAATAATTAGAATATTGCCATTTTAATACTGTAATATTATTATCAGCATCTAAAAACATAAACACATAATCTGGTTTGACAGAATTAAAAGATTTAAGTTGAGATAAATTAAAATGATTATCAGAAATAAAATTCATAACCGAAAGACAAAAACTTGTAAATTCAAGTCTTAAAATATAGATGAGGTAAATCAGAATAATAAAATAAAGTAAAATTACAATAACATTTTTTTCCATAACAAACTTTGAAAATTTTGCGAAAAAAACAAAACAGATAAACCATAAAACAAATTTTAAAATAACAAATAAATGAAAATCTATCTTAAAAAAATCTTTAAATTCATAGTAAGGCAATACATTTACATAAGTAGCTAACCTAGCAAAAAAAAGAGAATTATAATTCCAAACTAGTAAAAATATAATAAAAAAAAATATAGACAAAAATACAGATTTATAGTTTTCCTTCACAAAATCTGCAAGCTGCCCCCGTATAATTTCTTGCTCCTTTCCACCTTTTTTTACAACATCTCCGATATCATAGGTATTGTTTATCATAATATTCTCTTTCGTTTTTTTCTATACAGCAAAATTATAACAATTATTTTTAAAAAAAACTATAAAATTCCAGTATAGGAAAATCAATACAATAAATATAAATTTGAATCCTCTAATCAAATATTTGAATTTTTTAAATTTTTAATAATATCTTCATTAAGAGTTAATATTTTTTTTAATTATAAAAATATACTTGAACTTTTTGTGTTTTAAATTATAATTAAAAGTATAAATAAAAAACACGGGAGGAGATTATGGAAAACAATTTGGTTTTTTTCAGTTCTGAAAATAATGATTAGTTCTTCAATGCTCCAAAATAAATATGGAGATTTTGTATATTTTGCTTTAATTTTCACAATACTATTTTTTTCACTTATTCTTATTTTTTCCTCAATAAATTATTATGCAAAGTCAGATCTATATTCAAGAAACAAGGAAAATCCAAATAATATTGATACAAGTTTTTCTCCTGTAATTATTCTTAAAGAAATATCTAAATCAATAATGAATTTAGACCATCTAAAGAATTTTAAAAGATTTAAAAGAATTTTTTTAACCAATATGACTGGAATCTTTTTGTTTTACTTATTGCGGGTATTGATAATAAAAACACTGACATACAAATTTTCCATAAATAAAAAGAAGATTTCCTTTTTCTTAATAGTATATTTATCAGTATGGATTATTTTGTCAGCAGCAAAAATTGGAACTACTTTGGCTAAATACTATTCTATCACAAATAATTCTATAATCCTTACTCTAATGCAATTCTTCACATTTATGACATTTCATGGACCATTGGAGTATTTTGTACATATATTTCTGATTTATACAATATATAAACACATAAGGAAAATTGAAAAAAAACCTCAGGAAAGACTCTCTCTAATTGTAAATAAATTAACAGTAAAGATCTCCAAAAGTCTTCCTATGATAATATTATTTATAGCTATAGCCGCATTCATTGAAAATCTGACATATATAGACATTTTAAAACTCGTAAAATAAATAATATCAAAATTTAAATGATTCTATTTTTAGCTCACTGCTTTCCAAGAAAATTTTTAGTAAAAAATACAATAAAAAGTTTGTCATGCCTATAAAAGTAGAAACATTAGCGTGACTAAAGTCACAATTAGCGGTTCTAAAGAATCTAATTAGTGATGCGTATGAGCAAAATGGGTGAGAAGTTAATAACGAAAGCTGGCATTCAGATTTTAGCACAACTTATTATACTAAACCTGAATAAATTTTTTGCTTAATATTTTTCTTATATATATATTTGAAAACACGGAAGAGAAAAACTATCAACAGCAATTCATGAAGTCGTTATTTCAATTTGCGAAATAAAAATTATTGTTTTTTTATTTTTTAAACAAAAAGATTTTGATTGTATAAATAAATCAAAGAAATTTAATTATAAGGAACTATGGAGACTGTTACGAAGTATGCAATACACGGATGTATTGCAAAGTCGAACATCGTAAGAGGGAATTTTATAGGATTTAAAATTTCATGTGGTCCGATTAATTAATTTTTCTTTGATGGAATTAGAAAAGATAAATCTGTTTCACTCTTTCTAACTTCATTTCCTTGTTTGAACAGAAAATTCAATATTTTATCCCAAATAATATTTGCAAAATTTTTCTTAGACACTAATGTTTTTGGCTGATAAAAAATATTACAGATTTTCTGATTTTTGAATGGATTCCCGAATTCACGGGAATGACAATCCACATCCAATAGAAATACCTGAAATTAAGAATTAAAAAGTAATAAATTTAAATGACATATAAAAATAATATTATTCAATATTATATGTATGATTTTATGGGTCAGGACAAAATCAATAACCCTGACCCACTTTTTATGAAAAGAAAAATTTAGATTATTTAAATCTGTAAGTTATTCTTCCTCTTGTTAGATCATAAGGAGTTAATTCAAGTTTAACTTTATCTCCAGGTACGATTTTGATAAAATGCATTCTCATCTTCCCAGAAATATGTGCAAGTACAACATGACCATTTTCTAATTCTACTTTAAACATTGCATTTGGTAAGTTTTCTATAACTTTTCCCTGTACTTCTATTAAATCACTTTTTGCCATCAAGCCTCCTATATTAAAAAAACATTTAAAATTTCTGATATTATTATGCTTTTTTATAGCTAACACATAATACAATCAAAATTGTTAAATGTAAATAATTACTTAATCATAAAAACCATCAAACATTGTTAATATCTCAATTTCATCTTCAAATTTAGCTGTAGAATGCTCATAATGAGCTGAAGGTTTTCTATCTTCGGTAACTACAGTCCAACCATCTGATAAAACTTCAACATTTTCTGTTCCTATATTTACCATAGGTTCTATAGCTAACACCATACCAGGCTTTAAAGAAATTCCAGTTCCTGCAAGTCCATAATTTTGCACCTGAGGAGCTTCATGAAGATCTCTGCCTATTCCATGACCTACAAAATCTTTAACAACTGAAAAACCAGCACTTTCTGCGACACTTTGAACAGAATGACCTATATCACCAAGTGTTTTTCCATTTTTAAAAGCTTCTATACCTGCTAAAAGACTTTTTTTGGTTATTTCACAAAGTCTTTTCTTCTCTTCATCAACATCACCTACTAAATATGTATAAGCAGCATCACCATAAAAACCGTTTTTTAAAACACCAACATCAATACTTACAATATCACCACTTCGGATTATTCTTTCTTTTGATGGAATACCGTGAACTACTTCTTCATTTATTGAAATACATAATGTTCCTGGAAATGGTATTACATCATAAGCTATTCTATACCCAAGAAAAGCAGGTTTCCCGCCTTGTTTTATTATGTAATCATAAGCTTTTTTGTTTAATTCATAAGTTGACATACCAGGTTTTATAATATCTTTTGCCATTTTTAATATATCACCAACAATCTGATTAGGTTTTCTCATTTTTTTTACATCATGCTTTGACTTAATCTTAATTTCCACAATTACTCCTTTAACAAAATCTCTCTGGAATAGTATATTTTTTTGTGTTAAATAGTTAATACAGTTAGCATAAATTCATTATAAAAATGAATTTATTAGTAAACAGCTATTTCACAGCTTAGTTAGCACTCGCTTCGCTCGTTAGTAAAGACCTTCGGTCTAGTTTAAAACCTCTTACTAAGACTCTTTAGAGTCTGCTCACTAGGATTATTTATAATCCGCTCACAGTAACTTCCAGCCTTATCCGTGGTAAAATGACTTTGTTTTTTGTCACTAATGTTACAAAGTGACATGTCACGCTTTATCTGTCACAGCTTTAAAGCTTTTGCTTTTCCTCTTTCACCACTTCCCTGCTTTAAAACAGATCCCGGCTCAAAATCATACCGGGATGACAGCTTAATTCAGTGTGACTGCAATTTTTTCTTCTAAAAATTGCTTGTGACAAAAGTCTTCGACTCTTCTGTAACAATAATACCTGTCACGGCTTCAACTGTCACGGCTTAACCTGTCACGGCTTCATCTGTCACGGCTTCATATGTCACGGCTTCATCTGTCACGCTTCACCCTCAACTCTTTAACTGTTTTCTATATACTATTTCAAAGATCTTCTATTATTCTGTTAAAAATAAAATGAGATGCAGATAATTCTACACCTCACAATATATTAAAACAAAACATTATTATTTTTTTCCATTGACAATATTTGAAAGTTCTTCAAATATAACCATATGATCTCTTTCTCCATCAATAGTAATAAATTTACCATGATCAGAATAATATTTTATCAATGGTTTTGTCTGTTCATTAAATACTTCAAACCTGTTTCTAATGGTAAATTCGTGATCATCCTCTCTTTGCACAAGTTTTTCTCCATCTTTATCACAAATCCCCTCGATAACAGGTGGATTAAATTCAAGATTATAACTTGAGCCACATTTAGGACAAACTCTTCTACCTGATAATCTTCTTATTGTTTCATCTTCACTTACAGTTATTCTAAAAACATGATCAAGAGATCTTCCTTGTTTAGCAAGAAATTCATCTAATGATTTTGCTTGACAAATATTTCTTGGAAACCCATCAAGAATGACATTTGTTTTGTTCTTAATGTAATTAAGCATTATATCAACAATCATATTATCGGGAACAAGATGTCCTTTATCCATGCTGACTTTTGCCTTGATTCCAAGAGGGGTATTTTTTTGTATCTCATCTCTGAGAATATCCCCAGGAGCAAGATGTTCAAGATTAAATCTTTCTTCAAGAAGCTTAGCCTGAGTACCTTTTCCAGCACCAGGAGACCCTATAAGTAAAATTATCATGACCTTTACCTGCTTATTTAGATTTCTTTAAAAAACCTTCGTAATGTCTGGTAAGCATGTGTGCTTCCATCTGTTTCATAGTATCAGATGCAACACCAACAACAATAAGCAAAGCTGTTCCACCAAAATAGAAAGGAACTTTGAATAAAGCTATTAGTATAGTTGGAATTAATGCTATTGCAGCTAGAAATATTGAACCGGCTAAAGTAATTCTGACCATTACTCTATCAATAAATTCAGCTGTCCATCTTCCTGCACGAATTCCTGGTATAAATCCACCATATTTTTTCATATTATCAGCAAGTTCTTTAGGATTCATAACTATTGCTGTATAAAAATATGTAAATCCAACAATCATCAAAGCAAATAAAGTAAGATGAAATGGATGACTTGGACTAAACCATCTGGAAAGTGTACTTAAAATGTTATAAGTAGTAGTTCCTGCTTTAAAATGATTAATTATCATCTGAAGAACCATTCCAGGGAAAATAAGTATTGATGATGCAAAAATTATTGGTATAACACCTGACTGATTTATTCTCAAAGGAATGTAAGTCGAATGTCCACCATAAACTTTTCTACCAACAACTCTTTTTGCATATTGCACAGGTATTTTTCTTGTAGCTTCCTGAATAATTACAACAAATGCAACTATTGCTAATGCCATTGCAATTATTATTACCATCCAAGGAATTAAAAGAGGACTATCCAAATTCTGTTTAATAGTTGCATAAACAGCTTGTGGAAGTCTTGCTACTATACCTGCAAAAATAAGTATTGAAACACCATTTCCAATACCTTTTTCTGTCATTTTTTCACCTAACCACATTACAAAAGCAGTTCCTGCTGTAAGTGTCATTACTGCAATAATCTGGAAAAATAAAAAATTCTTCGCCATATATGGATGAAGAACATTGTAATTCCTAAGCATAAATGTCATACCAATACCCTGAAGTATAGCAATAACAACTGTTCCATATCTTGTGTATTGAGATATTTTCATCTTTCCTTCTTCTCCACCTTCTTTAGCAAGCTGCTCAAGCTGTGGAATAACATACACAAGTAACTGCATTATAATAGATGAGTTAATGTATGGAGCAATACCTAATGCAAAAATGGAGAATCTCTGTAATGCACCCCCTGAAAACATATCAAGGAATCCAAGTACTCCGCCTCCACCTGAAAAAAGTTTTGACAATTCCGACGTATTTATACCGGGAACAGGTATATGTGTCCCCAGTCTAAATACAGCAATCATCATAAGAGTAAATAATATCCTGCCCTTAAGTTCAGGAATATTGAATATATTCTTAAGACTTTTAATCATCTAATCACCTCTGCTTTACCGGACGCATCCTGGATTTTCTTCAAGGCAGTTCCAGTAAATTTGTGAGCGTGAACATTCAATTTCTTTTCAAGATTACCATTGCCCAGAATTTTTACTCCGTTTTTTTCAACTTTGGATAAAAGTCCAACTGACATTAATATTTCAGGAGTAACATCTGTTCCATTTTCGAATATGTTAAGACTTTCAATGTTAACAACAGAAAAAGATTTTCTAAACATATAGTTAGAGAAACCTCTTTTTGGAACTCTTCTGATCAAAGGCATCTGACCACCTTCAAATCCAAATCTTCTGCTGTAACCACTTCTTGACTTTTGTCCGTTTTCACCACGACAAGCAGTCTTTCCATGACCTGAACCAACGCCTCTTCCTACTCTTTTTCTTGCTTTTTTTGAGCCAGGTTTTCTTTTGAGTGTATTTAAGTCCATCATTGTATTTAAAACCTCCGCTTAAACTTCTTTTACTTCAAGAAGATGTTTCACTTTTTCAACCATTCCCAAAACAGCTGGTGATTCTTCTTTAGTAATAGTATGATTCAACTTTCTAAGACCTAGAGCTTTTACAGTAGCTTTTTGTCTTTCAGGTCTTCCAATAGCACTTTTAATTAATTTTATCTGTATAGCCATAATTCCTCCAAGTGTTGATTAACCAAAAAGCTTTTTAATATCAATTCCCCTAATCTTAGCGATCTCACCAGCTGTTTTTAACTGACTAAGACCTTCAACAGTAGCTTTAACCATGTTTATCTTGTTGTTTGAACCAAGGGATTTAGTAAGTATATCTTTAATTCCAACTGCTTCAAGAACGGCTCTAATAGGTCCACCAGCAATAACTCCAGTACCTTCTGTAGCTGGTCTAAGGAATACTCTTCCACCACCAAAAATTCCAGTTATTTCGTGAGGAATTGTATTATTCTTCAATGAAATAAGAACCATATTTTTTTTAGCTTTTTCTACTGCTTTTTTAATAGCATTTGGAACTTCATGAGCTTTTCCAAGTCCGTAACCGACTTTTCCAGCTTTATTTCCAACTACTACAAGAGCAGTAAATCTAAATCTTCTACCACCTTTAACAACTTTAGCAACTCTATTGATATAAACAACTTTTTCTTCAATTATTTCTTCAACACCTGAGTTACCTTCCATTTCTCTATCAACTTTCTCTTCAACTCTTCTTAATTCTCTTTCGCTCATTTCTCCTCCCGACCTTGTTAGAATTTTAAACCAGACTGTCTTGCAGAATCAGCCAATTCTTTAATTCTTCCATGATATCTGAAACCATTTCTGTCAAAAACAACTGTATTTATACTTTTTTCCAGTAATTTTTTTGCAATGATCTCTCCAACTTTTTTTGCAGCAGCTTTATTTCCACCATTTCCAATACTTTCTCTGACATCTTTATCAATCGTAGAAGCTGAACAGATTGTTCTGCCTTCATCATCATTGATTACTTGAACAGAGATATTTTTATTACTTCTGAAAACTGTCATTCTAGGTTTTTCAATAGAACCAGAAATTTTCTTTCTGAGAGCTACTTTTCTTTTAAGTCTTTTCTTAAATGTATCTTTAGACATGTCAATCTCTCCTTTTAATCAATTATACTGCGCGCTTTCCAGCTTTTTTGATGATAATTTCGTCAGAATACCTAATACCTTTACCTTTATAAGGTTCTGGTTCTCTAAGTGCTCTAATTTCAGCTGCAAACTGCCCGACCCTCTGTTTATCTATTCCTGTAATCTTTACACTCATTCCTCTGTCTTCAACAGCTGCTTCAAGACCTGCAGGAACTTTTACATCTATCGGGTTTGAATAGCCAATTAGAAGATTCAAATCATTACCTTTCATATTAGCTTTATATCCAACACCACTTATTTTTAAAACTTTTTCAAAACCTACTGTTACACCAGTTATCATATTTTTAATTTTTGATGCAACAGTACCATGTAAAGCTCTATGAAATTTTATTTCACTAAATGGTCTTACTTGAATTTCATTATTATTATGTTCAATAATAACTTCACTGTTAAAAGTTTCGTTAACTTGTCCTTTAGGTCCTTTTACAGTTACATCAGTACCATTGACTTTAACTTCAACTTTCGCAGGTATCACTATAGGGTTTTTACCTATTCTTGACATTCTTCAGCCTCCTTTTACCACACATAACAGAGAACTTCACCACCAAGACCAAGTTTTCTGCTTTCTTTATCTGAGATTAGACCCTTAGGGGTAGACATAATAGCAAGTCCTAATCCACCAAGAACTCTAGGTATATCATTTTTACCAACATAAATTCTAAGACCAGGTTTACTGATTCTTTTAATTCCATTGATAACTCTTTCTTTTGTTTTTCCGTATTTCATCTCAACTTTTATGAAGTTTTTGTTATTAACTTTAACTTCTTTATAATCTCTAATGAATCCGTTTTCTTTTAGAAGTCTTGCTAATTCAAGTTTAATTTTTGAATGTGGCACATCAACTTCTGTTTTCATTTCTTTATTAGCATTTCTTACTCTTGTTAACATATCAGCAATAGGATCTGTCATTACCATATATAATCTCCTTACCAACTCGATTTTCTGACTCCGGGAATAACACCTGCACGAGCTAAATCTCTAAAGCAAAGTCTGCACATTCCAAACTTTCTTATAAAAGCTCTAGGTCTTCCACAGAGAGGACATCTATTGTATTCTCTAACTCTAAACTTATTTGTTAATTCACTTTTTACACGAAGACACTTCTTAGCCATTTCATTTCCTCCTTACTTTCTAAAAGGCATACCGAGATCTCTCAGTAATGCGATACATTCTTCATCAGTAGTAGCTGATGTTGTAATTGCAATATCCATTCCTCTAATCTGATCAACTGATTCAAATTTGATTTCAGGAAATATAATCTGTTCTCTAAGACCCATGTTAAAGTTTCCTCTACCATCAGTCTGTTTAGGATTAACTCCTCTAAAATCTTTAATTCTTGGCATAACTATATTGAAAAGTCTGTCAAGGAAATGATACATTCTTTCGCCTCTTAATGTAACTGAAACTCCTACCGGATACCCTGCTCTTATTTTAAAGTTAGAAATAGATTTTCTAGCTTTATTAACAACAGGTTTTTGTCCAGCAATCTTTGTCAAAGAATCAAGAGCTGATTCTAATGCTTTTGCATTAGCTTTAGCTTCTCCGATACCCATATTAACAGTAACTTTCTGTATTTTAGGTATTCTGTTTGGATTATTAATTCCAAATTCTTTTTTTAAGTTAGCAATAACTTCAGTTTTATATTTTTCTAATAATCTTGGTGTAGTTTTTTCAGCCATTTTCTGCTAATCCTCCTTAAACTTTATCAACTATTTCGCCGGATTTTTTACTGTATCTGACTTTTTGGCCATCAACTTCTTTATGTCCGACTCTTGTTGGTTTATCAGTATGAGGACATATAAGCTGAAGGTTTGAAACATGAATACTAGCTTCTTTTTCAATAATTCCACCATGTCTCATCTGATTATTTGGTTTCTGATGTTTTTTAATAAAGTTTACTTTAGAAATAATTGCTCTTCCGTTTTCAGGATCAACTTTAAGAACTTCACCAGATTTTCCTTTTTCTTTACCAGCGATCACAAGTACTTTATCGCCTTTTTTTATGTGGTTAACTTTGATTTTCATCATTCCTCCTGCCTAAATTACTTCCGGAGCCAGAGAGATGATCTTACCATAATTTCTTTCTCTCAATTCTCTAGCAACTGGTCCGAAAATTCTTGTTCCTTTTGGGTTTCCATCTTTATCAATGATAACAGCAGCATTATCATCAAATTTTATATAAGAACCATCTGTTCTTCTAAAAGCTTTTTTAGTTCTTACTATTACAGCTTTAACAACTTCTTTCTTCTTAACATTTGCTCTAGGTATTGCGGATTTTACTGATGCTGTAACAATATCACCAATTCCACCATATCTTCTATTAGTTCCACCGACAACCTGAATTACAAGAAGTTCTCTTGCTCCTGTGTTATCAGCAACTGCTAGTCTGGTTTCACGCTGTATCATAAGTTCCTCCTGATTATTCTACTGCTTTCTCAATTATCTGAACAACTCTCCATCTTTTTTGTTTAGATAGAGGTCTGCATTCCATCATTTTAACTTTGTCGCCGACAGAACATTCGTTGTTTTCATCGTGAGCTTTATATTTTTTAGAATTTCTAATAACTTTTTTGTATAGTGGGTGTCTAAAAATAGATTCGATTGATACAACAACTGTCTTGTCCATTTTATTACTAACAACAATACCTACTCTAGTTTTTCTAAAACCTCTTGTATTCATTTAGTTTCCTCCGCCAAGTTCTTTCTGCCTTATCAAAGTCTTAACTCGGGCTATTGTTTTTCTAACACTGTGAATTCTTGATGTATTTTCAAGTTTTCCAGTTACAGCCTGAAATCTAAGGTTAAAAAGTTCTTGTTTGAAATCATGTTCCTTTTCTTTCAATTCATCTATTGTAAGTTTTCCAAGTTCATTAGCTTTCATTTATTTTCCCTCCTGCGCAACATCTTCAGAGTGAACAAACTTTGTTCTAACAGGAAGTTTGTGAGATGCAAGTTCCATAGCTCTTTTGGCTATATCAAATGAAACTCCTTCAAGTTCAAACATAACTCTGCCGGTCTTTACTACAGCAACCCAATGATCAACACTACCTTTACCTTTACCCATTCGAGTTTCAGCAGGTTTGCTGGTTACTGGTTTCTGTGGGAAAATTCTAATCCACAACTTACCAGATCTCTTCATATATCTTGTAATTGCAATTCTCGCTGCTTCTATCTGTTGACTAGTAATCCAACCACCATCAAGAGAACACAGACCATAAGAACCAAATACAAGTGAAGTTCCTCTGGTTGCTTCCTGTTTAGGCTTTTTGTCGCCAGTATGAAGTCTTCTATATTTAACTTTTTTTGGCAATAACATTCTTAAGGTCCTCCTTACTTTGTTCTTCTAGGTGCTTTTCTAGTATTTCTATTTGAGGCTTCTTCATTTCTTGGTTCAGTAGAATAATTAACATATTCTTTATCAAGAACATCGCCTCTATAAAGCCATACTTTGATTCCGATTAATCCATAAGAAGTTTTTGCTTCAGCAAAACCGTAATCAACGTCAGCTCTAAGTGTCTGCATAGGAACTCTTCCTTCTCTATACCATTCAGTTCTAGCTATTTCAGCTCCGCCAAGTCTTCCAGAACAAGCGATTTTAATCCCTTTCATTCCGTCCATCATGACTTTACCAATAGATCTTTTCATAGCTCTTCTAAATGCAACTCTTCTCATTAACTGTCCAGCAACGTTTTCAGCAACAAGTTGAGCAAATTCTGAAGTATTTTTTACTTCATTTATGTATAGAAGTACCTGCTTTCCTGTTTGTTTAGAAAGTTCATCTTTAAGTTTATTAATCTCTGAACCCTGTTTACCAACAACAACTCCAGGTCTTGCAGTATTAATTACTACTTTAACCTTAGAAGCTGAAGGTCTTTCAATGTCAATGTGACTTATTTCAGCGTTAGTGATTTTTTCTTTAATGTATTTTCTAACTTTTATATCTTCATGAAGGAATTCAATATAATCTGTTCCCTTAGCATACCATCTTGAAGGCCAGGTTCTGATTATACCTATTCTCATTCCAATTGGATGTGCTTTCTGACCCATTAATTTTCCTCCTTGTTAGCTTTTACAGCATCTTCTTTTTTAGAAGCTTTCTTTTTTGTTGTGTCCTTAACTTCAAGATTTTTCACTTCAACTGCTTCTTTTTCTTTTAAAATAACAGTATTATGTGCAGTTCTTTTGTTAATTCTAAAAGCTCTTCCCATAGGAGCTGGAAGTACTCTTTTCATAATTGGACCAGCATTTGAAAATATTTCATGAATATAAAGTCTATCAGCATCCATAGCATTATTATTCACAGCATTTGCAATTGCTGAATTTAGAAGTTTCACAAGGAAGAAACTTGCTTTCTTATTAGTGAAAGTAACAATCTTCATAGCTTCTTCAACTTTTTTGCCCCTAATTTCTTTCATTACTTGATTCATCTTACTAGGGCTAATTCTTATATATTTCTGATGAGCTACAGCTATCTTATCCATCATTTCCTCCGTAAATTATTTCAGTGAGATAGTTCTCTTGGCATGATCACCATGACCTCTAAAAGATCTGGTAGGTACAAATTCACCAAGTTTATGCCCAACCATGTTTTCACTTACATAGATAGGTACATGTTTTCTACCGTTGTGCACAGCTAATGTGTGTCCAACGAATTCAGGCGTAATAGTACTTCTTCTTGACCAAGTTTTGATCACTTTCTTCTGTCCGCCTTTATTTTGTTCTTCAACTTTATTGTATAAATGTTCGTCAATAAAAGGACCTTTTTTAGTTGATCTTCCCATTATTCCTCCTAATTAATTCGCTTAACGATAAATTTATCGCTTGGTTTAGCTTTTCTGGTCTTAAGACCTTTAGCACACTGTCCCCAAGGGGAAACAGGATGTGGATTTCCGGCAGGAGCTTTACCTTCACCACCACCATGTGGATGATCAACAGGATTCATTGCAACTCCTCTTACGTGAGGTTTTCTACCTATCCATCTAACTCTACCAGCTTTACCAATTGTCTGATTCATCCAATCAGAATTTCCAACATTACCAACTGTAGCTTTACATTCAGCAAATATCTTTCTGATTTCACCTGATGGCATCTTAAGAAGTGCATATTTACCTTCAACTGATAGAACCTGTGCTGATGATCCAGCTGATCTTGCAATCTGACCACCTTTTCCAGGTTTCATTTCAATATTATGAACATGTGTACCACTTGGCATGTTTTTAAGTTTAGTAGTATTTCCAGGTTTAATTTCAACTCTATCTGCTGAAAGAATAACATCACCAATTTTAAGTCCATCAGGAGCAAGTATATATCTTTTTTCTCCATCTGCATAGAAAATCAATGCTATATTTGCAGTTCTGTTTGGATCATATTCCATAGTTTTCACAGTTCCTGGAACATCTATTTTATCTCTTTTAAAATCAATAATTCTATATGCTCTTTTGTGTCCACCACCTCTAAATCTACTAGTAATTCTACCAGCATTGTTTCTACCACCAGTTTTCTTTAGAGGAACAAGAAGTGAGCTTTCCGGTTCCACTTTAGATAGGTCGCTTCTATCAATAATAGCCATGAATCTTCTGCTAGGTGTTTTTGGTTTAAATCTTTTGATAGCCATATTTCATCTCCTTTCTATTATGCACCTTCAAAGACTTCTATTTTATTTCCTTCTTTGAGTGTTACAATTGCTTTTTTCCACTGAGCTCTATTGCCAGTGTGAACTCCGACTCTTTTCTTTTTACCAGCATACTTTATAGTATTAACATTAGTTACTTCTACCTTAAAGATCTCTTCAACAGCATTTTTAATTTCATGTTTATTAGCATAAACTGCTACTTTAAAACAATATTTATTGTCTTCCATCATTGAAACGCCTTTTTCTGAGATCAGAGGGGTTCTAATTATATCAAATGCATTCTTAGTTGGCATTGTATACCTCCTCTATTTTGTTCAAAGCGTGTTTAGAAAAGAATATATTTTCATATCTGACTAAGTCATAAACATTTATTGAATCAATATTTATAGCTTTAACTTTTTCAATATTTCTTACTGATTTAATAAGGTTTTCTCTGTTGTCATTATTTGAATATACAAACAGATTATATTTTCCATAAACATCAGCACCATTAAAAAATGTTTCAAATATTTTAGTTTTAATCTCATCTATTTTTAAATCCACAGCCCAAGTTTTACCACCAACAAGTTTATCAGTAAGAGCTGATTTAACAGCTATTTTTTTAGCTGTTTTATTCATTCTTTTAGAATAATCTCTTGGTTTTGGTCCAAACGCAATACCACCACCTGGCATTAAAGGTGATTTGTTTGTTCCTTGTCTAGCTCTACCAGTTCCTTTCTGTCTGAAAGGTTTGATACCTGAGCCAGTTACTTCGCTTCTTGACTTAGTTGAACTAGTTCCAACTCTTTTATTAGCAAGTTGCTGAATAATAGATTCATGAATTAGATTCTTATTGATTTCTACACCAAATATAGAATCAGAAATATCCATTTTTTCTATTTCTTTGCCATTCATATTTAATACACTAATCTTAGCCATTTATATCCTCCAGATTACCTAGCCTTCTTAGCAGGTCTTAAAACAACAATACTGTCATTAGCACCTGGTACCGGGCCTTTTACTAAAATTACATTGTTTTCAACATCAACATCAACAATAGTTTTATTGTGTTCAGTAACTCTTACATTTCCCATTTGTCCGCCCATTTTCATTCCAGGCCAAACTCTTGAAGGATTTGAAGAACCACCAATAGAACCAGGTCCTCTATGATTCATTCCACCATGAGTCTTCATACCTCCAGCAAAATGATGTCTCTTCATAACGCCTGCAAAACCTTTACCTTTTGAAGTACCAATAACATCTATTACTGTGTCTTTTTCAAAAACATCACATAAAATCTTCTGGCCTAATTCAACATCTTTAATTTCGTCCATTCTAAATTCATGTGCATGTCTCAACACTGGAGTATTAGCTTTTTTAAAATGTCCATCATAAGGTTTGTTAACAGCTTTTTTAATTTGTTTCATTTCACCATTAACTTTTTCTTTTCTTGTTTTTTCTTTAACTTCTTCACAAGCTAGCTGTACTGCATTGTATCCGTCATTATCAACTGTCTTGATTTGAGTTACAAAATTAGGGTCAGCCTTCAATACTGTTACTGATACAGCTTCGCCGTTTTCTCTATATATTGTTGTCATTCCAACTTTTTTACTTATGAATCCAAACACGGCTACCTCCTGTTAAAGTTTAATTTCAATGTTTACACCTGAAGGAAGTTCCATTTTCATCAATGAATCAACTGTTTCCGGCGTAGGGTTGAGAATGTCAATAAGTCTCTTATGAGTTCTTATTTCAAACTGTTCTCTTGATTTCTTATCAGCGTGTGGTGATCTAAGAACACAAAATTTTTCAAGTTCTGTAGGAAGTGGTACTGGTCCTCTAAGAACTGAACCTGTCTTCTTAACTGTATCAACAATAAGATTCGTGGATTTATCCAAAATCCTATGGTCAAAAGCTTTTAAATATATTCTCATTTTCTGGCTTGCCATTTTTAATCTTTCCTCCTAGTCTATTATTCAACTATTTCAGTAACAACACCAGCACCAACGGTTCTTCCGCCTTCTCTGATTGCGAATCTAAGTTCTTTTTCCATAGCTATTGGAGTATGAAGTTCAACATCCATAGTTGTATTATCTCC
>JALOAD010000128.1 GCA_023228995.1 Candidatus Muiribacterium halophilum
ATAAACTTACGATATATGGTATGTAATGTAATATAGTTGTTAATTCTAAAATTATTTTAACATAAATTCTCGAATTATTTTACATATAATTTTATTTTACATAAAAAAACAAAGCAGACCCTGTATTGAGTCTGCTTTTAATAAGTCAAAATAATTATATAAAAAATTAAATTGTCTAAAATAAAGTTATAATAATTCAGTCTGAGCAATTCTAACATGTTCTGCCGAAACTAATTTTGAATTACGGCTTGCTGCTGCAACAAGAGCTCCTCTTGCTAAATTATTTGCTTTTCTCATTATTCCACCAGAGCCTTGCTGGATTGCTAAAATTGCAGCTTCATCAAATAAATTATCACTTATTCCACAGTTGTTTAAATGATGTATAATATACATGCTCATTCCCTCAGTATTCAATCCTTCTAAATGGCTTCTTCCGGCAACTCTTGACGCTAATGCCTGTGCTGTGTGGTAATTTAATTTATCCATTAATGTAATTTGACCACATAAAATTAATGGCATTAAATCTCTGCTGTTAAAATCATATTGTAGTATGTTATGGATTTCCTGGAATATTTTTTCTCTCATTAAATTAGCTTCATCAATTACAAGTATAGGTTTCTGTTTTTTAGAAAATATTTCCTGTAATCTTTCTCTTATCCCTTTTATTAAAAAAGTAATAGAACTTGTTGAACATTCCATATTAAATGCCAGAGTTATCTGTTTGAATATCTCTAAAATGCTCCCTGAATTTGCAATAACTGGTATTATCTTATACTTTGAAGGATGAAACTGTGAACAGGCATATTTTAACGATGTTGTTTTACCTGAACCAACTTGTCCGGTAATTACTGAAACCAATCCTGTATCTACTGTATATTTTATTCTTGAAACAAGTTCTTCAAGCTCTTTATAGATATAGACTTTCTTTAAATCTATTACAGATGGAAAAGGTTCATCATTAAATCCAAAATAATTCATATAATTTGTCATTTTTCTCTCCTTTATTCACTGAATAATTTTCCACTTGAAAAAGCTTTTTTTTGTTTGTCAAAAACATCTTTTTCAAATGTATCTTTTTCTTTAAATTCAATTCTGTAATTGTCTCGTATTATTCTGCTGTTAATATGCGGATTAAGTAAAACAAGGTAACCATAAGATTTTTCATTGTAAAACACTTCAACTCTATCTGTATCATCTTCAAGATAATATAGATTTACAGCTTTACCAATCAGGCTTACTGGTGCTTCAAAGAGTTTTCCATTAATCGTTAACGACCTGTCCTTAAATACTTTTCTGCGAATTCTTATGCGAAAATAATCGTCAATATTTTTTGGTGCTGAGCGTATAAGATGTATATTCTTTGTATATTTTTTTATTGGGGCAGTATTAATTGATGAATGTTTGTTTGTGTGGTATGTATTGTTTATCCAGTTATTGAGCTGTTTATTCAATTCATCTATTGAATTAATGTTTTTTACAAAAGGAATAAACATTGTTCTTACTGTTTTAAACCATCTTTCAATTTTACCTTTTCCTTCTGGAGAATACGGTTTTGCATGTAAAACGGCACAACCTACTGAAGCTGTTGTATATTCTAATCTTGCAGATTTAAAACAGGCACCATTATCTGTATATAATTTTCTTGGAATTCCTCTTTTAATAAAAGCCTGCTTAAGACAATTTAAAAAACAGACAATATTTTCTTTAAAATAAAATTGTGCATGAGTAATTATTCTTGAATGATCATCAATAATTGCAAATAAATATGTTTTACGCATTTTTCCATTGTCATTTACATAAGGACCATGCATGCAGTCTGTCTGCCATAAATCATTTGGAAGTTCTGCTTCAAATTTTCTTCTGTCAGGCATGTTGCTTTCTTCTGAATCTATGTGTTTTTTAATTATTTTATACAAAGCTGACATAGAAATATTTATATTATACGGAATAATATTTTTAATTTTAGAAAGTTCAAGCAAAGCTGCTAATGAAATATTGCTGTTTTCTTTTCTCAGATTAACTAAAGCAAGTTCGGTTTCATTAGATATTATTCTACTTTTGCCTTTATCCATACGGTTTTTAGGAACCAATGATTCAAAAGAATTATTATTTTTCTCATAAATTTTTATCCAGTTAAGTAAAGTTGCTTTTGAAACACTTGTTTTTGAAGAATACGGGATTTCCCATTTTTTAGAAATTATTTCCTCAATAATTTTTTCACGCTGACCTCGTTGAAGTTTTTTTGTCCCAATAAGGGGAGTAATTACACCGAAGCGAAACAGTGCAATTTTTTTCTGTTTTTCAGTTAAAAACATAAACACCTCCTTGATTTAATTGTTTAGAATATTAAAAGGTTAAGTGAAGGTGAATGCTTTTGTCACCGAAAAGAAACGGTAGGGTGAGTATATTGCTGAATTTATTGTGTTTTTTTTAAAAGAATGAGTTGAAACTATTATTTGTTTTAAATGAATATATAAAATATTTTCTAAAGTAAGTCTGGAAGAATTATTAAATCTATTAATTTGAAGTAAAGCACCTTTTGTCCAGTAGTTTTGTATTTGTCTGCTTATGCTTTTAATTCTTTTTCCGGTTAAAGCAAAATATATTAAGCAGGCAAAAATAACTGTTTTTGGATATTGAAATCTTGGATAAAAACCAGCAGGACGAATTACAAATACATGTCCACATTCAGGACAACGACATCTTCTAATCCATAACGGAAGATTGAATTTAAAAAAATACCTGCGGACAAAACCATGCCACCATAGTCTGGGACTTGCACAACGAGGACATTTATCTGGTTTTTTCCAGGAATATTTTTTGCCCAGGGTAAATATTTGTTTTAATTTGTTCGATAATTTCATTGGATTAAGTTTTATTATTAAGTGTTTAAAACACTTTGAAATTGAGGTTTGTGATGATAACACAAACCTCTTTTTTATTATCGAACTTTAATTAAAATATTTGAAGAATTATATTAATCTGTCTAATTTAATTGTAGAATTTTATTTGTTTTGTGATAAAATAAAGTTAGAATTAACAAGGGGTCGGTGTATATGAGTGGGTTATTTCCTACGTATGTGTAATCATTTAATTGTAATGGATTATATATCACTGCTGGATTGCCTGTTATAAATCCTGCTTCGTTAAATTTGTCTCTTTGAGTGAATCTTCCAAGAGTTGGATCGTAGTATCTTGAACGGTAAAAATATAAAT
>JALOAD010000129.1 GCA_023228995.1 Candidatus Muiribacterium halophilum
GTGAGAGACTGTAATGAGGGTCTAATATCATTGCTTCTATTTCATCCGCTTTATTGTCTGTATATTCAGATAAGAATTTCAATGATAGATGTAAAGGATCTCCTGCATAAGGGCTTTCTCCCATTCCGACACCTTCCAGATTATGTGGATTTATCATTGGTATGTTTTTTATCACTCTCCACCTATTATCTCACCGGTTTCTGCATCGACAAAGAAAACAGAATATTTCTTTTTATAATTAATTACAGGATAATCAATATATATTAAATATCCCAATCTTGAAAACAAAGATTCATATCTTCCATCTCTAAAATCTTTCTCTGTATATCCATATTTTTCAACATTTGAATAATCTATCTTAATATTATCTTTCTCATCTCTGTAAGTACTTATCTTATACTTACCTATTTTTGTATTTGCATGAAGAAATACTGGTTTTCCATATTGTATTGTAAATGATTTCAGTTTATCTAAATCACCGGCATTGCCAGGCTCTAGAAAATTGAATTTCGAATATACATCCTCATAATATTTATCTCCACTATAATTCTCTTTTATAAATTCTTTCACTTTTTCTCTAGCTTCTTCAAAAGTTATTATTTTATCAGGGACCTTATAATCTGACGGATTCTGAATTAATATAAAACTCAATAATCCTGTTTTATAAACATCTGAATTTATAAATTCACTGGTCTGATATCCTTTATAATAAATTCTTAATCTCACATTATACTTCTCACCTTTATAGTTATAGGGACTAAAATAATAGACTTTCAGAAAATAGTTCTCCAGATCTGGTCTGAATCTTTTCAAAAAATCTCTTACCTTATTTATAGCTTCCTTATATGTTATATTATTTTCAAACTCACTCTGATCCCAGTCGCTTCCACTTAATTGAACCATAGCTATTCTATTATCTTTTAAATATTGAAAATGATATACATAAAGTTTATCAGGTTCAGTTTTTTCATTCGTAAACCAGTCGTCACTTTCTATATCATAGTCTCTTATATCTTTCAATGTAAGATCATTCTCAAAATTATATACCAGAGATATTCCATTCAATCCTCCCATGGAATTTGTTTCCCAATAGGAAACATCATAAGTTTTATCCACAAATGATGTATCACAAAGACCATTAAATATATATTTCATAACATCTTTGCTCTGTCTTAAAATATTCTCTTTCACATTTTCACTTATATCAGAAAATATGTTGAATGAAAGAATACAGATAAAAACTATTGATAAAAATATTTTTTTCATATACTACTCCCTGAAAAATTCATCAAATGTGAAATCCGGGTTTATTATCCTTAATGGACAATCTGAAGACAAATTTGTAGGATCATATTGTGGATCTTCTTCTTCACCATAGACATTTCTATATTCATATTCTATTACATCATATACTCTTCTGTATTCTTCTTTTTCAGGATCTAATTTATTAAAGTTCTCAAAGAAATAATTTGCAATTCTGTTAATATCTTTATCCAATACCTCAAATTTATATCCAATTGCACATTTTGCATTGAAATATTTCTTAAACCACTGCATTTCTCTTCCAACCAGACAACAATTGAAATATACAAGATCAACAGGTGGTGCTTGCCATTTACCTAAGGTTGCAGGATTATGTGCTGTCATATTTTTAATACTCATATTTTCTTCATTCAGAAACATGAATATTTCCGGTAAGTCTACTGCTCTATCTCTGTTTACAAATTGTTCTTTATCCTGTAAATATCCGGGTATACCCTCATCATATAATTTCACTTCTCCATGTCCATTATAAAAAAATATCCCTATTTCCTTATTGCTGCTGCTTTTTTCAGAAAACTTATTGAATGTCGGACTATCATCAGGTAATATCTGAAATCCCATTTTATAGATATTTTTCTTAATTGCCTCATATTGTTTTAGCTCATAATCATCTTTTTTATCTTTAACCTCATAATAATCTCCATTCTCATCCTTTCTTATCTGGTTATACAAAGAATACATTGTGTACGCAACTTTATCATTATATTTTTTAACTGTCTCAACCTCAGTTATACTGCCTACCAGCACTGAGAAAGAATATGGAAATACTCCCTGAAAATCTGTCAATAACACAACCTCATATTTTTTGTCATTGATCATCATATACTTTCTTCCATTTTCATATATAAGATCTTTTTCATTCACACTTCTAGTTATAATCATATTGTCTGACATATATACATGTCCGGATTTATTTTTATCCTTTTTCAGAGGAAATTTATATGAAAAACTTTCTCCTATCTGGAGCTTTCCCTGCAATATCTCCATTCCGGGATCTTTTTCAGATACGTACAGAACTCTGAATTTAGCCTGTCCAGGTATATATTCTCTTATATCATTATTTGGAAATTCATCTTTCTTTAAAACTAAATTAGATAAGTGATAAAATCCATCACTATTTAAATAATAAAAAGGCATTTCAATCTTACCCTGAGTAACATCTTGTCCATTTATGTTTATATATCCCAAGATCGCTTTCATATCAATATCATCTCTCATAGCAATAGTAGGTAAATTCCCGTGAACCGGAAGAGGAAATTCTATTTTCAATTCTACCTGTTCATCTTTAAATATTCTACTGTCAGCTTCTGTTTCTGTTAGAGTACCTGAGTAACCTTTTGAACTTTCATTATCCCATATCTCATAAATTAATTTATCTATCTTATTATCAAAATAGCCCTCTTCAAAAAACATATTTACATGGATCTTATTTTTATATACCGGAACAACCCCTTTACCGATACCATCCAAATCATCAGCATAAATAAAAGATACTCTTTTTATCCTTCTGTCATCTTCATTGACTATCATAATTGGTACCTGATTGTCTCCTTCAATTGAGAATTCTCTTGATACTACTCTGCTTCCGCTTCTTTCAGATACTGAAAAATCCACTTTTGCTGTGACTATTATATCCATGAAATTACCTTTGTATAATGTGAAGTCTGCCTGTGTTGAGTTTGTTCTTAAAGGTTCCAGCGAGTATGAATCTTCTTCATTTCCTGTTATACTCCAATTCCACTGAATATTCTCAAGCCCTGACATATCTACAGGAGTGCCATCTTTATATACAAGACTTGCAGTAAGCCTTTTCTTCACACCTTCTTTCATTTCTTCAATAACTGGTTCAATTTTTACATTTATCATATCTTTAAATATGTTTTTTCCT
>JALOAD010000130.1 GCA_023228995.1 Candidatus Muiribacterium halophilum
TTTTGTTTATTTAATCAGAAGACTCAATTAACAATTTATAATTTAAAGCAAAATCTTTTATTTTTTCCAATTTTTCATTTTTCATTATTAATTTTTAATTTCTCCTTGGAAGGCTTTCTCCCATTCCAACACCTTCCAGATTATGTGGATTTATCATTGGTATGTTTTTTATCACTCCCCGCCTATTATCTCACCAGTTTCTGCATCTACAAAGAATACTGTATATTTTTTTTGAAGTCTTTTCCCATTCAGCAAAGGATAATCTATATACACCAGATAACCCAGTCTTGAGAACAGTGACTCATATATTCCATCTTCAAAGTCTTTCTCTGTATATCCATATTTTTCAACATTCGAATAATCTATCTTTATATTATTATTCTCATCTCTGTAAGTACTTATCTTATACTTCCCTATCTTTGTATTTGCATGAATAAATACTGGTTTTCCATATTGTATTGTAAATGATTTCAGTTTATCTAAATCACCGGCATTGCCAGGCTCTAGAAAATTGAATTTCGAATATACATCCTCATAATATTTATCTCCACTATAATTCTCTTTTAGAAACTCTTTCACTTTTTCTCTAGCTTCTTCAAAAGTTATTATTTTATCAGGGACCTTATAATCTGACAGATTTTCAATTCTTATAAAAGCGAGTAATCCAGTTTTATAAATTTCAGCACTTACTATTTCACTAGTCTGATACCCTTTATAATAAAATCTAAACAATATATGATATTTTTCTCCTCTATAATTATAAGAATCTAAACGAACTACTCTCAAAAAATAGTCTTCCAAATCTGGTCTGAAACTCTTTAAAAAATCTCTTACTTTATTTATAGCTTCCTTATATGTTATATTATTTTCAAATTTGCTCTGATCCCAATCACTTCCACTTAGTTG
The DNA here is from genome assembly GCA_023228995.1 of Candidatus Muiribacterium halophilum. Classification (GTDB taxonomy): domain Bacteria; phylum Muiribacteriota; class Muiribacteriia; order Muiribacteriales; family Muiribacteriaceae; genus JALOAD01. The sequence continues at coordinate 907 of JALOAD010000130.1, forward strand.
AACCAATGCAATTTTATTATTTCTGTAGTATTCAATATGATATACATAAAGCTTATCAGGTTCAGTTTTTTCATTTGTAAACCAGTCGTCACTTTCTATATCATAGTCTCTTATATCTTTCAATGTGAGATCATTCTCAAAATTATATACCAGAGATACTCCGTTCAATCCCCCCATAAGAGTATCCTCAAAATAACCAACATCATAAGTCTTATCTACAAACGAAGTATCACAAAGATCATTAAACATATATTTCATAATATCTTTACTCTGTAATAAAATATTTTCTTTGATATCCTCACTTATATCAGCAAATATGTTGAATGAAAGAATACAGATCAAAAATATACTTAAAAATATTTTTTTCATATATTACTCCCTGAAAAATTCATCAAATGTGAAATCCGGGTTTATTATCCTTGCTGGACAGTCTGATGACAAATCTGTTGGATTATATTCAATTTCACCATAGACATCATCATATTTATTTTTAATCACATCATATACTCTTCTGTATTCTTCTTTTTCAGAATCTAATTTATCAAAGTTTTCAAAAAAATAATTTGCTATATCATTAATATCTTTATCAAACACCTCGAATTTATATCCTACTGCACATTTTGCATTGAAATATTTTTTGAACCATTGCATTTCCATACCAACCAGACAACAATTGAAATACACAAGATCAATTGGTGGTGCCTGCCATTTGCCTAAGGTTGCAGGATTATGTGCTGTCATATTTTGAATACTCATATTTTCTTCATTCAGAAACATAAATATTTCCGGCAGGTCTACTGCTCTATCTCCGTTTAGAAATTGTTCTTTATCTTGTAAATATCCTGGTATTTCCTTATCATATGATTTTACTTCCCCATGCCCATCATAATAAAATATCCCTATTTCCTGTTTGCTGCTGCTTTTATCAGAAAACTTATTGAATGTTGGACTATCATCAGGTAATATCTGAAATCCCATTTTATAGATATTTTTCTTAATTGCCTCATATTGTTTCAACTCATAATCATCTTTTTTATCTTTAACCTCATAATAATCTCCATTTTCATCCTTTCTTATCTGGTTATACAAAGAATACATTGTGTAAGCTACTTTATCATTATATTTTTTAACTGTCTCAACTTCAGTTATACTACCTACCAGTACTGAGAAAGAATATGGAAATACTCCCTGAAAATCTGTCAATAACACAACCTCATATTTTTTGTCATTGATCATCATATACTTTCTTCCATTTTCATATATAAGATCTTTTTCATTCACACTTCTAATTATAATCATATTGTCTGACATATATACATGTCCGGATTTATTTTTATCCTTTTTCAGAGGAAATTTATAGGAAAAACTTTCTCCTATCTGGAGCTTTCCCTGTAATATATCCATTCCGGGATCTTTTTCAGATACATACAAAACTCTGAATTTAGCTTGTACAGGTATATATTCTCTTATATCATTATTCGGAAATTCATCTTTCTTTAAAACTAAATTAGATAAGTGATAAAATCCATCACTGTTTAAATGATAAAAAGGCATTTCAATCTTATCCTGAGTAACATCTTGTCCATTTATGTTTATATATCCCAAGACCGCTTTCATATCAATATCATCTCTCATAGCAATAGTAGGTAGATTCCCATGGACAGGAAAAGGAAATTCTATTTTCAATTCTACCTGTTCATCTTTAAATATTCTGCTGTCAACTCCTGTTTCTGTTAGAGTACCTGAGTAACCTTTTGAACTTTCATTATCCCATATTTCATAAATTAATTTATCTATCTTATTATCAAAATAGCCTTTTTCAAAAAACATATTAACATTAATCTTATTTTTATATAATGGTAAAATACCTTTGCTAGCACCATCTAAATCATCAGCATAAATAAAAGATAATCTATTTATTCTTCTGTCATCTTCATTGACTATCATTATTGGTACCTGATTATCTCCTTCAATTGAGAATTCTCTTGATACTACCCGGGTCTGAGCTGAGCTTTCTTTTACTCCCGCAGAGTTCAGCCTGACCCATCGCTTTTCAGCGACTGAAAAGTCCACTTTTGCTGTGACTATTATATCCATGAAATTTCCTTTGTATAAAGTGAAATCTGCCTGTGTGAAGTATTCTTAAAATCTTTCTTTGAAACCCCCGTGTTATAATATTTTCCCAGTTTCAGTATCTACATTTATTGA
>JALOAD010000011.1 GCA_023228995.1 Candidatus Muiribacterium halophilum
AGTATTGGATAAACCTTGAAAATCAACAAAAATATATTTTTGTTTTTGAAATACATCTATAAATAAAATTCCAGAGAATTTGAAGTATAACAACAATGATTTTACAAAAGTATAAAAACTGAAAAACAAGAAAATATTTTTGAAGACTATTAAAAATATTTCTTTATCTGAGAGAATCAAAAGAAATTTAAAAAATACAAGATCAATATATCAAAAACTTTTTATATCACATGTAAAATTATTAAACTCATTTCTAATTATTCTGTCATTAATTTCACTAAGAAAATCCGTTTCATTATTTGCAAATAAAACAGCATTCTTTATTATTTTTATAATAAATAACTCGTAAATTTCAATAATAATTGATTTTTCGTTAATTTAAAAAATAACATTACTAATTCCAACTCAAAGTTTTAGTTTAACTTTATTAAAATATTCTGAAAACCTTTTTTCCCAATCATCATCGGGACTACAGTTTAAAACGAATTCAAATACATAACTTCCTCCGTTGATTTTGGATGTTGTTCTAAAAATCTGTTAGCTTCATCAATTTGTTTTGTTGAAAAATCTTTAACCCCCTTATTTTTCTTCATTTTCATTAAATCTCCTTTCCCTATTTTGTCAAGTATATATAAAGTTGATTATTATATTTCAAAAAATGATATCTTTATTGTCTCAATAATTTAATTTAGAATCATAAAAAACAATAAACATTTACATAGGAAGATTATTTGATGAATAAAAAACAAATATCAGCCAGATGCATTTAAAAGTATAATTCATACAATGTGGTGGGGAGTTGCCACATTAACAACTGTTGGATACGGAGATGTGTACCCAATAACTCCATTAGGTAAATTTATTGGAGCAATAATGGCTATATTAGGAATTGGGTTATTTGCATTACCTGCCGGTATAATTGCTTCAGGTTATCAAGATTATCATTCAAAAGAAAAAACAATTCATATAAATTGCCCAAAATGTGGTACTAAAATAAAAAAGGATATTAGACAATAAAACTATCTAGACAAAAAAATGGAATATATAACTAATTTCTTCAAATATTTTATACGGAACTTTATTTTATACAGAAAAACAAAGAAAACCTCCGATGAAATCTGTTTTGTAAGTGTCAGAATAATTGTATAAATCTGATTAAATAATAACAAATACGAAAAAGGTTGTCATGCGATTAAAGAATCTGTTGCATTACTCATTAGATTTCATCTTGCTGTCTCATATTCAATTTTTGAAATGTTTTTTTCGTTCTTATCAAACTCTATTCCAATAAGCATTATCTGTTTTCCTGAATCAACATATTTCTGATGATATTTTTTTTCTTTGATCTGCTTTAAAGCTCCACCGCCATCTGTTTTAAATTCTATAATATAAATAGTTTCTGGCAGATTAATAGTTATATCAATTCTTCCTTTGTTTGACGGATTTTCATTTTTTATATCAAGACCTAGAGCTTTGATATACGAATAAAAAACGCTTACATAATAACCTTCATATTGGTACATTTTATTATTAGTGAAATTATTATTTGCAATTGAAGCATATAAAGAAGTTAAACTGGTTTCAAAATTTTCCATATCTTTTTTTAATAATGCACGGAGCATATTATTTGAATGCTTTTTACTTTCAACTGATTTTGTTAAGAATTCTGAAATCTCACTCATTAGAGAAATTTCAACTTCAAGATTTGGAATTTTCATATAATATTCTCTGATATTAAGCAGATTCTCTACCTTTTCAATTGTCAGATAACCTGTCTGCCACATTAAAGTTTCTAAATTTATATTATCTACATCAAAACTTCCGAGCATAGTTTCATCAAGTATTATATTTTCAAAGTTAGGTATAAAATAATTATTCTTTTCTATCAATTTTAACAAAAATGTCGGAGTTGCAGTAGAAAACCAGTAATTTCGGTAATCATAGTTGTTACTTACAAATAATAGGATGTCAAACGGATTGTAAACACTTTCGCCAAGCCATTTATACCCATTATACCACTCTCTTATTTTTTCCAAATCCTGACCTTTCAGATGCTCTCTGAAACTTTCTTCAAGTTCACTCTGAGTATATCCGCAAATTGTGGAAAAATTCGGATTTAATGTAATATCATTAAGATTATTTAGCCCACTGAAAAGACTTACCTTGCTGAATTTGCTTACTCCTGTTAAAAATACAAATTTTAAATATTCATCCGCACCCTTTATTACTGAGTAAAATCCTTTAAGCTCATCACGGATTTCTTTTGCAATTTCTTTATCTTCAATATTATCTAAGATAGGTTTATCGTATTCATCTACTAATATAACTACTCTTTTATTATATTTTTTATATGATTTTATAATGGTTTCACGGAAAATATCAGAAACATCATTATGTGTATTTTCTATTTCAATACCTAATTCATTTTGATTCTCTTTCAGAATTACTAAAATTTTTTTATTCAAATCTTCTTTACTTTCAATATTTCCATCACCAAATATTATTCTAATAACAGGATGCTTTTCAAAAGGATACTTATCATAAATATATAAATCCTTAAAAAGCTCTTTATTGCCATAAAATATTTCTTTTAAAGTATCTAGAAATAATGATTTACCAAATCGTCGTGGACGAGATAAAAAATAATATCCTCCCCCGTCTTCGATTAGTTTATGAGCAATTTGTGTCTTATCTATATATACACAATCACCATTTATTATTTTATCTAATGTTGAAATCCCGATAGGTAATTTTTTCATAGAGTTATTATAACAGAAGCAAGAAAAAAAGTGAATAATCTGGAAGAGTAGCAGCAACTATCAATGAATTTTTATAGATAATAAACTTTCTACACTGATAAAGATTGCTGCTGCTTTGGGTAAGAGACTTAATGTCGATTCTTTATTTATTTATGCATAATATATTTAATCTAATTTTATCTGTTAAATGGAGATAAGTTAAGTGATTCAATGAATGCAGAAATGATTATTAGTAATATATATATAATTTCATAAAAAAACTAACTCCATGAAATAATCTTACTGCGCTTATTCTATCAACAGGAAAAAGATTTTATGTAAGATAATAACATTTTGCCCAATAGATGCTAGAAGCGAGATAAAAGATTATGAAAATAATAAATATGTTTCTGAAAACTATTTCAATAAAAAATTTTTTATTAAAAGAAAGAGTTTTAAAACTATATTCTGATATTGTCTTATTAAGCACTTTAAGGAAATATACTTTGTGATGTATTGATCTTGAGACTGGAAATAATTCTGTTGCAATAAAAAATAAAATAATTCCTGTGACTGAAATACAAAGAAAATAAATCAATATATGATACTTCAATTTCAATGAATCACCTGTCTTTTAGTTTGTTATTATCTGGTTTAATAATAACTTCATTAGTATCAGCAGGTTTATTCTCATCCTCATCATTATTTCCAGGGTGATTCGGGTATGGATGATCAATTCCTATCTCATCATTTAAATCATCCCATACAGGATCATCAGTTTGATTCCATTCTTCAGCGGATTTACATAATTTTTTATAAATGGCAACTCCAGCTACTACTCCAGCGACAATAGTCAGACAAACAAGGGTAAAACTTTTATCTTCACTTTCAGAATATGTTTTTCTGAATTTAGATGATATTTCTTTAGTAATTTTAATCACCTTGTAAATACTATTACAGCAGTAGTAACTATTGTCCAGTAACATAAAAATCACCTCATATTATAGTTATCTATATTTATTATACTGAATTTTAATTTATTCATCAATCATTAATTGAACCCTCTGATTAAATACAAAATCGATTCCTTGTTTTTAAGTTTATTTTTTTATACTATTATAAATAAATAGGAAAATTTATTGTAGTGATCTTTGAATTAATTAAAAATGTGTATTATTGATTTTTTGAGGTGATTTTATATGAAGATATTGAGTTGGAATGTTAATGGTATTAGAGCTGTTCATAGAAAGGGTTTGTTTTCTACTTTTGATGCTGATATTCTTTGTATTCAAGAAACTAAAGCTCATAAAGAACAATTATCTGATGATATTGTAAATATTCCTGAATATTATTCTTATTTTGCTCAACCTGAGAGAAAGGGTTATAGTGGTGTTGCTGTTTTTTCTAAAATAAAACCTTTATCTGTTGAAAAGGGTTGGGATAATGAGGGTAGATCTCTTATTCTTGAATACAATGATTTTTATCTTCTTAATACTTATTTTCCTAATGGTAAAGCTTCTAAAGAAAGGCTTCAATATAAGCTTGATTTTTATGATAAATATCTTTCTTTTGTTAAAAAGCTTAAAAAACCTGTGATTATTTGTGGTGATGTTAATACTGCTCATAAGGAAATTGATTTGGCTCGTCCTGCTGAAAACAGAAACTCTAGTGGTTTCCTTCCTGTTGAATGTGCATGGATTGATAAGCTTCTTGATTCTGGTTTTAAAGATTCTTTTCGTTTATTTAATAAAGAGGGTGATAATTATTCTTGGTGGGATATGAAAACTCGGGCTAGAGATAGAAATGTTGGTTGGAGAATTGATTATTTTTTTGTTGATAATAGTATTGCAAAAAAACTTAAAGATGCTTTTATTTTGAAAGATATTTTAGGTAGTGATCATGCTCCTATTGGTATTGAATTTTAGTGCATAATAATATTACTTTTGAATTTATTGTTGTTGAAGATTTTGATTTTAATTTTGATTTTATGAAAATTGATTTTCCTGAATATGAATTGATGGATTTACTTCATTTTAAAAAGCTTATTTTTGAGGGTAATTACAAGGGTATTAAATTTTTTTATAATAAAAATTTTGTTGCTTATTGTTTTTATTATATTACTGCTGATAAAAAGTTTTTATGGCTTGATTATTTTGCTGTTTTATCTGAGTTTAGAAATATGGGTATTGGTTCTAAAATACTTTTATTTATTAAAGAGAATTTTAATGTTAATGGTGTTTTTTTAGAACTTGAAATTCCTAAATTCGATGATGATTTTTGCAAAAGAAGAATTGAATTTTATGAAAGGAATAATGCAATTAAACTTAATATAGATTATAATTTTAAAACAAAAGGTAATGATTATATTTCTATGTTTATTTATTATATTCCTTTTGAGGATTTAATTCCTGATTTGGTTGATACTGAAAATATTATGTCTGAATGTTTATCTAAAATTCATTCTGACATTTTTTAAATAACATTTATTAAATGGTATTTATTAAAGGAGTTTTTATGAAAAAGTTTCTATTAATTATTTCTATTTTTTTGTTAAATTCTGTGTTTTGCTTTTCTGATGTTTTAAAAGACGATAATGGTACTAATCTTCCTAAATGGTATAAAAAAGATAAAATCGATTCTAATCTAAAGGATAGCAATGGTGTTATTTTACCTGCTTGGTTTGAAGATTGGTTTGTTGAAAATCAAATAAAACTTAAAAAAGAGGATTTTTATTATAAAGTAACTAATATTATTAATTATAAGAAATTTGAAAAGAAAATCAAAAAACCTTTAATTATTACTTCTGAAGAAATTGAAGCTGGTCTTATAGATTTTTTTAATGAAGAATTAAAAAAAATGCAATTTACTAAAGACAATATTAAAACTCCTGATTGGGCTGTTGATATTATTAATTCTTCAAAGAAAGATTCAAAAAAAGATTCTTTTGGAAATTTATTACCAGATTGGTATAAATAAAAAATGTAGTTTTCCAAGTAAAACATAATAAATTATTTTTTGATATTTTTAAAACAAATCCCGACTCAGAAACATACCAGGATGACAAAACTTAGTAATTGTGTCTTTAGTCATTCTAATTGTTTCTCGCCATTTCGCCATTTTCTTTGTTATTCAATCTTTCCCGAACCCCGAATCCCAGTTTTTCCCGATTTCTTAATTGTTCTTCCCATTTCACCACTTCACACAAAAATGTTCACTGAACATTTTGATCCGCCATTTCGCTGCTCTTATACTTCTCTTATTCAGCCCTTGCTTTTTTATCCCATCATTTCTAATAATTCTTTTACAAATGGTCTTGTTTGTATCTGATGATGGGGTATTGTTAGTATATCGGTTTCATATCTGATATTGTCATAAGTTAATATATCAAGATCTATTTCTCTTTGTCCCCATTTATTTTCAAAACTTCTTCCTGTATCTATTTCTACACTTTTTAGAAATTTTAAAAGTTCAATCGGTGTCATAATAGTTTCTATAAAAATTATCTGATTTAAAAAATCTGGCTGATCTTTTACTCCATGGGGGTTTGTCTCAATTACAGGTGTTTTACTTAATAATGAAATACCTTCTGTTTCTACAATTCTATTAAATGCTTGCTGTATGTATTTATTTCTTGGTTCTGTATTAGAGCCAAGTAGTATATTGACTTTTGACATATATTTCCTTTGTTTTTTTTAAATTCTATCTTTCAACTTCTATGCAAACTTCCGAATTACCTGTCATTCCAGGAATTGGGACTTGTGGTTTTCTTACACTTACATTTACTTTACTAATTATATCATGTTCTTCTAAAATACTTAAAGCTATTTTTCTTGCTAGCGTTTCTAAAAGATTGAATTTCTCATTTTTTACTATTTTTTCAGTTTTATTAAATAATTTTACATAATTAACTGTATCTTCTATTTTATCAGATTTTCCAGCATTGCTAAGGTCGGCTGAAAACTCAATATTTATTATAAATCTCTGTCCGATTTTTCTTTCCGATGGATCTGTTCCATGATATCCATAAAATGTCATATCATTTAGTTTCATCTGATAATTTTCTTTCATATTATTGCTCCAAAAATGACATTATTTTTTTTAATCTATATGCTTTTTCATAATTATGTACTCTTATGAAATTAACACCTGAAAAGGTAAAAAACATTGATAGAATATCAGTTATCTCATCTTTTAATATATTATCTTTTATATCAAAACTGTTTTTAATAAAACTTTTTCTTGATACTCCCATAAGTACTGGAGAACCGTATTTAAAAAAAGATTTAACTTTTGAAATTATCTCCCAGTTCTGTTCTGTAGTTTTTGCAAATCCTATACCAGGATCAATTATTATTTTTTTCCTATTATCTAAAACTTGAAGTAATTTTTCATAAGAATTATTTATTTCATCAAAAATATCTTCTACAATATCAGAATACTCGGTCATTTTTTGCATATTTGCTGAATTACCTCGACTATGCATTAAAAAAAATGGAGTTTTAAAGTCATATACAACCTTTAACATATTTTCATCAATTTCATATCCTCTAACATAATTAATAGAATCAGCTCCATTTTCAAGTGCTTCTCTTGCAACTTCATGTTTATATGTATCAATAGATATAGGTATATCAGTCATACTTCTTATTAATCTGATTTTAGGTATTACTCTATCAAGTTCTTCTTCTATGCTTACACTTTTAGCACTTGGTCTTGTAGATTCACCGCCAACATCGATTATATCAACTTTAGTTTCTATCATTTTTTTTATATTTTCAATACATGTTTTTTCATCTAAATTTAATCCACCGTCTGAAAATGAATCAGGAGTAACATTTAATATTGCCATAATATAAGTATTATTATTTACAAATTTTTTATTTCTTAAAGTGAATAATTCTGAGTCTTTCTGTGAATTAATGAAATTTAAAATATCTTTTCTTTCTTTTTCAAAAAATCCTTGGGTTTTTAATCTTGTTTCAAGTTTACTTAAAGTTCTTATATCTGCTGAAATAACTATATTTAAGGTTTTTAAAATTCCTCTTACTGCATTTTCATGTAAAGCACAATCTCCACCACAAACAAGTAATTCTTGCTTTAAAACAAGAGCTTTAGCAAGTGATATATTTTTTAACAGCAAAGCATATTTTTGAGATTTTTGTTTGAATATCTCATCCCCAGCCTTGCTGATTCCTGTTTTTTTTATTTCTTTTCTATATTTGTTTTCTAAAAATCCCGAAAAAATATCCAAACTATCCTCTTATAAGAGACATTGCATCGTTTCTAGCAGCAATTTCTGTTTCAAAACATCCTCTTACTGCGGATGTTATTGTTTTTGCTCCAGCTCTTTTTACACCTCTTACTGTCATACACATATGCTCAGCTTCAATAACTACCATTACACCAATTGGATCAAGCTTTTTCATAAGAGTATTAGCAATATTTGTCGTAAGTCTTTCCTGTAACTGTGGTCTTCTTGAATAAATATCAAGCATACGAACTAGTTTTGAAAGTCCGGTTATTTTATTATTTCTTGGAATATATACAATATGCGCTTTACCTGTAAATGGTAATAAATGATGTTCACACATAGAATAAAAATCTATATCTTTAACCATTACCATTTCTTCATGCGGTTCATTAAACATAACTTTTATAGCTTGTTCAGGATCTTGTTTTAAACCCTGAAAAAGTTCCTGACACATTCTTGCAACTCTATCAGGAGTATCAACAAGACCTTCTCTTGTTGTATCTTCACCAATTGCTTCAAGTATATCTTTAACTGCGTTTTTAATTTTCTGTAGATCCATCAGTCTTCCCATCGTCAACTATCTTCTCTTTTGACTCTTTTTTTTCTTTTGGTTCTTCTATATCTAACGGTTCAATTACCCTATCAATTTCACCGCCTGCAATTAAAATATCAACTTCTGATGAATCTAAAGTTTCGTACTTTAATAATGCAAGAGATATTTTTTCTAATTTATCAAAGTTTTCTTCTAATAATTTTTTTGTAGCATCATAGCATTCCATTATTATTTTTCTTACTTCTATATCAATTTCATGAGCTGTTTTTTCACTATAATCTTTTATTTGAGCTATTTCTTTTCCAAGAAAATAATGCTGTTCTCTTTTGCCAAAACTTATAGGTCCGAATTTTTCACTCATTCCATATACAACAACCATATTATGAGCAATATTAGTTGCTACTGATATGTCATTTGATGCACCGGTTGATAAAAGGTTAAATTTTATTTCTTCTGCACATCTTCCACCATAAGCTTTTTTTATTATTGAAAGAAACTGATTTTTTGAGTAAAGATATCTGTCTTTTTCAGGTATAGAATGTGTTACTCCTAAAGCTCTTCCTCTTGGAATTATTGTAACTTTATGCAAAGGATCACTATCAGGTACAAGTTTTGAAATAAGTGCATGTCCTGCTTCATGCCATGCTGTTATCTCTTTTTCTTCATCACTTATAACTTTACTTTTTCTTTCAACACCCATTGTTATTTTATCTCTAGCTTCTTCAAAATGATTTGGGCTTACTTTTTTTAAATTTTCTCTTGCTGCAAGAAGTGCTGCTTCATTACATAAATTTGCCAAATCTGCTCCAGATAATCCTGGAGTTGTTCTCGCAACAACATTAAGATCAACATCATCTGAAAGTGGGATATTTTTTGTATGTACTTTAAGAACATGATATCTTCCTTTAATATCAGGAAAATCAACAACTATTTGTCTATCAAATCTACCAGGTCTTAACAATGCAGGATCTAAAATATCAGGTCTATTTGTAGCTGCTATAACAACAATACCAGTATTTGCTTCAAATCCATCCATTTGAACTAGTAATTGATTAAGTGTTTGTTCTCTTTCATCATGTCCACCACCTAAACCAGATCCTCTCTGCCTTCCGACAGCATCAATTTCATCTATAAAAACAATACAAGGTTTTCTTTTTTCTGCACTTGAAAATAAATCTCTTACTCTTGAAGCACCTACTCCAACAAACATTTCAACAAAATCTGAACCACTAATATGAAGAAAAGGTACTTTTGCCTCACCTGCAACAGCTCTTGCAAGAAGAGTTTTACCAGTACCCGGAGGGCCTACAAGAAGAACACCTTTAGGTATTTTACCACCAAGTATTTGGAATTTCTTTGGAGCTTTTAAAAATTCTATTACTTCTTCAAGTTCATTTTTTGCTTCATCACAACCTGCAACATCTTTAAAACTGGTTTTTTGTGCTGATGGATCAATAAACTTAGCTTTTGATTTACCAAAAGACATTGCTTTTGTACCCGAACCATTCATTTTATTTAATATATAAAACCAAAATACAATAAATAACAAAAATGGAAAGAAATTTATCAGCATCTCCACAAGTAAATTTGGAGTTGGCTCTGGTTCTGCTACAAGATTTCTTGAAGCTTTTTCATCAATCATCTTTGCCAATATATTTGAAAACATTGGATGTATATTTGATTCAAAATCAGTATTACTCTTTGTTCTACCTCTTATTTTATTACCTACAATCTGAAGCTTTTCTACATTGTTTTCTGTAATAGCTTCTTTTAGCATTGAATATGAGTATCTTTCGAGTTTTCCTTGTGGATTTACAATCTCATTTAATATAAGTACAAGTACTACTATTATGAGTGTGTACAATATCCATGTCTTTAATTTTCTGTTTTTATCCAAAACATCCTCCCGGTGTAAATAATTTTCGTATTTAAATTTTTAAACTTTTTTTTATAAATTCCCGGCACCCAGATTATAATTTTATTTGAATCCTCAAAAACCGGGATTCTATCCCTAAGTACACGGTTTATCTTCTTATCTATAAGCTTCTTTTTAAGTAGCGTATCGGTGCCTATTCTATCACCATTTTTACGATGACGCAACACAATCGGCCATTTTATTTCGTCTTTATTTATGTTTAGTTCATTAGTGGAATTTCCATATTTTTTAGTTTTTTCAAATTTTACATTTACGCTGTTATTTCCTTCAAATATTATAGAGTCTTTAAAGTCTGGAAAATATAAATCAAAACACTCTTTTTTTAAAAAAATTATTCTATTATAATCATTTAATACTATAAAGTTTTTGATTATAGTATGTTTTCCACCACTTGATTTTACAATCTTTAATATCTCTCTAATATTTGAAGAATAAACACCTTCTTCTATATTAAGATAATCTTTTAATATAAAATTTATATAAATATTATCAAAATCTTCGTTGTTAAATAGCTTATTCTTAACAATAAGATATTTTCCTTCATCATAACTAATTATATTTTTTTCAATATAATCAAACGCATTAATTCTAACAAAATTCTGATTAATTCTTATATTTTGAGAAAAAGAATTAAAAACATTATAAAAAGATGGGTTTATACTTAAAATTTCTTTTACAATATTATTTCTAATTTTATTTCTTGTATAACAGTTTTTTTCATTTGACAAATCTTTTCTATATGAAATAGAATTTTTATCAAGATATGTTGATATTTCGTTTTTAGGAATTGAAAGTATTGGTCTTACAATATCTTTTGAAATCTCATCAAGACCTTTTAAACCATTTAAACCACAACCTCTTATTAAATTATGTAAAACTGTTTCAATATTATCATCAAGATTGTGTCCTATAGCAATTAAATTATATTTTAAATCTTTTAAAACCAATCTATAATAATCAAATCTGATATTTCTAGCTTTTTCCTGAATAGATGTATTTTCTTTAATGGTAGTATCAAGAATATATAGTTTTATCCCAAATTCTTCGCATAATTTCTCACAAAACATACGGTCTTCTTTGGAATAATGTCCTCTAAGATTATAATTTATATGAGTTGCTACAAATTCTAAACCATAATGTTTTTTTAATTCATTAAGAACTAATAGTAAAAAAACAGAATCGGGACCCCCAGAGAGTCCCAATACTATTTTATCTTTTTCACAGACAATTATTTTGTTTTCTACAATATAATCTATCTGTTTTTTTAATATATCCATATTTTATGAAATTGATTCTTCGCTTTCCATTCTGCTTTCTTTATTCATTTCACTAATTAACATTTCTCTATACTTATCATCTTTCATTTTTTTATACATAGAAATTGTATCAAATATCTTTCCTACAATTAAAAGTAATACAAGTGGAATAAAGAAAGTATATCCTGCAAATTCAACCCATGACATATGAAAAGCTTTATTTGCTTCTGGAGCAAATCTATTTAGATTAAACAATATTATAAGACAACTTATCCACACTGTAGTAAAATTAGGCAATGCATCTCCTGAACGCATCCAATGAAGTCCATTCATTCTTTCTTTTGTAAAAGGCCAAAATAAGTTAGAACCCATATAACCTAGCTGATCTTCTAAAACATGTGTACAAAATCCTAATGAAAACACAAATCCATAAACATGTGCATTCATAACTCCAAAAAGCTTAAGTAAAAGCCAACCAGCTATACCAAAGAAAATACCTAAAGTAAGACTATGACTCCATCTTCTATGCCATGGAATAAAAAGAGCTTCTACTTTATCACCAGACTTTCTAAATGAAAAATCTGAACCTGAGAAAATATCAATATAAGTTTTATCATCATAACTATGCAATACTTTAGCATCAAGTTTTGCTTTTCCAATATTATTACCTTGATATTCAGTGCCAGGATAAGGTATTTTTGACATATTAACTATAGGTCCTATTTCAACAACAACTTGACTTTGTTCATTATCAAAATAAACACTATATTGCCTAAAAAGATCTGCTGATATTTTTACAGAATGAAGCATAAGACTTATTTCTTTTTTTTCTTTAAAAGCTGTATTTATTGCCTGAGCAACAATATCAGCCATTATTTGAGGATTCATATCATCAGGATGAGGATCCACTTCAAAATCAAACTTTTGCATAAATTTGGCAAACTTAAAATCAAGTGTATCTGGAAGTATTCCAAATAAACCACCTAAAGCGATTATTATTGAACTATCATACATTGCCATATTAACAGCTTTTGAAACAAAAGTAGCCGCAGCTACACCAGATATAAAATGTGATATTCCTTTCATATTACACCAACCCCATTATTGCAGCAATTTTTGGTCCGATTCCTAACATATTGAAAGTAATCGGTATTAAAAGAACTCCCATACAGTTCATTCTTCTTGAACTATACATAACAGGAATAAGACCTATACCAGTACATACTATCATTACTATAAGACCCCAATAACCTGTTATTGACATTACAACTGTTAAAATAAATATTAAAGTTATCCAATTAACCACTCTATAATTATAAGAATGAATAAATTTAATCATTAGTTTTGAAAAAAGTATAAGCATGAAAAACGATATTGCAGCTGAAATTGCTATAAACCCAAGAAGTCTATAATAAGGTTCATTTCCATAAGGCATATATATTGAAGAAATCATCCATGCCATACCACCTCTTGTCAAAGCAGCTCCAGGTATAAAGAATAACAAAAATGCACCAACATAATATGCAAATTTTGATACTCCCTGACTCATTACAAAAAGTCTTTCATCTCTCTGAGCAGTAGCGTGACCTGCAAAAAGCCCTCCAATACCCCCAGTTACAACTGGAAATATAGCAGCAAACATACCACCAAGCATACCAGCACCAGTTCCTCTAGTTACAAGTTCCCAGTTAAGATTTGTCGATTTTGCAATATGTTGTTTTGGAATATTACCTCTTGACATTAGGTTTAAAACAACCCAAGGAACAGCATAAAGTCCAACAAATGCAGGCATAATATTTTGAAATGCAAATTCTGTATTAACAAATGGTTTGTATATAAGTATCATTCCTAAAAAACCAGAAATAAATAAAGTAAATAACCCAGCAAAAATAGATCCCCAACCATCTAAAAATTTTTGTAATGGTTTTCCTCTATCTCCACCTTTTGGAAACTCTGACATAATAATATAAAAAAGAATTGTTGTCAGTATCCATCCCATATGAGGAGAAAAAACAGTTCTAACAGTTCTCACTATTATAGGAAGAAACGGAGTAAGTAAAAGCATTGCAAAAGCAGCTCCTAATCCTCCAATACCAGTTATTATTGAAGCTTCATAACCTCTGCCCTGCATAAGGTATTTTTGTCCAGGCATAACCATAAACATTGCAGCTTCATCAGGTGCACCAAGAAAAATTGCAGGTACTGTACTAACAATTGAATAACCTACTACAAGTCCAGCACAGAGTGCAATGAAATTTTCTCCACCCATCCATGAAATTTTTGCCCATAATATTATAAGTATTCCAGCGATATTATAAATATGAAGTGCTGGAAGACAGCCTAAAATAGCTGAAAGCAATGTTCCAATAACCAAATACATTAGAGGTTCCATGTAAAAAATAAGCTCTCCCATTTATTCCCCCAATATCTGTATATTTTTTGAATGTTCAAGAATTATTTCAAGTTCGTTTTTAAAAACAGTAACTTTTCCAGTAATCTTGATTTTAGTACCATCTGCAAGATTTTCAAGTTCTTGCATATAATTAACAGCTCCTTTTTTTATAAAAAGTATAATCTGTTTATTTGAGCCGTATATAAATTTGTATTTCATATTACCTTTAAGATTTTCTCTTGAATAAACTTTACCTGTTACATCAATGTATTTATTTAAAAACTCTTCTGTTATTTCTTGATCTTTTATCTGAATATTATTATATTTTTCTTTTACAGGTATATCAGTAACTCCTAAAAATTTTACATTCTCAGTTTTTGCAGGAATTATCTGAAGTTTACCATTATATTCCTTAACTGCACCATTAATCTCAAGTTTATTACCTTCAACAATTTCTGATTTGAAATTTTCATGAACTTCTTGATAAAGCATAATATCTATTTCACCAAAACCATAATTAAATAGAAGTTTTTTCATAACTTTTCCGTTCTTGGTATTTATATTGAATATTTCAGATACAACACCTGAAATCACAACATCTTTTCCAAGATCATCTTTAGTTATTTCTCCTTTTACTTTAGTTGAAAGACCAATATCTTTACCAAATTTACCAGTAAGAGTAAGATCTGTTGAATTTCTAAGCATAAGTTGCATTCTATCTTTATAAACATTTACAGTTACTCTTGCTTCAAATTCAGCACCACGAACAAGTTTATCTTTATGCATCATTCTTAGACCATCTATAACTGTATTCCAAACTGTAAGACTTGTTGTTTTTCCAGATTCAGAGCTTATTACAATTGAACCAGGAGCTTTGTTGTCATTTTTTTTGATATCAACAATATAAGCTTTAATATCAATATGTTTTCCTTCTTCTTCTTTTGTAATTTCCCAAAAATCTTTAGTTTTTACAGGTCCTGAACCTTCAATCATAATATGTTCAGAAGTCTGAATATATAAAGCAAGAGTGTCACCTTCATCTCTTACCCTAAGACTACCTTTAATTTCTACATTTTCACCCTTGGCAGGAAGTTTTCTTTCTTCAATAATACTTTGTGCTACAGCTGAATAAGCCATTACTCTAACTTCATTTTTACCATTAGCAATAGTGAAATTCATTGAATTCACATTACCATTTTCATTAAAATATACTCTAGGATCCCCTATTACAGTTCCTGACACTTTAACAAATGCAAAATTCATAGTTGGTGTTATAGCTGCAAAATCAAGTTCTTCTATTTCTTTATTCTGTGCTGCAAGCCACAAAAATAATACTCCAAATATTGCAAGCAAAACACTGCCATATCTGAATACTTTTATACTCATTCTTTTTCCAACTTCAGCCCCACAATAAGGACATCTTTCATAAGTTCCGGTAAATTTTCCACAACTTGGACAATGTGTCTCTAAGTTTTTGTTATTTTCCATAATCTCCCTTCCTGTTTTGAGTGTTTATTATTGATTATATTTAATATTTAATACATTTGCAAGGATTATTCCCGCATTTAGAACAAAACTTATGATATTTTTGTAAAAAAACTTCTTCTAAATCTATATTTCTCGCATTAGCTAGAGAAAAAAGCCATGCTAAAACATCGGCAAACTCTTCTTTTTCATTTTCTCTATTATCTATTCTAATAGCTTTAGATAATTCTCCAACTTCCTCAACAAACCATGCAAAATTCTTATGAAAATCTCTTTTTTTATCTCTATGTCCAAACATATTATCTATTTTTTTTTGAAATTCTTTCATATTAAATACTCCAGAAAATATTTTTTTCGTTTTAAACAAAAAAGGTGTATTGCATTCACAATACACCGAAAGAGAGGGTAAAACAACTAATATTGAATTAGTTGTACCTAGGTTTTTTATCGACATATTTTAAAGAAGGTTTAGAATTATTTATTAAAATATTTTTAAAATTATTTTTGCAGTCTCAAAATATATAATAAGGCCACCAATATCAACAATTGTACTAATAAGAGGACCAGACATTACAGTAGGGTCGAGTTTTAACTTTTTAGCCATAATAGGAAGAACACCACCAGCACAAGCAGATGAAACTGTTGTAAATATAAGAGCAAAACCTAATGTAAAACTAACTTCAGGAATTTTACTTATAAAAAGAGATTGCATAAAACCTAAAACTGCAAGAAAACAACCAAGAATAAAACCAATTAATAATTCTTTTCTTAAAACTCTAAAAGTATCAGTTAATTGAACTTCCCCTAGCGCAAGACTTCTGATAATCATAGTAGAACTCTGAGTTCCAGTATTACCGCCGGTATCAGTTATAATAGGTATAAAATATGATAATGGTATGAGAATTGCTAATAAATTATCGTAACTTCTTATAATAGAACTTGTAACAGTACCAACAAGTAAAAGTACACAAAGCCATAATAATCTTTTTTTAACAAGGTCAAAAACAGATGTATCAAAATAAGATTCTTCCAAAGGAAAAGAAGCTCCTATTTTTTGCATATCTTCAGTAGCTTCTTCTTCTATTACATCCATAATATCATCAAAAGTTATTATTCCAACAACTTTTTCATTAGTATCAAGAACTGGAACAGCTGAAAAATTATATTTTTGAAAAACATTAGCAACTTCTTCTTGATCAACATATGTATAAACATATATAACATTTGTTTCCATTATATCTTTAAGTTTAGTACCCGGTTCAGCAATAATTATATCTCTTAGCGATAATATACCAAGAAGACTTCCTTGAGTATCAACAACAAACTCCACATATATTGTTTCAGCATTTTTATATTTATTTCTAAGAACAGCTATAGCTTCTTCAACAGTAAGTTCTTTATTTAAGCCGACAAACTCGGTAGTCATTATACCACCGGCTGTATTTTCCTCATATTGAAGAAGTTCATCAAGATCTTTTTTTTCTTCAGGTAAAAGTTTTTCAGAAAGTCTTTCAGCAACATCTTTAGACAAAGAAGCAAAAAAGTCTGCTCTATCATCAGAAGCCATAGTATTAAGAATTAAAGAAACAAGTTTTCTATCATGAATATTTTTTATTATTTCTTCTTGATTTAAAAATTCAAGTTCCTCAAAAGCCTCAACTATAAAATCCTTATCTTCAGGAAGAGTTATTAGATAAACTTTATCATCGATTTCTTCAAGTTCTTCGATAATGTGAGCAATATCAACTGGATAAAGTTCTTCAATAAGCTTTTTTATATCATTACTTTTTCTATTCTTTACCAGTTCAATAAACTCGATATTAAATATTTTTTCTGGAAAAAACTCTTTATTTATATCCATTTAATAAGAAGACCAGCCCATGTTAATCCACCACCAAAACCAGCAAGTATAATATAATCCCCTTGTTTTATTCTATTTTGAGAAAGAGCTTCATCCAAAGCAATAGGTATTGTACCCGCAACAGTGTTTCCATATTTATCAAGATTTATAAATATATTCTCCCTTTTTATACCAGCTTTTTTTGCACCAGATTCAATTATTCTTATATTTGCCTGATGAGGTATGAGAAGTTTTATATCATCTGGAGAAAGATTATTTTTAGTTAAAAGATCTGTAATCATCTGAGGAAGAGCTCTTGTTGAAAACTTAAATACATCTTTACCATTCATTTTAAAAAAATGCTCTCTATTGTTGACCGTTTCAACAGAAGCAGGTTTTCTTGAACCTCCAGCAGGCATAATAATATGTTCAGCACCAGTTCCATCAGCTCCAGCCACCCAATCTAATATACCATTCCCCTCTTCGCAAGGCTCTATAACAACAGCACCAGCTCCATCACCAAAAAGAACACATGAAGTTCTATCTTCAAAATCAAGTATTCTTGAACTAGTATCAGCTCCAACAACAAGGATTTTATTATGACTGCCAGTCATAATAAACTGTGATGCAGTAATAAGTGAATATACAAATCCAGAACAAGCAGCATTCAAATCCCAAGCCCATGCATTGACCGCACCAATTTTACCCTGAATTATACATGCAGTTGAAGGAAAAATATTATCTGGAGTATAAGTCCCCACAATTATCATATCAAGTTCTTCAGGTTTAGTATTTGATTTTTCAAGAGCTGAATATATTGCTTTTATAGACATATCAGATGTCGCTTCGTTTTCTGCTGCAAAATATCTTTCTTCTATACCACTTCTTGATAAAATCCATTCATTTGTAGTATCAACCATTTTTTCCAAATCAAAATTAGTTATTTTTTTCTCTGGAATATATTTTCCTGTACCAGTTATTTTTACACCAAACATAATTACCCCTTTAATTAAAATATTTTTTCAATAATCTCTGATTTCATATCCTCACAAATAACAACACCGAGCTTTTTCATACTTTCATAATCATGTTTATTAAGAAGAGAATATGAAGAATGAATATATCTACATGGTGCTGCAATAACAGCACAAGGCATTCCATTTTTAGAAAGATGTAATTTGCCCGCATCAGTTCCACCAGCATTTCTTGGTTGTTTATACTGATACTTTATTTTTCTATTTTGTGCAATATTTTCAATTTCTTTTATAAAACCTCTATCACTAACCATTGTTCCATCCATAAGAGTAAAAGCAGGACCACCACCAAAATATGAAGTCCAATCATCTGGAGAATTACCCGGATAATCCATTGCAAAAGTACCTTCAAATATAACAGCACAATCTGCTTCATTAGATAAAGAAACAACCTGAGCACCTCTTGTACCAACCTCTTCCTGAACAGAAGCAACAAGTAAAATTGTATAATCAGGAACTTTTTTTATTTCCTGAGCAATATGTAAAAGTACAGCACAACCTATTCTATCATCAAATGCTTTTCCAATATAAACATTATCATTATTGCTAAAAGAAGTTTCAAAAACAATCGGTGTTCCAAGACCTATACCAGCTTTTTCAATCTTTTCTTTAGTCAAACCAGTATCAATAAAAAGATCTTTTATCTCTTTTTTACCGCTTGAAGCAGCATGAGGAGGATTAACACCAATTACTCCTAGAATTTCTTTTTTTTCACCAAGAATTCTTACAAGTGTATTTGGTAAAATGTCAGCGACTATCCCACCAATTGTAATAAACTTAATAAATCCTTTATCAGAAATATAATTTACCATAAGACCAATTTCATCCATATGAGCTGCAACTATCATTTTTCTTTTTGATTTGCCTGGAATTTCAGCATATATATTTCCAATTCTATCCCTATAAACAGACTTTACTGATTTTGTCCTTTTAAATTCTTCTGACAAATACTCACCTAATTTTCTTTCAAAACCAGACGGTGCTGCAAATTCTGATAATTTTTTTAAATTTTTCATATATATATTCTCCTTTAAACAGTCGAAAAATAATCTATGGATAATATAATACTTTTAAAATCAAAAGACAAAAAAAAAGTATATTCATTTTTAAAATGTCATCCACTCTCAACAATTTTTATAAAAGAAGTAATTGAAAATAAAGGATTTATTAACAATAGCGAGCAAAACCATGGAGACTTTTATGGCATTTTTAAAAACAATATAATAATTGGTATAATCGTCAAATATAACATGGGAATATCTATAATATCAGGAACTTCTCATGCAAATGAATTAAGCGAAAATTTTGATAACACAAATTTTATTATAAAAAGAAAAACAAAAGATAAAGAAAATATAGCAAAACAAGAAACATTTATGCTATATACCAAAAAAACTATTATAACATTTAATAGTTATAGAGTTTTTATAGCCAAAACTAAAGATATAGAAGAATTACTAAAACTAAGACTCGAATTTGAAAAAGAGTATTGGAATTATAATCCTGAAAAAATAGATGAAGAAAAGTTTGAAAAATTAATTATTGAAAAAGTTTCAAAAAAAGAAGTGTTAATATATAAATTAGATAATAAAATTGCAGCAATTGGTTTCTGCGAAACTGAAAATCACAAAGTTATATTAATTGGAAGTATTTTTGTAAAAAATGAATTTAGAGGACTTGGAATAGGAAAAACTCTAACATTAGGTTTATGCGATTATATTATACAAAAAAACAAAATGCCCTGTTTAACTGTAGATATAAACAATATCAAAGCATATAATCTATACAAAAACATTGGCTTCAAAGCAATTTCTGAAATTTATTTAGTAGAACCAAATACAAAAAAAAGTTTATTTTTATAAATAATTTCATCAAAGAAATATATCTTGCAACAATTACGATAACTTGTTAGAAATTTTTCAATTATATTAAATGTTGTAAGAGTTTCTATAAACAAAAGCAAAAAAAAAATCAAAAACGAGATCCCGGCTCAGAATAGTACCGGGATGACAAAACTCTCAGAATAATCCCGGTATGACATTTTTTTATATGAAATTTCCATTGAGATGACATTATCCGGTTTTCCCGTATCCCGGTTTTTCCGATGGGTTTCATTTCAATTTATCTAGTTTTTCTTTAATATCATTTAACTTTTTTTCAGCTTCTTTTAGTTTTTTTTCATAATAATAAACCATTGGTTTATAATAACTCTCTTTTTTATACTTATGTTCACCATATTCAAGAGAAAACCATAAGTCATAATCATTTCTTAATTTAGCTATTTCTTTTTCTGTATTTGAAGCATCTGAACTATATTTTTCAGCTAACTCTCTATTTTTTTGTTCAGCTTCAGCCTTATTTTCTTCAATTGCATTGTTTTTTTCAGTTTTTTTATCAGTTACAACTTTCACTTCAGCAGTTTCTTTTTTAGTACTCTGACTTTTAAGCTGTTCTTTTAATATTGTTATTTCATAAACTTTTACAACAGCTGTATCTACATAAGAACTTTTTGGAAAATCTTTTATAAGTTTATTGTAAAAATTAACAGCTTCATCATAATTACCTGAAAATCTAAATAAAGAACCTAGCTTATAAAGGTATAAATCTTTGGAATTTTCATTCTGAAGTTTTAAATATTTAAGAGTAAGAGAATTAAGTAATCCTTTATCATCTAAAGAAAGAATATTGGAATCATCGTATAAAGCTTTCTCGTAATTTATAAGTGCTTGTTCTTTGTTGTTTTCTCCAAGAGCTTTCATTGACTCAATATAAAACATTCTTGAACTTTCTTTAATATCAACCGAAAAAACATTTATTACAAGTAATAATGAAATTATACTAAGAAATAACCTCATCTTCATTAATATCCTCACTTATGCTTTTATTAATTACAGGATTATCTACAATTTTAAATGAATAAGTGACTTCTTTAAGCTCAGATACTATTTCTGTTAATTCAACAATTATTTCTTCTTTTTCTTCTTTAGATATTTCATCCTGCTTAAGACTCATTGGTATTTTGTTAATAACACCTATAATTTTTTCAATAACTTCTCTATCTTTTTTAACTACAGCTTCAAGATTATGAGTCATTTTATTAAATAGATCTGCTAAGTCTGTTAATTCATCACCTTTTCGTAATTTAATTCTAAGACCCAGGTCTCCATTAGCAATCTGTTTTGCACTTACCTCAAACCTATAAACTGGACCAGCTATTTTATGCGAGAGCATAAGAGCAAACATAGCAACAAGAATACCAAGTACCGGAAGCATTTTTAATAATGATATATTTACCTGTCTAAAAATGTCAGAAACTTCTTCAAACCTGAATTCTTCGGATGTATTTCCTACTTTATTCCATATTGAATAATATATAGTCCATCCTACTATAGTTGAAGCTAAAAGCATTATTATCAGAACTGAAAACATATATCTAAACTGAAATCCTTTTTTTACTAAATAAATCCTTCTTTTATATGGAGCTTTCTGATCCATTTTTCCTCCAGCCTTTTAAATATCCTCTGTTTCAGGATTGTGTTTTGTACAATAAACTTGCCCCTGAGAATTAAGCATATACACTCCACTATCTGGACAAACTAGCAGCTTTTTGTCTGTATAGCCTTTTTCCATAAGCATTATTGTATCAATTTCTTTATAAGGAATAAATACATTATCACCATTTTCAAGTTTATATTGTTCTACAACTTTTTGTAGATTTTTTCTAATTGCATTACAACTAACACTTTGTATGCTATTTCTTAAAAATGTATATTGAGGTATTGCAAAAATAATAAATACAATAAGTACACTTGCTACAAATAAAAGAAAAAAGTCTGTTTTCCCCTTATATGAAGTTTTTCTCATAACCTAATTCCTTTAATACATTTGTTAAATCTTCAGGCATTTTTTGAATAAATTCCATTTTTTCTCCTGTAAAAGGATGCTTAAATGCAATATAATATGCATGAAGAAATTGACCAACAAGCCCAAAACCATTTTTATCCGGTCCATAAACATCATCGCCTACTACCGGATGACCAACATGTGCAAGATGAACCCTTATTTGATGAGTTCTCCCTGTCCTTATATTAACATCAACTAAAGAAAAACCATCAAATCTTTCAATTTCTTTATAAATTGTAATTGCTTCTTTTCCTTCAGCTTTAACACACATTTTTTTTCTATCTCTTAGACTTCTTGCAATCGGCATATTTATTATGCCTTCTTCATTTTTAAAGTTATTATAACATAAAGCACAATATTTTTTTACCAATTTTTTTTCTTTAAACATATCAACAAACCTTTCATAAGCATCTATTGTCTTTACAAATATAACAATTCCTGAGGTATATCTGTCAATTCTGTGAACAACTCCTGGTCTTTGAGAACTCACTGGAGCAAGCGGAACATTTCTAAATATAAGATCACTTATAACTGTAGGATCTTTAACTGATTCCGCTGGATGCACAACTATTCCTCTAGGTTTATTTATAATGTATATATAATCATCTTCATAAATACATTCAATCCCAAGATCAACTGGCAATATATTAATTTCCTCATCAGTTTCAAAATTCCAAGTAAGTTTATCACCTGAATTTATATTTTGATTTTTTTTAACAATTTCACCATTCACAAGTATTAAACCTTTTTTCAAAAGATTTTGAATTTTACTTCTAGAAATATCTTCAAAAATTTCTTCACTTAAATACTTATCAACTCTATCACCTTTACCACTATAAACTTCTTTACTTTCATATTTCATTCTTTTCTTCCCATTCTCATTTTTAAAATGATTATTATAGATACAATTCCAAATATAAGGGAAATCCACTGAGAAGTCGAGAAATTCATAAAAAAACCTCGAATTTCATCTCCTCTAAAAAATTCAATTATAAATCTAAAAATTGAATAACAGAGAATATAAAATGGAAACATTACTTTTTTAAATATGTTTTTTCTTTCTAATAAAACAACAATAATAGATGTTAATATTAAAAAAACACTTTCAAAAAGTTGTACTGGTAATCTTGGTATATTATCCCCTAATACAGGAAATACAACTCCAAAACATGAATTTGTAACGCTACCATAACAGCAACCATTAAAAAAACATCCCAGCCTTCCTATTCCATGACTTAATGGAAGTATTGGTGCAATAAAATCCATATAATTAAAATAATCGTATTTATTTTTGTAAACATAAAAAGCACCACCAAATATTCCACCTGTAAGACCACCTAAAAACACAAATCCAGATCTCAATATATCAAAAGTCAAACCAGTTCTAATAATTTCTTTAAAATCAATAATAATACTCAATAATTTAGCTCCAACTATTGCCCCAATCATTATATATAAAGCTATATCAACAACATTATCTTGTGATAATCCAAATTTTTTTCTTCTAAAAAAACCATACATTAATGCAATGACAAATGCTAATGCAAAGAAAAAACCATAAGATCTAATTTCAAAAAAACCAAAATCAATCAACACTGGATGCATTTATATCCCCTTTTTGTTCTTCTTCCGAGAATATTATTTCCCAACAAAGCATTACAATACCAATATCTATTACAACATCGGCAAAATTAAATATTGGAAAATCTATATATCGAAAGTCTAAAAAATCTATTACATATCCATATAATATTCTGTCATAAAGATTTCCACATGCTCCTCCAAGCAAAGAACCAAGTGCAACTTGTACCCATATTTTATCTGCTTGTCTTGAAAAAGCATAAAAAACAATCATAAATATTGAAATAAATGCAATTAAAATAAAAAAAGTTACTTTATTTTGTAATATTCCAAACGCAGCTCCTGCATTTCTTATATATGTAATATGAAATACATCTTTTAAAACAGGTATTGTTTGATGAAGATCAAGTCCTGATACTACAAGATATTTTGTGAGTCTATCTAAACCAAAATAAAGTACAAATATGCCAAAAAAAACAAATCTCATATATAGTTTTTTTATATTTTTCATGAAAAATATAGGCCATATTGCTGCACTTCCTATAAGTACAGTACTTAAAAATATAACTCTCATAAGAATATTTCTTATCATTTTCCAATTCCTTTATAATTATTAACCAAATAAACTATCTTTGAAGAATTTTCAATGCTTGAAACCCATTTTGCAGCTTCTACAACATCTTCACCAATAGCAAATATACCATGACCTTTTACAATAACTGCTTTTTTACCAACAAGCATATCAGGAATTTTTTCAGCAACTTCTTCTGAAGCTACGCTGTTTTTAACCGTTAAAACTTCTACACCATCTGGGAAATAAAACATTCCTTCACCGTCAATTGGTTTAACATTTTGAAGAAAATAAGAAAGTGCTACAGAATAAGGAGCATGAGCATGAACAATTGCTTTAGCATTAGTTGCTTTATATATTGCTCTATGTACGGGGAGTTCGCATGAAGCTCTACCTGATTCGTCTGAAAAAATCGGAAGACATATAATATTTTCTTCTTTTAAAAATCCAAGTTTTGAACCTGTACTTGTAATTACAATATTATCTTCTTTTCGAGAACTTATATTACCTGAATGGAAATTATTAAGTCCTGCTAAAAAAAGTTCATGTCCAACAGTGACAAATTCTTTATAAAAATCTATAAACATATTATTTACCTCATTTTAAAAAGTTTTTTTATATTTTCAGTATATGGTGCTTTTATTATTCCTTCTTCGGTTATTATACCGGTTATCAATTCTGCTGGAGTAACATCAAAAGAAGGATTTAAAATATTACATTCTTCAAAAGTTATATTTTTACCTCCAATACTTCTAACTTCTTCAGGCTCTCTAAATTCAATTGGAATTTCTTTTCCAGTATGAATAGAAGTATCAAATGTACTTTTAGGTGCAGCAATGTAAAATGGTATTTTATGGAAAGCAGCAAGTATAGCAACTCCATAAGTTCCAATCTTATTTGCGCTATCTCCGTTTAGAGCAATTCTATCTGCACCAGTGACCACCATATCAATTTCATTTCTTCCCATAAAAAAAGCAGCCATATTATCACATATCATAGTATAAGGAATTTTTTCCTCATGCATTTCCCATGCAGTAAGTCTTGAACCTTGCAAATAAGGTCTTGTCTCATCAACAAAAACTTTAATATTTTTATGTTTTTTCCATGCACTTCTAATTACCCCGAGTGCTGTTCCATATCCGCCTGTGGCTAATGCTCCGGCATTACAATGTGTTAAAATACTCATACCACTTTTCGTGATTTCAACTCCATGTTTTCCTATATTTTCATTTATAGAAATATCTTCTTTAAGCATATCAACTGCATAATCCCATAATTTTTGTGAAATATCATTTATGCTATTGTTTTTAATCTTTTTATAATAATCTATTGCCTTATCAATTGCCCACATTAGATTTACCGCTGTTGGGCGAGCTTTTTTGATGTTTTGGCATTTATCAAAAAATTCTTTTTCACAATTACTTTCTATCCATGCAAAATATGCTCCAAATATAGCTGTTATACCTATAGCAGGAGCTCCTCTAACTATCATAGTCCTAATGGAATCTGAACAATCTTGACTACTTTTACATAAAAAAAATTCCAGTTTTACTGGTAATATTCTCTGATCTATTAATTTAAGAGTTTTACTATTATTATCAGGCTGTATCGCTTTTACTTTCATCTTTTTTCCTTTCAAGCAATGGCTTTTTATTTTTTACTATTTTTCTATCATCTTCTTCTCTAAGATCAAGTGATTCAATATATGATTCAAGAAGTGATCTTAAATCAAGTCTTATCATTTTTTTCTTTTGTTTTAAAATTTTAATATGTTTGAGAAGTTCTTTTGCTTCATCTTTTGCTGATTCTACAATTTTTTCAGCATTTAATTCAGCTTCCTTAATAATTATTTGTGCTTCTCTTTCTGCATTGTTTCTGAGTTCACCACCAGCTTTTTGTGCTGAAAGCAAAGCTTGTTTAAGGGATTTTTCCATTTCCTTAAATTCTTTAACCTGTTCTTCAAACTTTACATTATCAGTTTTAAGACTTTTGAATTCAGTATAAATACGATTGTATTCATCAGCAATAGTATGCATGAATTCATCAACTTCTTCAGGTGAATATCCTCTAAAACCTTTAGAAAACACTCTTTTCCTTATATCAAGCGGTGTAATTCTCATGAAACCCCCTCAAATATCATTATAAAAGGATAATTATTATTTTTATAACAATTCTTTCAACAAATCCCAATGCAATAAATGCAAAAATAGGCGACAGATCAAGTCCCATTCCTCCAAGCGGAATAATAACCCTGAACGGCTTAATTATAACATCTGTAACAGAGTATATAAAATCACAAAATGAATTTGAATGTTTATCCAAATTAATCCATGACATTATAATCCTCAATATAATCATTATTTCATAAGCTTGAAATATAAGCCTAATTATATTGATTATTTCATATTTACCACTTAATATCATGCTTCTCTAGCATCCAAAAGATTTTCTTGTTGTTTCTTTTCTTCAACAATTGTAATATTATAAGGTGTGAAAAGAAAAATATCATCTGCTATTTTCTGCATATTTCCATTTAATGCAAATGTTGTCCCACAGACAAAATCAATAATTCTCTTAGCTTCATCTTTGATTACATTTTTAAGATTTAACAAAATACCTTTTCTTTGTCTTAAAAACGCAGTGATTTTTTTTGCATCTTCAAAAGATTCGACATTGACTATCATAATCTCTGTCTGATTTCTTGAATTTAAATCAACAACCTTTGGACTTTCATAATCTGTTTCAGAGTAATTTTCTTCATACTCTTCAATACCTACGAGGTTTAAAAATTTTCTCCATAAGCCCTTCATAAGTGTTTCCCCCTTGCTTTAATTAAATATAAGACTACCTATCCTTACAATGCTTGAACCTTCTTTTATTGCTAACTCATAATCATCTGTCATACCCATAGACAATTCTAATGGATTTAATCGACAGTTTTTTAAATTTTTATTAATTTTTTCTTTTAATAACCTTAATTTCATAAAACATTTAGCCTTATCTTCTGCATTTCCTTTAAGTGGAGATATTGTCATAAGTCCTGTTATATTTAGCTTTTCAAGTTTCATATTATCTAGTTTATAAAAAAAAGACTCAACTTCATCAGGGTAAATTCCTGATTTTGAGTCTTCATTTGAAAGATTTATCTGTACAAGTCCATTTATAGTTCTATCAAATCTTTTTTCAATCTCTTCTACTAATCTTATACTATCTATTGAATGGATTAATTCAAGATTGTTTATTTTTGCTAGATATTTTACTTTATTTGTCTGAATATGCCCTATCATATGCCATAATATATCTTGCGGATATTCTTCAGCTCGTTGAATAAGCTGATTTACATAACTTTCTCCGAAATTTCTTTCTCCACATTCATATGCTTCCATAATTTTTTCAGTTGTTGCATACTTAGTTACTGTAACAAGTGTTATTTTGCTTTCAGAAACTTCTGATATACTTTTTTTTATTTCAGAAATATTATTTTTAATTGACATTTTATTAATTAATAAAAAAGAGTATCTCTTTCATTTCTGCCTTTAACTTCAATTATTTCACCTATGCTTACTGTAAAATCTCTGTTTGTAACTTCAGTTTTCACATTTCTCTTTTTCATAAACCCTCCCGGATAACATTTCTATATAAATATTTATCGGTAACAGGTTCACAAATCTTTAATGTAAGTAAATTTAGGATTATGCAATAACCCTTTAATCCGATTTTGCCTTGGCATGTTATGCCTTTGGCAAGATGTTTGCTTTCAGAATAGATGTTTGCCTTGTCATATCATGACTTCGGCAAAGATTTTGAGCTTTGCTCGAGTTTCAAACCTAGTTTTACTTGTAAAACTAAATCGTGAGCATAGCGAACCATATTGTCAGACTAATACTATCAGTCTCTCACAATATCGTGCATTTATGCACTAACCCTTTTGCTACTTTCGCATTTTTAGTATCTCCAATGCTGATTCTGCTAATTCTTGATTAGATGAATTTGAATGTGTTTTTGCAAATTTCAACGCACTTTCTATAAAATATGAATTTGTAATTACTGATTGATATATAGTCTTTTTTATATCATCATCACCGGATTTCAACAAATCAAGTATTACATCCTGAGAAACTAATGTATTTAATATACATAATCTTTTTACAGCAAGTCTTATTATATCAAAAGATTTATTACTATATATTACTTCTTTTAAAAAAAGTACATCTTTCTCATTTGACAAAAATATCTTACAATAATAACTCCAATACGATATATCTTTATTTTCAGAAAAAATAAATTCATCAACATATAAAAGAGCATCTTCTCCATAATCAATTATACAATTTGCCGCAAATTTTCTAACAATCCAGTTCTTATCTTTTAAATTTTTAAAAAAAAGTGGTACAAATGTTTCATCTTTTAATGATGAAAAAAATCTTAACATTTCAATTTTAGTATATTTGTCAAAACTATCAAATTCTTCTATTATCTTCTCTATAATACAACTTTCTTTGCTAATACCTTTAGTTTTTAAAATATTAATTTTAATTTCATAATCTTCCGCTTCTATATAAAGTTTTTCAAGCGTTTTTTCAGGAATTTTTGAAGCGATTTTACTATTTCTTATAATAAAAGCTTTTATATCGGAATTTTCAATATTTAATATATTATCTATAATTTCATTAATATCATCTTTCACCATACAAATAAAGAAATAAGCCAAAGTAATATCATCACATCCTAGCGCTTTTATTTCATTAAAACATATTTTATGTGAATATTTATTAAACACCATTAAAAGAGAAAGAATTCCATATTCTTCTTTTTTTAATGATTCAAAAAGTTCGTTTTTTTCAACTGATGCTGAAAGAAAATAAATAATATCAGATTTTTCTTCAAGTCTTGTATTATTTGATATTTTCTTTAAAATATCTTTAAATATCATGTCTTCATTTTTTAAAATCTCAAATATCTTTTCAAAATAATATATTACAAGACTTGTAAAATTAGTATTAAGAACAAAAGAATAATTAAGAAATTTATCTATATCACATATATCAATTAATGCATCTAATGCTGCCTTTATAAGAGGAGGATATTTACTCACAAGAGCAGATTCATATATATTTAAAAAATCTTTTCTTGGATAAAAAGAAGTAATTTCAACAATTCTGGTTTTTAACAAATCATTCTCTATAGAATAAATTTCATGTAAATTATCAGAAAACCATTCAAAATTTGAATTGATAATCTTTTTTACAACCTGAAAATAATCTCTATCTGAAAGATTATTTATTAACTCCTCAATAAGTTTTTTACCATAATAATCAGGAGATAATCTTCCAAGTATTTCTCCACTCCAATATCTTTCATCTATATTTCCATTTACAAGATTTTCTATAAGTGAATCTGTAATACTACTAACCCTGTTTATTATAAGTTCTAATGAAGATGAAATATTAAATGAAGCTTCTTTTCTTTCTCTCCAATCCTTGTCTGATAAATTACCTAACATTTCTTTTAATTCATTCACTCGCTTTACACCTCATATTATAATTTTACTCTATAAATTTAATAATACAGTTGTGACAATTAAAATACAATTTAACCCTTTTAAAAATTGAACCTGTGAACCGGTATTTTACACTTATTATAGACCTATAATTTCATTTATGGTAATTTTAAATTATGAAAGATAATTATGAGATTATTGAAAATCTTATTGAACTTTATGAACACCCTGATATTAATATCAAATTATATATAATTGACGAAATAATAAAAGGTGATTTTTCAATTGATGAAAAAGATAGATTTCTTGAAACTGCACTTAAATCAAAAAATACACCTCCAAATGAAAAAACAAGAATACAGTATAAAATTTTAAATTCAATATTTGATAATCGTGAAGAACTTTCACCTGATATATTAAAAGCATTATTAGGTCTTTTATGCATTTCTAAAAATATAAAAATAGTTGATAATATAATCAACAAAACTCTAACATTTCCAGAAAAACAAACTATTGAAGTAATTCAGGATATTTTAACTCATTATATTCCTGAACTTCATAAAACTTTATTTTTTATATTAGCTAATATGAAATCTAATAAATCATTTGAAATTATTCTTGACCTTTTTATTAAAAGTGAAGAACCAATCGATATAAATTTTTTTAAAGATATAATTGAAAAAAAATTAGCTCATTTAGCTGAAAACAATCCTGAAAATGCTAATGAAGCTTCTGAAATGATTTTTAAAAATCTAATAAATTTAAAATCTAATCAATCTAAGTATTTTTTAATAAAAGAAGCTTTGATATTAACTCCTGATTCAATTGAAAATTTTTTATCTTTTTATAAAGAAACAGTTTACAAAGAAGATCTTCTTATTTTTCTTTCAAAATTTTCAGAAAAGATATTTAAGAGTTTTTCTAAAAAATTAAAAACATGTTCGGTTCATAATCGTGAAAAGATTTTTAGATTCACACTTGAGATTTTTACAAAAATTAGTCCAGAAAAAATTTATGAACTTATACTTTCATTTCACAGTTGTATTAAAGATATCAAAGAAATTACAACTGTTATAAAAGATTTTCAAAATGTTGATATTGTTTTTAAAATGCTTAATAATCCTGATTCTGAAATAATTATGATTGGTCTTGAACTTGCCAAAAACACCCATAACCCAAAAATCCTTTCTGTAACTAAAAAACTTTTGAAAAATCCTGATGAAAACATTAGAAAAGAAGCAGTAAATGTCCTTTCATTTTATTCATCAAGTGAACTTATTGGAATATATAGAGAATTATTATCAGATCCATCAACTCTTGTTCAGGATACTGTACTTAAAAAACTTGCTGCGTCAAAAGATGAAAAGATTACTGCATTGCTTCTTGGAGAATTAAACAATGAAAACTTAAGAAGCAGAATAATTAATATTCTTGGAGAAAAAAACCTTGATTATTATTTTTCTCAATTTAATCAACTTAATGAGGATACACGAGAAAAAATGGCAAAAGCTCTTATAAAAACTTCTGACAAAACTCTTGAACTTGCTTTGAGATTATGTGAATCAACCGAAGTTGATGATAGATTTGTTGGAGTGAAAACTTTATCCTATATTTTGCCTGAAAAACAAGAGATAATTTTAGCACAATTTAAAAAAATGACAGATGATCCAGATTCTTTTATAAGATCAACAATTTCCGGTTCATTAAAAGATATTAATTCAAACATGGCAACAGTTATTTTGCTAACACTTCTTAAAGATCCTAATAAAAGAGTTCGTGCAAACTGTATTGAAGCTTTTGAAAACACTACAAATCGTGATGGTGTAATAAAAGTCCTTAGAACATTTCTCACAGATGTCAACAATCGTATTAGAGGAAATGCTATAATGATGTTATATAAATTAGGCGATACAAGTGTTGAAAAAGATATTAAAATATTATTAGAAGATAATGATAAATGGATGAATGTAACTGGAATTTTTATTATAGGTGAACTTGCTTTAGAAAAATTTGGATATGAACTTGTAAGTCTTATTAATTCAACTGATATTGATATTAAAAAAAATGTAATTAAAGCTATAATTAAGATTAATTCTCCAAAATTTAAAACTTATATTAAAAGACTCGTAAATGATCCTGACAGTGAAATAAGAAGTCTTGTTTTAAATTACCTAAAATAAATATTTTTCAAAAGAAAAAGCTCTTTTATAAAACTCTGCTAATTTATTTTTTTTGTTTATTTTAATTTTTTTACTTTGAATTTTTTCAATATCATCAATACTTTTTAATAAATTAACTTCATGGTCAATTTCTTTGCAAAAATTTAAAACTTTATCATCATACGGTATAACAAATATATTTTTTACACCAAAATAATAACTTAATATCACACCATGCAATGGAATTGCATAAATTGTTTTATATTCAGCCATTTTAGCTTCAATCTCATGTAATTTCATATTATATAATTTTATTATATTTCTATTAACATAATTTTTAGCAAAAAACTCATAATCATAAGGTTCCATTGCAAGAATATCAATATCTTGATTTAAATTATAGTTTTTTATATATCTTGATTTAGGAATATATGCAGTTTTTTTTCCATTATTTAAACGATTTTTATTATTATTTACAAAAAAAGTATCTGCTCCCAATACTTTATTATTATAAAATTCAATAAATTCAAAATCAGATTTAGTTCTACATGAAATAAAATCACAAAGTAATATTGCTTTTTTAAATAAAAAATAATTGAATTTTCCTTTTATAGGACCAAAACCATTATTTATAAGATAAATCTTTTTTCTTAATAATTTACATAAAAAAATAAATATAATATAAAAATACAGACTTTTTGATGAACTTTTATTCTGTAAAATATTTCCACCCGGAAATACAATTGGATTTTTATTAAGTAAATTCAAAAATGAAAATCTTTTGACACTTGAAGATGAATTTGAAGCAGAAAAAACAATTGATTCTGGATATAAATTCAAAAAAGAGTTTAAAATCAACTCATCACCTAAATTTTTATAACCAAAATAACCGTATAATAAAAATTCTGATTTTTTTTTCAATACAAAACCTTTTAATACAATATTTTTTTGAGAATAAAACTAATATTATTGATAGAATTCAATATTTCATTTAAAAAATGACGATCTATGTTTTTTTCATTTGAACAATTTGTAATGCTTTCATATATTCTATAAAGAAATATATCTTTTTTACCAAAATTTTCTCTAGCAATATTAGGATGCTCAATAATATGAAATATACAAGTTTCAAATATCTCAAATATCTCAATAAGATTTTTAAAAAAATCTTTATAAAAATTTTTATTGCTATCTTTAAAATCGCAAAAATAAAATGTAAAAAATGAATTTGACAAATTTATATAAAGTAATGAAATATCACATATATTTTGAATTTTAGAAACGCTCAAATCCTCAATTATAATAGAATGGATTTCACCTGAAGTCTTAAATAAATTATTAAATTGTTCATTGCTTCTTTCATTTTTTAATATATCTTTTTCAATAAGTCCTAGTAATTTGTTTGTCTTTTTTTGCTGTGAATGAAATTTTTGTAACATTTTTTTGTCTAAGTTTTTTTTAAATAACATATTATGACTACTTCTCCATTTTATCCAAATAATTTTTTATCAATACTATCTCTTATAAAAGCAAAATTTTTTATAACACTTTCAGCTTCCTGATTCATCATAAGTCTTTTGAGTTCAGCTCTTACACATTCATCATAAGTCTTTTTAAATATAAGAATATTGTAAAAAGGTAAAATTTTATATTTACTTGCTAATTTTTTAATATACTTTTTTTCCTCTAATTCCAGATTTTTATAAAAGAAAATAAAACTAATAAGTCTTTTATCTAATATCATTTTTTTTATACTAGGCCACATAAAATATATAGTAAAAAACAAAATTACAGATATAAACAAAAACATATAAAAAGCATCTCCAATAGAACTACTGGAATTTATATATTTTCTAACTCCTGCTTCCTGAAAAAAATAATCGGAGAATGCATTTAAAATATCACTTATATTAGCCATAATTATCTCCAATACAATTTTTTTAAATAAAATTGAATACTGTTTATTAATACATAATCAATAAATTACAATTATAATTTATATCATCGTCACTTTTAAATCAAATTTTAAAAAAAACAGTATTAAAAAATGTTATAGAGTTGAGGGTTATTAAGTTAAAAAACTATTATAAAATTTATTTATGAATAAAAACACAAAACAATATAGTTTTTTTATATATATTACATACTTTTAGATATTATCATCCAATTTTTTGAATCTATATGTAAAATCTAATTCAAAAAAAAATCAAAAACAGAACCCGGCTCAGAATCATACCGGGATGAAAGATTTTTAAATAAAATTTACTTCAATCTCGCTTTCCTTTATCTTTGTAAATCAGTGGTAAATTTTCAATTAAATTAAATCATCATGGAGTTTCTATAAACAAAAGCAAAAAAAAAATCTGCTCGGTAACTTGAGTGAACGTTGCGAAGCATATAATACACGGATGTATTATAAGTGAAGGAAGATAAATCTGTTTTTGAAGCTTTTTACTAAAAAGAAAATTGACATTATATTGATTTTTGTTTATTTAATCAGAGGGCTCAATTGAGTCCTCTAAATAAATACATAATCATGTTATATATATAAAATTTGACTCCTGTTTTAAATTAATGTTATATTTTATCATATTCTTTCTGGAGAAATTCAATGGTTAATTATAATACTATTATAGAGCTTTTAAAGACAGAAAACGACGATTCACTTAATAAAGCCAAAGAAACACTTGAATCTGTCGGTTATTCCTCAGTATTTTTCAAAACAATAAAAAATAATTTTAAAGATTTTTCACAATCAGGTAAATTACTAATATTCAACACTATTAAATCATGGAAAACTGGTGAAACTGCAAATTTTATAATAGAACTTTATAAAGAAAGTAATGATTTTCATGAAAAAATGAAATTAATAATAATTCTTGATAGCATACCTCTTAAAACATGCCTTACAACACTTATAGATATAATTCATAATGAAAAAAGTTATGAATTAAAAATACATTTTCTTAATATACTTGGAAATTCCAAATTAATAGAAACTTATGAAACAATTATAGCATTTTTATCAAGCGATGATATCGAATTAAGAGCAGCAGCTCTTAAAAACGCAATAAATGTTGATTATAGAAAAACTTTTACAATAATGATAAATATATTTGACTCAAAAAATAGCAAAAAAATAAATGATATTCTTTCAATACTTACATTTATCAATTCAAAAGAATTAAGATTTGAAATATCTGATTTCTTGGTTGTACAAGCAGCAAAATTTAAAAAAGAACCTGATTTATTCATAAAATTTGTAAAAACGCTTTTTAATTTTAATAATTTCAAAGTTTTAAAAATCGTAAAAGATATGATTAAAAGAAATCTTATGATAAATAAAATAAAACTAATAATTACTGATTTAAAAAAATACGATTATTCTGAAGAAATTGAAAATTTTTATTTCTTTTTATTAACAGAACCTCAAAAAGACCTTTTAAACATATACCCTGAGATAATATTAAGTCATATATCAAAAAAAGAAATAGCAATAAAATACTTAGAATTCATAAATTCAGACGAACCTCTTATTAGAAACATTGTAACAAAACTAATAATATCTTTTTCACTATTAAATCGAGAACTTGATTCAATACTTATAGAAAATTTAAAAAAAGAAATAAATCCAGATTATTTTGCAGATTGTTTTATAAGTTTATGCATAACAAAAACAAATAACAATGATAAAATAGTTAATCTTAATAATTATTTCAAAAGACTACCTGAAAATTTAAAACTAAAAATAATTATAAACTTTAGAAAACTACCTGCAAATAAATTTGCATCCGATATATTATATTTTATTTATACAAACGAAAAAGATTCTGAAAAAGTAAGAGCTACAATAGCAAGTATATTAGGAATAACTGGAACTGAAGATTGTATATCAATATTCAAGGAACTTCTCAAAGATGAGAATTCAAGAGTAAGAGCAAATGCTGTTGAATCAATTGAAATGACTATAAAAAACAGTGATATTGTAATTAATGCTGTTTTTCCACTTCTTCAGGATTTTAACAATAGAGTAAAAGCTAATGTTGCAATAACTCTCTGGCATCATGGCGGACTTAGAATGCTTGCTTTGCTTCATAAAATGCTTGAAACTCATGAAGATAAATGGCATAGAGCTTCAGCAGCTTATGCATTATCTATAATTAAAAATAATTCAAGTATTACAACACTTCTTGGCATTTTAAAAAAAGACGAAGATTCTGCTGTAAAAATGAACTGTATAAGAGCACTTGGGGAAATCGGTGATCACGGTACACTTGATACAATAATAAGTTTTTTTGAACTTTCAGATGATAGAATAAAAGAAAAAGTTATTGAAGCATGCGGCAATTTTTTAAATAATGATAAAGCAGTTGAATTTTTGTTTTCAAATTTAAAACAATCTCAATGGAAAAATTTAATAAAAGATACATTGAAAAAAAGTAAAAAAATCAACAATAAAATATTAAAAAGATATTTTTTAATAGCTTTGAACAAAAAGACAGATATAGAAATTATATTTGAAATAACAGCCTGTGTAGCTGGATATTCTTTTGTTGACTTTTTAAAAGAACAGCGTACAATACACCATGAATTTGAAACTTTTTTTAATAATACTATAGATAAAATTAAACATCGTATACAAGAGGAGAAATAGTTTATGTTTAAATCAGTTAATACAAATCTTAATCTTTCAGAAAGTGAAAAACAAATATTAGAATTTTGGGCAAAAAATGATATATTCAAAAAAACTCTTAAAAATTCTGAAGGAAAACAAAAATTTGTTTTTTATGAAGGTCCTCCAACAGCAAACGGCAAACCTCATCCAGGACATGTTTTAGGAAGAGCAATAAAAGATCTTTTTAATCGATATAAAACAATGCAGGGATTTCATGTACCAAGAAAAGCAGGTTGGGATACTCATGGTCTTCCCGTTGAAATAGAAGTTGAAAAAAAATTAGGACTTGATGGTAAACAAGAAATTGAAAATTATGGTATAGAAAAATTTATCACTCATTGTAAAGAATCTGTATTTACCTATAAAGAAGAATGGGAAAAAATGACAGAAAGACTTGGTTTTTGGGTTGATATGGATAATCCTTATATAACAATGGATAATAATTATATTGAATCTATATGGAGTGCACTTAAAAAAATATGGGAAAAAGATCTTCTCTACTTTGGACATAAAATAGTTCCTTATTGTCCAAGATGTGGTACTACTGTTTCATCTCATGAAGTAGCACAAGGTTATAAACAAGCAAAAGATCCTTCTGTTTTTATAAAATTTAAAATTAAAGATGAAGATTGTTATTTTCTTGTATGGACAACAACACCATGGACACTTATAAGCAATATCGCTCTTGCAATAAATGCAAAAGAAACTTATGTAAGAGTTAAAAACAACAATGAAGAACTTATACTTGCAAAAGCAAGACTTGAAGTATTAGAAGGTGATTATGAAATAATTCAAGAATTTACAGGTAAAGCAATAATTGATAAAAAATATGAACAACTTTTTTCATATTGTCCATTAAATAAAGAAAAGAACGGTTTCGTTGTTGTAGAAGCTGATTATGTTTCAATGAGTGATGGTACTGGTATTGTTCATATTGCACCAGCATTTGGTGAAGATGATTATCAAGTTGGTTTAAAAAATAATCTTGATGTTTTTCAACCAATTGATCTTGCAGGTAAATTCAAAGAAAATGTAATAGATTTTAAAGGAATGTTTGTAAAAGATGCAGACCCTGAAATAATTTATAATCTTAAAACAAGAAATCTTATGTATAAATCAGGTAAAATAGAACATACTTACCCATTCTGCTGGAGATGTGATTCTCCACTTTTATACTTTGCAAGAGAATCTTGGTTTATAAAAATGTCAGAATTAAGAGATAGACTTTTAAAAAACAATCAAGATATAAACTGGTATCCTGAATATATAAAAGATGGAAGATTTGGTAATTTTCTTGAAAATGTCATTGATTGGGCAATTTCAAGAGAAAGATATTGGGGAACACCTTTAAATATATGGATATGTGAAAACAAAGAATGTAATCACAAAGAAAGCATAGGAAGTATAGCGGAATTAAAAGAAAAAGCTATTGACTGTCCAGATAATATTGAATTACATAAACCTTATGTTGATGAAGTATATTTAAAATGTGAAAAATGTGAATCAAAAATGAAAAGAGTATCTGAAGTCATAGATTGTTGGTTTGATTCAGGATGTATGCATACTGCACAATGGCATTATCCATTTGAAAACAAAGAAGAATTTGAATCATCTATACCGGCTGATTTCATAAGTGAAGGAATTGATCAAACAAGAGGATGGTTTTATTCATTACTTGCAACTTCAACACTTTTATACGACAAAGCTCCGTTTAAAAACTGTCTTGTAACAGCTCATGTAATGGGAAAAGACGGTCTTAAAATGAGTAAATCTAAAGGCAATACTGTTGATACATGGGAAATTTTTGATAATCAAGGTTCAGATGCGGTAAGATGGTATTTTTATGTATCAAGTCCAGCTTGGGTACCAAAAGCTTTTTATCCAGAAGCAATTACAGAAACAATACAGAAATTTCTTGGAACATTAAAAAATGTATATTCATTCTTTGTACTTTATGCAAATATCGATGGATATACACCTAATAAATTCAAAAATCACAATAAAATCCCACTTATTGATAAATGGATAATATCCTATTATAACGATACAGTAAAATATGTGACTGAATGTTTAGAAAATTATGATATGACAAAATCTTCAAGAAAAATTCAAACATTTGTTGATGACTTATCAAACTGGTATTTAAGAAGATCAAGAAGAAGATTCTGGGCTTCTGATTTTAATGATGACAAAATATCAGCTTATAACACTTTATATAGCATACTAACAGGTCTTTCAAAACTATGTGCACCATTTATACCATTTATGGCTGAAGAAATGTATCAAAACCTTGTAGTAAGTTTTAATACAGGAAAAGAATCAGTACATATGGAAAACTTTCCAGTAGCTAATAACTCTCTTATTGATAATGAACTGCACATAATAATGGAAGCTACAATGCAAATTGTATCTATGGGAAGAGCTGCAAGAAATGAAAGCAAGAAAAAAAACAGACAACCATTAAAAGAAATGATAATTGGTGGTTTAAGCAGTGAAATTCAAAAAAATCTTAATTTAACACTTGAATTAATACTAGATGAACTTAATGTAAAAAATGTTAATTTCGCAAGTGATAATTCAGATTTTGTAAACTTTGAACTTAAACCTAATTTCAAAACTTTAGGTCCAAAATATGGAAAACTTGTAAATAAAATAAGAGTTTATCTTGATGAAATGCCACAAAAATCAAGAAATAAAATCGCTCAAGATTTACTAAAGCATGAAGATGTTCAGATAAATGTAGATACTAATGAAATAAAACTTTGTTATGAAGATATTAATATAATTTCCCATGGAAAAGAAGATTTTTCTGTTATTTCAGAAAACGAATTATTCGTTGCATTAAACACACATCT
The DNA here is from genome assembly GCA_023228995.1 of Candidatus Muiribacterium halophilum. GTDB lineage: Bacteria > Muiribacteriota > Muiribacteriia > Muiribacteriales > Muiribacteriaceae > JALOAD01. The sequence continues at coordinate 39,730 of JALOAD010000011.1, forward strand.
TGATGAAGAACTAACTTTTGAAGGTTATACAAGAGAACTTGTTAATAAAATTCAAAACATGCGAAAAGATGAAGGTTTTGAAGTAATGGATAGAATTGCTTTGTCAATATTATCTGATGATGCGATAAAAAATGCTTACAATAAATATGGAAATTATCTTACCAAAGAAACACTTTGTGACAATGTTAGTTTTGATAAAAAAGAAGGATATTCTTATAAAAATTGGGATATCAATGGAATAGAAGTAGAAATAGGAATTAAAAAAATATAAAATTAAAGATAGAAACAGAGCTAGATCCCGGCTCAGAATCATACCGGGATGACAACAATAAAGAAAGTTAGATAGTTTAAGGGGTTGTGGGTTAAAAACTTCACTAAAAAAGCAATAGCTTTTTTTCGCTATTATCTTCCACCCTTTAACCCTTTAACCCTTTCACCCTTTCACCATTTCACCAATTCACCATTTCACCATTTCACCATTTCACCATTTCACCCTTTCACCCTTTAACTCTTTAACCCTTTCACCCTTTCACCATTTCACCATTTCACCATTTCACCCTTTCACCCTTTCACCCTTTCACCATTTCACCCTTTAACTCTTTAACTCTTTAACCCTTTCACCATTTCACCATTTCACCATTTAACCCTTTAACCCTTTCACCATTTCACCATTTCACCCTTTCACCATTTCACCATTTCACCATTTCACCATTTCACCATTTAACCCTTTCACCATTTCACCATTTCACCATTTCACCCTTTCACCATTTCACCCTTTCACCATTTCACCATTTCACCATTTCACCATTTCACCATTTCACCCTTTCACCATTTCACCATTTCACCATTTCACCATTTCACCATTTCACCATTTCACCATTTCACCCTTTAACCCTTTCTACTTCACAACTTTACTTGTCACGGCTTTTATAATTCAACATTCGAAATTCGACATTTCTCTTACCGCACTTATACGCTTCATATACTGCTTTTATTGATAAATGTGATTATTTCAGAAGTATTTTCAAGTGTGTCGCATAAAAGATCTGGTTTATGTTCAGCAAGTTCTTCCATACTATAAGGACCAGTTGCAACAGCAATAGTCTTAGCATTAATGCTTTTACCACACTCAATATCCATAGGAGTATCTCCAATTATTATAATATCTTCATTAGAAAAACTCTCATCACCATAAAGATGTTTTAATCTTTTTAAAGCATCAATTGCTAAATCATTTCTATTACAATGATTATCTCCATAAGCACCAAAAGGAAAATACTTGAATAATTCAAAATACTCTAGTTTTAATCTTGCACCATCATACATGTTTCCAGTTAATAATCCAGGAACATAATAATCTTTTTGTTTTATAAAATTAATTATCTCCATTACACCTGGCATAATAAAACTATTTATAATTTTCATATTATTTTCAAGGTTTTTTATATAATTTGTAATAATAAAGTTTTTTTGGCTATTATCAACTTTAAAAGCTTCCATAATAATCTTGATAATTCCTGCATCTGTCTTTCCTGCCATACATAAATTGATTTTTGAACAATCCTGACCAGTAACTTCCAAAAAAGCATCAAAAAGTGCTTTTTGACCCGATTTTTTAACATCAACTATTGTCCCATCAATATCAAAAAGTAATATTTTCATAAAAATCATTCCTTGTTAAAACAACATAGTTTCTGTCAACACCTTCACCATAAATTGATTTAAAAAAATCAGTTTGTTTTGCTCCATAATTTTTAAAAAATTCATTATTAAAATTATTTTCAGGATCAACTGTATATCTTATTTTATTTATCTTAGGAAATTTTTCAAATATAATATTAACACTTGACTCAAAAAAATATTTACCTAAACCCTTTCCTCTATGCTTTTTTAATAAAGCAAGAGTAAAGTAAAAAACACAATCTTCTTCAAATTCTTTTATAAATATTGAAACACCACTAATCTCATTGTTTACTTTAAGCACAATAACTTTTGAAGATAAAATAAAAGGAGCCAACACCCATTCGTGTATGGCCCCGATTCCAAAACTTTCTTTTTCTATATTTATAATCTTATTTAAAATATCAGTATCTGGTCTATTTACAATTTCAACTTCAATTTTTACTTTATTCTTTATCTTCTTCCGCATCATCATCCTTTACATCTTCATGTTCATTATCATCTTCGTCTTCAAAATCATCATCATCTTCTTCTTCATCATTAAATTCTTCATCAAAATCAAAATCTTCATCATCATCTTCTTCTAGTTTATCCATTACATAAGCATAAGCTATAAGTCCACATACGAATAAACCGCCTAAAGCAACCATGAAAAATCCTAGTTTCACTAATAATCCAAATAATTTTTTAATAAAATCCATATATTTCCTCCTAAACAGATTAATGTTATTATACCAACATAACTTAACAAATTCAAAAAAAAATTCAAATATTAATATTGTAATTTTTTATTCTATACCTTAACATATCTCTAGTTATACCAAGAAGCCTTGCAGCCTTGCTCTGAGACCCACCGGTCTTCACCATTGCTTTTGTTATATATTCAATTTCAATTTTTTTTACAATATCATCAAGAAGAATACCTGAATCTGATATAAATACATTTTTTTTGTCATTATCCTCTTCAATATTAAGAAATGTCTTTTTAATTATATTATCTTCAGAAAGCAATACAGCTCTATGAATTACATTTTTTAACTCTCTAATATTTCCAGGCCAATTATAATTAATGTATTTATCTATTACTTCATCAGATATTTTTTTTATATCTTTATTAAGTCTTAAATTAGATTCTTTTATAAAATATTCACATAAAATTGAAATATCTTCTTTTCTCTCCCTTAATGGAGGAATTTCAATTCTAAACACATTAAGTCTATAATAAAGATCATGTCGAAATTTACAATTTTTTATATAATCCTCAATATTTCTATTAGTTGCAGTAATTATCCTTGAATCAACAGAAACAGGTCTATTTCCACCTAATGGGATAAATGATTTATTTTCAACTACTTTTAAAAGTTTTGCCTGAAGTTCTGGCTTCATTTCAGAAATTTCATCTAAAAATAATGTTCCTTCGGAAGTAAGTTCAAAAAAACCTTTAAAATCTTCTTTAGCATCTGTAAATGCACCTTTTTTATGTCCAAAAAGCTGAGATTCAAGCAAGGTTTCTGAAATAGATGCACAATTTATATCAAGAAAAATAGTATTAGCTCTATTGCTTTGAGAATGTATAAAAGAAGCAATAAGCTGTTTGCCTGTACCAGATTCTCCGGTAATAAGAACAGGTTCATCAGTTTGTGCATATTTTGTAGCTTTTTCTAATATATTATTCATACATTCACTTTTAAACACAAGTTTATTATCAGATTTTGAAGATAAAATTCTATTAGCTGACTTTGTATTTTTTTCATTTATTATTTTTCTTATAGCATATTTAAGCTCAACCGGTCTAAATGGTTTTTTTATAAAATCAGATATTTTAAGTCTTATTCCATCAATAAGGTATTCTTCTTCTGGATATCCGCTAATAAGTATTACACTAATACCTTTATTATATAACTTTTTTTCTTTAAGATATTCCATTGAAGAACCATCAGGAAGTCTTATATCCATAACAGCAATTTCAGGTTCAAAGCTCTGCAATGTTTTATCAAAATCCTTAATACTTAAACAAGTTTCTACTTCAAATTCATCTGAAAGTTCTTTTGAAAGTCTAAATAAAACATCTGCTTCATCTTCAAGAATAAGTATTTTTTCATTCATTAGCACCTCCTAATTGTATAACAAATTCACAAAAATTACCCTTTTGCGAATTGACTGTAATATTACCATTATGCATATTTACAACATTGTATACCATTGATAATCCAAGCCCAGTACCTTGAGATCCTGTTGTAAAAAAAGGATCAAATATTCTGTCTATTATATCATTATCTATACCATTTCCATTATCTTTAAATATAATATTTATTTTTTCATCTTTTTTTGTTAATTTAATAAAAATTTCTTTATACTCTTTATCTTTTAACGCATTTTTTGAATTCATAAATAAATTAAGTAATGCTTGTTCTATTTTTTCACAATCTGCAAAAATATTAAAATTATCTCCTTCTTTTTCAAATATTATATTTATATCTTTTGCAGCTTTTCTAAAAAAAACAATTATATTCTCAAGATTTGATGAAATATCAATATCTTTTTTTTGATATTTTTCAATTCTAGCATAATCTAAAAATCCAGATACAAGTTTATCAATCCTGCCAACTTGTTCTAAAACTATTTTAATTGCATCTTTATCAGAAGAATCAAAATTATACAAAATATTTGATATTACATTAAGAGGGTTTTTTATTTCATGGGCAATTCCTGCAACAAGACTTCCAAGAGCTGAAAGTTTTTTACTATGATAAATTCTTTTATTTATTTCATTTATATGTTCAATTTTTTTTAAAAGTTCTTTTTCAAGATTTATATTTGTATTTTGTAATTTTTTTCTTGATTCTCTAAGCTCATTAATTAAAAAATAAAATTCTTTTGCTAAAAACTCAATTTCATCTCCTGTATTAATACTTTCAAATTCTGAAATATCAATATCATCAATATTTTTTTTTAAAACTTTCCTAAGTTTAACAACAGGCCCCGATATATATGAAGAAAAATAAATCATAAGAATTATTCCAAAAAGCAATGCTAAAAAAATAAACATACTAATTGTACGATTTATATAATCCATTTCTTTAAGATGAAGATTGTAAAGATTATTTAAAGTTTTTTCAGTAAAATCAATAAAATTGTATATATCACCATATATAAGATTATTATCAATTATATTTCTATATATTTCCTCAAAACCTTTTTCTTTTAAACTAAGTTCTTTTACAGTAGTTCTTATATTTTCAATTTCATTATTAAGATTTACTAATTCATCTTTATCAACATAAGTAATATTTCCCATATTAAAATATTTAACTTTTAATTTGTTGATTTTAACAATAAGTTCATATTCTTTTACAGATACTTTGAAAACATTATCAATTCTACGAAATTTTAATAAAAAAAATATAGATATACCAAGTATAATGAAGATGAAAATGCTATATGTAAATAATAATCTTGCATTAATCTTTGTTTTCATTATTAAATTCTCTGATTAAAAGTAACTTTTGCTAAAAAACAAATTTTTCAACTGAAAAAGAAAAAATTAAAAATCCTGAAAAATCTTTTTTATCTACTTTACATCCTGTTTTTTCAATAAGTTCAGTTATTATTTCAACATTTGTTTTTTTAGTCTTTTCTGGCAATCTAAAAGCTGTTTTTCCTAATTGCTGTATAATTAAACCTTGTTTTGAAACATCTATATTATCAATTGATTTTACAGCTTTTATTCTTTCAGTTAAAAATAATTCAAAAGTCATATTTTTTATCTGTTCTGGATCAGGCATATTTTTTTTAGAATCGCCTTTTATAACCATAAGAAGCATATCTCTAAGATTAAGAAGAAATGTTCTATCCATAGTTATATGACAAGCTTCTCCTATAATTTCATTATTATGTTTTACAATTATTCCAATACCAGATTTCAAATCAAATATTTCTGGATAATCTTTTTCATCAAATTCAAATACATTACTATTTGTTATATACTCATTCAATATATTTCTAACAAAAAGTTCTAATTCTTTTTTTATACTATTTATCATTATTTAATCTCCTAAAATTTATAATCAAACCCTGCTCCAGTTACCTGATAATTATTAAGTATATCATCAATATAGAAGAAAAACACTTCATAATCATCTTTTGAACCAACAATTCTAAATACACTCTGAGCTTTTTGATTATAAAAACCCATTACAAGTTCGCTTTCAAGTTGGATATATGGGCTTAAAACATATTTAATACCAATATCAGCTTTCGATTTATCAGAATTAATATTGTAAACAAAATTTAAAATTGCCTGAATATTATTATCAAGAGAATAATCTGCAGAAAGTATCAAAGAATCATTTCCTCCTCTCGTGACATACGAGATTGCAGAAGATAAACCCTCAAAACTACCAATTTTACTTTTTAAAGCAAACACATTGCTTTCTGTAACAACATTAAAAGAACTATCCTCAGTTACAAAAAATGAAAACCCAACTTCTATATCTTTTTCAACTCCACTAACTAATCTAATATTTGAAGAATTTCTATGAAATTCATTACCTTTAAATGCAAAATCAATTCTCGAAAAACTATAACTCAATATAGTTTTTTCAGGTGAAAGTATATTGCAATCAATTAAATTTAAAATACCACTAATTCCATAATGTGAAGATGTAATTTTAAAAATATCACTTGAAATTGTATTTGTATTTTTTGTCATTTTATTCATAGTAAATGAAAACTGACTATCTTTTTGTATTATTAGATTTTTAGAATAATCAATATATCCATCTTTTACTGCTTTTAAAAAAATATTATCTGAAACTTGTGAAATATTAAAATATCCATTTTCATCACTCATATAAACTTCATCATTTACAGTAATTGTAACATCAGAAACAACATTCATACTACTATCAAATATATTTCCATGAATTGTAAAAGAAAAAGTATTAAAACTAAATAATAAAGCAATAAAACAGTAAATAATTGCTTTTTTCATGTTTCATCCGTCGATAATGCAAGGTTTTCATATCTTTCAAATACATCTCTATAAGAAATATCAATTCTGCATATTTTATCATACATTTTTACAGCATTTTCAAGATCTCCGTTTTCCTCAAGCTTTCTACCTATCTGATAAATAAGTTCTTTAAGTTTTCTTTCCATAAGTTCTTCATCAAAATTATTTTTTTCATACTGTTTAAGAGCTGATTCTATCATATCTTTTTTTAAATAAGCATAAGTTAAATAAAATCCAGTATCATTTTTTCTAAAAGAGTTATCAAAAAGTTCATTGAATATAGTAATTGCATCATTATATTCCCCATCATTAAACAAAGCTTTAGCTCTAGAAAATTTCTCCTCTTCACTCTCTTCAATTATGCTTTTCTTAGTTTCAGAATACGATGCTCTTAATTTTCTAAGGTCTTTAATATTATCAGATATATAATAATTACCTGGATCTATTTGAAGAAGATTTTCATATTCTATAAGAGCTTGATTAAGATTTCCATTCGCAATAAAACTTTTTTTAAATATATCATGAGCTTCAGCATTATTTATATCTCTTCTAAATACAAATTTAACTTCCTTAATAGCTTTTTCATATTCACCAATAGCACAATAAGTTTTTGCAACTAAAATATGAACAGCAATATTTTCAAAATCAAATTCAAGTAATTTATTAAAGACTTTTAATGAATTTTTATTGTATATTTCAGCTTTTTTATATTCATCACCTAAAAGATTTAAAACTTCAAGATTATCTTTTTCATGAACAAATACTTTTTCAAGAATATTAATTTTATTTTCGTCAAAAATTTCAATTTCAGGTTTAAAATCAGGATTTCTCTTTTTTTCCCAAAAGTATTTTACAATTATTTTTAATAATCTTATATTATCTGGCTCTTTAATAAAAAGAACTTTATAAGAATATAAAGCTTCTTTTGTGAAAATTTCTTTTTTAAGATTTATCATAGCATAATAGCTCATGAGTTCTTCATCTTCAGCAATTATCTTTTCAGCTTCTTTAAGAAGAATTTCAGCTTGATCAACATCTCTAAGCTGTATATAAGAAAAAATAAGCATTTTATAAATTTTAATTTTCTTTTGTCTTACAAATTTATATTTTCTGACTGTTTCTAAAAGTTCAACAACATCAGACCATGATCTTTTTGCAAAAAACTCTTCTGCTTTTTTTATATTAACTCTTTTTTTAACAATAGGAGAATTATAAGCTATTAAAAATATCAATATTATAAGTAATGCATACACAAAATAATTTTTTAGACTTGGCAAAAATAATTTCATCTTTATATCTGAAATTCTCTTTTCTATATTATTATCAATATTAGGATACTTATTAAGATAATCCTTAAAATTTTCTTTAATATAAGAAAAATGTTTTCTTGAACTTATATAATCGCCAATAAAGTAATAACTATCTGCAAGGTAAATCCATACTTTAATATCAGTTTTATCATTTTCAAGTATTTTAAAACAATATTCAATTTGTTTTTCATAATCTTCTAAATTTTTATAACTTTCCATTATCTTCATGTTAAGAATATTCTGATTAAGATTGTTAGGAATAGTTTCTGACGCTTTTTTTAAATAAGATACAGCCTGATGATATCTTCCAATCTTAAACATCTTCATTCCATCTGTAAATAACTTTTCAGCTTCATTTGAAATATTATAATCTTCTTTTATTTTATCTCTAAAATTAAGATATATTGAATTGTTTTTAGATAAAGTAATTGCTTTTTCTATATTTTCTAAAGCAGCTGTCCAATTTTTCATCCTATAATAATCATTTGATTTTATATAAGAAGTTTCGGCAATATCATCTACTTCATTTTTTTTAATTGTTTCTTTACTAATATTATTTTGTCCATATTTTGTCTTTTCATCTAAAATACTTTTTAAAGATTCAAATATTGAAGGGTCATCTGGTGCAAGATGAAATGCTTTTTCAATATTTTCAGAAGCTTTTTCAAAATTCCCGCTTCCCTGATAAACCTTAGCTGCAATTTCATATAAACGAGCACTTCTTGGAAGAAATTCCTTAGCTTTTTCAAAAATATCAAGAGCTTCTCTAAATTCTTTGTTTAAAAAATATATATTTATAAGTTCTATATACCATTTTTCCTCATACTTAAAGGAATCTATCTTTAACTTAAGATCATTTACTGAAGAACGGCGTATTTCTTCAAGAAGCTTTATTGAAGGTTCGTCAGAAGGATACATTGACAATATAAATCTGGTTTCTTCAAGTGCTTTAGAATAATCATTAACTTTAAAAAAACAAACAGCCAGATTATATCTTGCATTAAGATCTTCTTGCTTAATAATAAGAGCTTTTTTAAAAAGATCTTTAGCCTGACCATAATCACTTGAATTAAAATACATAATACCTTGCTTCATATATGTATCAAAATCAGAAGCATAAATATTCATGCAAAAAAAAGCTATAAAAAATATAATATATAATTTTAAATATTTAATGGTTTTCCACATTTTTCACAAAATTTTTGTTCACTAGTATTAATATGAGCACATACAGGACAAATTTTAATTCCTTGTTCCATAATAGAATTTTTATCTTTTATCATACGATTTTCTATATCCAAACCCTCTTTTCTTTTTTCATGTTCATCAAACATATTTTCTAAAAAAACTGATTCAGGATATTTTTTCCTTAACTCAGTGTAAAACTCTTTTAAATTATCCATTTTCCCGGTAGCTTTAGCACTATCAAAAAATATTTTATGAAGATTTTTATCTTCCATAAATTCTTTCATACTTAAAAAATCTTTGGCAAATTTATAAGCTTGTTCATGTTTTTTATTAGAAACATAACATTTTAATAAAGTGCTTTTAAGTTTATTATCATCAGGTCTCAATTTTTCAAGAACTTTTTCATATATAGGAATCATAGCAGGATCAAGATCCTGTTTTCTAATACCTCTAAGACAAATCATATCAGCAGCATCAAGATTTTCTGGATTATATCTATAAATTTTATTATATATATTCATAGCAGAATCATTTATATCTTTTCTTGCAACATAATAATCAAAAAGCATATTTATAATCTTAGTATCGCTTGGATTTTTTTGTAATTTAATCTCATATTCTTTTATTGCCATTGGTGAAGTATCATTTGTCTTTATAAAAATTTCACAAAGAAGATCATGAAGCTCAGGTGAAATAGTTTTCATTCTAATACCATTCATTGCATATTTTTTAGCATTAGTATAAACACCCATTTTATAATAAGCTTTTGCCAAAGTTGCATTTATAAAATATTTATCTGGAATTGTAAAAGAATATGGTTTATCTAAAATACTTCTTGTAATCTTAACTGTATTTTCATAATTACCTTTTAAAAATTCATCTTTTATTTTAATAAGATCAGCATCTTTTCCTTTTTCAAGTCTGTTTTCAGCACCAGCATTATAAACTGAAATAATTTTAAATACAAAAGAAAAAAACATTATAAATCCAACAATATAAAAAGCAATCTTAAATCTATCAATAAAATCCATAGCTTCAGCTTTATAATGATTCATTTTAAGTTTCATATTTTGTGGTCTCATTGTATAAGCTGTAAGATAATTTTCACTTGCTTTCTTATAATCTTTGTTTTTATAAGCTTCTTCAGCTACTTTTATAATAAAATCAGGATTTTTCTTTTGCTCCATAAGCTTTTCTTCTTCTAATTTTCTTTCAAATATCGAATCAAAAACGTCTTTTTTCTTTTCTTCAGAAAAACTTACAAAAGACATTAAAACAAGAAAAACAAAAAATATTTTTTTCAAAACGCCTCCTTTAATTTGCAAAAATATAAATAATCTATACAGAAATTCCCAATTTCAGGATTTTTATCTCCATTTCCATGATAATCACTACCACCAGTAATAAGCATATTTTTTTTCTTTGCTAAATCTAAAAACTCTTGCATAAGATTACTATCGTGTGAAGGATGAAATACTTCAATTCCATCTATGCCTTTTTTTATAACAATATCAAAATAATCTCTGTTTTTTAAAACACCCGGGTGAGCTATAACAGCAATACCATTATTATCTTTAATAAGTTTAATAGTATTTTCAATATCCATGCCATTATCACGCTCAGCATAACCAGGAAGCCCGATTGACAAAAAATTATTAAAAGCTTCATTTTTATTTTTCACATAATTTTTTTCAATCATAGCCATAGCAATATGAGGTCTTCCAATATAATCACTTGCTCCTGTAAATTTTATCACATCTTCTATTGATAAGACAATATTAAGTTTTGAAAGTTTAGCTAATATTTGATAAGCACGCTGAATTCGTTTTTTTCTAAGTGTTTTAAGTATATCTTGAACTTCATTTGAAACAGGAGAATTAAAATATCCAATTATATGTATTTCATCATCTGGCATATCAACAGAAAACTCTATACCTCTAATAACTTCTACACCACAAGTTTTTCCGCAATTAACTGCTTCTTCAACACCATTCATAGTATCATGGTCAGTTATAGACATACCAATAATACCATTTTGAGAAGCTGATTTTACAATATCTGTAGGAGAAAAACATCCATCTGAAGCTGTAGTGTGAATATGAAGGTCTATTGCCACTCAGTTGCTCCTTCATAAAAAAAATAGTTTATTTCATCTTTATACGAAGAATTCTTTGGAGGAGAATTTCTATTTACATTTTTAAACCAGAATAGTTTCATCGGATCTTTTGATCTTGCTTCTTCTTCTGTTACAAATCTCCATTTCACTTTTATTTTACCATTTCTTTTTCCAGTAAGATACTCCATAGCTGTTGGAGAAATATCAATACCTGCTCCATTACATTCTATAGTCTGCATTTTAGAAAATATTCCCTGTTTTGCATATTGATCATAAAGATTAACAATTTCACCTATATTTTCTTCAGTTTTTGGTCTTATTTCAGGAACTCCATTCATAGCACTAAATACATATTGAAAATCCTCAACAAACCATGGTCCAACATCTTCCCATTGACAATATAGATATTTACCATCTTTTTCATTTATTATCTCAACCCATTTATTTTTAACAGGTTGACTTAAAAGCTGATATGACCAACCAAGTGGAATTTTAAAACCTTTCTCATATGCCATTTTAAAAGTTACATTATTAAAAGGAAGAGCATAATAATAAGGATTTATCTCTGTTTTTTCTCCCCAAGCAGAATCTCCAGATGAAAGATCATCTTCATCTAAAAGAATTGAAAAATTTGTACAAATTATATTATTATGATAAAAATATGTATTATTAACAACTACAACATCATCATCTTCAAAAAAACATCCAGTTGCATAAAATAAAACTACAGAAATTAGAACAAAAAATAAAAAAATCTTAATATTTTTCAAAAACATCTTTATAAACCCCGTATTAAAACCACTTATTAAATACTATATTCTATTTTACCATTTACCATTGCAAGCTGTACATTTGCACCAGTATTAAGAGGATTTTTATCCCATATTACAATATCGGCATCCTTTCCTTTTTCAAGACTTCCAACTCTATCACTTATTCTACAAACTTCCGCTGGATTAATTGTTATCATTTTAATTATCTCATCATGATTAAGTCCAGTTTTTAAAGCATAACCAGCACTAACTGGCAAAAGATAAAGTTCAAATACAGGATGATCTGTTGATATACAAACTTTTATACCTTTATCATGCAAAACTTTTACAGTATCAATTGTTTTATTTCTTAATTCAAGTTTACTTTTTCCTGTTAAAGTTGGTCCAACACAAACTGATATATTCTGCATTGCTATGTAATCAGGTATTAAATGACCTTCTGTAGTATGTTCAATAATATATTCAATATCAAATTCTTTCGTTATTCTGATTGCAGTTGCAATATCATCTGCTCTATGACAATGTATTCTTGCAGGTATTTCTTTATTTATAACTTTGGCAAGATTTTCATATTTAAGATCAAAAGGTGTTGTAGAATCTTTTTTTGCTCTATTTGTAATATATTCTTTTGTTTTAAAAAAACTTTCTCTCATTATAGCTGCATTAGACATTCTAGTAAATGGAGCTTTTCCTTTAGAACCATAAACTCTTTTAGGATTTTCACCAAGAGCCATTTTCATACCAATAACTTCTTTTATTATCATATCATCGATTATTTTACCACAAGTCTTTAATGCACAAACTTCTCCACCTATTATATTTGCAGAACCTGGAGATACCATTACAGAAGTTATACCACCATTTATTAAAGCTTCTCTAAAAGCTGTATCAAATGGGTTTATACCATCTAATGCTCTTACATTAGATGTAACAGGATCTGTCATTTCATTAGTGTCATCTCCTGCGTCTCCACCTTCTCCTGACTCCATTATACCAGCATGACAATGAGCATCAATAAAACCAGGGTATACAAGTTTATTTTCAGCATCAATAATGTCATATCCAGCAGGTATTTTTAGATTTTTACCGATTTTTTCAATTTTCCCATTTTTAACTAATATATCACCTTTATCTATAGTTTCATTAGTAACAGTAAATATTTTTCCATTTTTAATACAATACATATTAATCTCCTAATTGAAAATTGATAATAAAACTCCAGCTGCAACAGCAGAACCAATAACCCCTGCAACATTTGGTCCCATAGCATGCATAAGTAAGAAGTTTTTAGGATTTTCTTCCTGAGCTACTTTATGAACTACTCTTGCTGCCATAGGAACAGCAGAAACTCCAGCTGCACCAATTAAAGGATTTACCTTTCCACCTGTTGCATAACACATTATTTTTCCAAATATAACACCCGAAGCTGTTGAAATTGAAAAAGCAATCATACCAAGAACAAGTATTTTTAAAGTCTCAGTATTTAAAAAATTCTCTCCATTCATTGTAACTCCAACAGATAAACCTAAAAATATTGTTGTAATATTAATTATTTCATTTTGTGCTGCTTTTGAAAGTCTATCTACAACACCAGCTTCTTTTATAAGATTACCAAACATTAACATTGAAATAAGCGGAGCTGCTGCCGGAACAAAAAGAATACATATAATCATTGTTATCAAAGGAAATAAAATTTTTTCAAGTTTTGACACTTCTCTTAAATTATCCATTAATATCATTCTTTCTTTTTTAGTTGTAAGTAATCTCATAATTGGAGGCTGTATCATAGGAACAAGTGCCATATACGAATATGCAGCAACTGCTATAGCACCAAGAAGATGCGGAGCAAGTTTTGCTGTTGTAAATATAGCTGTTGGTCCATCAGCTCCACCAATTATACCAATAGAAGCTGCTTCATTACTAGTAAATCCAAGGAGTAAAGAACCTATTAAAGTTAAAAAAATACCAATTTGAGATGCTGCACCTAATAAAAATGTTTTTGGATTAGCAATAAGAGGACCAAAATCAGTCAATGCTCCCACACCCATAAAAATTATTGGTGGAAATAATTCAAGTTTTACACCTTGATAAATATAATAAAACAATCCACCAGCCTCATTTTCATGAGGTAAAGCCATAAGATTAGCTCCAGGTAAATTAGTAATTATAGCACCAAATCCTATAGGTATTAACAACATTGGTTCAAATTCTTTTTTTATTCCAAGATATATAAGAAACAATCCTATCAATATCATTATAATATCTTTGTAACCCATTAAAACAAATCCTGTTTTAGACATAAATGTTAATAAAATATCTATCATACTTTGGCTCCTTTAATTAAAAATTCAATTAAAAATCAATAAGCATCTGACCTTGTTTAACTGAATCTCCTGATGCTACTCGAATTTTTGAAACTGTTCCTTCTACCTCTGAAATCACATTTGTATTCATTTTCATAGCTTCAATTATAATAACAATTTGATTTTCTTTTACATTATCACCAACATTTACTTTTATTTCTTTTACAACACCACCAATAGGCGATTTCACTCCATTTCCAGAAGCGTGTGATACTTGAGTTTTTTTAATTACCGGAGTTTCAGCTCTTTTAACAGAAGAAACATTATTTGAAGATATACCATCACCATCAAGAAATTCAACTTCAACATCATACAATTTACCATTTACTTTAATTCTCATCTTTTCCATTTTTCTAACCTTCCTTTTCCAAAATTAGAATGATTGGTCATAATGTCCATTCTTCCATATTTAGCCCAAATATTAAAATCTTTAAAATTTGAATTAGCTATTTCTTCTGTAACTTCAGTAAATGAATTTATTCTAAACTTACAATCTTTGTAAAAACTAGCTACAACCGCTGATATTACAGCAGCTATTTCATCACTATCATCAATATTCTCTTTTTTTAATTCAATAATATCTTCTATAATTGTTTCTTGTTCTATATCTTGAAAAAACCTTAAAAAATAAATAAATATTGAAATAATGATAAGAATACTAAAAACAATACTCATACCAACAGTACTAACTTTCAATCCAAAATAAAAAATATCCATTTTTTCTCCTATAAAGGCATATTTCCGTGTTTTTTCGGAGGTCTCATTTCTCTTTTCGTAATAATACTATTAAGAGCTCTTATTATATGTTTTCTTGTATTTGCAGGTTCTATTATTTCATCAATAAAATTCCTACCTGCTGCAATATATGGATTTGCAAATTTTTCCTTATATTCTGCAACTCTATTAATATACTCTTGTTTTTTATCTGTTGCTGCTTTTATTTCTTTTCTAAATATAATATTTGCAGCTCCTTCAGCTCCCATTACAGCAATCTCTGCTGTTGGCCATGCAATAACTCTATCTGCACCCATATCTTTTGAACACATTGCTAAATACGCTCCACCATAGGCTTTTCTTACAATAACAGTTATTTTAGGAACAATTGTTGCTGAATATGCAAAAAGCATCTTAGCACCATGTCTTATTATTCCATTGTATTCTTGCTCAACTCCTGGCATAAATCCTGGTACATCAACAAAAGTTACAAGTGGAATATTAAAGCAATTACAGAATCTAATAAATCTTGCAGCTTTATCAGAAGCGTTTATGTCAAGTACTCCCGCTGAGCATATTGGCTGATTAGCAACAATTCCAATACTTCTACCTTTTATTCTCGCAAAACCAATTATTATATTTGGAGCATAAAATTCTTGTATTTCAAGAAAACTACCTTTATCAATAATTTTTTTTATAATATCTCTCATATCATAAGCAATCTTCGTATCATCAGGAAGAATTCTATTAAGACTTTCATCTTTTCCAAGAGAAGCTTCATCTGTTAAATAAACAGGTGGTTCTTCAAGATTATTTGAAGGAAGATAAGAAAGCAATCTTTTAGCAAGATTTAGTGCATCATGATCGTTTTCTGCAACAAGATGAGCTAATCCTGATACTGTTGCATGAGTCATTGCACCGCCAAGTTCATTGTCAGTTATAACTTCACCAGTTACAGCTTTTATAACCTCAGGACCAGTAATAAACATTTTAGCATTGTTTTTTACCATTATTATAAAATCAGTAAGTGCTGGTGAATAAGCTGCTCCACCTGCACAAGGACCTGCAATTATTGAAATCTGAGGGACTACTCCAGAGAGCAGTGTATTTCTAAAAAAAATCTGTCCATAACCTGATAAAGCGTCAACTCCTTCTTGAATTCTAGCTCCACCACCATCATTTATACCAATAAAAGGAACTCCGCATTTCAAAGACATATCCATTACTTCACATATTTTTTTTTCATGCATTTCACCTGACGAACCACCAGCTACTGTAAAATCTTGGGAAAAAGTATAAACTGTCCTCCCATTAATTTCACCACACCCAGTAATAACACCATCTGCAGGAAGTTCTTTGTTTTCCATACCCATAATATTAGATCGGTGTTCAGAAAACATAAATAATTCTTGAAATGATTCAGGATCAAAAAGACTATCAAGTCTTTCTCTTGCAGTTAATTTACCTGCTGCATGCTGTTTTTCTATTTTCTTTTCCCCGCCACCAAGTTTGATCTTTTCCACTTTTTTTCTGTACAAATTGATCTTATCATTCACTGTACTGAATTCCATAAATCTCCCCCGGTAATTTTATTATTCTCATTATATATTTTTTAATTTAATACATAATGCCAAGTATGACTAAATACTACAAGGCATAGCATTTATAGTCAAGTAAAAACAAACATCTCTTAAAATAGGTTAAAGAGTTTGAGGGTTGAGGGTTAAAAGCCTGCGAATAGCGTGTTAGCTATTTAACTTGTTTTTATTATCAAAATGTCGATAAATTAATATATAGGAATATTTATTAATATAGCAATTGTTGGAGGATATATGAGTGATAAAAAAATTCAAATTGAAAAGAAAAAAGGAAAAAAAAAATCTCCGCTTGATAAACTAAATTTACCTAAAAAAATGGATGAAGAAACCCAAAAAAAACTAGTACAGGCCTTAAAAGAATGGTTAAGAGACGACGAATAATATTAGTTTTTTTTATAATTTTCCTGACATTTATGTTTTCAGGATTCACAAAAGTTAAACTGAATACTTCAAAATCAGAAGTGCTTATAGTTTATCCTGAATTAGAAGGTTTCTATAATAGAGAAATGATATTTCACTATATTGAATGTATTGAAAAAGAACTTTCAAAAAAAAACATAATAAAAAGCAATTCATTTTACCTTGATTTAAGTATGGAAAAAAATAATTTAACTCCAGGACAAAATATAAACAATGAAATCATAATTGAATCTGCTAAAAACTCAAACTCTGATTTTGCAATTGTTTCGAAAATAAGTGATACAAGATTTCATAGAACTTTAAAAACAGGTATTGCTTTATTAGAACCAATTACTGCTAATACTACAATTATTGGAAATATCAAACTCGAAACTTGGTTAGTGGACATTTCAAATAATTCATCATCAACACCTATTATTGTCGAAAAAAATATGAAGAACAGATTTGGAGGACTTTTTATTGAAAAAAGATTTCTTCAAAGAAAAATATTAAGACATTGTATTGGCGAAACAATATATAAAATGGAAAAAAAGGAGTTGATATAAATGAATTATTTTAGAGTAATCTCAGCGATTCTTTTAATAATTCTTCTGGAAACTATTCTTTTCGGATGTAATAATTCTAGTGAATTAAATGGTGAATCTCTAAAAACTCAAAACCACATAAACAAAACAGTATCTTCTAATATTAAATTTTCTATTATATCAACAATTTATGACTCAGAAACATTTACTAAAATAAGCGGTGCTTCTATAAAAATAAACGACTCAATAACAATATATGCTGATTCAAAAGGAATGTTTCAGATTAAAGATTTTAATATTCAAGAAAATACTCAATTGAAACTTGAAATATCATCACCATATTATAACACGCAAACTTTTTTCATTAACCCTGAAAATAATATTGAAATTCATTCTGAATTTTTAATTTCACCTGAAAAAACTGATTTAATTGGAAAAATCACATTAAATTTAATTGCTGTTGAATGTCAAATTAATATAGATAATCAAACAGTTAATACAAGAAAGGACGGCTCTTTCAAATTGAAAGATATAAATTGTGGTGAAAAATTAATCACAATTTCAAGAAATAATAGAATTTATGTTGAAAAAAACTTTTTAATAACCAAAAATACTGATTTTCTTGAACTTGAACTTTCATCTCTAACATATCAGAATGATTTTACTGTAAAAAACATAGTAACTGATGAACAGGATAATCCGCTATCACAAATCATAGTATATTCAGAAGATAGTAAATGGGTTACAGATAAAAATGGTATTTTTTCATTTCAGGTCATTGATGATAATTTAAAAAATAAAAAGATAACATTAGTTGATCCAACAAAAAAATATCTTGATAAGATTGAAAACATTACATTTTCAGTAAATAATAACATTAACATCATTAAATTAAAAAAAATAATTTCAGAAAAAGATAATTCAAAAATTTCAGGTATGGTTTTTTCAAATTCGAAAAAAATACATAATTCACTCGAAATAGAATTTAAAAACACTAATATTGTAAAAAAAACAAATACACACGATGATGGATGGTTTGACATTGACCTTGAAGAAGGTGAATATACTCTGACTATAAAAGATCCATTAGATATTTTTAAAACTCACACTCAAAAATTAAATGTGAATGAAGATTCAGAGTATATAAGCGTAAAATTATATACAAAAAAATAGTTTGAAAACAATAAAATATTTAGTTAGTTTATAGATTTCATAAGATTTTAAACCTTTAACTACTTCACACGCTTTTATTTTTTACTCAATATCTATTTTATATTCTATTCCATTATTTCTTCTATCATTGTTTCCAACAATAACAACTATTTCTTTGTATTTTCTACCAAATCTTTTTACAGGTATTTCCCATTCATTTTTGTTTTCAATATCAATTCTTCTCATACCCTTTTCTGTCTTAAAAAGCAATGTAACTGGATAAGCATATTCACTTGAAAATGATATTTTTACATTTTTATTATAGTTTAAATTTTTTGGAGTAACTTTTATATAATTTGCCCCAAAAACTTTAGGAGCTTCATATTCTTCAACTTTTCTTGATACTTTATCAACTGTATTTGATAAAAATGTTAGTTCTTTTTCCCATTTTTCACTTTCATTAACACCTTTTTTTGTATATCTCATAATGTTAAATCTTTTGATAAGTTCAAAATAATCATCTCCAAACACAGATAAATTAGCTTCAATTGAAGAATAACCATTTTTTTCAACATCTTCCCACAAAGCTCTTAAAATATGTTTATCATTAATAAAACCTTTTTTGTCCTGAGAAGGAAATAATTTAGCATCTGTAAGAAATTTATAATACATAACTGCAATATAAGAATTTTGCGGACTAAGCATAAATATAGGTGATTGTGGTTGATCAAAATAAACATTTCTTGCACCATTTATATAACTTAGATAATCATCAACTTCGGTCCATACAGCATCTTCCATCCAAACTGCCGTACCTTCAGCCATCCATCTTGAATACTGGAAATTCTGATTAGAAAACAATCCATACATCGCCTGAACTGAATGAAATAACTCATGAGCACAAGTGACTTTAGCTGCATCTTCACCTTTAGTTGCAAAAAAATCCTCAACATAATCATTATCTATTTGAATATAACATTTTTGCATGTTTTCATCTTCCATATCAGGCACAGTAACACCATAATCTCTCATATCTGTTATAAGAACTTCCATAGAAGGAGCATTTGCTGGAGATTTAAACCCAAGTTCTTCTATCTGATATTTAAGTGATTTTTCAAGATAATTTGCAATATTATCAACATAATCAGGAATATTATTGTTATTATCATCTTTATTAGCATTAGCAACAGCATTTTTACCTGTTTTTTGATATTTAATTACAAAATTAGGTGTTTTTAAAGTATAAACTTCTATAGTATCAATACTTTGAGCTAATTCTTCATTGGTTGTACCTTTAAAAAAAGCAAGTTGTGATATTTTAGTTAATCTATTTATGGAGTTTTGAGAAACTCTTCCTTTATTTTTTTCTAAAGCTATGTATTGCATTATATCTGTTGCATAACCTTTATAATTTTTAAATCTTCTATCATAATCTGCCGGATTTATACTATGTTCATAAATACTTTTTACAAGCATTACAAATTTATCATCTTCTAAATTTGCTGATTTTGCAAAAGAAAGATTATTATAATTTTCAAGTTTTGATAATATATCGCTTACTTTTATAAAAAGTGATTTTTCACTTGAATCTTCTCCATTGACGATAATACTGTTCCCAATGCTTTCTTTTATTTTTTTCATTACAGGAAGAAAAGCTGTCATTTCTGAATCGTCTTTTTTTGACAATTCATCAAGAATACTGTGTAATCTTGTTCTATCTTGTAGTAAAATAGAAATCTCATCCTCAACTTTTTTTTCAAATCTCTGTGAAGATTCTATGTATTCTGGATTATTTCCCATTATATTAAGATTTTCTTGCATTTTTGCATATTCAACAAATAAGTCTATAAGTTCAGAATTTTGATATGTACTGGAAAAAGATACAAGTATAAAAACAAACATTATGTTTATAAATAAGAATTTTTTCATAAATCCTCCACGAAAAATCTTGCTATATAATAAGTTTAAGAGAAAAAAGCAAATTAAACAAGCTAAATTTTTCTTTTGTAATTTTATCAAAGAAATATTAAATAATCGGACCACATGAAATTTTAAATCATATAATTTTTTTTATTACACTAACGCAAAAAAATAATCATTCGGTATTTTCGAGCCTGTTGAAAAAGTTATGTTTTCTTTTTTTTGAATTAGATTTTACATATAGATTCAAAAAATTGATATCGAGCGTAATTATGGAAGCTGTCTTAAGATTTTCAATAAGTATACAAATAAGAAATTCAAAGTTAAAAAGAATAAAATTATAAATAACTAACATACATTAGAAAATCTTAAGGAAATTACATGGAGGTAATTTAAAGCTGAACATGTAAGGAGAAAATTTATACTATGTAAATTTTCAACTGGTACCAAGATATCAATTGTTTTGAATAGTATAATTATTTAAAATATTGAAGCTGTGACAGGTGAAGCGTGACATGTCATTTTATGACATTAGTGACAAAAAACAAAGTTACTATGTCACTGAAGAGTCGCAGACTCTTGTTACAAGCAACTTATTGTTAAATAAGTTGCAGTCACATTTACTTAAGCTGTCATCCCGGTACTATTCTGATCCGGGATCTGTTTTTGATTTTTTTATATTATCAACTTTCTTGTTAAATAAACAGTTTAGCTTATGATAAACTGTTCTACATGAAAATCTTTTTCTGTTCTAATATATATTTTCTTTCGAGTTTCATATTCCATTCTCGACAGATTTACCTCATCCTCACCAATAAGATAAAAACCAACTTCTGGATGAACTGAAACAAGCACATTATCTTTTAATGTTTTTCTCGAAAATCTTCTTATATCTCGTCATACTTTAGAGGAAATTTCCTGTGGAGATAAAACATATCCTTTACCTTTACAATAAGGACATGGCTGAGTTATTTGACCTAAAAGGCTTTTTCTAACTCTTTTTCTTGTCATTTCAACAAGTCCAAGCTCGCTTATATCAGATATTGTAATTGGCATCTTATCTTTAACACATTCTTCTTTAAGAACTTCAACAAGTTTATTCTGATTTTCTATAATTTTCATATCTATAAAATCAATTATTATTATACCACCAATATCTCTTAATCTTAATTGTCTAGCAATTTCCACCGCAGCTTCTAAATTGGTTCTAAAAACTGTCTCTTCAAGTTTTTGACTGTTTCCTACATAACTGCCTGTATTAACATCAATAGCTGTTAAAGCTTCTGTTTTCTCAATTATTATATAACCACCGCATTTTAGCTGAACTGTTCTGTTAAGAAGTTTTTCAATACTTTTTTCAATACTATTTTTTTCAAATAAAGGTTTTGAACCTGAATAATATTTGATTTTACTTATTAATTCTTCTGGTAAAAAATCAAAAAAATCTATTATTTTTTGATAATCTTGATACGAATCAATAAGAAATTCATCAATATCATTTAAAAAAATATCTCTAACTAGTTTTAAAACCATTTCAAGATCTGAATATATAAGACACGGAGCATTGATATTCTGTGCTCTTCTTTCAATTTTTTTCCATAAATTATTAAGAAATCTTATATCTTCTTCAATTTTTTCTTTTTCCTTAAATCCTGAAACTGTTCGAAGTATTACTCCCATACTATCTGGACAAAGTTCTTTACCTATTTCTTTTAATCTACTTCTTTCCTCTTCATCTGTTATTTTTCTTGATACACCTACATGATTTTGATTAGGCATAAGAACAGTATATCTACCAGCAATTGTAAGATGAGCTGTTCCTCTTGCACCTTTTGTTCCAATAGGTTCTTTTGTAATTTGAACAATTATATCTTCATCAACACTTAATAACTCTTCAATAAAAACTCCGAAATCTTCCAGAGGTTTTTCTGATTCAACTTTACTTAATTCTATATCACATTCTTCAAAAATCTCTTCATCTTCTATAAACTCTGGTATATAAACATCTTCTACATGCATAAAAACATCTTTTTCAATTCCTACATCTATAAACGCAGACTGCATACCAGGTAATATATTTCTAACTTTACCTTTATATATATTTCCAACTATTCTTTCGCAATCATCTTTTTCTTCATAATATTCACAAAGTCTGCCATCTTCAAGAATTGCAATTCTAATTATATCTATATCTACATTAACAAATATCTGTTTTTTCAAATTAATATCCTCACTTGATTACTCTAATCAAATACTATAACTATTATTTTTTAATAAGTTCTCTTTCTGCTTTAGAAAAACTAATTTCAGATGAAAATCTGCTAAATGAAAATTCTGAAATTGTATTAAGTATAAGCATATTATGTTCTATTTTATAAGAATTAATACCTTTGAATTCATCAATTTGAAAATCATCATTAATTTTAAAATCAGAAAATCTATATATCATAAAATTTATTTGTCTGTTTATTTTTGGAGCATCATTTTTTTCTTTAAAAATATCTAATATTTTTATATTACCATTAAACCATTTATCATTAATAAGAGTTTTTTCATCAATATTATCTATTGTATAAAACTCTAAATATTCACAAATTGACTCTACTCCGACACTTTTGGCACCAGCGTTTCTTATTTTAGCATGTGGATTAAATCCTTCACTAAAAGCTAATTTCAAACCATTTCTTCTAAATGCTCTCTCAAAAAATCTTACAAGTTCAAGATGGGACAATAATCCAGCATTATCTTTAAGAATATATTTTATTACATATCTAAACATCAGCATACTCCACATTTTTTACATGATTTTGTATTACAATCTTCTGTATGAATAGCTTTAGAAGCTTTATCAAGCTCTTCTGCAAGATATGATTTTTTAACACAAATGTCTATATTATCCCAGTTAAGTTCTGATTCAATATCTATTTCATTAAGATAATCCTTATAATCAATATTATTGTCGATAAACGCTTTTTCCCAGCATGAAAATTTAAACATACTAGACCAGCCATCAAATCTCGCACCGTTTTTCCAAGCATCAATAATGACATTAGCTAATTTACCATCACCTCTGGAAAAAACACCTTCTAAAACACTAGTTTCAGCATTATGCCATTTTAGTTTAACATTTTTAAATTTAATATTTTCTTTTAAATAACCTATTCTCTGTTTTATTTCCTCAATACCAATCATTTTACTCCATTGAAACGGAGTAAATGGTTTTGGTACAAATGTAGAAAAAGCAACATTAATTGAAGCTCTTCCCTTACCATATTTTTTCGCTATAAAAGAACATTGTTTTACTAATTCAACAGTTTCTTCTAATTCATTTTCTTTTTCAAAAGGAAGACCAAGCATAAAGTATAATTTAACAGTCATCCAACCTTTGCTAAAAACTTCTTCCATCTTATCAAAAAGTTCTTCTCTTGATATTTTTTTGTTAATACAATCCCTAAGATGTTGAGAACCAGCTTCGCATGCAAATGTAAGACCGGTTTTTCTAACTTTAAGTATTTCATCAAGAAGTTTTATAGTTTCTCCGTCCATTCTTAAAGATGGTAATGATATAGAAACTTTTCTATCTTTATATTTTTCAACTATATGTGATGATAATTCTTTAAGATATGGATAATCACTTGTTGATAAAGATGCAAGCGATATTTCTTCATAACCTGTGCTATCAAGTATTTTATCAGATAATTCAATTGTCTTTTCAAGACTTTTAAATCTTAATGGTCGATAAATATAACCAGCCTGACAAAATCTACAACCATGCTGGCATCCTCTCATTATTTCAATATATGCTCTATCATGCACTAAAGCACTTACAGGAACTATCCAGTTTACTGGATACGGAGAATTATCAAAATCTTCAACAATTCTTCTTTTAACTTTTTTAGAATATCCTGGAATATAAACCCCTTCAATTTCTGCACATTTTTGAAGAATAAGGTTTCTTGATAATTTATTTTTATGTTTTTTAACAACTTCTATAAACTCAACAAGACTTTCTTCAGCTTCTCCAATAAATATAGCATCTGCAAATTTTTCTATTATGCTTAAATTATAAAGTGAAGGTCCTCCTGCTATTATAAAAGGATCTTTTTCTTTTCTACCTTCTTTTAAAAACGAAATATCTGAAAGATCAAGTATAGTTAACATATTTGTATAAAGAAGTTCATACTGAAAAGAAAATCCAACAATATCAAAGTCTTGAAGTTGATTTTTATACTCTACACTAGTAATTTTATCTTTACTTGCTTTTAACATGTTTTCATAATCAGGCATAGGAGCGAATATCCTATCGCAATTAAATCCATCTTTATTTTTTACAATATCATAAAGTATTCTTATACCAATATTTGACATACCAACTTCATAAGAATCTGGATATGATAAACAAACATTTATATCTTTTTTATCAAAGCTTTTTTCAATAATATTAAGTTCTACTGGAAAATACCTTGAAGGTTTTTCAACTTTTAATAATTCACTCATAGAATTTTTCATAGCATACTATATCTTCCTGTTTTAGTCTTGTTTTTATACTTTGTTCATTTGAATAACCAACTGTTAAAATAGATACTACCATAATGTTTTCTGGAATTTCTAGAATATCTTTTACATCATCTTCATAAAATGCTCCAATCCAGCATGTATCGAGTCCAACTTCTTTAGCTACAAGCATTGCTTGGGTAAGAGCTATAGATACATCGCAAGTAACACTGTTCCAGTAACCTCCCATAGCAGTATAAGCTTTTTCAGGATATCCACAACCAACTATAAGAAGCTGTGCTTCACCAACAGAAACTTGACCTTTACAAGCTTTTTTCATTTTTTGTTTAATTTCATCTGTTTTAACCAAAATAAATTTCCATGGTTGAGTGTTTTTACCTGAAGGAGCTAATCTTAATGCTTCTATTATCTTATTTTCTTTTTCTATTTCAATTTTTTTATCAGTATATTTTCTAGCCGAGAATCTCTTTTCAATAATTTCAATTAATTCCATTTTTCTCCCCTGGTTTTACAACCGAATAGTAATTAAAGATTCCTTTTTGTGCATAGATTAATTTATTTAAAAAATCAGCTCTTTCTTCACTTTCTATACAAAAATCAAATGTAATTGATATATATTTACCTTTAGAGCTTTCAATAAATGTAAATATAGGATTTTCGTTAAGAAAACTTTCTTTTTGTAATTTTTTAATAAAATCTTCTTGGTCAAAACTCTCTTTTTTAAATATAATTTTGTAAATAAAATTGTCTGGATATAGATTGTTCATAAAAGATATATTAACTAAAACTTCTTATTTTTTCAATAAATGTGTTAGAATTAATATAAACACACTTTATAACAGGTCTGGAGGATTTATGAAAAAACTAATAACTATGTTTATTTTTTTACTCTGCTTAACACTTTCTTCTATTGCTTGCCCAAGTTATACACTTGTTGACAAAACCCCAGAAGAACTTGAAAGTGAATTTAATGAGCTAATATCAATTCTTGATAATGATTTTTTATTATTAAAAGAAAATTTTGGTGCTCATTCTTATATTGAATTTAAAAATCTTATTTCTAATTGGATGACTCTTTATACAAAATATGAATGCTGGCTTGATGTGACTGAAAAAAAACTCGCAAAAACTCCAATGCCAAAAAACAGAAAATGGTTTGAAGAATTAAAAGATATAAGTATTAATCTAGGTCAAGCTATAATAAAATTTAATGAAAAAGATTATATTCATGCAAGAAAAATATTTTTAAAATCTTATAATGAATTTATATTAACTTTTAAATCAAATAAATATAAACAAGAAAAAGAAATGATTGAATTTTATGTAGAATTCATTAAAAGTAGCAAATGGAATGAACTTATTACTTATCATAGAGATAATGAAAAAAAACTTTTAGAAGTTCAAAATTATATTAAAGAAAAAGCTAAAACAAAAATATTAAAAGATTATTACACAAAATTTAATTCATTTTATAAAAAACTTGAACAATCCATTGACAATGAAGAAAAATTGAATTATACAAAAGATGAATTGCTTCAACTTATAAATAATTTTACTTTTTACAGATACGAAAATATAGAAGCAATTAAAAAAATGTGGTCAGAGGAATTTCAATGAGAACAATGTTAAATGCTAAAATTCACAGAGCAACAATAACAGAATGCGATCTTCACTATGAAGGAAGTCTTTCGATAGATTTAGATCTTTTAAAAGCAGCTGATATTTTACCTAATGAACAAGTTCATGTGTTAAATTGTAATAACGGAGCAAGATTTACTACTTATGCTATTGCTGCAAAACCTGGTTCTGGTAAAATCGGATTAAACGGAGCTGCTGCTAGACTTGGAGAAAATGGTGACATAGTAATTATTGTAACCTATAAATCAGTTAAGAGTGAAGATTTATTAAGGCATAAACCAAAAATTGTATTATTAGATGAAAAAAATTCTATAAAACAATAAAATGTTTTTGTATTTTATAATTTATACTAATTGATTACTCTTATTAAGTAAATAAAAATCAATATAATGTCATACCAAAGAAATTTTTATATAAAAAAATGTAATCATGGTTTAATTCTGAATTTTTATCATCCTGATATGCTTCTGAGTCGGGATTTGTTCTTGTTTTTTTTATATTATCAATTTTCTTTTAATAAATTCTCAATAATAAGCTCTCTAAAACTTTTTTCTGAAACAATGATATTTTGTAAATTATATTTATCTTTAAGCCTCTCAAAAACATAAGAATTTGTAACTACTTTATATGTTTTGTCCCTTGATATATTTTCTTTAACCAAAAGTCTTTCAGATAAAATCACATTACCTTTTGCTGAAAACATAACAGCTTTATCTTCCCAAGGAAACACCTTATATATATCTCTAAATGTAACATTTCCTGCTTTAATACCATTTCTTATGCTAGATTTGTTAATAACACATATATCTGATTTTGTTATTTTTCTAACATTATCAGTAAGAAAATAATATAAAGTATCGCTACTTTTTTTCATTTCCTTTTTAACAACTGTAATCTGAGTATTTATATAATCTCTAACCTGAGAATGATATTTTTCAATTATACCTGCAATTTCAGGATCTTCATCTGCAACATCTGAATTAACGCTTAATAATTTATAATCTTTAAATTCAATTTTATTATCTTTAATATCAAACAAAACATGTCCAAGATATTGTAAATATGCACCTGCATGAAATATCAAAGTATCTCCAGATTTTACAGGATTTTTTAAAACAGAATGAGAATGACCGCCAATTATAATATCTGGGGAAAACTTTTTAGCCATTATTTTATCTTTTTCCAAGCCCATATGATTAATAAAAATTATATAATCAACTTTTTTTTCCTTTAATTTTTCAACATAATGAGAAGCAATCTGAAAAGGATCAACAATATTTATATTACCTTTTTTTATTATTTCTTTATTATATCCACCTTCTCTTGTAAGAAAAGCAAGAAAACCAATTTTCACACCATTTATATCTAAAATATAGCTTTCTTCAAATACATTTAAATATGAATTTGAATCCACAACATTTGTATTTAATGTAATAAAATTAGATTCACTACAATATTTTTTTAATGTATTTACTGAAAATTTAAAATCATGATTCCCTGGAGTAAATATTGAATATTTAACTTTATTCATCCATTCAATTTGAGGCTTTCCATCAAATGAATCAGTAACATAAGAACCATCAAATATATCACCACAACTTATTAAAATATTATTTTTATAAATTTCTGCATTTTTTCTGTATAAATCAGATATATATGCTGCACCTCCAGATTTTTTTAAGCTTTTTGTATAAAGATCTTTTCTTATAACTTCAGGAATTACTCCACCATGAGAATCACCTGTAAAAAAAATCGAAAATTCCTCACAGTTTACAAATACAGTAAAAAAATATAATAATATTAAAAAAAACTTTTTCAGAATATTTTCCCTTTATTTAAAATATTATGCGGATCAAATACTTTTTTTACACTTTGCATAATATCAACATTTTTTTGACCAATTTCTTTAATCATAAGTTCTCTTTTATATTTTCCAATACCATGTTCACCAGAAATTGTACCACCATTTGAAATAACATATTCAGAAATTTTATAAATGATTTTTTCAATATGCCTTTTTTCTTCATCATTTTCATAAACAGAAGAAAAATGTATATTTCCATCAATTATATGACCAAAATTGCAGAAAAATATATTGTTTTTATTACATATTTCCTCTGTAAACCTTATAAAATCAGGTATTTTTGAGTAAAGTAAAACAAAATCCTCTGAAAAAACATTTGGTTTAACTTTTTCAAGTTCAGTGCGAAGTCTTTTTCTACCTTTCCATAAATTATGACTAACTTCTTCATTGTCAGAAATAATATAATCCCAACCTTGTGCTAATTTTTTAAATTTTTTTAAATCATTTTCAAGATTTTCATAAGAATATGAATCAATTTCAAGTAAAAGAACACATCCATTATTTTTATGTTCACAAGGTAAATATTCTTTTATTACATTTAATGTATAACTATCCATAAATTCAGCATTAGATGGAATTATACTGTTTTTCATAAGTTTTAAAAATCCAGCAACAAGAATATCCATACTTTCAAAATTTATATATATAGAAGTTTTTACAATATTTCCAGGAATAAGTTTGAAACTAGCTTCAGTAATAATTCCAAGAGTACCTTCACTACCAGTTAACAATCTTACAAAATCATAACCTGTAACCCATTTAAAAGTCTCACAACCTGTTGTAATTATATTACCTTTACCATCAACAAAAGTTATTTTTATAACATAATCTCGAAAGGTTCCATATTTATAACCTCGCATACCGCCTGCTGAACATGCAAGATTACCACCTATAGATGAAATATCAGCACTCGCAGGATCTGGAGGAAAGAACAAACCTTTTTCTTCACATTTTTGTTGAAAATAAAGAGTATTTACACCACATTGAGCTCTTCCTATAAAATCATGCTCTAAAATCTCCACTTTATCCATCTTTTGAAGACTAATTACAAATTCTTCAGAGTCTTGGGGAATTGCTCCGCCATTAACGCCCGAACCAGCTCCCCATATACTTATATTAAAATTATCATTTAAAGATTTCTTTACTATTTCTGAAACTTCTAAAGTAGTTTTAGGAAAAAAAACTCCTTTAGGAATAACAGCTTTACAGCTTGATTTATCTTTTGAATATTGTTTTCTAATTTCAATATCATATATACATTCAATAGCACACATACAATACCTCACAATTTAAAATCTGCGAAATAGTGAAATAGTGAATCAAAATATTCATTGAACATTTTTTTGCGAAATGGATTTAAAGCTTCTACCACTTCACACCTTCACCGTTTCACCCTCAACTCTCAACCCTTAACTCTTCAACCTTATAAATCTGCGAATAGCGAATAAGTAAATAGTAAAATAGATTTAAAGCTTTTGTTTTCCCTCTTTCACCCGCTTTTAATCTTTTCCCTAACCCCGAACCCCGAATCCCGGTTCTTACCCCGTAATTTACGGTTCTACCACTATTACTTTATAATTCTCATTAAAATATTTATTAGCAATTTTTTTCACATCTTGTTTTGTAATAGCTTTAATTTTTTTAATATATTTTTCAGTAAAATCATAACCCATACCATATATTTCATTTAAAACTATATCTTCACAAACTCCAAGAGTTGATTGCATATCACCAGCAAGAGAACCAATTATTTTATTTTTAGATCTTTCAAGCTCATCATCTGAAACAAAATCTTTTTTAATTTTATTAATTTCACTATGAAGCATTTTAATAGCAAAATCTCTTTTTTCAGAAGTTGTAGCAATATAATAAACAAAAGTACCTACATCTTTACCAGCAAATGGAAATCCATAAACAGAATAAGCAAGAGAATGTTTTGATCTAAGTTCTTCAAACAATCTTGAACCAAGCCCACTCATTATATTAGATATTACAGATAAAACAAATCTATCTTCATTATTATTATCTGCTCCTTCAAAAGCTAATCTTACAACACTCTGTTTTTTATCAGGCATTTTTTTAACAATAATGCTTTCACCTTTAATTTTTTGAGGAGATAATACAGTTTTAAATTTAAAATCAGGACCTGTTAATTTATTAAGGTCTTTTATTACAGTATTTTTCATTTTAGAAATATCAAAATCCCCAATTATAGCAATAGTCATATTAGAAGGAGTTATAATTTTATTTATAAAATCCTTTAATACAAGTGAATTAATTTTTTCAATACTTTCAAGCGTACCAGTTTTATCCATTTCATAAGGATGACCTTTAAACATTTCTTTTCTATATAATTCACCATTTACAAAGTTTATATCTTCAAGCTGTTGCTTAATAGAAGCTTTGATAATTTCAACTTCTTTTTCAAACTCAACTTTATCAAATCTATTATTAAACATTACATCAACATAAGCATCCCAAATAAGAGAAAAATTTTCTTTAAGACATTTCATATTGACAAATATAGTGTTATTTCCTGAACTAGCTTTTATACTTGAGCCTGTTTTTCTTTGAATATCAAGCATTTTTTCTTTTGAATATTTTTTTGAAGAACTAATTATCATTTTAGATAAAAGATTTGAAATACCATTATTATTTTCATCCTCAACAATAACTCCGCCATTAAAACCAGCATTTACAGATATCATAGGAAGTTTTTTATCTTCTTTAAGTAGTAAAGTAATTCCATTATCTAAAACTATTTTTTCAACTTCAGATTTTTTTGTGATTTTATTATCACTTTTAAAAGTCTGAGCAATTTTTTCAGTTTTAGGAATGGTATGAACTATTGAAAGATTATTATAACCAAGATATTTTCTTGCAACTCTTATTATATCATCAGGAGTTACATTTGAAATACCTTCAAGATATTTATTATCAAAATCAAGACTTCCTACATTAACAAAACTTTCAGCTAAAGATTCAGCCTGACTCATAATATCTTCTTTAGAATAAACACTATATGCTTTAACAAGATTTTTAACTTCATCAAGCTCTTCTTTTGTAACTTTTTCATATTTAAATTTATTTATCTCATCAAGAATTGCAAATTTTAAAGAAGTATATTTTTCATCATCAAATATTGCTTTAACCATGAATAATCCAGGGTATTTAGGAGTCCATGAGCTAGAAAAAATCTGATAAGCTAATTTATCTTTTTCAATTATTCTTTTATAAAGTCTTGAACTTTTTCCTCCACCTAAAATATTTGAAAGACAATCTAAAGCATAAAGGTCTGGATCGTTAATAGAAACAGTATGATAACCCATCATCATTTTAGGTATATTAACAGCAGATTCAATCTTTACATATCTTGGAGCCATCTGAACCGGTTCTTTTGGAAGGGACACCGGACCAATTGTTTTTCTTTCCCATTCACCAAAATATCTTTCAACATCTTTTTTCATTTGTTCTGTATCAAAATCTCCAACAAAAGACACAATAACATTAGAAGGAGAATACATAGTTTCATAATAAGTAGCAACATCTTCATTTGTAAGTTTCGCAAAAAGTTCTGTATATCCAATCACTGGAATATAATAAGGAAATACCTTGTAACTTGTTTCCATTAAAGTCCAGTAAATCTGAGAATCAGGATCATCATCCTTCATATTAATCTCTTTAAAAATAACTTTTTGTTCTTTTTGGGCTTCTTCTTTATCAAAAACAGAATTTCTTAACATATCAGAAAGAACATCAAGTCCAGTATCTTTATACTCACTTAAAACAGTGTAATGATATACTGTCTTTTCAAAACTAGTATAAGCATTCATATCAGATCCACCAGCTTTATGTATAATCTGAGGAATTTCACCAGGTCCTCTTTTTTTAGTGCCTTTAAAAAGCATGTGTTCAAAATAATGAGATAATCCTGAACCAGTTTTAGGTCCTTCTGTTAAAGAACCAGCTTTTACCCATGCAACCATAGCAATCATAGGAACATTGTGAGTTTCTCTCAATATAACCGTTAAACCATTATTAAGTTTAAACACACTTTCTTCACCTTCAAAAGCTGAAGAAGAAAAAACAACTCCTAAAACCAATAAAAATAAAAATATTTTTTTCATTTTTCCCCCTAATATATAAAAAAAGGGTGGTTTATTCACCACCCTTCCTATGTTTCAATCCGAATAGTTAATAATTATTTACTCTGACTTTGCGGAACAGGTGCAATGTTTGAACTACCAGCTCTAAAATTTTGAGTCGCCATATATGTAAGCGTAAATGAAGTAATAATAAAAATAACTGCAAATACAGTAGTGAGCTTGCCAAAAAAATCAAGACTACCTTTTGCACCAAACATAGTTTGAGCAGCTCCACCACCAAAAGCACCAGATAAACCTTCACCTTTATCAGCTTGAAGAAGCACTACTATAATTAATCCTAAAGCTATAAGAGTATGAAATCCTAATATTACCCAAGTCAATGTACCAAATTCCATCAAAATCCTCCACTTGTATATTTTTAGACATTATAATTTTTTTATATAATATTGTCAAAACTCAAAAACAGTATTTTTATTAATAATATCACTTCCATTAGAAAAATCTCTAAAATTCATGACTTTTTTGCCACTTAACTGAATCTTATCAATAGCAACACTACCATTACCGCAATTTACAACAAAGTAGTCTTTATTTACACTCAAAATACTGCCAGGTTTACCATTTGCCTTTTCATCACCTAATGACATTGAAAGTATTTTTAAATAATTATCATCAAAACATGTAAAAGCTCCAGGCCATGGTGTCATAGCTTTATAATGATTAATAAGCTCTTCTGAATCAAGACTCCAGTCAATTTTGCCATGTTCTTTTTTTAAAAGAGTTGTATATGTTGCTTGTTTACTATTTTGAACAATAGGTTTTATTGATTTATCCTTTAATCCTTCAATAGTTTCTATAGTACATCTAGCAGACATCTGCGAAAGTCTATCATGAAGTATGCCAGCATTATCATCTTTATGTATAGGGCATTCTATTATTTTAAGTATATCTCCTTCATCCATTTTTTCATTCATAAGAATAGAAGTCACACCAGTTTTTCTTGCACCATCTTTTAAAGCATTTTGTATAGGAGATGCTCCTCGGTATTCTGGTAAAATAGAACCATGAATATTAATACATCCAAAACAAGGTATATCAAGAATTTCTCTTGGAATTATTTGTCCATAAGCTATAACAACAATAATATCAGGAGAAAGTTTTTTTAATTCTTCTACAATATTTTTATCTTTTTTAATTTTTTTAGGTTGAAATACAGGAATATTGTTTTTTAAAGCAAATCTTTTAACCGGAGTATTTATTATCTTTTGACCCCGATTTGCAGCTTTATCAGGTTGGGTTATAATAGCTGAAAGAAAATAATGCTCAAGTAATTCTTCTAAAGTAGGTATACAATATTCCGGCGTTCCCATAAATACTACATTCATTATTTACTCTCTGGCAAAAATTCTTCAAGAATTATGCCTTTTCTGATTTTATCCAATTTCTTTTTTAAAAGTTTTCTTTTAATAAGTGATATATGATCAATAAAAAGCTTTCCATAAAGATGATCACCTTCATGCTGAAAAACTCTTGCTTCAAGACCATCAAGTGTTTCAACATGTTCTTCACCATTTCTATCCTGATAACTTACTCTAACTTTTTCTGGTCTAACAACTTTTTCCCAAATTCCAGGAAGAGAAAGACAACCTTCTTCCATTAAATTCTGTTCTTGTGAATGCTCAAGAAATTTTAGATTAAATACATATAAAGGTTCTTCTTCTTCATTAAAACGAATAACAACTATTTTTTTAGTAATTCCAACTTGAGGTCCAGCAAGACCAAATCCTTTATACAACTTCAATGCTTCAAGCATTTCATCAGCTATTTTTACTGTTTTTTCATTAACTACAACATCCACGCACTCTTCTCTAAGTACAGGATCTCCAAAATATACTATTTTCATCTATAGTATCTCCCTCAAATTAAATATTAAATCTATTTTACATAAAGTGTCAAAAATTTCAAGTATAGATTATTTTAATTGATTCTTGACTAAAAAACTTATGAATTGTATATTTTCACAATGTATTTAATATATTTTTTTCTATTTCTTAGAATAATAATTAATTCTATAAATTACATAGTTGTAACATATCTATCTCCTGAACTATCTTCTGTTTCAATAACAATAACTAGAGTTTTTATAACTTCTATATTAATTTTTATATTTTTTAACAAACATATTATATGGAAAAAAAAACATATAATACAATCAATGATTTTAGCCTTTTTAGGAGTAATTCTTAATCAAACTCTCTTTATATCAGGCGGTTCTATTACAATTCCAGCACATACTTCAGTAATTTATTCAACAATGCCTTTACTAATATATATTATTTCACTTTTTTTAAAAGATGAAGAATTTTCATTAAAGAGAATATTTGGAATATTAATTGCTTTTACAGGAATATTTTTAATTTTATATGAAAAAGGTTTTGATATTAAAGGAAAGTATTTAATTGGTGATATAACAATATTTTTAGGTGCAATATCATTTAGTTTATATACAGTATTTGGAAAAAGACAAAAAATATTTAAATCACCTACAGTTATGACTTTAAATGCACTTTTTTTTGGCGGAATTTTATATACAATTATTGGATTCCCATTATTTTACAAAGATTTTTCAATAAAATTATTTGAAATTAAAAATATTTCTATAATATTGTATTTTGCTATATTCACATCAATAATATCGCATATATTATGGAATAAAGTTGTAAAAGATTTCAATGCATCTTTAGCATCTTTAATACAGAATTTACAGATAATTGTAACAACATTACTTACAATGTATTTATTAGATTTCAAACCAGGAATATTGTTTTTAATAGGTAGTATATTAACTTTTTTAGGAATATTTATAGCATCAAAAATCAAAAAAACATCATTATAAATAAAACAATTGAGCCCTCTGATTAAACAACACAACTTATAGAAGCAAGAATCTTAAAATATTTTTTGCTTGTTTTAAGAAAATTTATAGTAAATATATTTTTCAAATATTCTTGCTGCACTTTCAGATATAATTTTCATAGAACTTTTTTTAAATTTTTCTTCAAAAAAATGAAAAAGTTCATGTATTATTATTTTTATTTCAAAATCCTTATTTTTAAATTTTTCATTAATAATAATATTTTTATTGTAATATTTACCATTTTCATTCATTTTTTGGTATATAACACTGATTTTTTCTTCCTTTATAATTTCATCAATAACAAAACAATCAATATTATTTATTACACTTTTCATATATAAATACGAAATTATATAAATAAAAAAAGGCATTTTTTGCGAAAAAAAATGCCTGTATATAAAAATAAATCTAATCATTTCACTTTAAAGCCAGAAGAAAAAGATATTAAATGCTCGGTATTTCCAAATTCATCAACTGTTCTTTTTCTTGAAACAGTAAAATCAGCTCCTTTACCAGTCACCATATTAAAAGATAATATTGTAAATACATTTTTATTATCCGTAATACTTGCAAAATCACTCCAATCAGCATCTTTGTTAACATATTCCCAACAAACACTTATTCCATTTAATAATTCTTCGTTAAGATTCACTTTTAATTTTAAAGTTGGATGAATATCAAAAGAATTAAATTCTTCAAAATCTAATTCAAATTCAGCTATATCTAGTAGCTTATACTCTGCTGCAATATTTATACTTTTAACTGATTTCTTTATTGTAGAAAAATACTGTATATCAGCATATTTACCACTTTTTTCAATTTCATAAAATTGTGATATCATACCTGGAATATAATCAGAATCATAATTTCTATATTCAATTCTAAATTTAGATCTAAACCCTGAATCGTATTTTAATCCACTAGCAAAACAATCCCCAAAATGTTTAACTCTTGTGAAATCTTCAAATAAAAGAAGTTTTTTAGAAATTCCTCTAAATAAAGGTGTTGAAAAATCAACCCCGTAAATTTCAAGTTTATCTGAAGTTAAAGGATTGTTATCAGGATCTTTATCAACTGCAAAACCAGCTCCAATTGTAACATCATCAACAGGAACTATAAAAACTCTACCACCAAAAACTTTAACATTATCAATATTGTTTACAAAAAACTCAATACCATCATCAAATTTATTTTTTTTATGAAAATACAAACCATTTTTCTTAGATTCTTGAGGATATCTAACTTTATTTGAATAATTTCTAACAATACTTCCATTACCAAAAGTAATATCTTCAATAAACCCAACTCTAATAAACATTCTATCTTTTTTTTGTCTATATTTTATAAAATTAAAATAATCTAAAAATGTACTTTTATCTTCAATAGAGTTTTTTCTAAAATTACCATCTTCATCAATAAAAAATTGAAAATCAAGACCAATTCTCCATTCAGCAATTTTAAACTCTGGTTGAACACCAAATCTGTAAAAAGTTTGATTATTTCCAAAACTATCTTTTAAAAGCTCTATACCATAAAATGTATTCATTGCTGTTAAACTTTTACTCTGACATTCAGAATTTAAATTCAATAAAAAAAGCGACATCATACAATATATAAATATTTTTTTTAAATTCATATTATTCCCCTATAGTTCAACTAAACCAAAGTCCTTTTTAAACCCACATTTTTCACAGTGTATAATCTTTTTTTTCTTATGACCATAAGCGAATTTCCATTCAAAATATTCTTCAAGTCTGTTTCCACATTTTTTACAAATATCCACTGTTTACACCCCCAATATTAGCTTGATATGGTATATATTCGGAATATTAGCGTTATATATTGAATTTTTATATTATAGTGTTATAATCGATATTAGATAAATTTTATGTTTAAAATAAAACAAAAATACATTGGGAGGATTTATGAAACTTCTTGTTTGTGATGCACTAAGTGACAATGCAGTAAATGGTCTTAAAAATATCAAAGGACTTGAAGTAACTGTAAAAACTGGTCTTAATCCAGAAGAACTTAAAGAAGTCATAAAAGATCAAAATATTGCTATAGTCAGATCAGCTACAAAAATTAGAAAAGATATAATTGATGCAGCTCCAGAACTTAAATTAGTAATTAGAGGTGGTGTTGGTGTTGACAATATTGATGTAGAATATGCTAAATCAAAAAATATTTCTGTTAGAAACACTCCAGGAGCAAGCTCAAATTCAGTTGCAGAATTAGCATTAGGTATGATGTTTGCTATTTCAAGAGATCTTTATACTTCAACTAATTCTATGAAAAATTCAAAATGGGAAAAGAAAAAATTCAACGGTTTTGAATTAGCTGGAAAAACTTTAGGTATAATTGGTTGTGGAAAAATTGGTCAGAGTCTTGCAAAAAAAGCAATAGCATTAGGAATGAATGCAATCGGGTTTATAAGAAGTCCAAAACCTGCTATTGAAGGTCTTGAATACACAACTTCTCTTGATGAACTTCTAAAGAAAAGTGATTTTATATCAATTCATACTCCTTTTGTAAAAGAAGTTGGACCTTTATTAAAAAAAGAACAATTTTGTAAAATGAAAGAAGGTGTTTGTATTGTGAACTGTTCAAGAGGTGGAGTTGTTTGTGAAAAAGATCTTCTTGAAGCTTTAAATAAAGGTCAAGTACAAGCTTGTGGTATTGATGTTTTTGAAAAAGAACCAACAGGAAACACTGAACTTCTTGAACATGAAAGAGTTATTGTAGCTTCTCCTCATATTGGAGCTCAAACAAGAGAAGGTCAGGATAGAGTTGGTGATGAAATTGTTGAAATCGTACAAGAATTTATGAATGCATAAATAAAAATTATCATAAAAAGAGATAGAGCATAATGCTTTATCTCTTTTTTTTATATTTTTAATTTTTTTATGATATTATTTACATCTTTTTTAAAATCTTCAATATTACTATTATTAAAAATTCTAAAATCTATATATTGAGCATAATCTTGGTAATTAACCTGATTTTTATATATGTTTTTTAATGTATTTATTTTTTCATTATCTCTTAAACTTACTCTTTTTAATATATTTTCTAAATCACTTTCTACCCACAAAACATTATCTGCTAATTTATGAAGTTTTGCTTCAAACATAACAGCAGCTTCAAATACAATATTTTGTTTTATATTTTTACAATAAAGAAGAAATTTTTTTAACTCTAAAAATAAAAATGGATGAGTTATACTATTTAAATTTTGAAGTTCTTTTTTGTTATTAAATACAATTTCTCTTAATTTTTTACGATCGAGTTTATTTTCTTTATCAAATATAATATTACCAAACTTTAGTTTAAGTTTATCGAGTATTTCATGTGAATTATCAATCATTGTTCTTGCGAATACATCACAATTTATAACAAAAAAATCAGCTTTTTCAAACATTGATATCAATGTAGTTTTACCACTTCCAATTTTGCCGGTAACTCCAATTATAACAGAATTCATATATTAAATCTCTTAAGTTCTTCTTCTATTTTTTCAAAAGTATTTTTACAGGTTTTTGGACCTTTACACTTTGAATGTTCCTTTTTTAATATATCCATATAATCTCTTAATATGGTGATTTTATTTTTATATTCAGAAGATATCTCATTAATTGTATAAACAAGCTCATTGTATTTTTTTTCTTCATTTTTAATTTTAAAATTTAAATTTCCATCTCTTATCTTTTTTAAACCATGAACAACATTTTCATTGGAATTACTTATAATTTTAACTATAAAATAAACAACAAAAAACATTATGAAAAAATCAAATATAAACAAGAATATAAGTTTAAACCACATTTTTTCAAATAATAATTGTAATATCATATGAAGTTTAAAATAATCAGATTTCTCTAAAAGTTCAAAACTAACATGTTTTATAATAAAAAATACATTTGAGAAAATAATAAAAGTACATATTGCTACTGAAAGCATAATCCCAGTAAAAAGATCAAAGTTTTTTATTATTGTCCCTATTCTTCTTCTCATTCGTCAAAGAATTTCCTAATCTGTTTTTCCATAGTATTTAAAGTTGCTTTTTCATTACATTCAATAAAAACAGAAAATTCAGAAACTAGCGGATGAGCGATTATAAGAATAAAAGAATTATCATTAAATAGAATTTTATAACCATCTTTTTGAATTTGATCCTTTATTGAATTTTTTTC
Organism: Candidatus Muiribacterium halophilum; assembly: GCA_023228995.1. Taxonomy (GTDB): domain Bacteria; phylum Muiribacteriota; class Muiribacteriia; order Muiribacteriales; family Muiribacteriaceae; genus JALOAD01. Next base: position 79,735 of record JALOAD010000011.1, read on the forward strand.
AAAAAGAACACCAATGTTTTTTATTTTTCCAAGTATTCTCATTTTTTCTTCTTCATCCCTAACTCTAATATTAATTTTAGAAGAAAAATACTGCCCATGAATTTCTGTGAATTCTTCTGAAAGTTCAATAATACTCTTATCAGTAACATTCATAATTTCAATAATACAAAGTAAAAATAAAATACTATCTCTATAAGGAATATATTCAGAAAAAGTATAACCACCTGAATGATCACAACCAAATAATATCTTTCCTTTTATAACTTTTTCTGTAATATGCTTAAAACCAGTATAGGTTTCTATCAATTCAACACCATTAGTAACACAGATTTTATCAATTATATTCGAAGTACAAGTTGTTTTGGCAACAACACCATTTTTTCCTTTTGTTTTAAGAATATATTCAAGAACTATTCCGAGTAAAACATCTCGATTTAATCTATTACCATTTTTATCAATAAAACTTATTCTATCACCCGAACTATCAAATGCAACACCAAGATCTGCTTCTGAATTTTTAACAGTTTCGCTCAAAGATTCAAGATTGTCTTTTTCAGGATCAGGTGTTCTTTCTGAAAAAGCCGGATTATAATCTGAATTTATTTCAATTATATCTGATGATTTACCTAATATTTTATGAAATACACCTCTAATTGGACCATTTATACAATCAATAACAATTTTTAAACCATTTTCTTTAAGTTTTTTAAATTCAATTTTCTTTTCTACAAGTTTATTATATTCTTGTATCATATCAACAGGTTCAACCTGAGAAAGTGCAAGTGCTTGATCATAGTTTTTATATTCAATTTCTTCTTCCATATCACTTATAAGTCTAATATTTCTTTCAATTTCCATAGATATATGACTCATAGCTGGACCTGCATAATCAGGTATGAATTTAATACCATTATATGAATAATTCTTATTTCCAGCTGTTATCATTATACCTGAAGAACATTTTAGATTTTTAACACAAGCCATTAAACAAACTTCAGGAACATCCCTTTCTGTCATATAACATTTTATATTATTTCCTGTAAGAACTTCAGCAATAAGCTCTGCATATTTATAAGAAAGAAATCTTGTATCATAAGCTATTGCAACATG
>JALOAD010000063.1 GCA_023228995.1 Candidatus Muiribacterium halophilum
TCACAGCAAAAGTGGACTTTTCAGTCGCTGAAAAGCGATGGGTCAGGCTGAACTCTGCGGGAGTAAAAGAAAGCTCAGCTCAGACCCGGGTAGTATCAAGAGAATTCTCAATTGAAGGAGATAATCAGGTACCAATAATGATAGTCAATGAAGATGACAGAAGAATAAAAAACATACCAATGATAAATCCACATAATCTTGAAGGTGTCGGAATGGGAGAAAGCCCTTATGCAGGAGATCCTTTACATCTTTCATTGAAATTCTTATCTGAATATACAGACAATAAAGCGGATGAGATAGAAGCAATGATATTAGATCCTCATTACAGTCTCTCACATCATGTAGTATTAAAAGAAACAGGTAATGATACAAGAATCTTTGCAACCGAAATACCAGAAGAGAACTTAGATGATGATCCAGATAATGATATTGCTTATGACAGTTTTGAGATAAAGGTGAATTATCCATTACCGTATCCACAGATTATAGAGAAAGTTGGAGAAAGTAGAAGGAGAATTTTAGCTGATAGCTGTGAAATTGAGTATGTGAAAAAAAATGGTGAGATAATAAATGATTTTGATAATGATGGAGAAATACAAGAAAAAGAAAGATTACATTTTCCAGTATGGCAGGGACCAGATTACGAAGAAAATGAAGTGAAGCCTTATTACATATCTAATATGATATTCACAAAAGAACAATGTAAACCACTTGATCAGACACAGTTTCTTAATGAAAACAAAAGATTTAAAATCAAGGTGTATTATAAAAATTCTGACAGAAATGAAATCTTCATTGATTTAAATACTTTATCTGTTAATAATGATAATAATGAAGCTACTGTTATAGAAGAATATAAAAATATTAAATTAGAAAATATTGGTAATAATATGTATATTTCTGATTTTTGTATAGGAACTATTGGAGATATTGGTAAACAAAATAGAAATTTTGGTTATTATAAATATTCTTTTAAAATGGCGTTTAATAATGTGTTTAATCTGTTAAGTACTAAAAATCGTATTCAAGTAAAAGTAAATCAGATAAAAAAAGAAATAGGAAATGGGAAATATCCGGCTTATGCCGTGTTTGCTATGCATAATCTGGAAAACGGAGAAATTATTTCTAATGATGGAAATACTGAGTTTCCTTTTAAGACTCAATTAGCATGGTTTTTTGATTTAGTGAAGAATATAAATAGTTTGGAATATAATGTTAATGCAGATTTTTCTGGAACAAGAGAAGAGTTTTTTGAAAATATAGCTGATAAAGAATTGATTTATATATGTGCACATGGTAACGAAGAAAGTATCACTTTATATTCTGTAGAAAAAACAATAATTTCTGGTGCTGGTGAATCGAAATTAAGAGCAGAAGATTTTGAAGGAATAGAAACTGATTTTTTGATTATTACTGCTTGTAAATTTTCTAATGATAAAAATTTTGAGAAAATCAAAAATTTAATTTATCAGAATAAACTAAAAATCAATAAATATCTTGGGTTTAAGGGTAATATTGAAGGTCGTGAAATTGCATATTTTTTTAAATTATTCTTTGAGTATTTGAAACCTTATAATAATGATTTTGATAGAGCATTAAATTCAGCATTTAAAAATAGTACTTTAAATCAAAATGGAAGTAAGAAAATTACTGAAATTATTCAGGCATATTCAGGGAAAAATTATGAATAGTAAAAAAATATTATTTATTTTTATGTTTTTTATATCTTTGGTATTTACGTATAGTGTTTCTGATATTGAAGAAAAGATTATAGTTGAATTTATAAAACAAAATAATATTATAACTGAAGATAAAAAAATAACAAAAATAGTTTTTTATAAAGAAAGGTTTATACCTTCTTTACAAAAGACAACGAAAGAATTTCATGTATATATTGATGGAGAAATTGATAATGTTTTTTCTTTGTATAATAATAAAGTTTTAATGTTTTTAAATCATATTAATGAAGGAAAATTCCTTGAGAGTGATGATGAAAAGATAATAAAAAGATTTAAAGAAGATATTAAAAAAAATATACCTGAATTAAATATGGAAGAGTATAGTTATTTTACCTTTGATAAGGCTGAAACTGTTGGGGAAAAACATGTTTTAAGTTATGATAGAAAATATAAGGTTTTTTTTTCAACTGACGTATTTACAATTGAATATACTTCTGATTTGAAATTATCTTTTTTTAAATATAAAAATTCTTTTAATTATTGTGATGTAAGAATAAATTATGACAGAAAATATGCTGAAAAAAAAGCAGAAGATTTTATAATGAACAAATATAATTATTTAGAAAGTGTGGAAATAATAAAAGAGGGAATGTTTGGCCTTGAAAATTATCCTGATATTGATAAAAAACCAATCATAGTGAATCCAAATCATTATTGGGATAATATAGTTTTTGAATTTATAAAGATGATATTTTCAAAATCAGTTAAATTGTGCTGGCCAATAGTATTGGAAGGAAAGGTAAAAAATTCAACCATGACAAAAGTTTATAAAATATATATTGATACAGTTAATGGAGAAATTGTTGGAGGCGGAGAAACATGGTAAATTATATATGCTGAACTCTGCGAGTGTAAAAGAAGGCACAGCACAGACTCGGGTAGTATCAAGAGAGTTCTCAATTGAAGGAGATAATCAAGTACCAATAACTATAGTCAATGAAAACGACAGAAGGATAAAAAACATACCAATGATAAATCCACATAATCTGGAAGGTGTTGGAATGGGAGAAAGCCTTCCAAGGAGAAATTAAAAATTAATAATGAAAAATGAAAAATTGGAAAAAATTGTCTTGTCCTGATATAAGTTGACAGATATAATAAAAAAAAGGAGTCAATTTATATGCAAGAAACAAATGTAAGATATAGTGAAGCATTTAAACAAAAAGTAATAAAAGAGATAAGTAAGGGCAAATTTAGAAGTTTATTGGAAGCAAAAGACAGATACGGAATAGGCGGAAGTGTAACAATTAATAGCTGGATAAAAAAATACGGCAAACAGGATCTGTTGCCAAGAAAAGTGAGAATAGAAATGCCAGAAGAAAAAGATGAGATAAAAAAATTAAAGCATGAAATAAAAAAATTAAAATTTGCATTGAGTAATGCAAAAGTGTAGGAAGGTAATGAGATATTTTACATGGATGTAAAATATCGAATGGTACCGAATGATTATTTTTTTGCGTTAGTGTAATTGAACCCTCTGATTAAATAGCACAACTTATAGAAGCAAAAATTTGTGAAAAGTTTTTTGCTTTTTCTATTAAGTTTTATTGTATTATTTTTTATTAAATTTTTCATAAATTATTTCTTGTATTTTGCTTCCTTACAGGCTTTATAGAAATTAAAAAACACTTCGTTATTCTCATTGGCATACAAATGTAAGCCTGCTTCAAAATGCCTTGTCTTTTTATATTTCTATTAAAGCTCTAAATTATGTATTTATTCAGAGGATTCAATTAGGAAAGATAAATCTATTTTTGAAGTTTTTTATTAAATTGATAATATAAAAAAAATAAAAACAAATCCCGGCTCAGAATCATGCCAGGATGACATTATATTAATTTTTGTTTTTTTAATCAGAAGACTTAATTTTTATTGAAATTTGTTTGTTTCTTCTATTTTTGTTATATTTTCAATATCTATTAAATAATTGTCTTTAAATGCGATTATTTCAATCATATCTGATAATTCTCTTGATACAGCTAGTGGATGTTTGAATTTAATATTATAAAATCCTCTTAAATCTTTTTCAATCATTTCAAATATTTCATTAAAAACATTTTCTGTTGGTTTGAATAAATAAGCTCCGCCACTATATATACTTAATTCAGATAATACATTGTGATTGGCATTTTCATTAAAATTAACTGCATATAATGGAACAGCATTGTTTTTTAATTTTCCCATTGTTTGTTTTAATGAATATTTACTAAATTTTGCTTCATCACCCTCATATCTTTCATCTTTGCCATCTGAAAAAAGTATTATATTTTTTTGAAAGTTATATGGTATAACATTCATTAATGAAAAAATTATATTATCGTATAATCTTGTTGAACCACCTGGTTTTATACGGTTTTTTAAATGAAAAAGATCTGTGCTTTCTTCAAATGTATTTAAAATCCTTGAATCTGCATCAAATATATTAATTGAATATTTATAAAAATCTTTGCTTCTATTGATTAATCTTGATACATATTCAAGTTGTTTATCCCATACTTTAGTCATTGAATTTGATTTATCTATTACAATTTGATTGTAAACAGGATCATAAGAAAATTCGCTATTTATTGGTTTTATTTCACATTTTGCAGTAACTCTTATGTCTTTTTTTGATGGTGGTTTTGTAGTTTCATTATTGAAATATGAATACATTATAAATGTCATATTTGGATAATCTATTACAATGTTTTCTAAAATCACTTTATATTCTTTTAAATATGATGTTTTTTCAACTGCAAAAAATCTTCCTCTATCTTTTATATCAAGAGTTTGTGATATTGTTAGCGAATCTCCTTTATAATCTATGCTTAAACTTACTTCTCGAGTTTCACTTTCTGATATTAAAAAAGGATCTGTTACTATAATTGAAAATCTTTTGCGTAAATTATTTTCCCAGAATTTTTTTAATTGTGATGTTTCTTTTAAAATTTCACCAGATGTTTCTTGAGTTATTTTTTTTATAGTTTGCCAACCAATTCTATCTCCCATTGGTGGTATAAATATTACTTTTACATTATTTTCTTTTGCTTTTTCAATTGTATGTTCAAGTGAAAATTCACTCATGTTTTTTGGTGAATCTATTGTTATTTCATCTATTCCATCGGAAATAACTATAATAAATCTGTTTTTATAATTTGATTTTCCTAAAGATTTAGAAGAATGATATATTGAATCATATAATGCAGTTGGTCCTGAGAATTCAATATTTTGTATTTTAAGCCAGTCTTCAGGTTCTTTTCCATCAAGTGTTTTTAAGAATTTAACTCGATTATTAAACATTACATAAGCTTTATCAGAACTTGACGGAAGTGATGATAATGTATTAAAAAACATATCAAATACTTTTTTTTGATGTTTTTTTAAACTATTTGAAGAATCCATTAAAACTGCTATTGCACAAGGTTCTGGCTCATTTACTGTATCAAAATCAAGTATTTTATTGTAAAATACTGCAAAATTTTCATTTTTTAAATTGTTTACAGTAATTCCATTATTTTTAACAATTCGTCCTTTCCAATCATATATATTATTATTATTATCAAATAGTGTTTTTTCTGTTATAATATGATCTGTAAATGTATAAAAAGTATTAAATAATAATAAAATATATATTAAGAAATATTTTTTCAATTAAATTCACCATAATTTTTTTATTTTTAAATCTATATTACTATTATTCGGTAAAAACTCAATTTATATAAAAAGTTTAATAGTAGAGTTTTGTTGAAATGGTATTTTTTTTAATGTATTATAAAAAAGTCATGAGTAAAAAAAATTTTATTTATTTATATATAATATTTCTTTTTTATGTGCAGGTTAATTCTGCACATTTAATTGAAAATATAAAGATTATACAAAATGAACTTATACTGGATGTTGTTTCTTCAAACATTCTTGTATCTGTTTTTGATAAAGATTATAATTTTATTAATTCTGCATATAGTGTTAATTCATCTCTTAAAATAGCTTTGAAAAATGATCAATTAGAGAATTTAAAAATAATAAGTGTTAAAATTCCTGAAAAACTTTCTTTTGAAAAATTTGGTAGTAGTGGAGTTACACAAGGTCAATTTAGAAAACCTTGTGGTGTATTTATAGATTATTTTAATAAAATATATGTATGTGATAAAGATAATAATAGAATTCAAGTATTTGATCCTAATCGTATATTTAGTTTTGAATTTGGGAATTTTGGATGGTCAACATCTATTAATGAAATAAAAGGACAGTTTAATAAACCTTCTGATATTGTTGTAAATAGATTTATTTATGTATGCGATACAGAAAATCATAGAGTTGCAAAGTTTAGCATTGATGGTTCATTTTTATCTTCTTGGGGTGGCAATGGTCTTGAAAATGGTAAATTTAATTTTCCTAAAGGTATTGAGTTTGATTTTTCAGGTGATATTTATGTAGCTGATACAGAGAATGATAGAATTCAAAAATTTGATTCAAATGGTAATTTTATTTTGAGTATTGGTTCTTATGGAAGATCTGTAAAACAGTTTAATCGACCAAATGATATTGCAGTTGATAGAGAATATAACATTTTTGTTGCTGATACAAAAAATAATAGAATTCAAATGTTTGATAGATTTGGTGGATTTAAAAAGTTTTTTAAATTTGGAGAAAAATTTTTAAAATCGCCAGAAAGTATTGCAGTTATTGGTAATGTAGTTGCTGTTGGTAGTGAAAGGAATTCAACTTTATATATGTCAGATAGAAATGATAATTTTAATAAACAGTTTAAACTTGATTTTAGACCTTCAAAAATGAGTTTTGTGAATTCAAATCAAGAAATAATACTTTATATAACATCTACTAAAGATAATTGCATTTATTACACGGAGTTTGAAAAAGATGAAAGATCTATTTAAAATTATTATTGTGTTATTAACGGTTTTTTTGATTTCTGCTTGTGGTAAAGATTCAACAGAAGAACAGGTTAAAGATAATAATATTGAAAATAATTCTTCAAGAAGAAATAATATTCCTTTACTTACTGAAAATATTTCTGATAAATATATGGGTTTTGACATAGAAGAACAGATTTTAATTGAAGATTTGAAACTTGATGATGAAATTCTTAATATTCCTTTTGATAATGAAGGTAATTTTTATATTACAGATACATTTAAAAATAAAATCCGAAAATATAATTCAAAAGGTGTTCTTGTATCTGATTCTGCTAGAACATTCCCAGATCCGGCTGTAGTTTTGTTTAAAGATAATAATCTTTATGTACTTGATAAAAGACAGCAAATAATTTATGAATGCAATGCTGATTTTAATATAAAAGGAAGAGTTCTTGAAGGTAAACCTGTTGTTGAAAGAAAAGGAAGTTATGTTTTGCATGTTGATAATAAAAGTATAATGTATCTTCTTAATTCAGATGATGGAATACTTGAAATTTTTACATCTTCTTTTAAAAAAGTTAGAGAAATAAAAACTGAACTTACAAATAATACAATTTTTATATCAGGTAATAATTCTAGGTTTATTTATGCAGGTGATAGAACAAAAGGTAAGATAATTTGTTTTGATATAAAAGATGGTGTTGAAAAATTTCGAATTGGAGAAAAAGGTTCTGAAGTAATATTACCAGCTTTATTTACTTTTGCTGAATTTGATAATACTTTATTTGTTGTATCTCCAACTGAAAATAGAGTTTATTTGTTTGATTCAGAAAATGGTAAATATTTATCATCATTTGGTACTGAAGGAACTGGTCAGTCTCAATTTGTTGAACCGGTTGATATTTATGCAGATTCTTCACTTGTTTTTATACTTGAAAGAAAAGGTCATCGTGTTCAAGTTTTTGATACTAAAGGGAATTTTGTTAGAAATATATCTACTTATGGAAGAGAACCAGGTAAACTTCTTTTTCCAGAGAGTATATTTGGTATTCCTGAGCTTGGTTTTTTATTTATTCTTGATTCAGAAAAAAAGAGACTTCAATGTTTTGATTATAACGGTTCTTTTGTAAAACACTATACTGTGTTATCAAGTGATTTTACAAAAAGTTTTGGTATTATTGCTGATTCTTCTAATAATGTGTTTTTAGTAAGCGGAGAAGGAAATAGAGTAATTAATTATTCAGCTGAAAAAATGGTTGATAATATACCTTCTCAAAAAATACTTGCTTCAAATTTAACAGTTAATGATCAAGGTTCTGTTATATTTATTAATAAAGAAAAACTTAAAATACAGATAAATGAAATTGATGGAAGAAAGCTTCCATTAAATTATTCAATATCTCGTGAAAAAGCAAAGGATATTGAAGTTATATTTAATTATTTTACTTTAGATTCAAAAAATAATATATATGTACTTGATAGATATAATCACAGAGTTGTTAAATATAATAAAGATGGTAAAATAATACAGAGTTTTGGTGTTAGTCGTGATTTAGATAATGACGGAAGACTTGATGAAGGTAATTCAAATGGTGAATTTAAAAATCCATATTTTATTAATAGCGATTTTAATGATAATCTATATGTAGGTGATGTTGGCAATTTTAGAATACAAAAATTCAATTCATCTGGTAATCATGTTAAAAGTTTTGGCAAAAATGGTCTTAGAGATGGTAATTTTATTGGTAAATTTTCTTTTGTAATAACTTTAGATGGAACAATAATAGTTTCAGATTATGCAAGAAGTTATATACAATTATTTGATATGACTGGTAATTTTATATCAGCATTTGGGAAATTTGGAGATAATAAAAATCAGTTTATTAATCCTTTGGGTATTGGTAAAAATAATCAAGGTGATATTTTTGTTCTTAATGCAAAAAGTATGGACCCATTTAAAAATACTGATAATCTTATATTAAAAAAAATGAAACTTATTGATTTGTTTACTACTGGTTTGAGTTTTTATAAAAAAGGATCTTTTCAAAAAGCGATTGAATATTTTGTTGAGATAAGTAAACATAGAAATGATCAAAAAACTTTATTTTATGGTTGGTATTGTGCTAAAAAGATTGGTGATTTGGAAAATATACAATATTTTGATAAACTTTTAAAAAAATCAACAGATTTAAGTGAAGAAACAAAACAAATATTAAAAATGGAAGGTTATTAATGAGGGTAAATAAAAAAGTAAAAGTAATAGGATTAATTTTAATTTTATCAATATTTACAACAGGTTGTCTGCCAAAAATTGGTGGTAGAAAAAAAAATAGATCAAATGATATTCAGCTGAAAGCCGAACATAAAGACAATGCTGAATCTCATTATGAACTTGGCTCTGTAGCAGGTTATAATAATCAATTTGATTTAGCTGAAAAAGAACTAAAAAAAGCTATAAAAATCAATCCAAATTATACAGATGCTTATAATAATCTTGGATTAGTTTATGCAAGTCAGGATAAATGGAAACAAGCTGAAATGGTTTTTAGAAAAGCAATTGAAATTGATCCTGGATATGCAGAAGCTTATTATAATATGGCAATACTTAATATTAAAAGTAATAAACAAGATGAAGGTCTTGAAATGCTTGAAATGACTCTTAAGATACAACCAGAACATAAAAGAGCTATGTTTGATATTGCAAGAATATACGAGGCTCAAGGAAAATTAGGAGATGCAATAACTAATTATCTTAAACTTACTGAAATTGATAATAAAAATGCCTATGTATTTTATAGACTCGGTTGGGCTTATTTTCAGCGAGGTCTTATAGATGCATCTTATGAAGCTTTTAAAAAAAGTATAGAAATATCACCTGAGCAGAGTGAACCTTATTATAAATTAGGAGTTGTACTTCAGAATGCAGGAAGAATTGACGAATCTATATCGATGTACAAAAAATCACTTGAGCTTTTAAATAAGAATTTTGAAGCATTTATGAATCTTGGAGATATTTATTTATATGAAAAACAGGATAAGAGAGAAGCTCTTTATAATTATAGAAAAGCTCTTGAACTGAATCCTGACAGTAAAGCAGCTGCTCAAATGCTTGATGAAGTATTAAAACAAATGAGCAGATAAAAGGACAGAGGTTAATTATGTACGAAGATATGGCTATTTCTCTACAAAAAATAAGATCAGGATTATATATAATCCTTGATGATAAAATACCTTTTTATAATTTGAAAAAAGAATTTTTCAAAAAAATAAAAAATATGGATTCTTTTATTTATCATACAAATGCAGTTTTAAATTTTGGTAAGAGAGAAATGAGAGATGCTGATTTAAAAGAATTTACCGAAATGATAATAGAAAATTTCAAACTTAATATTATTAAAATAATAACAAAATCACCTGAACTCAAAGAAATCGCCAAAAAAAGAGGTTTTAAATCTGAAGATTTTTTAGAAAAGAGTGAAACTGAATTTGGAGATAATATTATTAATGAAGATACTTTGTGGATAAGAAAAGCTGTTCGTTCAGGACAACTTATTGAGTATAGAGGCAATATTGTTATACTTAGTGATGTAAATGTTGGAGCGAGAATAATTGCAGGCGGAAATGTTCTTATTATGGGAACTTTAAGAGGTGATGTTTGGGCTGGAAAAGATCAAGGTGAAAATTCTGTTGTAATTGCATCTTTTTTTGAGCCTTCACAATTAAGAATATTTGATACTTTTTTATTAAAATCAGACAATATACAAAAAGAAAATGATAATATACCAAGACTTGCATATTTAAAAAATAATGCTGTTTTTGTTACAGAATATAAAGAATGGTCTTTAAGGGGTAAGTAGATGAGATCAGTTGAAAATATATTGAAAAGCGATGTTGGTTATAAATCTAATCCAGATCTTGCAAAAGTAATAGCAGTTGTTTCGGGAAAAGGTGGAGTTGGGAAATCCACGATTACTGCGAATTTATCCCTTGCTTTAGCAATGTCAGGTCAAAAAGTAGCTGTTATAGATACTGATATAGGATTAAGAAATCTTGATATTTTATTTGGTTATAGTGATAAAATATATAATAATATAATTGATGTAATTGAAGGTACTTGCACATTAAATGATGCTTTAATACAGGATAAAGATTTTTCAAATCTTGTTTTTTTACCAGCATCACAGATTCATGATAAATCATCATTGAAATCCAAAGGTTTTACAAGGATAATTGATGCATTAAAACCTGAATATAATTATATATTTTTAGATGTTCCGGCTGGTATAGGTCAAGGACTTAAAAATATAATTCCAGTTACAGAAAGTGCAATAGTTGTTGTAACTCCTGATAAAGCTTCTGTTTTGGGAGCTGATAGAATAACTGGTATTCTTGAAACAAACAATATTGTTGTTAGTGATATGATTGTTAATAAATTCAATATAGATCTTTTAAATAAGGGTGGATGTCTTTCAATTAATGAAATTAACGAAATTTTAGGATTAAATTTATTAGGTATAATTCCAGATGACTTATCTGTATTAGAAGCTATGAATAGTGGAATTCCTCTTGTTAAAAAGAAAAATTGTCCTGCTGGCCAGGCTTTTGTTAATATATCTAAGAGATTTCTTGGGAAAAACGCTCCTATATTGTATCTTTTTAGAGAAAATATACTAGGAAGAATATTAGGCAAATTAGGTTTTTAACCCTCAACCCTTAAACTCTCTAAACTCTTAAACAGCATTAACTATTTCACTATTTCGCTATTCGCAGGTTTTTAACCATCAACCCTTAAACTTTTCAACTATTTTATTAATTGAATTGTATTATTAGTTATGATAATATGAATACATTAATTATTTAAGCAGGTCTAATATGAATAAGATATATCAAGAAATTAAAACAAAATTACCAGTTTTTTCTTACGGAGATGGCGTAACTTACATTGAAATAAAAGATCTTATCGATAAAATCAAAGATAAAAAATTAAAAGATTTAATAGCTAATATGTTAGATGATCTTTTTTTTGCAGCACCTGATGATTTTAATACAAAATTACCAGAATTTCATAAATTTATAACAAGTGCAGAAGAAGGAAGTGTTGATGTAAATAAAAAGATTGAAAAAGAGAAAAAAAAGATTGAAGATGTTGAGCTTTTAAATGATTTTATCAATGAATCAAGAGAAGGATTAATTGAATATGAAGCAAAACTCCTTGAGCTTGAAGGATCAAAAGATTTAAAGAAAATTAATGAAATATTCAGAATAGTTCATACTATCAAAGGTAGCACAGGATTTTTAGAATTAGAAGAATTAAATAAATATGCTCATGTAAATGAAAATCTTCTTGATGATATAAGAAATGGTAAAATCCCTGTATCTTCAGCTGTTATTGAGCATCTTTTTAATGTTCTTGACATTTTTAAAAAAACTCTAGATTTTTTATCAGATAATATTTCTGATGGTTATTTTCCAGAATTTGATATTGATCTTAAAAAAAATGAAATAAAAGTTAATGAACTTAGAGAAAATAAAATTTCAGAAGAAAAAACAGATATTGTTATTAATGAAAAAATCATTGATACAGTTGAAGAAACCGAGTCTTCTGACGATATTGCTGAAGAAGAAATAATTCCCAAAGAAAATTCCAAAAATAATGACAATGTATTAAAATCTATTAAAGTTGATATTGGAAAAGTTGATTTTCTTCTTGATAATGTTGGTGAACTTATAGTTGTTAATAATATGCTTTTTGAGGATGAAAATATTCTTAAAATATTAGATAAAAGAACTCAAAATAATTTAAATCAATTAAAAAGAATAAGTTCAAGATTACAGAATTCTTCAATGGCATTGAGAATGGTTCAAATAGGTAATACTTTTCAAAAAATGCTTAGAATTGTAAGAGATAATTCAAAAAGACTTGGTAAATTAATCAAACTTGAAATCAACGGACAAAGTACTGAAATTGATAGAAATATGGTTGATAAACTTTATGACCCTCTTATGCATATGATTAGAAATTCCTGTGATCATGGTATTGAAACAAATGAGGAAAGAGAAAACGCAGGAAAACCATTACCTGGAAATATTTGGTTGTCTGCTTATCATAAAGGTGGGAATATTGTAATTGAGATAAAAGATGATGGTAAAGGTCTTGATAAAGAAAAAATCTTAAAAAAAGCTATAGAGAAAGGTCTTATAAATGAGAATGATGTTTTAACTGATAGTGAAATATACAATACTGTTTTTCTTCCAGGATTTTCAACAGCTGATAAAGTCTCTGCAATATCTGGACGTGGTGTTGGAATGGATGTTGTTAAAAGTATTATTGGTGATCTTGGTGGAAGAGTTGATATTGAATCAAAAAAAGGCGAAGGTACAGTTTTTTATATAAGATTGCCTTTAACTCTTGCAATACTTGATGGAGTTTTAATTAGAATTGGTGATGAAAGATTTATAATTCCTGCACAGGTTGTTGAAGAAGGAATAGCTCCTAGCTTAAATGCTGTTATAAATATGGCAAATAAAGGTGAAGTAATAAAAGTTAGAGAAAAAGTTTTTCATTTTGTTCGATTATATGAGTTTTTTGAAATAGAACCTACGTCAAAAAATCCAGAAGATGGAATTGTTATAATTGTTGACACTGAAAAAGGTAAAATCGGACTTCTTGTTGACGAAATAATTGGAAAACAGGAAGTTGTAATTAAAAATTTAGGTTCATTTTTTAAACAATATGATTATATTAGTGGCAGTGCAATAATGGGAGATGGAACAATCAGTCTTATTCTTGATGTGAATAAGTTTGAAAGAGTTTAATATGATTAAAGTATTGATTGTTGATGATTCAGCTGTAGTTAGAAAAATACTTTCAAAAACTTTATCAGATTATAAAGATATAGAAGTTGTAGGAACAGCTCCAGATCCTTATGTAGCAAGAGATCTTATTGTAGAATTAAAACCTGATGTAATTACTCTTGATATTGAAATGCCAAAAATGGATGGATTAACATTTCTTGCAAAAATAATGAAGCATTTCCCAATTCCAGTTGTAATTGTAAGTTCTCTTACGAGAAATTCTAAAGAAATGACTATAAAAGCTTTAGAACTTGGAGCAGTTGATGTTGTTTCAAAACCAGGTTCTTCTTTTAGTATTGATGATCTTGAAGAAGTTCTTGTTGAAAAAATAAGAATAGCATCGAGAGCAATTATAAAAAAGAAAAATAATTCTGTATTATCTTCTAGTATTTCAAAAATTAAAATTGATACAACTCAGAAATTTTTAGCTGTTGGTTCATCAACTGGTGGGACTGAAGCGTTAAGAGTATTGCTTGAAAATCTCCCTAAAAGTTTTCCGGGAATTGTTATTGTGCAGCATATGCCGCCTGGATTTACAAAATCTCTTGCAATTAGACTTAATGAACTTTGTAATATGGAAGTAAAAGAAGCTGAAGATGGTGATAGTATTTCTGTAGGTAGAGTTCTTATAGCTCCTGGAAACTATCATATGGCAGTTTTGAGAATGGGTGCAAAATATATTATAAAGTTAAATCAAGGAAGCAGAGTACAATTTCAAAGGCCAAGTGTTGATGTGCTTTTTAAAAGTGTTGCAATGGAAGCGGGGAAAAATGCTATTGGAGTTATATTGACTGGTATGGGAGCGGATGGAGCTGAAGGTATTAAGATGATGAGAAATGCTCAAGCTCATACAATCGCTCAGGATGAAGAATCCTGTGTTGTATATGGAATGCCTAGGAAAGCTGTTGAAATAGGTGGCGTTGATACTATAATGTCATTGTATAAAATGCCTGAATATCTTGTTTCGATAATGTCAAAACAGGATTATAATTTTTAATTAAAAAAATAAAAGAGTAGGTATTACAATGGATTTAATTCTAACCCATGAGCATTTCAAAAAAATATGTGATTTTGTATATGATAAATCAGGAATTCATTTAAAAGAAGGTAAAGAAGCTCTTGTTCAAGCTAGACTTTCTAAAAGAATGAGAATACTTCATATAAATTCAATAGAAGAATATATCAAGTATCTTGATAACAATGATGATGATGAATTTGCTAATCTTATTGATGTTATTACAACAAATACAACAAGTTTTTTTAGAGAAGATAATAGTTTAAAAATGTTTGAAAAATTTATTGAGTCTTGGATTAAAAAAGGTAAAAAGAAATTTCGTATATGGTCTGCTGCTTCTTCAACTGGAGAAGAACCTTATACTATTGCAATGATAATAAATGAACTTATTTCTAAATATAATTTAATAAATCATGATATTAAAATCCTTGCAACTGATATTAGTCCAACCGTACTTATGAAAGCACAAAAAGGTATTTATTCAATTGATAAAATCAAAAATGTTCCAGCAGAATTCAAGAATAAATATTTTTGTAAAATTATTAAAGATGATATTAAATGTTTTGAAGTGAAAAAAAATTTAAAAGATATGATAACTTATAGACAATTTAATCTTCTAAGTGAAAAATATCCATTAAATGGACCTTTAGATATAATATTATGTAGAAATGTAATGATATATTTTGACGAAAAAACAAGAAACACTATTGTTAGAAAAATGCATAATCTCATTGATTCGGGTGGATATTTCATAGTTGGAAATGCTGAAAGTCTTGCTGGCAGAGCTGCTGATTTCAAACTTATAAAACCAGCTGTATATCAAAAAAAATAATAATGGAGGTTTAATGGGCATAACAACTACAGTTGGAATATCAGATATGGCAATAACTAAATCAAAAGATGATATTCTAATAACCTATTCACTAGGTTCCTGTCTTGGTCTAACTGTATATGACCCAGAAAACAACATTGGAGGTTTAATACATTGTTTGCTTCCTCTTGCTCAGACTGATCAGGAAAAATCCAAAAAAAATCCTATGATGTTTGTTGAAACCGGAGTTCCTATACTTCTTCAAAAAATAATAAGTTTAGGTGCAAAGAAAAAAAACCTTGTAATTAAAGCTGCAGGTTGTGGAAAAGCTTTGAATTCTGGTGAACAGTTTAATATTGGTCAAAGAAATTTTACAGTTTTAAGAAAAATAATGTGGAAAAATGATATTTTAATAAAAGCAAAAGATGTTGGTGGAAGTAAAGCAAGAACTTTGACTTTAAATATGCAGACTGGAGAGACTTTTATTAAATCAGGCGGAGATTTATACAAAATATAGGAGATTATATGCGAATATTAATTGTTGATGATTCTAGAACTCAGAGAGCAATAATAAAAAAAATCGTTAAAATGACTGAAATTGATAATATTGAAATTTATGAAGCAGGAAATGGAATTGAAGCTCTTGATAAAATAAAACAAATTAAAATAGATCTTATATTTACTGATATAAATATGCCTGAAATGAATGGTGAAGAAATGATAGATAAATTAAATGAAAGTGAATTTTCAAATATCCCGATTGTTGTATTAACTTCAAAAGGAAGCGATATTACAAAAAATAAACTTGAACAAAAAGGAATAAAAGCATTTCTTGTAAAACCATTTACACCTGAAGATGTAAATGAAGTTTTAAAAAGTTTTTTTATATAATTTGAAAACTCAATATTCAATTATTTGGAGGATTTATGCTTAATTCAAATGAAATTGATATTTTATTTGATGAGGTTTTAGAAGAAAGTACATTTCTTTTTGCTGATAAAGTAAAAAAAGAAGAAATATCTCAGTATTCACATGAAAATTTTCTTATTACATATATATCATTTGACGGTGAAGTATGTGGAGAATTATTTTTACTTTTTTCAGAAGAAACAGCACATGAAATTACAATGAATATGCTTGGCGAAGATGAAAACAACTTTAGTGACTTTGAAGTAAAAGATGCTGTAAAAGAATTTGCTAATATGCTTTGCGGTAAAATCGTATTAAAAGAATTTGGTAAAGAGAAGGAATTTGATATATCAATTCCAATTATAAATGAAGCACCACATGAAATTTATAAAAGATTAATTGAAGATGAAAAAACAAGATTTTATATGATTGATGAAAGACCAGCATTATTTAATATAGGAATTGTAAAAACTTAAAAAGGAAGAAGGCAGGTAGCCTTCTTCGTGTTGTTTTAACACTTTTTAAGCATAAAGATCAACATTTTTGCCAACTGGTGATGAATCCCGAATGCCCTGACAAGTTTCAACAAGAGAATTCATAAGCTGACTGGAAGTATCTTTTTGAACTTCCATGCTTTTCTTGAGCATATTGACTTTGACATCCAGATTAGCTTCATCCAGTTGGATATTACTTAATTCACCTGCAATTCTCATATTCATCACCTGCCTTCCAATGTTAATCGGATAAAAATTTTAAAAACTTAAATATAATTGAGTTTTCTGATTAAATAAACAAAAATCAATATAATGTTATCTCAAAGTAAATTTCATATAAAAAAATATCACACAAGCATAATTCTATGCTCTGTATTTTGTTATACAAATGTGCTCTGGTCTGTCATCCCGGTACTATTCTGAGCCGGGATCTTCTTTTGTCTTTTTTATAAATGTCAACTTAAACTTCCTCAAAAAAGTGCAGTTAAGATTCCTCAGTTTCTTTTACATTATACTTTAATTTATCTTTAATTCTGTAAGAGGGTCCTGAGATATTAAATAAATAAGAATAATGAATTAATCTATCAAGTATAGCTTTTGTAATCATTTCATCCTGTCCTAAAATTTGTGGCCACTTTTCAAAGGTTATATTACTTGTAATTATGGTCGATCGTTTCCCGTATCTTAAATCTATTAACTGGAAAAACAATTTTGATTCTAATGAGGATATTTCACTGAATCCAACTTCATCAATTATAAGTAATTTATATTTGTAATAAAGTTTTAATCTTTTCTCAAGAAGCCCTTCATTGTGGGCTTTTTTTAGATTGTTTATTAATCTTGAGAATTTAATAAAGTATACACTGTTTCTTTTTATAGCTACTGCATACCCTGTTGATACAGCAAGATGGGTTTTACCAACACCAGGATTTCCTATAAAAATAATGTTTGTGCCATCTTCATAAAAATTTGAGTTTATTACACTCCGAATTTTATCTTCTTTTACCGATGGTTGAAAAGAAAAATCATAATCATCTATAGTCTTAACAAACGGGAATGCTGCTACTTTTACATTATATAATTTATTGTTTTGTTCTTTTGCTTCAACTTCCTTTCTTAAAACTTTATCTAAGCCTGTTAACTCTAAATTTGTTATATTATCATTTATATGCAATTTTTTAAGATATGAATATGATGGCTGAAAAATCAAGACCAATTTTATGCAATTCTTAATTCATCATCCAAGCTTCTTCCTTTTTTAAATATATCCACACATCTTTCAAAGTCATATTCTTTCATTCTGTAATATGATATT
>JALOAD010000131.1 GCA_023228995.1 Candidatus Muiribacterium halophilum
GGCACACAAGAAGAAAGAAAACAGAAACCGGAAAAGGAAAACCCCCATTCCTCCGGTTTCTGTTCACCCCACCAAAAAGCAGAAACAAGCGAAAGCAAGAAAACTTAATAAGCAAGATTATGAGGAACTAAAGAGTTTACTGGATTTTAAAAAAATGTTGAAGGAGCAAAATTTATGAAAAGTGGAATGGAAATTTTAAAAGAGAGAGCCGAAGAAAAAAATGTTGAATTAACGAAAGAAATTCCCGCGTCTGTTTTTTCCCAATTGGGATTACCTCTTATTGTTGCTTGCACTGGTTGCGGAATGACAATGTGTTTTCCTTCCTGTTATGTGGATGAAAATGATTTTTTGTGGTGTGGTTGTTGTGCAGGTGAAGATTTTAGTCCCAATGATGAAATTGATTTTCCAGAAGAAATTGATGAGTCAATGAGCCCACATGATGGTATATGTAATTGGGCAAGTGATGATTGGGAATACTAAAAGTTTTTTTATATAAAAAAATGAAAGCCGGAGACGCCCATCAATAGGGCGTTTCCGAGCATTTTTTTTGGACTGTCCGCGAACGATAATTGTAGTTGTAGTTAAAAATATTTTTTATTTTTTATTGACAAAAGACAAATTTTCTGTTATAATAATATTATAGAACAATGGCTTTTAATGGTTTGAGGAAATAAAAATGAATAGAAAAAGTTTTTTTAGAAAATTGGGAAAATTGCTTGATACTAAAGTAGGTTTTATTGACGATGTTGAAGAAGGTTTTTCCCTCAATGTTGCTTTTAAAGTTTCTTTAACTACTGATGAAATTGTATCATTAAAATCAAGAAAAGTTTTAGTTCCTATTACAAGTGTAAAGGAAGAGGCTGAAGAATTTTTTATTGATTGTCTTTGCGATGATTTTCGCAAAATTGCAAAAAAATATCACCCCGAATTAGTTTCTTTTTTACATGAGGTTGGGCATATTCATACAATGAAAGGTATAAAATATCGTTGGCATCAGTTAAAAATTGCTGAAATTGAACAATCAAATCTTTGTTCTTTGCTTTATCGTGAACTACCAAGAGAAAAACTTGCAGATGAATGGGCAATTAACTGGTTGATTAATAATAAATGTTTAGCAAAAAGATTGTCAGATAAAATGTATAAATTTAATATATAAAAAAAGAAAGGTCTGAAATGCCCGCCCAGAGCGGGTTTTCAGTTATAAAGTTTGGACAGTCCAAAGTTGTTTAATTTGCACAAAAAATTAATTAAAGTTTGTTTATTTTGTCAGTTGTGCATTTTCAACAATTGCCTTATAATAAGAGTATAGAAAGAAAGGGGATTACACAAAATGAATAAAGAAATAATTGAGTTTACAGACGGCATAGGTAGAAAAGTAGTTAAGGTCATCATCAGAACAAAATATGGAAAATTCAGTGGTATGGCGAAATGCTCTCCCGAAGATAGGTATGATTTTGACTATGGTTGTAGGCTTGCTTATGATAGAGCAAAAATAAAATCTTTGAAAAATCATGCGAAATTCCTTAGACGGGAAATGGATATTTTTGAAAGATATCAGGACGAGTTGATAGAAAAATATTCAAAGATTATGAGAAATATAAGAAAGTTAGAATATTAATTCTTTCTCAAATGATTCCAAATTAAAGGCGGTTTATCCGTCTTTTTTTTTATATAAAAAAAGAGTCCCTCCAGATGCTTGCTATCAGAGGGTTTCAGCCATTTTATTTTGGACAGTCCAGAATTACAAATGTAATTAGTCATATTAAAATAGTTGTTGACAAAAAAATATTTGTGTGTTATACTTAAGACACTAAAAGAAAGAGGTATCACAAAATGAATAAGGCAATTTATTTTGACATGGACGGAACACTTGCGGAACTTTATAAAGTTTATAATTGGCTGTCGCTTTTGAGAGCAGAGAGCCCTATACCCTATGAAGTAGCACAACCAAAAGTTGACATGGACGAACTACGCAAGGTTCTTGAAACACTCAAAAAAGACGGCTATCACATTGGCGTTATTTCTTGGCTTGCCAAAAACGGCTCAAGGTCGTATAACAAAGCAGTCAGAAAAGCCAAGAAAAATTGGTTAAAAAAGCACCTTGATTTTGAATTTGATGAAGTACGCATTGTTAAATATGGTACATCAAAACACCTTATCGCAAAAATAAAACATGGACTATTAGTTGATGACAACAATGACGTTTGTGAGGCATGGTTGAAAAATGGTGGTCAGGCGATAGATGCCGAAAGTTATAGTTGGTTGAGTGAATTGAAAAAAGTTTTAGAAAATAATTAAATTATTTTTATATAAAAAAAACAAATCTGAAGAGCCGTTCATAGAGCGGTTCTTCATTACATTATTTTGGACAGTCCGGTAATTAAAATTGCAGTTGTCCCTCCGGTAAAAGTGTTGACAAAAACTTTATTTTATGGTATAATTAAAATAATAAAGGAGTACAAAAAATGATTAATTTAGAATTATTTACAAAAATTAAAAACGAAACTTTTGACATTCTCTCATCATTAAATATTCCTGTTTCTAAAAAAATAGTTTTTGAATTTAACGAAAATTATATTAAAACTTATGGTTCAACAGAATATTTTAAAGGTGGTTATAAAATTGTTTTATCCACTCTTTTATTTAAAAGTGAAAAAGAACTAAAAAATACTTTAATTCATGAGTGTTTACACACTTGCCCTAATTGCATGAACCATGGTAAAACATGGAAAAAATATGCCGAAAAAATAAATTCTAATTTAAATTATAATATTAAAAGGTGTACAGATGTAAACGAACTTGAAAAAAGTTTAAAAGAAGAAATAATTAAAAGACAAAAATATTGTGTAGAATGTTGCAATTGTGGGCAAAAATCTTTTTTTATGCGGAAATGTAAATCAGTAAATTATCCTAATTTATACAAATGTAAGTGTGGCGGTGAATTAAAATCTTATGAATTAAAAGGAATATGAAAAATGAATTTATAATTCTTTA
>JALOAD010000132.1 GCA_023228995.1 Candidatus Muiribacterium halophilum
ATAGATTTTGTATTTTTTCTTTATCAAAGTATTTTACAATAAAGAAGAACTCGTTTTCAAATTTATCTACATCTTTTGAAATTGAACTTTCCCAAATATTAACACATTCATCATATTCTTCTTTCATAAGATAAGAAAGTCCTCTAATAAAAAGATAATGCCAATCTTCTGCGTATTCGTCTTGTACTAATTCAAGCTGTTTTATTCCTTCTTCAATTCTTTCAGTATATAAGAGAACTTTTGATTTTACTAAAATATCATTATCACTTCTTGGTCGTTTTTCTATTATCTCGCCCCAAACTTGAAAAGCATCTTTTGGTTTTTTAAGACCAAGATGTATTTTAGCTAAAAATAAATATGCTTCAAAATCATTCTGATCACTCTCTATATATTTTTTTAAATATTTCAATGCTTGTCTAAGACTTCCATCATTGTAACATAATTCTGTCAGTTTCCAATTAAGTATATTTTCATGAGGAAAAACTTTAGTACCTTTATTCCATACATTTTGAGCAGCAGAGTTGTTTCCCAACTTAATATACAGATTACCTATCTCAATAAATATATTAACGCCTTCTGCATTATGCTGATTTCTTTCAAGCAAATTTATAGCTTCTTCAAGCATACCCAAATTATTCATATTATCAGCCTGTAATATAAGCTGTTCATCTTTCCATTTACCTGAATAACCTTCTTCCATAAGCTTTTTTGAATCTGAAAATTTACCTAATCTATTAAGAACTGTCGAATACTCATATACAATCTCATAATCTTTTGAATCTTTTTCAATATATCTAGCATAATATTTTGAAGCATCATGATATTCATAAAGCCTGCAATATGCTCTTGCAATACTTTTTAAAAGAAAAAGGTTATTTGAATTATTAATAAGTTCTTTTGTAAACTCATGTATTATACCTTTATAATCTTCTCTTTCAAAATATTTTTTAGCTTTAAGTTTTAATTTTTCTTCATAAGTTGCTTCTAATTCACTTAAAAAAGCTTTTTCACCATTCTCGTATATATAACTTTTCAACTCTCTATATTTTTGTAAATATTCAAGATTACCAGGTTCTTTTGATAATATAGTCTCAAACTGATACAAAGCATCGTTAAACTTACCCTGTTCAATAAAATATTCAGCAAGTTTTTCTCTAAGAATATTTTTATCAGGATTTTCTTCAATAAGATCTTTCATCATATGAACTGCTTCATCATATCTTTTTAAGTTAAAAAAAGAATCAGCCAGAAGTCCTTTTGAACGCCAGTCGTTTTTTTCTCTATTAAGCACTTTCATTGAATACTCAATTGATCTTTCAAAATTTTCCATAAGATAATATATTTCAGATGTTTCATACATATAATCAATATTATCTGAATCAATACTTATAAGTTGTCTATAATTTATAAGAGAACTTTCAAAATCACCAACAGATTTATAACATTGAGCAAGATTTTTTAACACTTGAATATCTTTAGGAGCTAATCTGCTAGCTTTTTCTAATACAGATATTGCACTTAAATAATCATCTTTAAGCATATAAGCTTCAGCAAGATTGAAATAAGTATCAACACTAGAAGGTTGACTCACAATAATGTTTGAAAAATGTTCTATAGCTTTATCATAATTTTCTTTAATCACATAAATAATACCAATGTTATTATTTGCAATTTCATTAGCCGGTTCTTCGCTAATTATTTTTTTATAAACATTTACAGCACTATCAAGCTCTCCTGCACTATGATAAGTTATTGCATTTTCAAGAAGCTTTTTTAAGTTTTCTTTACCCTCAGCCATTAGAATAACTCCTGTTCATTATTATTTTCATCTTCAGGAAGCGATATAAGAAAAGCTCTACCATCATAATTGCTGCTCCATGTATTACCATTCTGCTTTCCATTAGAAATAATCGCAGAAATTCCTTCAATCTTTGAGTCCAGATTATCCGCAAAATGAAGTATTTGAGCTGCCAATGTCTTTGGTCTTTTAGGAGAACCCCACTCATATTCCCCGTGATGTGATATTATAAGGTGCTTTATTATATCCGCTTTCTCTTTTGGAAAGTCAGGTATTTTTTCAATAAGACCATTAACATATATCAAGCCAATAGAAATATGACCAAGTAATCTTCCCGCATCTGTTATGTCTATTTTAGTACTATATTCATATTCTGTAATTTTACCAATATCATGAAATAATGCTCCAGTTAAAAGTATATCTTTTTCAATTCCAGATATTTTATAAGTATCACATATATTTTTACATAATCTCATTACACCAAAAGTATGAACAGCAAGTCCGCCAACTTTGTTGTGATGATAACCTTTAGCCGCAGGAGCTTGTTTAAAAAGCTTATAAGTTTCTTTATCATTATAAAAAAGTTCTATTAATTTTTTTATATGAGTATTTTTGATGTTTTCAACTATTTCCATTATAGAATTTAAAGAATTTTGAATTTCATCATCTGCATAAGCTGCTATAAAATCTGCTGGATTAAAATCTGTTACTTTAACCATTTTATGAACAGTAATTTGAACCTGTCCTCTGTATTCAGAAGAATCACCTTTGATTTCTACAACATCACCAGACTGTATTTCTTCAAAAAGATCAATATCTTCCCATTTTTTAGCAGAAACCCTTCCACTAGCATCTGAAAGTTCTAACTCAAGATAATTTCCAGGTTTGTTAGAAAACGATCTTTTTTCTTTTTTTGAAATCACAGCCTGAAATTTGACCCCTTTAGTTCCAGGTTTTATTTCAGAAATTTTAATCATTTGTTAATATCCTCTTCCCTCTCGATTACTGGTATGATCTTATCTAGTCTAGTCATAGCAAAGACTTTTCTAATCGCATCATCAGGTTTAAGAAAAAACATCCTGTTACCTTTTTCTGCAAGATTTTTCATAAGATACATCATCACAGTTATACCCACACTGTCTATATAAGTAACTTTTTCAAGACTTACAACAGTATCTTTTGGTCTT
>JALOAD010000064.1 GCA_023228995.1 Candidatus Muiribacterium halophilum
AAAAGAAGACATAGTTATTTGGATTATATTTCACCAAATGAGTTTGAAAAAAGATATAATTTAGAGTCTTTAAAAAAGTAGGTTTTTACTGGTTTAGTAATTGTCTAGTTTATAGGGGACATTCCAAACCTCTTAACGCCTAACGCTAAATGCTCAGCACTTGAAGCTTCTACTTCAATATACCCAAACCCCGTTTCAGCAAATGTAGGCGCTATCCCAAATGTAACTAAGTCACCATCAGATGCTAACTCTTTTGCTTTTTGAATTACTTTTTCATACTGGGCTTCATTTTTGATGAGATGGTCAGATGGTGTTACTAAGACTATTTCATCAGGCTCAAGAGCCATACAAGCAAGAGCAATAGCTGGTGCAGTATTTCTTCCAACTGGTTCTAGTAGATAGCGAGTGTTAAGTGTTAAGCGCTTAGCGTTAAGTTCTTCTAGTTGATCGAGCGCCAAAAAGTACTGTTCTGTGTTGGATACTATAAATTTACTATCACACACTTTCGAATTCCGTTCAATAGTTAGCTGAAAGAGTGACTTGTTGTCAAAAAGCTTTACAAACTGTTTTGGCATAAGAGTTCTGCTTATCGGCCAAAGTCTCGTACCGCTTCCTCCACATAGGATTATATTTGTCATTTTAAATCTCTAATGTTATTATTTTATTTATATCTACACCTAAATCTTGTGTTAAATATTTAATAATCTCTTCTTCTCTGCCTAAGACACTTATGATGATTTTATCATATTGCATATTTTTCAAGTTCAATGGATGATGTTTTTCATCTGCCATATCTACATACCCAATAACTTTATCTGCTATTAGAGCTTGAATTGTTTTTCCTATAGTTCCATTTCCATAAATAACATAGGTTTCATTTAATTTTTGTATAAATGAGAATAGAAAATTATACTTCCTTAAGAATTCAAGTTTTTTACGATTTGTCATAAATTGATTTACGCCAGTCCGTTCTAGTTTTATAAGGCTACATAATTTTTTCTCTATTTTTGTGTAAGCCAATGCACTTTCAATACTTAATAAAAGAGAATTTTTATAATTATTAAAACTCAATACTTTATCAAATAAAGCCAAACAGTCATCATGATATTGTTTTTTATTTATATAATGTGCCAAAATTTCATCAAGTTGTGCGATATCTTTAATCATATAACCAATATCGTAATTTGCTATATGTTCTAATAGCATTTCATTATAAGTTGTTATTATTGGAAGACCATTTTGTAAATAAGTAGATATTTTACCTGATGACAATCCTAAATCACCAATATTCTTGCCAGTATATATTGATGTAAAATCTGTACAATAAAGAGCAAGACCTAAATCAGCTGAATGTAGTATTTTATGCATATCATGATTAGAAGTAAGTTCAATATCTAAGAAATATACATTATTTGGTATAGTATTTACTATTTTTTTTAATTTGTCAAAAGAATTTCCATATCTATCATGGATGACCAATACCCAATCTTGAGGTATAGTGCTTTGTTCAAATAGCAGTTCAAAGCAAGACCAAGAAGCGATACTTCCTGTATAAATAAGCATTTTTTTTGAATACTCAATATTTAATACATCGTATACAAAATAATTTTTTTTGTATTTATATTTTTTAGAACCTGCAACGGGTATATAAATCATTTTATCAAGTGCAATATTATTTTCTTTATGTAGATTTAACCCTCTTTGCTCATCTTGAACAATTGCGAACTCTATATTTTCACATGCATGCTTTTCTATTTTTTTAAACTCTTTTGAACTCTCTTTCTCAAAAAATATTTCATAAGAGATATATCCATATTTTATACCATATATTGAGTGAATCACAAAAGTCAAATAAATTCCAAGCCTATCAACGCCTATTACAAAATCATAATCATAAAGTAAATATCTCTCTAAAAAATCAATCAACATACTGCTTTGAAAAATTAGATTTTCTTCATTATAAATATTTGAATATTCAATTATTTTGCACGGTGGTTTCTTATCCTTATTGTTTTGATTGATTTCAATCTTAGGAATTAGAACACTTACATTATAATTTTTATTTAAAAAAACCAAAATCTCATACAAGTTAGGATTATTAAAAATATTACCTTCAGGGTGAATTACTAAAATTTTCTTTTTCATGTCTTTTATAAGTCTTTTAGCTGCTCTATTGTTCCAAAAGAGTGATTTTCTCTTAAACTTGAACTCTCTTTTACAAAAACAATGTCAACTTGTCCTAAGGCATTATCAAGAGGTCTATTCCAACCAAAGAGGATATCATATGCAACAAAGTTTATATTTTTCATATAACTAATTACATCAAAAAATTCAGGGGCATCCTTCATAAATTGCAACATTGAAACCTCCATAACGATAACTTCTACATTTTCCAAAATTTCTGCACATCCATTTAAAGCTTCTAGTTCTGCCCCTTGAATGTCTAATTTAATTAAAAGTTTTTGATTTTTGATTTTGTCTATTAAAATATCACCTATTTTTATAGTTGGTACTCTCCTCTCATCTCCATCTGCTTCTTCTCCCATGCTTTCTTTCAAAATAGAAGATCCATCTAAATGATCAGTATGCACATTTATTGTCACTTCTCCTGTGTAGCTACTTGCGGCTGCAAGAATATACTCACCATTTATAGTATTTAAAATTTCTTTTATATTTTCTTCAAACTCCATCAGTGGCTCAATTAAATAATAATAGCTATTTGGATAAACACTATAAAGATCAGGCGTACCTTTTGCAACTCCTATATCTAGTATTATGGAAGGCTCAAATCCATTGTTCTTTATAACCTCTAATGCTTCTTTTAAACTTTTTCTTTGCTTATTCATATTAGCCATTTTTTATTCTCCATACCACATTCCAACTATTAAAATCAGGATTATCTTCACTCATCCATCTCTCTTTTTTCTCAACTTTTAGCCCAGCCTGCTTACAGATCAGCTCAAGTTCTGTATCAAAAAAGTATCTCATCTTGTGAAGTTCTTTTTTTTCCACTATTTCTTTTGTTTTTTTATCTTCTATAAATATATCATAGTTTACATCTACAATATTTTCTCTAGCATGTAAAAAAGGTTCAGCTAATCGTGTAACTTTTATGCTGTCGTTTTCAAGTCTTTTTACTCTCGTAGTTGGTAAGTCTGTTAAAACAGCGGGACCATACCAGAAGTCAAATACAAAAATGCCATCATCATCTAGATGACTCTTAGCAACTTCAAAAGCTTTTATCAGTTCATCATTTGAGTTTTGATAACTCATGACATGAAACAGTGAAACTACTATATCAAACTTTTTATTTAGACTTAGTTCTTGTATGTTTGAATGACTAAAGCTAAGCCTGTCTTCTCTGCCACTTCTTCTGGTTTCAGCGATTTCAAGCATATCTTTACTCAGGTCTATGCCATGTACTATATAACCTTTGTCGCATAGTAAACTCGCATGTCTGCCTGTGCCACACCCCATATCTAGAAGTGTTTTCGCATCTGGCTTATTTGCTTTTATAATATTATATATATATTCTACTTCGCTACTATAATCTTTGTCACTATATAACAAATCATAGTATTGTGAATATAACTTTCCAAACTGATTCATGCCAAAACCTTATGAAGTGCATCTGATACTTCTTCTATCTGTTCTTTTGTTAAAGCCAAACCACTTGGAATGTAAAAGCCTCTCTCGTAGAGTTTTTCACTATTTGGTAAATCATCATCTAAAAACAATCCCATTTTGTTAAAAACTGGTTGTTTGTGCATAGGGTAGAAAAATGGTCTTGTACCTATTTTATATTTTCCTAGTTCTTGCATAACTTCTTTTGCTGTTTTTATACAACTATCTTTTAGAGTGATGGCATATACCCAGTAGATATTTTCACAAAATTCTGTCTTAGATATAGGTAGATTTATATAGTCTATATCTTTTAGAAGTTCATTATAATAGTTGCCTATCCATCTTTTTTTTACTACTATTTCATCTATTTGTTCAAGTTGAGCAACACCAAGTGCTGCTTGCATATTTGTCATACGGTAGTTCCAACCAAGTTCTTCATGGATAAATCTTTTATCTGCATCGTTAGAAAAACAAAGATTTCTTAATCCTTTTGATTTTTCATAAATAATTTCATCATCCATAAGAACCATACCACCCTCACCAGTAGTGATATGTTTGTTTGGATAAAAACTAAAGATGCTTACATCTCCAAAACTTCCACACTTCTTGTCTCTGTAAGTTTGTCCATGCATCTGGGCTGCATCTTCTATAATTTTAAGATTGTACTTTTTAGCAAGAGCGATTATAGTATCTACATTTACGCATAACCCATAAAGGTGCACTATCATGATAGCTTTTGTTTTTGATGTGATTTTTGCTTCTATATCTTGGATCTTAATATTAAAAGTATCAAACTCACTATCAACCAAAATAGGTTTTACTCCATTGGTAACTAATGACTGTCCACAAGAGATGATAGTAAATGATGGCATAATAACTTCATCGCCATCACCTAAACCCAAAGCTCTTACAGCGATGTCAAGTGCAGCACTTCCGTTTGCACAAGCTACTGCGTACTTTCTACCAATATAAACGGTCATATCATCTTCAAACCTTTTTATAAAAGATCCTTCGCTACTTATCCAGCCTGTGTCTATACATTCATTTAGATATTTTTTTTCATTGCCGGTTAAAAGTGGTGTATTTACTGGTACCATTTATTTTACCTTCAGCTTATCTTTAGTAACTGGTTCAAATCTTACTTTATCCATTTCGCCCGCATATGGACCTTGTTTTACTTCTATAATCTCGCTATCTTCAAGCATCTCAAAGCCATGACCACCATAAGCTAATAGCACTACATCACCTTGGTATAAAACTCTACTTTCAAGATATTTTCTGTTATCATCATAATAGTCTACTCTAACTTTTCCACTTTTTATAACCAACACTTCTTGAGTAAAGTGTACATCTCTTTGTACTTCATTGTGAACATGTGGAGGTATAACATAATCTTTTGCTCTGTTCATATAGGCTAATTGTTGAGAAAAATCATCAGGAGTAAAAAATTCAATACTATTCGATCTATAATTAGTTCGAATAATAATTGAAAAAAGTTTATCGTTATATATAATATGTTCTACCATTTCAACTATCCTAATACAATGTTTATTATTCTTTATTTACATAAGAGATGCAAATTAATTCTTCCCGAAGTGCTTCTAAATATTGCAATCCAAATTCACTATCTGGTTCTAAATAATTTCCTTCTGCCCACTCATTCCAAGCTTTGACAAAAATTATTTGATATTCCTCTTTGTAACTTTTTTTTACTTTTTGAATGGTATTATGCAAAATTTCTTTAAATAATTCGGGTGTAGAACCTTCCAATACAACGCCTCTACCTTTACTTCTTGGAGTATTATCCCAATTTGGCATTACTAAAGGAAGTTCATTTTCATCAAGGTTAAGTTGATATTTTGTTGAATAATTAACTAAATCTTTGTAC
This sequence comes from Candidatus Muiribacterium halophilum, assembly GCA_023228995.1. Classification (GTDB taxonomy): domain Bacteria; phylum Muiribacteriota; class Muiribacteriia; order Muiribacteriales; family Muiribacteriaceae; genus JALOAD01. Next base: position 5,513 of record JALOAD010000064.1, read on the forward strand.
TCATATACAGTAGGTTGCTCTATACTGTCTAAATACTTCACTCCTTTCATTGTAGCTTTCATAGTTAAAAAAGGGGCATTTTCTACACAGCTATCACATCCATATTTTCTAGCTTCATTGCTTAAATGTGCAATAAAATGAAATCCATTTAACCCCTCTTTTTGAGCCAACTCTCGCCAATATTTAGTAAATTCTTTTGCATCAGGTAAATTTTTTGGATTATAAATTAAAAACACTAATTTTCCATCAATCTTCATGTATCGTTCGTCTTTAAATGCCTCTAATAATGAATAAAAATGTTTTTTATAGTCTTCTATCCCTGGATAAGTTTGTTCTATTAGTATTTTATCAGGAGCTCCATGCCAAATACCTGACCAAGTTTGATTTGCCCACCCCAAGCAAAAAGGAAAATCAATCTCTTTATCTTTAACAACTTCTTGAAAAGGAAGTTCTAATAATTGTTTCCCTGCGAACCAGTAATGCCAATAACAAAATGCTTCTACTCCATGTTCCTTTGCTAGTTTTGCCTGTTCTCGTCTAGTTTCTTTCACCCTCAAATCATAATACCCTAAATCAGCTGGTAGTTTTGGTTGCTTATGACCTTCAAAAAGAGGTTTTGCCTTACCTACATTTGTCCATTCAGTAAATCCTTTTCCCCACCATTTATTATTTTCTTCAATTGGATGAAACTGAGGTAAATAAAAAGCTATTATGCGAGCTTTAAAATTGTTATTTTTCATTATTAACCTTGTGAAATAAAGTTGTTAAATTACCTAGATTTACAATTGGCTCCATAAAAATAGGGCTTTTTAATATATTGCAGAGTGCTTTAAAATTTTTATTTTGTTCTAAATGTACAGCTTTTTCAATGTATTCATCATAAGAAAATGTTCCCCAGTTTTGTATTTCTGAAAACACTACATAATCAACCTGTAGTTTTTGACCAAGTTTAACAAAGTCAACCATTTCTTTGAAATTATCTTTTTGTACAATCATTCGAATAAGAAAAATAAAGTTTTTTTCTCGTTTTAATTCGCGAAGAAAGTAAAGATTTCGTAATAAAACATTGAAATTACCTCCTTTTCGTACTATCGAATAAGTATTTTCATTAGTTGCGTCAACAGACACGGCAATAAGATTGATTTTGTTTTGCACTTTTTTAAGCGTTGTATCCCACATTGCTTTATTTAGCAAAACTCCATTGGTATCAATACGAATCTTAAGCTTAGGAAGTTTTGTAAAATCAAAAGTAGTTAATAGTTTTTTATAGGCATCTGAAGCAAAGGGATCTCCTGCCCCACATAGCCAAAGTTCTTCTAAATAATCTCCAGATTCTTCAAGTATTTCAAATTGTTTTTTCAGTTTATTTTGACTTTGCTCTTTAGTTAATACAATAAGAGATTTACGACATGAGGGACAACTTAAATTACAAGTTGGATCATCATCTAAAGATATAATCTTAGGTAATTTTTGAACTAACGCATATGAAACCATATCATGTATTTCATTTTTCAATATTAATTCATAAGGAACTTGATATTTTTTTACACTTTTTCTGTTTTCCAATACAGCTTGCATTGCTGCGCATTTGGAGCTATCACAATATGAATAATCTCCATCTAAAATAGAGCGTCTTAACTCTTGAAAATTTTCATTATTCCATATCTTGGCTAGTTCTTCTTTATTTGTATTTCCAAAATTATGAGAGATATAGCAACAAGTGCTTACATTACCATTTCCCTGAAGCTCTGCATACATAAAGGGATTTGGACAAATATAATTTCTAAAAATTAAACTATTATTAAATTTTTTCTTTGTACTCAATTGTTGATTTAACATATTATATCTTACCTAAATTTTTCAATTTATAACGACTTGAATATTGGTAAAAAGCTTGTTTATTTGTCACCTTATGAGAAAAGAAATATTCTTCAATCTCTTTATAGATTGATTTCATGTTTATTGGTAATTGATAATATGCATACAATCTATATTTAATGTATTCAATAGGTAAATCAAAATCAAAAACCCATTCATAATCAATAATATAATATATATCATTCTTCTTTATAAGGTTTGAAAAAATAAAATCTATATTTGAAACTCCATCAAATACTTTTTCCCCCTTTAAAAACTCATCAGAAGAGACATTAAAATAATAAATAATATCTGAATTATTTTCAGGCTTCTCAACTATTTTAATCTTAAAATTACTCTCTATTTTTTTCATAAATAATTCGATAAATACTATTTGTTCATCTTTTGATAAATAATTAAATTCTTGTTCTAAAGAAATGCCATCAATATATTCAAAAGTTATGCTCATTTCATCATTTTTAAGAATCTTTGCTAACTTAAAATTAGAAGACACTATAGATTCACTTAATTTATGATGACTTGTTATCATTTTCATTAAATGAGGAATAGCTTCCATGCATAAAGCTCTTTTTTCGACATATAAGGTAGCATTTTTCTCATAGATAATAGTACCAATTTGATATTCTTTAGCTCTATTATTATTATTTTTCACATAAATTATTTTCACTTATTCCTCACATATCACTAAAAATGAATTTGCAAAAAATTCATATTGGCTATTTTTAATTATTTCTTTATATGCAGATGTTTCATCAAATAAGTGATATCGACTGCTATCAAAATTTGGAGAAACTGCTAAATTACTATGTTCTGAAGGTAAATAATTTGATGAATAAATTTCTAAAGGTAATTTATAGTCAGGGTGTGGATAGAAAAAATCTTGTTTGCTATAGCCACTAGAAGTTAAAAGGTTTTCTAATTCAACTTTCCCAAATGTTTTTACTTTTGAAGTGTGTTTATAACCAGTTATTCCATCAAATTCGATACCTGTGTGATCTTCTTTTGCCCCTGCAAAGTATTTTAATCCAAATTTGTTTTCAATGGCAATAATAAGTTTTCCGGTTGGCTTTAAATAATGTTTAATATTTTTCAAGAATTCCAGATAAGGATCCTTTCCTTTTGTAAAATTTCCTGCATATTCAAGAACACCTATTAGGGTTATATAATCAAATTTCTCAGTTATTTCCATATCATTTAAATTACCCACTAAAATTTCAAAGTTTTGATATTGTCTATTGCGTTCTAAATTAATTTGGGACCTCAGTTTTGAAAGCTCTATGACTTTTACCGACTGAAGCTTTTGACAAAAAAGTCCAGTCAATGCTCCACAGCCACCACCAATTTCTAACAAAGTTTCATTTTTACTAAAAGGATACCAATTTATAATATTATTCCGAATAGATGACAAATGATAAAGTATTGGCCATCGATTATCTTGAGACAACACTTTATCAAAATCTGTTTCGTTTTTAACTATTTTTAGTAAATCATTTTCGATTAAACCATCACTATATTGATCTTTACCAGAGTAGTAGTTTAAATTTAATTTCATTTATCAATCTTTATTTTAAATTTGAATATATATTCAAAGGGTTCAATTATACTTTTATAAAATAAGGATTGCCTGTAATACTTATTTTTAGATTCTTATAATTATCCCCTAAAAATTCTTTAGTAGCTATTCTCGCACCAGGGAAGCTTTCATCTATATTTTCATCAAATAAAAAATCATCAAATACTATAATTCCACCTTTGGATACTTTATCATAAAGATTTTCTAAAGTATCCTTATAAGATTGGTAAAGATCTCCGTCAACATGCAAAAGGGCTATTGGACTATCAGGATGACTTGGTAAAGAATCACCAAAAAACCCTTTTTTTAATTCTAATGGATAGTTTTCTAAAGACAAATTAGCTTCAGATAAAACAGTTCTTATAAAATCTTCGGAGTATTTGTATTTTCCACTTGGTGAACTAGACCACTCACCTGCTTTTGGGTTTCTTTTTGAATTATCTTCCTTTAATGGTTCTGGAAATCCCTCAAAGCTATCATATCCAAAAATATTTCTTTTTCTACCAAGAAACTCATTAATTGCTGTTATAACCAATAAAGATCTTCCTCTTCCAATACCACACTCAACTATATCTCCTGGAATATCTTTTATTAATTCAAAGAAATTCCACCAATATAATACGTTTGAAATATTTCCTAAATTTAATTGATGAAACTTTTCATCAATTTCAGCATTGTGATTACACTCATATTTTCTTAAATTTTCCATTTTTATCCCTATTTTAGCTTCTAGTTATTTTTATAATTCATCTAAAAAATTATAAAATTTGTCCCTTGGCGAACTATATTTATCTATAAAATTATTTCTGGCATAAATTACCTTCTCGCTATTCCACCATACAATAGGGTCATCTATTACGTTCTCTATTAACTTTGCCATTTTATATGGACAAGTTTGTAATATACCAACCTCTTCTAATTGTTGAAACAAATCAATATATTGTTTTTCTACAAAAGCGTGGTCTTTGCTATATAATGCAATAGTTGGAGCTCCATGATATAATGTCTCAAAAAAAACTGTTCCTATGTTTCCAACTATAACTAACTTACAGGTATCAATGAACTTAAGATTTCCATATCCAAGCTCTTGCTCATTTGTCAATATTTTACAGTTTTTAAAAATATGATTATACTCGTTATTAAAACCACGATCTTTTCCTCTAAATTTAGGATACTCTTTATAGGTAATTTGTTTAGCATAATTCTGAGATATACTTTCCATAAGGGTTTTAATATTATTATAGTAATTTTCTTGCGCTGAATTATTTATATAATGACAAGCTAAAAAATCAGTATCATATAAAAAAACATTACCATAACATACAAACAGTACATTACTTTCGTGTGTCTTGCCATCGTATTTTTTGTCAGGATTCAATCTCCACATACCGGTTGGAATTAAATTACTTATAAAACTATCTTTCCATCCATAAGATATATATTTATCCACCATTGAATGAGAAAATAGAGCATAATTATTTTTAAAATAATGAGTATGTCCATGTTCTAAAGAATAGTGCTTTACATTCTTTTCTTTTGCAATAGCCAAGAATATTGATAATTTATCATTTGAAAGCCAATTTTCGCATAATATATATTTTGCTTCACTAATATCTATTGAATCATATGTCTCATAGATATACCTAAATGCCTCAAGATAACTTTTTGGTAATAAAAATTTTAATGATTTTAAAAAAAACTTGTCAAAATCATCAATAAATAAAAAATCTTCAAAGTCTAATTGTTCTCTTTGCTTATTAGAAATATTAAATCCGGATATGTCTAATTTTGGCATATAAAAGTGATTAATTTTATTATTAAGATTCATCTTAAAGTTATCAATATGCGTATCTAATATAGTAGTTTTTGAAAATTTTAACTGACTAAAGTCATATTTTTTGGGATATTTAGCTTCCTCTAAAATATCCATTTGATACGCAGTTTGTTTTAAATTAAAATCGGGGTAAAATATATTTATATAAATCGAGAAGATTTGTTCTTGGTAAAAATTACTATTTAATAAATTAACTATACTATCTGGGGTGTCAATTGCATAATAGTACAAATCTTTTTTTAAGACATGTGCATCATGATGCAAGGGGTTAAATTTATTAAACTTATTAAATCTAATCCACTGCGCCATAATTAGTCTTATTAAATATAAATTAAATGCTTTTGTCCAAAATTTTTCTGTTAAAGAAGTATTATGAATCAAATTTAGTTTATCACTCAATAATTTTTTATAATATGTATATTTTTTTAAAATAAATTCTGTTTGCTCATGAAGGCCCTTTTCATTTACAATTAGTTCTTCTAGAAAAATACAGTTTTTATTTGAAAATTTTTTATTTAAAGATCTTGAAGATAAAATAAAATTTTCAGTAGTTTTATCATATTTAGAATACTCTGAAACAATATAAGTAGTTTTCATTTTATATTATCCTTATCTTTTTATTCATTAAAAATTCAGCGTACTCAAAATCTTCTTTTGTATCTATATCTACTGAAATACTTTCTAGCATTTTATATGCATAAATATTCTCTTTCAAAAACAGGCATCCTTGTTCTAAAAACTTTTTCGTACTGCATATATAAAGTGCACCATTCAATTTATAAATAGTTTTAAAATCTTGACTTCGTGATTTAATAGCAATATCTTCTAGAAAACTACTCATATCATTATTTTTTGGTAAAACACCACTCCATTGAATAGGGTAACCAACTTCGCAAACTGAAACTATTGCATCCGCATTTTTACAAAATAAATACTCTATAGCTTTGTCAATATCTATCTCATCCCTAAGTGGTGATGTTGGTTGCAAAAATATTAAATAGTCAAAATTTTTATCAAGTTTATTTTGGTAAAACTCTATAGTATGCTTTATTACTTCAGATCTTGTGGAAAAATCATTTGATAGTTTTTTAGGTCTTACAAATGGTATACGAGCTCCACAATTCTTTGCAATATTAATAATTTCATCATCATCAGTGCTTACCATCACTTCATCAATATATTTACTTTTTAATCCAGCTTCAATACTCCAAGCGATAAGAGGCTTTCCTGCTAAATCAAGTGTATTTTTTCGTGGAAGTCGTTTGCTTCCACCTCGTGCTGGGATTATTGCTAAAAAAGTTTTATTATTGTGCATCAAGATTTTCCTTATAGTTTTATGATTGTAACTAGTATCATCATACAAATCACCAATCACACTAATCCCCAATTTATGCAAATTACTACTTTGTAAGGCATGTTAAATTGCACTTTATTCGATAGCGACTTAAAGTCTTTTTTAGTGCAGATATCACAATTGGAATCAGCTAGTAAATCATAATTCAAGAGATATTCATAAAAATCTTTTTTATCTCTTTTATACTCTTCAAACTCTCATAAGTAGGTAGATTCAACCCTACTTTTGAAAGTCTATGAGCAACTACTGTTTCATTTTTACAATACTTTTTATAAATTTCCATATCACTAAGTGGATAAAAAAACGGTCTTGCATCTATCCCTTTTTCTTTTAGTTGTGCAATATATTTTTTTCTATCTATACTCTCATCAAGTAAAACGCTTACAAGCCAAGTTATTCTTCTATGTTTTTCTAAATCATTTTGAAAAGTAAATTTATCCTTATCTAATATCTCTCTATAGTTTTCTTCATATTTTCGTCTATTTTTATGAATCTCTTCTATTCTTTCAAGCTGAGCTAATCCTATAGCTGCTTGAAGATTTGTAATACGGTAATTATAACCTATCACATCATGCCAGTATCTTTTAGTTTTACTCATACCATGGTCTCTTAAGACTCTCATCCTTTCATCTAGTTCTGGATTGTTTGTCACACACATGCCACCCTCTCCAGTTGTAATAACTTTATTTCCAAAAAATGAAAAGCACCCTATATCTCCAAAACTTCCAACTTTTTTGCCATCATACATAGCACCGTGAGCTTCTGCACAATCTTCTATCACTTTTAGATTATATTTTTTAGCTATCTTCATAATAGCATCCATGTTACAACTTTGTCCATAGATATGTACAGGCATGATAGCTTTGGTTTTTGGAGTGATAGCTTTTTCTATCTCTTGGGGGTTTATACACCAGCTTGATTCTTCAACATCAACTATTACTGGAGTTGCGTTGGCATGTAGCACCGTGTTAATAGTTGCTGCAAATGTAAGGTCAGGTACTATCACTTCATCACCCACACCAATTCCCAGAGCAATAAGTGCTAAATGAATAGCCACAGTACCATTGGAGCAAGCTACACCATAATCACAATCACTATACGATGAAAACTCATTTTCAAATCTTGTTATATACTCTCCACTACTAGAAATCCAAGTACTCATAAATGCATCTGTTAGGTATTTAAACTCATTTCCATTAAGATTTGGAATAGCTACTGGAAAATATACATTTTGTTTATATTCAAAATAATTTATCACTTCCATCTGCTCATTTATTAAAGGTATTATTTTGATTTTATGATCAATTCTTTTTTGTAAAGATTCATAACTATCAGATATATAACCATAGGTAAACTCTTTTAAAATAATATTTTCAACTCTCTCTTGAAGTCCAATATCTTTTAGTAAAGCTCTTCTTATATCGCCATCTGTAACAGTTCCACATAGTTTATTTTGCTCATCTACTACAAAAGCTATCCCCACTGCATTTTCATTGATAACTTTCATAACCTCTATTAAGCTGTCTTTTTTTTTACATATCATTTTTTCTATCATTTTATTATCTCTTGTAGTAGATCATATGTTTCTTTAATGCTACCTAGACCATCATATATTTCTAATGTAAAATTTTTATTTTTCAAATCTTGTTCTTTTAGTAACTGTACCAGAGTAGAATCTTTTTGGAGCTTTTGATTTAAATCATGCAAAGCATCATTATCACTTATATGAATATAATCGCTTTGGTTTATCATATAGTTTAGTTCATCTTCAAAATTTAACTCTAATGTATTTGAACTAACTTTTAAGTGTGCCACATCCAAAAGTAGATTAAAATCAATTTTGTTTTTTAATTCATCATATTCATTTGAACTTGCAAGCATAAAAATATTATCACCATTGTAAGTTTTATAATTAGTAGATGAGAATACATTATTTTCCACATACAACTTCACATCACCTGCTAATGTTTGAAGTTCTTTAAAGCCATCACAAAACCTTTGCATAGCATTATTTTTATCAAAAAGACTATCTTTAGATATTTTCTTCCCTATTTCACTTACTTTAATATCTATAAAAAAACCTGCATGAAAACCAAACTTCTTAGCACCTAATTTTTTTGACAACTTTATAGATTTTACCAAATGGTTAAAAGTTTTTTCATAGATCTCATCATTTAAAGAAGCGAGGTTAAGTACAAAGTGTTCTTTTGGAGGTGGAAAATAGTTATGACAAATATAATTTAAATTATATTTTTCTTTCAACTCAAGTAAATCATCTACAAAACCATCGTAATATTCTGTACCACCTGATAATTCAATATTTTTAAAACCACTATCTATAAGCTCTTGAACAGAATCTTTTATTTTTTTGAATTTTGTACATGATGAAGATACATAGATCATTTTATTTTCCTTGCAGGATTACCAACATAAGTACCTGGCTCTGTTATATTGTTTATAACTATTGCACCTGCTCCTATTATTACATTATCACAAATTGAAATTTTATCTATTATTACAGCTCCTACACCAATAAAACATCTATTTCCAATAGTTACTCTTCCACAAATTTTTGCACCTACTGAGATATGATTGTGGCTTCCTATTTTTACTTCATGCTCTAAAATTGCTGATGTATTTATAATATTATTTTCAACTATCTCAACATGGGAATTTATATATGAGTTAGCTAATATTTGATTTGATTTTCCTATTTTGATATCTTTCTCAAGATAAGCTTTTTCATGAATTAGATTATCTTGGATAACTCTGTTTACAAATAATTCAAAATATTTTTCTCTCTTTTTATTATCACCAATAGAAATAAAAACAGCATCATCCTTGGTAATATCAGAAACTCTTCCAATTAGTTTAATATCACTTATATATTCATCAATATTGCTATTAAAAGTATCATCGTATATTTTTAGAATTCCATATGGATAATATTGTTTTATTAAATTTATTGAGGACCTCGTATGTCCACCTGCACCTACAATGGCTATATTTTTCATAAAGTTATAATTTCATCTTTTTTATAATTTTTAGTCGCTTTTGTACCAATTAAATCTTTATAATAAATTGGAGAGATCCCTTCTCCTCCTGTCCTTTTACCAATAATATTCTCTTCAGTAAAGATTTCACCTACTTTTATCTCACAGTTTGCCACTAGACATTTTTGTAAAGATGCTCGTGTTTTAGTTTCACTAAGATTTGGTTTTTTTATACTACTTCCCATAAAGCTATCTACTTTTCGCACCAACTGAAAAAACTCTTTTAACTCTTCTGGAGAAAGAGATGCTTTGTGATCAGGACCTTCTTGTGATTTATCAAGTGTAAAGTGCTTTTCAACTACTTTTGCACCCATAGGTATAGCAAATGCAGCAGCTCCAACTCCAGCAGTATGGTCACTATATCCAACAAGTACATCAAAATGCTTTTTAAAAGTGTTTATCGCAGCTAAATTTGCTTCATCATCTCTTATAGGATAGTTTGCAGTACATTGAAGTAAAACTACATCTTTGTTAAACTCATATATAGTCTCCAATGCCATTTGAACTTCTGATAAGTATGTCATTCCAGTTGATAAAAATATAGGTTTGCCTTTTTGAGCAACTTTTTTTAGAAATGGTAAATTTGTAGTATCTGTCGATGCTATTTTATAAGCAGGTAAATCAAGTTCATCTATTTCATCAAGACTTACCTCATCAAAAGGGGTAGTAAGAAATATAATACTTTTTTCTTCACAATACTTTTTAAGCTCTAAGTTTTGTTCTCGTGTGACTTCTAGTTTTTTAAGCATATCCATCTGTAATTCTGTAGCTTTTGTCGTTCTTTTCTGATAAGGAGCTTTTTGTACACTATCAAGGATAAGACAATCTGTTCTAAACGTCTGAAATTTAACAGCATCAGCGCCTGCTTCACTTGCTAAATCTATGAGCTTTTTAGCGATGCTCATGTCTCCACCGTGATTTACTCCAGCTTCTGCTATTATGAAAGTTGGTGAATTTGGAGATATTTCTTTATTTTTTATACTTAGTATTTTATTAAAGTTCATATTAATCCTCTATTATCATATATAGGTACAATACATATTCTTGAAGCTATTCTTATTTATAAGCATTTTATTATTTCTTTTTCTAAATATTTTAATAAAAAATTTAGAAAGCTTATATTAAGATAACTTTTTTACTAATTTATGCTTTTCATAAAAGATTTTCTTGAGAGATTTATTTTTAAGAATAAAATCTATAACTTGAAAATGGAAAAAATCAAACAGATTTAATGTAGAAAAATCTATAAATTGTTCTTGCCCGAGTTCTTTAAAAATGCTATAAATCGACACTTTTACAATATTGAAATTCATTATTTCAACTTCTTCTTTTGAATATCCAAAAAGCTTATAATTTTCAATAATTACATGATTGGTATTATCATATGTATCGATATTCACAAATTTTCTTTTTATATCAAATGCTGTTGTATAAATAGCTTCTGATGTATAAACAAGTTTAAGAAAAACTTCAAGATACTTTCCTGTTAACATATGATTGGATATAAAAATTTCGACTTTTTGAAAAATATCTTTAACATTTCGTATAGTAATGAATTTAATATTATCCAAGCCTAAAAATTCTCTTTTTACATTCTCATCAAAACAAAATCCTTTAAACTCAACCTCTGGAAATCTAACCATCAACCCTTTTATATACCCCATAAACTCCACATCTTCCAAATTCTCTTCAGTCGCCAAAAACCCAATAGCATTTGGATAATACATATCTTTGATTTTTTCAGCATCTACATGCCCCAAACTATCCATAAATCTTAATTCACTAAACTTCTTATCCTGCATACTTATAGTCTTTACAGAACCATCCATAAGCAGTTTGTTACTTTTACTCTCTTTAAACTCAAGTAGATGCGACTCTTGTAAATATTTATCTTCAAGTATAAACTCAAATCCATTACCATCAACATCAAAAGTGTCTTTTACTTTTTTAAGCTTTTTATCGGCTTTTAAAGTCTCGATGCGACTGCCATCTATGTAAACATCAATATCATAAACATCATTACTATCAGATTTTTTATAGTAACCTATAAAAGTTATACCATACTCACTCTCTACCACTCCGTACTCTTGGTCGTCTTTATTTGTGAACTCTACTGTCTCTAGTCTTAGAGGTGTGGTGTTGTCAAAGTATGCGCCATCGCTTAGATTGTAAACATGTTGATCTTGAGACTTGTACTTTCTAGTTTGCAGATTCATCAGTGTTATAGA
>JALOAD010000133.1 GCA_023228995.1 Candidatus Muiribacterium halophilum
ATGATTTTGTAAAGAAAGCAAAAGAAATATACATAGAAACAGTTAAAGTGCAAATTGAACCAGTTATTGAAGAAATGAAAGAAGGTGAGAAGAAGCAGCTTACTGCAAGTCTTGTATATAAAGATGGCACTCTGGTAGATATGTCAGGGCTTGAGAATATTCAATGGAATTGGAGTATAACTGGAAATGAAGATGATTCTTATAAAATAGAACCTATAAGAACAAATTCCACACAAGCAGATTTCACATTATATAAAGGCAATTTTATGGATATAATAATATCAGCAAAAGTGGACTTTTCCGTTGCTGAAAAGCGATGGGTCAGGCTGAACTCTGCGGGAGTAAAAGAAGGCTCAGCTCAGACCCGGGTAGTATCAAGAGAATTCTCAATTGAAGGAGACAATCAGGTACCAATAATGATAGTCAATGAAGATGACAGAAGAATAAAAAACATACCAATGATAAACCCACATAATCTGGAAGGAATAGGAATGGGTGAAAGTCCTTATGCAGGAGATCTGTTACATCTTTCATTGAAATTCTTATCTGAATATACAGACAATAAAGCAGATGAGATAGAAGCAATGATATTAGACCCTCATTACAGCCTCTCACATCATGTTATATTAAAGGAAACAGGTAATGATTCACGAATATTTGCAACAGAAATACCGGAAGTTAATTTAGATGATGATCCAGATAATGATGTAGCTTACGACAGTTTTGAAGTTAAGATAAACTATCCATTACCATATCCACAGATAATACAAAGTGTAGGAGAAAGCAGAAGTAGAATTTTAGCGGACTCATGTGAGATAGAATATGTGAAAAAGAATGGTGAGATAATAAATGATCTTGATGATGATGGTGAGATACAGGAAAAAGAAAGACTGAATTTTCCAGTATGGCAGGGACCAGATTATGAAGAAAATGAAGTGAAGCCTTATTACATATCTAATATGGTATATAATCAGGAAGATGTAAAGTCCCTAGATCAGACTCAGTTCATAGCTAAAAATTCTAAATATAGAATAAAAGTAATTGATAAGAAAGATAGGGGAGAAAGGATACTTGTAGAAATGCTATCTGGAGCATGGCACAAATTATTGGAACTTTTTAAAGAAAAGGAAAATATCTATTACTCAGATATGTTTTATTGTGTTCCAGAGGAATATTCTGATGACAAAGTAGAAATCAAAGGTCTAAAGTACGGTGTAATTAAAGTTGATAATAGTGAAGAATTAAATCTATTTATTGTAAAATATCAGAACTTTGATAAATTTATGAGAGTCAAAGAACCAATAATAGTTGTAAATTCAAATCATAGCCAGGGACAGCCTGAAAAATTTAATGAATATATTGTTTCTATACTAGTAAATAAATATAACCTTAATGTAATTTATGATAAAAGCTTGTTAAAGAGTGAGTTGTTTGATTATTTGAAAAAAGGAAATTCATTTTATTTTACAGGACATGGAAAATTAAAAAATAAAAATCAAAATTTTTATGGATTTAGCTTAGAAGGAAATGATATTAATGAGTCGGAAATAAATAATTTATTTATAGATTTTAAAGAAATAGAAACAACTGGTAAAAAATTTGATATGGTTTTTTTTAATTGCTGTGGAAGTGGACTACTTCCTGGTGTTCAGGAAATTAATAGAATTTTTAATCCTAGAATTCTTTTTGGTTGGGATAGCTATATTTCTATTAATACTGGTGACCCATTTCTGTTTGGTGCTACTATCTTTAAAGTGGGTATTGAACCTCAAAATGAAAATATTAAAGTTCTGGATTTGATTGAAAAAACTAAGAAAGAACTTATTAATACTGGTCAATGTGCTTGTGTTGATAATTTTCTTATTTTAAGAGGTGAAAATGAAATCTTTTATAAACAGAAATAAATTTTACTTTTGGATTATTATCATTATTATTAATTTTCAAATTCGATCTCTAAGTGAAAATAATTTAAATTTTTATAAAGAAATGTTTATTGAAAAATATAATTTATTTAATACAGAAACAATATATGAAAAAAATTTGTTGGTTCAAGAAAATGTTTTATTTGCAGGAGAAAAATGTTTTAAAGTAAGTAAATTAGGTTCTGATTTATATATGATGTTTTTAAAAAAAAAGCTAAAACTTATAAGAATTCCAGAAGAGCAATATTTCAATAAAAAAGAAAAAATAGAAAAATTATATGCTCCTGAGATAGGGAAATATATTTTGGAAAAGCTAAATATAAATAAAAAAGAATTATTTCTTGATAAAATAATTTTTAAAGAAAAAGAAATTGTATTTCATTATAAACAATATTATAAAGGGTATTTTTTTGAGATTGATGGAATATCTATAAAAGTTGATCTTTATGGAAATCTTATTTTATATACGGATTTTAGATCAAATAAAAAACCTGATATTAAAATAAATATCTCATTAAGTAATGCAATAAAAAAAGCGGAAGAAATAATAAATCGGAAATATTCAAAAGTTTTAGCTCACTACATAATAAAATCAGAGCTTTTATTTATTAGACCAAATTACATTAATGGGAAGGAAAAATTATTTGATTATTCATATATATATACAAAATGGTAGTGTAATGAACGAGGAAATAGATTCTGGTTTTTTTGATAGAAAATTGTGTTATAGATTTGCGGTTGCTATGGAACATAAAAACACTATTCCTTTCTATTTTAAAATATATATTGATGCTTCGACTGGAGAATTTGTAGGGGGAGAATTTTAATTAAATATCTAACATGATATTCACAAAAGAACAATGTAAACCACTTGATCAGACACAATTTATAAATAAGGATTCAATATTTCGTGTCAAAATATTTGATAAAAGCACACGAGATTCAGAAAAATATTTTTATCTTGATAATGGTTCGGAAGAAGTAAAGATAAAAGCGTTTCAGACATCAGATATTAATGCTTTTATCTCAGATTCATTT
>JALOAD010000065.1 GCA_023228995.1 Candidatus Muiribacterium halophilum
TTGATTTTTTTCATTACAATAACGCAAAAAAATAATCATTCGGTACCATTCGATATTTTACATCCATATAAAATATCTCTTTACCTTCGTTCACTTATAATACATCCGTATATTATATGCTTCGCAATGTTCACTCAAGTTACCGAGTAGATTTTTTTTTGCTTTTGTTTATAGAAAATCCTTCATACTTTATTTTAATTGAAAATTTTCTAACGAATTCTCGTTAAATCTGTTAATCCAACATGACTTTGTTTTTGTTACTAATGTCACAAAGTGACATGTCACGCTTTATCTGTCACAGCTTCACAGTTTTTTCTTTTAATTCGACATTGGACATTAAAAATATGTCATCCCGGCATGATTCTGAGCCGGGATCTGTTTTTGATTTTTTTCATTACAATAACGCAAAAAAATAATCATTCGGTACTATTTACAATTATTAATATAAAAATACCCAAAAAAGTGCACGAGAATTTCCCCACCTTCCCCCCCATATTTTTTAATAAAATATTTTTTTTATATAATATTTTATATATTTTTTATTTTGTTTTAATAAATGTAATTCAGTCTTTTTAAGAAGTGATTTTGCCCAAAAATCTTGTTTGTTTTTT
The DNA here is from genome assembly GCA_023228995.1 of Candidatus Muiribacterium halophilum. Lineage (GTDB taxonomy): Bacteria > Muiribacteriota > Muiribacteriia > Muiribacteriales > Muiribacteriaceae > JALOAD01. The sequence continues at coordinate 612 of JALOAD010000065.1, forward strand.
ATCAAATTAAAGTAAAAATATGCTTTTTTGTAATTTTCATTATTTATATACCATGAAAATATTCTGTAATATCCTTTATCTTTAAATAAATCAATTTTTTCACATGCTAAAAGTAATCTTAAATATCTTAAATTATAAAGTGAAAAATCATATTCTAATATGTTTTTTTTTAATTCATTCCAATTAGTTATTATTTCAATATTTCTTCTAAAAAATTTGAATATTGTACTGTATTTTTTTTCCACAAAAAGATCATATATAACATTCCCAAGCATGATATCAACATCTTTAATAGAAAATAATCTGAATTTTTCAATAAGTTTTAATAAATATACATAATCTTTATTTTTATAAATTTCCATTAATGAATTATGCACAGTTGGTGAAATATCAAAAACATTTTGTAATGAAAATGTATATATATTTTTAAGATATTGTTCAAATCCTTGATATTTTAATAATTTTACCAATCTATAATGAATAATTTTTTCTGATTCTTCTCCAACATTCATGTTAAATTTGTCTAAAACTTTGTAAAAAGTATAAAAATTCCAAGTTTGTGAAATATTAACTATTTTATAAAAAAGTGCTTCTTTAATTTCTTTTAAATCTAAAAAATCGCTCCATTCTGCAAAAAACATTATTATATCTCTATATTCTTCAATTTCTTCGATTTTATCAACTATATGAAAACAAATCGAACGATACAGTTCTCTATCAAGATCTGAATTATATATTATTTTACCTTTTAACAATCTTTCAAATACATTTTCAAGATATATTCTAATATCAATGTCTTCAATATTACCTTCTGCATAATATCTTACAAGTTTTATATTTACTTTTACTGGCAAAATTCTTTTATTATTACTTTCCATAATTTTAAATAGAATTTCAGGAAAAAATTTTTCTGTAAAAAGTGAGTATTCATAATAAAAAAATATATTTTTTGTTTCACAAACCATGTCAAAAATATCTCTATCATCATATCCAAATTTCAAACATTGATTAAAAACATCGCGGTAATATTCAATTCTATCAATTTCTTTTGATATACTACAAGCTTGTGATATGTTTCCTTCTCTTATTGCATTTTCAATTAATCTTTTTTTATCTGAAAATTCCCTTGAAAACAGTGCTGGGGAATTTATATTTGAACTTCCGAAAGTATAATATCTATCCCTTAATTTATCATAAGAAAATTTGTTTTCACAATAATAACATTTATCTGGAATATCTGAATAATCATTATTTAATAATTTTTCTCTAAATAAATGAAACTTTTCAATTTTAATTTGGCATTCATCGCAACCAGTGTATAAAAATCCATCTTTAAAACTTGCATTTCTAAGCCATTGCACACAAAAATCAAATTCACCTTTTTTTTTGTCATTATAAAAACCATGATAAAAAGCATTTTTAAAATCTTTATTTGTTGAAAAAAGACTAGTTAGTTTATTTTTACTAAAATAAAAATCAACATCAGAAATACAATTTTCTTCAAATGAAATATTATAAAAATCAAAACAAACTCCTTTTTCTAATCTATTTAAATACATTTCATAAGGAATTTTTGAATTAAAATAATTTTTTATCTCGTCAGCTTCCATAATCTCATAATTATGACAATTTCTACATAATCCAATTTGTTCAAACATTCCTTCAACATGATAAGCTTTAAATTTTTTTTCCTTATCATTCTCTAAATCGCCGATTTTTTTGTATTTATAATCAAATTTAGAATCACGACAACAAATTGTAACCCATTCATTATTAATAGATGGATTTAAAAACAAATATCTGCAAGCTTTCCTTCTATAAAAATCCTTACCTTTTTCAATATTATCCGATAATTTAATATTTATATCATTATCAAATCTTTTTACTTCTTCATCAAAAAGTTCTGAATCAATATAATTGCCGGAAAAATATCTTCTCAATGCTATTTGCACATTTTTTTCACTTTTATATTTATCTTCACAAATATCATAATCAATATTGATATTATCAAGATAATTTTGCCAGAATTCTAAAAAACCTCTGATTTCATGAGAATTTTCAGGAATAACTAGAAATTGTACCGATAAAGATAAATAATTTTTCAATTCATCAATTTCAACATAATTAATAAATAAATTTTTAACATTATTAATAAGATTTTCAAATAATTGCGAAGAAGTTATTTTTTTGTAAGTAATTGATGTTGCTGCATTAATTGATATTGTAATTCTAGTCTTGATTTTATATTTTAGAATTTTTTTGATAAAAATAAGCTGATTTTTTTCATCAAAAAGCGTACCATTACTTGTTAAAGTTACATATTTATTTTGAATTGAATCACATGAATATATTAACTCAAGAATATCTTCCCATTGAGGATGACAAAAAAATTCACCTTCATTTACAATAGAAATTCCACTATAATCAGATAAATTTGAAATAATAGTTTTTATATCATTTAAATTTATAAATTTAACACTACATCTTCTGTCCCTAAAACAAAAAACACAGTCTAAATTACAATTATTTGTCGTATCAATCTGAAATATTCTGTTCATTTAAACCTTTTATTGAAATCAATAATAAATGTAAAAAACTTTAACTATTTATTAAAATTGATTATACAATAAATAGTAATAATAACCAAAATAAAAAATGTTTTTTTATTTAATTTTATAACTTTTGAAAAAGTTATTTAGAAACAAAAACTAAAAAAGTTATGCACATTACCAAATAAGATTTTGTATAAAATCGCTTTATTAAAAACATAATATCATTCTTTTATGATATGTTTTAGCTTGCTATAATCAATGCATTTCAATTTGTCAGTTTTGTCGTTTTTTTAAAACGGCTTGAATACTGAATAGTTATTTTGCTTGTGTATAGATGTGCATAACTTTTTAAAAACAATATTTAAATACCATTTGATATAGACTTTTTAAATTATAAAAAGGAATTTATGACATAATAATATTTTTATTGTATAATTTAATTTGAAAATAATTATATGGAGATTGTGGTTATTTTTTAACCTTTTTTTAAAATGAAAAAAAACTTTGCAAATTATGAAATAAATATTTTCATCTTTATTAATCTCATAGTTTTATTCGTTATATTATCTACTAATATTTTAACAGGTTTTAGTCAAATAAATTTTGCTAAACAACTTCTTGTAAATAATTTTAAAAAAACATTTATTAGAAATTCTTCTCCATTTAATAATATTAATAATAGAAAACAAAATAATATTTTTGATAATAACAGAAATAATAACAATGATATATATTTAGCTGGATCAAATGAATATATTAATTTTGAAAAACATAATAATGACATTCCTGAAATTGATATTAGTAAATTTATAGATTATATAAAGTTTAAAAAATTCAAATTTGTTTTATCAGGTTATTTATTTAATAAAAAACTAATTATTAATTTTGAACAACCAATATTTTTCTCACTTAAACCAAACTTTGTTTATTCTTTTGTTATTTTTTTATTATCAAATCTATTTATTTATCTAATTATTTTATATATAAGAAAAAAAGTTAATTCTCTCATGTTGCCAAATAAAAATAATGAAGATTATAACAATTTATCAGCTTCTCTTGCACATGAATTAAAAAATCCTCTTGCTGGTATTTCTATGTTTATTGAATTGCTTGAAAGAAAAATAAAAAATGAACCTGAAACTGATTATATTGATAATATTAAAAAACAAATTAGAAATCTCAATAAAATCATTTCAAATTTCATTAATTATGCAAGACCTTTTAAAATAAATAAAATCCAAAGTGATATTTCTCAGATTATTTCTGAAATTATCAACGATTACAAAAACGAAATTAGAGATATTTCAATTACAAAAGAAGTAATGAACGCTACAATAATTAAAGGCGATAGTGTTTTACTTAAACAAGTTTTTTTAAATATATTTCTCAATGCAGTTGATGCTTTAGAAGGAATTAACCAAAAACACATTCATTTTTCAATATATAATCAAAACAACTATGTTATTATAGATATAAGCAATAACGGGAATTTAATTGAAGAACATGAAAAACAAAGAATATTTGACCCATTTTTTACTAATAAAATTAAAGGAAGTGGTCTAGGACTTCCAATTTCTAAAAAAATAATTGAAGAACATGGTGGTAAGCTTTTATTGGCAGAAAATACAGAAAACAACACAGTTTTTAGAATTATTCTTAGGAGGGATACATGAAAAAATTTATTTTAACAATTACAATTTTAATGCTTTGTATTACATTTAATTCTTATTCATCAGAATGGAATACTTCATTTTCCAAAAGTTTAAGAATTGCTCAACAAGAAAACAAAATGATAATACTTGATTTTTATACCAATTGGTGCGGTTGGTGTGTTAAGCTTTATGATGAAGTTTTCACAAAATCAAAATTCATTAATTTTGCAAAAAATGATTTTGTTCTTTTAAAGCTAAATGCTGATAAATACCCAAAATTAGTAGAACATTACAGAATATACAGTTATCCAACCGTTCTTATATTAAATAATAAAGGTGTTGAAATAGATAGAGTTTCTGGATATTTAGCAGAAGATAATTATATAAAATATTTAAATGAAAAAGCATATTCAATTGGAAATTTTTATAATCTTAAAAGAATACTCAAAGAAACTAACAATGAAAACAGACATGTATTTTTTAAATTAGGTGAAGCTTATTATGAAAGAAGATTATATAATGATGCTTATAAATGTTTTTTAAAATCTATTGATCTTGACCCAAATTATGGTGATTCTTATGTATATCTTGGTAATCTTTCCTATATTGATAAAAACCCTGAGAAAGCTGATTATTATTATGAATTAGCGAGAAAAAATGTTCCATCAAATAAAAATATCGATTTAGAAAAAGCCATGAACGCATATTACAACAAATATTTTGCTCGTTCTCTCTCTTGTTTTGATGATATATTAAAAAACAATAATCTTTCTGAAAACGAAACCAAAAATATAAAATACTATAGAATATTATGCAATATAAATTTGAATAACAATGTTCAAACGCTAAAACTTATAGAAGAACTTGAAAATGAATTTGCTGACATGAAACCTTATACTAAAATACTTCGAGAAAATCTTAAAAAATAGATTTTCCAACAAAAAATGGAGGATTAAATGGGAGAAATCAAAAACTGGGATTTTGAATTAAATGATGAAATTATAAAATTAGCTTTACATTTTCATTCTAAACCAAGTCCAGGAACTTATGTAGGTGTTTATTTGCTCAAATATCTTGTAAGTAATCTTGGTGAAGTTGAGGGAAAACTCCATGTAATCACAGAAACCGAAGGCTGTTTTATAGATGTAGTTCAATGTATTTTACAAAGAACAATGGGAAATAGATATCTTAGAGTAGAAAAAACTGGATTTATCGCTTATACTGGTTATGGTAGAGATAATCCTGATAAAGCCTTGAGAGTATTTATTAATTTAAGCAAAGTTGATAAACAAAAATATCCTAATCTATACGGTTTTTTTACAGGCTCAAGACCTCATGATAAATATGATAGAACAACTCTTAATCAATGGACAATTGATGAATTTTTAAAAGTTGGTTTTGATATTTTTGACAAAGAATGGGTTAAAATAACTGGCATTAAATATAAAAAAGACAGAAAAAACATTATTGTTTGTGAAAAATGTGGTCAATCCTTTACTTCATGGGAAAAAGATAGTTTGTGCACACAATGTAATAATAAAGATTTATATTATCAAAAGATTTAAAAAAACTTAAATTTCATAAAAAAAAAAATCCGGGATGTTAATCCCGGACTTTTATGATACGCATCCTATTATTATAAGACCTCAAATATTATATCGGCATTTTTTTCATCAATGCTAATTTTTTGACCAGGCAAAATCTTTCCTGCAATTATAATTTCAGCTAAAGGATTTTCTATCTTTTTTTGAATAACTCTTTTTAAAGGTCTTGCTCCAAATACTGGATCATATCCTTTATTTACAATGAATTCTTCAGCTTTTTGAGTAATTTCAAGCTCAATTTCTTTTTCTAAAAGTCTTGATGCTAAAATATTTATCTGTATTTTTACGATTTTTGATATATTTTCTTTTGAAAGTCTATCAAATATAATTCTTTCATCTATTCTATTAAGAAATTCAGGTTTAAAATAATTGTATAAAACCTCATCAATATCTTTTTCAATATCAGAAAGACTTCCCTGATTATTCATAATAATATCTGAAGCAATATTTGAAGTCATTATAATAACTGAATTTCTAAAATCAACAGTTCTTCCCTTTCCATCTGTAAGTCTTCCATCATCAAGTATTTGAAGAAGTATATTAAACACATCACTATGAGCTTTTTCTATTTCATCAAGCAATATAATCGAGTACGGTCGTCTTCTAACACTTTCGGTAAGAATTCCACCTTCATCATATCCGACATAGCCTGGAGGAGCTCCTATAAGCCTTGCTACAGAATGTTTTTCCATATATTCACTCATATCAATTCTAATCATTGATTTTTCTGTATCAAATAAAAATTCAGCTAAAGCTTTTGCAAGCTCAGTTTTTCCAACTCCAGTCGGACCCATAAATAGAAAACTTCCAATCGGTCTTCCACTATCATTAAGCCCAGCTCTTCCTCTTCTTACAGCATTACTTACAGCTTCAAGAGCAGGCTTTTGACCAATTACTCTTTTTGCAAGATTTTTTTCCATATAAAGAAGTTTTTCTTGTTCACTTTGAATTAATCTTGATACTGGAATACCAGTCCATTTACCGACAATATTTGCAATTTCTTCTTCTGTAACTTCTTCTTTTAATAAAGTTTTATCTTTTTGTAGATTTTTCAAAAAAGTATTTTTTTCTTCCAGTTGTTCTAAAAGAGCTGGAATTTTACCGTATTTTATTTCTGAAGCTCTTGCAAGATCAAAATTCCTTTCAGAAAGTTCTTCTTCAGTTTTTAATTTATCAATTTCTGCTTTAATATTTTGAATTTCAACAATTGATTTTTTTTCATTTTTCCAATGAAGTTCAAGACTTCTTTCTTTTTCAACAAGATCACTTTTTTCTTTATTAAGATCTTTAAGTCTTTCCTGACAAAGAGGATCTTTTTCTTTTTTTAAAGCTGTATTTTCAATATCAATTTGCATAATTCTTCTTTTAATACTATCAATTTCAGCTGGCATAGAGTCAATTTCCATTCTCAACTGCGAAGCTGATTCATCCATAAGATCTATTGCTTTATCAGGTAAAAATCTATCAGTTATATATCTTGAAGATAAAGTAACAGCTGATATAATCGCTGAATCCTGAATTCTTACACCATGATGAACTTCATATTTTTCTTTTAAACCTCTTAAAATAGAAATCGCTTCCTCAATACTTGGTTCTTTTATTAAAACAGGTTGAAATCTTCTTTCCAATGCTGAATCTTTTTCAATATATTTTCTATATTCATTTAATGTAGTTGCACCTATACATCTTAAAGTACCTCTGGCAAGAGCTGGTTTTAACATATTTGAAGCATCAACCGAACCTTCAGCGTTACCTGCACCAACAAGAGTATGAAGTTCATCAATAAACATTATTATCTGACCTTCTGAATTTTCAACTTCGTTTATAACAGATTTAAGTCTATCTTCAAATTCTCCTCTGTATTTTGCTCCAGCAATTAAAGAACCTATATCAAGCACAAATAAAGTTTTATTTTTCAATGATTCAGGAACATCATTTTGAGCAATTCTAATTGCAAGACCTTCTGCAATAGCAGTTTTACCAACACCTGGTTCACCGATTAAAACAGGATTATTTTTTGTTCTTCTTGATAAAACCTGTATTGTTCTTCTAATTTCTTCATCTCTACCAATAACTGGATCAAGTTTACCTTTTCTTGCAATTTCAGTAAGGTCCTTACCAAATTTTTTTAAAGGATTATATCTTTCTTCAGCATTTTGGGAATTTACATTAACATTTCCTCTCATTTCTTTAATAGCTTTATTAAGCTGTTTTTCAACAACTCCATTTCTTTTAAGAATTAATGCTGAGATATCTTTTTCATCTTTTACAATTGCAAGAAGAATATGATCAGTAGAAATATACTCATCTTTCATTGATTCAGCAATATCAAAACTTCTTTCTAATATTGTTTTAAGTTCAGGAGTTAAATATTGATTACCAAAAACACCTTCAACAACAGGTAGTTTTTTCATTTCTTCTTCTATTTCATTTAAAATAACATTACTTTGCACTCCAAGTTTTGAAAGCATCGGAGAAGTTATTCCATCTTGTTGATTTATCATTGTATAAAGCAAATGTAAAGAAGAAATACCTTGATTTTTCCTTTTATCTGCTAGTTTTTGGGCTTGTTCTACAATTTCTTGAGCTTTAACTGTAAATTTATCAAGTCTCATAAAAACCTCCATAAATCGTAAATACATATTTATTGATTAGTATAATACAAAAACTATACCAAAATAAAGCAGTTGAGAGTTTAATTGTTTAAATAGTTATGGGTTGAAAAGAATATATCCCTTATCCTGCATCCCAATTCCAGTTTTTTTGTGTAATTTTTCCACACTATGTAGAAGTTATTCTTGAGATTTTGTATAAATATAAATAAATATTAAAAATCTGACTTGAAGTATTTTTTATTGAAAAGTTTTCCATCATATATTCATAAGCTTTTTTAGTATTAATTTTTCTCTTATCAATATTAAATATTACTTTTTCAAAATCTTCAGGTGAAAAATCCTGCATGAAAAAAACTTTTTTATTATATATTTGATTATACGGAAATACATCTGGTAAAAACACTGGTATATCCAGAAACATAGCATGTTTTATAATATCTGAATTTTCAGGTTCTTCCATATCAAATTTTTTGAGATATATAAAAACATCACTTTCTGTAAGAAGATTATTTTTTTCAGTATTTGATACTTTACCAATATTTTGGCATTCAAAACCTTTAGATTTAAGTATTGAATAACTTATTGAATCTCTTGTATAAAAAATTATATTTTGATTTATATGTTTGAGATATTCAAAAAAAATCAGATATTGTTTAAATTTTTTTTCAATTTCAATACTTATACTTACTTTATTTTTAGAATAATCTCTATCAGGTATATTCATTTCAGGATCGCATGGAAAATTAATTAATTTATAAGGTGTTTTTACATTCATTTTTGTATAATAATTTTTTATTAATTCACTTCTAAGGATTACAAAATCAGCATTTTTTATATTAGAATTAATATGATTTACATTTTTATTAAAAAAATTCTTTAAAGGATTTTTCCATAAATTTAATAAAATCTTTTTATCTTTATATAATTCCTTTAAATTACTTATAATATTTACAATGTTTTGTGATTCAGGATTATCTGAAATTTCAATAATATCAGGATTTACTTCTTCAACTGCATTTAAAATATCTTTTATCTTAAAAAAATGTATATTTTCTAATCTTTTAATAGAAAATTTTTTATTAGTTTCAAGTTCTATAAAATTTAATTTACCATTTGTAAAATCTTTAAATTTAATTATCTCATCACTATAAAATAAACTAGGAACTATCAAAGTAAAATTAAGATCATTGTAATTTGTAAGATATTTGTAATAACTCTGTATATTTTGATTAATATTTCTAAATCCAATCACAAGTATATTCATAAATTTAATTTAAAGTCTTTTCAAGGATTATTTTTGCATATTCAAATACTTCTTTATTACCTGAAGTTTCAGCTTTTTTTTTGATTTTTTCAACATGTATTCTATTAAAAGTTTTTTTGAATAATTCCATATATTCTTTGGAATTAACACTATCAATATATTTATAATTTTCAATAAGTTTTTCAATAATCTCAATATCATCTTTATATTTAACAAAATATCTCTGAATAGCAGCTCTAACTTTTGCTTCTTCATCAAGAAATGCAATTATAGCAATTGGATAATATTCTCTATTACCAAAATTAAGAATAGCTTCAGCAATAATCTGTCTAGCCTGAGGATGAGAATAATAATTCATAACATAATCGAAAGCTTCAATAGTTCTCCAATTATTTTGTCTAGTTGATGCTTTGACATTTTTTAAAATATCAAGTTCGCTATCATGCTCCCAATCAGCAAGATATATTCTCTCAATAATATTATCAACCGGATGATTTTTTTCAAATCCAACATCATTGAGAGTATTTGTTATTTCTTTTTTTTCATGAATAATAATTTCAACTTCAGTAATATTACCAGCTTTTAAGATGTTTTTAAGAACATAAAAATCTACAACAGTATTTATTCCTGCAATTAATATATTATCAGAAATAATCTGTTCACCTATAATATTTCCTCGTTTAAGTTCACCTTTATTTATTTTCACCCAAAATCTCCTAATTTAAACATTTAATAAAACAATAAAACCTGTTGAAAAACTTTCTATAAACATTTTTGTAATTTTTTTACATTCCATTTATAAAATAAAAAAGAAACAATTAAAAGTAAAGCATAAATTGCAATATTACCTGAGTAAAATTCAAATAAATTTATAATATTTTTTTGTAATCTCCATGTTTCTTTACCTTGATATACTAGCATAAAAAAACCTGTAAACCCTGATAAAAATACAAATAATTGCACAGGTATTGTAAATACAGAAAAACTATCTTTCATTTTAATTGATGAAAAATATCCAGCCATTGTTAAAAAGAATATCGGCATTATAATTGAATTCATAATAAAAATAACAACTATATGAACGTTACTTTTAAAAAATAAAATATTTACAAGATTAAGTAATAAAGACAAAACAATCATCAATGGTAAAAATAATCTAATTCTTGCTAAAACTACTGATGAAAGCTTTATAGGAAGACTTTTTAAAAAAACAATTTCACTATGTTTTCCATAAAATGCTCCAAAAAATAATCTTGCTATAAAAGAAGCAGTTATAAGCATAACAACTCCTGAATTAAGAAATAAAAATGAATTTGTAAAACCTTCGAGTTTTGAGAGAAAAAATAAGTTAAATATAAATATTACGATTACACCAATAAACAACCATATTTGCTGGAAATTTATCCAATTTCTCTTAATAAGAAATAATTCTTTATCTCTTAAAATTTTTACTTCATCATTGTTTTCATTAATATTAAACTGAATGTTTTTAATATCTGCAAAATCACCTTCATTTTCTTCTATTTTATAGAATTTTTGCCAAATTTTCCAAGATAAAATTAAAAAGAATGATGAAAATAAAACAAGATATAACCAAGGATAAAAAGAATTAACAGTATTATCAACACTTGATAAAAAAATATCTTTTATCCATGAAGATGGAAAAAAACTTAAAAATCCCATTTTTAGATTTTCAATATAATCAGTTATCGAAGCATCTCCAGAATTAATAAGAACTTCTGGTCTTGCAAGTCTAATAAGAATTATAAATCCAGACATTAAAACAGCAGAAATAGAAATAAGCATATTTCTACCTCTTTTACCTTTAAAAAAACTTACAATATAAATTGTAATGCTAATAGCAATAGATACATAGCAAATTGCAGCAAAAATCGAAGCTAAAATGCCTTCAAATATTATTGAAACTGGAGCTGAAAATTTTACATAAAACGAAAAAACTGCTCCAATAGTAAAAGTAATAAATAATGCTGCTCCATAAACGAAAAGTTTAATAAATCTATTAAAAAATATTATTTTTTTGTTTACAGGAAGTGAGTAAAGAAACAATATTTCACTATCATCATAAAAAACCGGAAAAACATGAATCATTGTTGATAAAAACGCCATAATTATAAGGAAAAATATAAATATATCAATAAATACAGAAAAGAAATAAACAGCGGTTTCCATATCAGCTTGGGCAATGATATTTGATGTAACTTTATAGTTTAATCCATAACTACCTAAAACAAGAAACAGAAAAAGTAATATATAAAATAAATCTGTAAAATAATTCCTGTTTTTTTTCCTGGCAAAAATACTATAAAAAGTTAAAATTAGATTTTTCATATAAGGCTAAGAAGTTCCTTGTATTTTTCTCCACCAGTTAGATTAATGAATATATCCTCAAGTACATCATTATTTTGTTCTTTTTTAAGTTCTAAAATATTACCAGCAAAAATAATTTCACCTTTATCAATAATTATTACTCTATCACCGATTTTTTCTGCAATTTCAAGAATATGAGTTGATAATATAATAGTTTTACCTTGTTTTTTTTCATTTATCAGAATTTCCTTTAATATTTTTACACTAACCGGGTCAAGACCATTCATAGGTTCATCAAGAAGTATATATTTTGGATTATGCATTAAAACAGAAATTATACCGAATTTTTGTTTTACACCTTTTGGAAGTTCAAAAACAGGTATATCAACAAACTTTTCAATTTGAAAAAGTTCTACAAAATTATTAAATTTATCTTTATTAAATTTATTCTTTCTTAAATTACAAACTAATTTGATAAATTCTTCACCACAAAGACTTTCGTAAAAAAAAGGATTTTCAAAAAGAAACCCGGTTTGTTCTTTGACTTTATTCATATTTTCTTTAAAATCAACATCAGAATAATGTATATCACCAATTTTTGTTTCCCATACACCAGATATAAGCTTTAAAAAAGATGATTTACCTGAACCGTTTTCTCCAATAAGAACAGTTATTTCTGAACTTGGAATTTCAACGCTTATATTATGGAGCAATTCCTTATCATTAACTGAAAAACTAACTTTATCAACCTTTATCATATAAACCTCACTAAATTAGCACTCGCTACGCTCGTTAGTAAAGACCTTCGATCTAGTTTAAAACCTCTAACTAAGATTCTTTGGAGTCTGCTTACCAGGATTATTTATAATTCGCTCACTAAAAAAGCAATAGCTTTTTTTACTTGCATTTCCCGATTTTTCCCGATTCCCGGTTTCACCCCTAATCACTTTCGCTCTTTCCATTTTATCATATAAATAATTGATTTAAAAATTAGATATTTAATAAAAAATTAATTATCAAAAACAATTGCCCTTTATTGTTGAAAAATATTTGTTATTGTTGTAAATTCTATTATGGTGAATATTTTTTGGAGTGTTTATGATTCAAACAATTAAAGCAGATGAACTTTTAAAAGTATATAGCGGAAGAAAAGTTGTAAATAATGTCTCACTTACTCTATCTAAAGGCGAAATTGTTGGACTTTTAGGTCCTAATGGAGCTGGTAAAACAACCAGTTTTTACATGATAGTTGGACTTATAATTCCAAAATCAGGAAGTATTTTTTATAATAATGAAAATATAACCGAATTACCAATGTATAAAAGAGCAAGACTTGGAATAGGTTATCTTCCTCAAGAACCTTCTGTATTTAGAAAACTTACTGTTGAACAAAATATTATGGCAATACTGCAATTTACAACACTCACTAAAAAAGAACAGCTTTTTAAAACCGAAGAACTTCTTGATGAATTAAAAATTGCTCATATTAGAAAAACTTCTGGCTACTCGCTTTCTGGTGGAGAAAGAAGAAGAGTTGAAATTGCTCGTGCTATAAGTACAAATCCTAATTTTTTACTTCTTGACGAACCATTTGCCGGAGTAGATCCTATTGCTGTAGCTGATATTCAAGAAATAATCCATGAACTTAAAAGAAAAGGCCTTGGTATTCTTATAACTGACCATAATGTTAGAGAAACACTTAATATAACTGATAGAGCTTATGTTATGAATCGTGGCGAAATTCTTGTTGAGGGAAATGCAGAATCTATTGCAAATGATCCTAAAGCAAAACAGTTTTATCTTGGAGAAAAATTTAAACTATGAACGAAGGTGCAATTAAAGTACTTGGGATTCTTATGTTTTCAGGACTTATCGCTTATATCGGCGATATGGTTGGATTTAGAGTTGGTAAAAAAAAGATTTCACTTCTTGGATTAAGACCAAAACAAACCGCAACAATGATAACAGTTGCATTTGGTATTTTAATAACTTCATTAACAATGATTTTTGGTCTTATAGTATCTGATGATGTAAGAGTTGCTTTGTTTATGATTGATAATATCAAAGCTGAAATCAGAGAAAAAGAAGAGTTAAATAAAACTTTAACTACTGAAAAACGTCAGGTTTTGCAATCTGTAAAAGATCTTAATATTGAAATAATACAAAAAAAGAAAGAAATTGAAAAATTAACTCAATTTTACAAAGAATTAAAACAAAATGTAATAATTATCGAAATAAACGAAATTATAGCTCATGTTATAATTGAAAAAAACACTCCTTACCCTGAAGTTGTCAAAAAATTTGAACAACTTTTTAAAGATTCCCATGAAGAAATTAGAGAAAAAGGTATAAAAACAAATCCAATCGGTAATACAATAGAAGATTACAGAAAACAAATAAATGAAAAAGCTAAAATAATTGCAAATTCTCCTGTTAGATTTCTTCTTGAAACAGTTGCATCTTCTAATCTTACTTTAAAATCAACTCCAGGCAATTTATTTGATATAATAGCATTAGCTGAAACAAAAATAATAAGTGCAGGGGAAACAATAAAAAGTCCATTTTACATTGATTCAGATTGGGATATGCAGGCAATTTACAATACTACAACAATTTTTTTCCGTCAGGTAGAAGAATTTTTAATATCAAGAAAAGCATTTTTAAACAGTGATTTTTTTGTTCATCCAATTGAAATACAAGAAATTTGTCAAGAAATTAAAAAATTTGATAAAAGAATATATTTACAGGTTAATTTCAATAAAAATATTTACTCATTAGGACCATTTAATTTTAGAGTTGAATTTTTAAATGCAGAAACAGCAATAGATTCAACATTAAAGGATAAAAATTAAGAGAATGAGTATTAATTATTTTCATATAACACATTCACAACAACAAATTATAGATGAATTTTGTCAAATAAAAAACACAAATTTACAAAATATTATAAATAATTACATTAAAGAATTTCCAGATATAAACGACAAAAACAAAAAAGCAAATACTATAAAACTTATGAAATATATTTTTAATATAAGATATCCAATTTATTCAAAAATAAAAAATTCTTTTGAAGAATTAATTAGAAAAACAAAAAAAACTAATATATCATTAAATACTCACGAAATATTTGAGGATACCAGTGTTAACATCAATATAAACATTTCAAATTACAATGAATTAATTAAATCCATAGAATTTTTAGAACAAAAAAAACAATATTTCAAAGAATATTTTAAGGCTCTTGAAAATGAAGATATTCTCTGAAAAATATATAATAAATCATAATCCTTTTATTCAAAAAATAGAAACCATTCAAGAATTAAATAATGAAATAGAATATACAAATTCAATAATTTTAAAAAAAAGGAAAAACCAATATCTTATACCCTATGAATATGGAAATGGTATAAAAGGTAAAGGTGAATATGTTCTTCGTTGGGGAATTGGTTGTATTTACGATTGTGTTTATTGCTATTCTAAATTAAAAGTTAAAGATTCCAATATAACAGTGTTTCCTGACCTTTATAATATTGAAAATGAAATTATTAAACTTGCAAAAATCAATAAAAATCTGCTTATAAATGCTGGAGAAAATTTTGATTCATTTATACTCGAAAACACAATACCATTTTCTCAAGAATTAACTCATATAATTGCAAAACATAAAAATGTAAAATGTGAATTTAGAACAAAAGCAATTGTACCTGATAGTTTCATTAATAATGCCTCAAAAGAAAACATAACAATAGCATTTAGTTTAAGTCCAGCCCAATGGAGAAAAAAAATCGAAAAACAAACTCCACCATTAGATAAAATAATAAATAATATAATAAAACTTCAAAAAGCTGATTTTGACATAGCATTAAGATTTGAACCCATAATTCTTTTTGAAAACTGGCAACAAAAATACAAAGAACTTATAATAGAATTAAGCCGTAAAATTAATTTAAATAAAATTAATTCAATTGATATATCATTATTAAGACTTACAAAACAAGGATATAAAAAAGTAAGTAAATACAATGAAATAATCGATGGAGAACTTTTATATCACAAAGAAGATTCTAAATACAGATATTTTTTACCATATAGAATTAAAGCTTATAGATTTTTAATAAATGAATTAAAAAAAGTTTATACAGGCAAAATTCACATTGGAACAGAACCAGAAAAATTCATAAAGAAATATTTTAAAAACAGTGAGAATAAATTCATTTTTTAAATAAAATTATTAGTAAGCACAATTTTGTTAAAATAATCAGAGAATTTATGTTAAAATAATTTTAGAATTAACAACATCAAGTTCTCGTAATTGAACCCTCTGATTAAATAAACAAAAATCAATTTAATGTCTTCTTGATCTACTTCTGAGCTTTTGTCATCCTGATACTATTCTGAATTTTTGTCTTCCCAGCTTGATTATGGATTTTTGTCATCCCGGTATGTTTCTGAGTTTCTGTCATCCCGGTATGCTTCTGAGTTTCTGTCATCCCGGTATGCTTCTGAGTTTCTGTCATCCCGGTATGCTTCTGAGTTTCTGTCATCCCGGTATGTTTCTGAGTTTCTGTCATCCCGGTATGCTTCTGAGTTTCTGTCATCCCGGTATGTTTCTGAGTTTCTGTCATCCCGGTATGCTTCTGAGTTTCTGTCATCCCGGTATGCTTCTGAGTTTCTGTCATCCCGGTATGCTTCTGAG
>JALOAD010000134.1 GCA_023228995.1 Candidatus Muiribacterium halophilum
TTTTTTTATCATAATAACCTCATTAATATTTCAGATTACTTTTGTCCAAAAAAATAATATTATTTAAAATATAACTTAAAATTAATGAAAAATAAATTAAGAAAGAATTTTGAAAAGAATCAGGGGGGTCAAAGAATCTGGGGGTCAAAAATCTGGGGGTCAAACCTGTGCATAACTCATTAGGGCTTGAAAATCCTCAATAATACTGAATTTTGATTTTTTTGGTGAATCTGCTGATTTTTTGTTGGTTTGATTGAAATAGATTAGAAGTGCTGTTATTGTTTGCCTGCGACAAACAAGTTATTTTTCATCCTCGATAAAAAAGTTATTGCTTAAACTTCGTTTAACCAAGTTATTGTCCACTCCGTGAACAAGGCATAAACAAAACATTGAGTCAAACCTCGCTTTTTAAGCTTAACCTAAGGAGAGGATTTGACACGACGGGATGAAAATTAAACCCAATAAACCATAAAATAGCTGGATTCCTGAATTCTCGGGAATAACAATGACTTTAGCCAATTCACCATTCACTCCGCACGGTTTCTAGAATCTAGGATTCAGATAATATGAAAAAAATTGGGGTCGTATCACGTATATCAATCTATGAATTTATTTAACTCTTCGATTAATAAATGCACAGTTGTAGACGGGTTATTGTTTTGAGGATTATTGTGATTAATATACATACTATACAATTTTTTTGAATTTTTTATTGCATTATCCTGTTTATCTATTAATATATTGTACATTTGAGTACTGTTTTTTTCATAAGGTCTATCAAATTTTTGTTTAACTTTAAAATATAATCTTCTCTTTTTATAGTAGTATTTAAAAAATCATAATGTAGTAAATACCATAATTCAAAACATTCGATAGAATAAGCAATATTTATATTATATTGACAAGCCTTTATTATTGCTTTTTTGAAGCTATCTCCTTTATCAAAATCATCTTTATCAAATACACACCAACATTGATTATAGGGTGAGCTTTTTCTGCTTTTATCAGACAAATTAATAGCTTTTTCAACAACTTTTAAAGGGTCTCTGTTTGTAGGTATTATATCAACTTCGACAACCTCTGTTTTTACAGGAAAAGATTTAAAATAATTCGGTTCAGTTTCTTCACCACCACAAACAATTAATATTTTATCTTTTATCTGAATATTTTGTATACGTCTTTTACCTTTTCCGGTTTGATTCCATGGTTTTTTACTCATAGTTTATTAATTCCCAATTTTCATAATTTTTATTGATATTTGGGACGCCACCGTATTTACCTAGTAAATAGTTTTTAGAAAATGTAGAATCTTTTCTTGTATGTTTCACATCTGATAGAGAATATAAAATACTTTCTCCAAAATTATTTTTTTCTGTAAACCAAATTTGATCTCTTCTAAATACTTTATTATTTAAAAGGTTAGTGTCATGAATCACAAATATCAATTGAGCATTATTTTTGTTAGTAACATCTGAATTAAACAACTTGACAATACTCTTGGTAAGTAATGGATGCATATTAGATTGTAATTCATCAATAATTAAAGTTTTACCCATTTTCAATGTATCTAATATTGGTCCTATTAACCAGAAGTATTTCTTTGTACCCTCGGATTCAGAATTATAAAAATCGAATTCAACATTTCCGGTTTCTTTACCTGAATTATCATAAACTTTATGAATTGTTTTAATAGATAACATTTCTGAATTAGTTAAAATATCCCGAAATTCTTCGGCAAAAAATGGAGGTATTGATTCAGCTTTTGCTTTAGTTTTTTCTACAATTATATCTTCAATACCTAAATCCACATTTTTTAGTAAATTAATAATTTTAGTTTTGAATTCTTTATCTTCATTTAATACATTAATAGAAAATCCACCATAATCTCCACCCTGGGATGCATTTAATATATTAAGGTTTTTCAAAGAAGATATTATTTTTGTAGAAATTTCTCCGTTAAATTGTGCAACAACGGAAAGAAATAGGGAATTTTCCCTGGTTACTTCAATAAGTTTTTTTCCTTCCTTAAAATTATTAGAAATATTATATTCCTGAAAATTTCTAGTAAATAATTTTGCCTCTTTCCCGTTTGGAGAATGGAATAACCATTCATTATGTATTTTATTTTTATCTACTTCAAAACCATATCTATATTTATTTTTATTTATAAAAAAAATCATTTCAAAAAAAGCAGGTTTTTTAATAGTAGATTTATTTAATCTAAAAACATCAATATCAATTTTCTCATTAATTTGTGTGTTTTTAGAAGAGTTAATCATCAATCTTTTTACAAATCCGATTGCTTTTGTCAGGTTGCTTTTTCCGCTTGCATTCGCACCGTAAATAACCGTACTTTTTAATAAGTTTAATTTCTCATCAAATTTAAAAGTGTTTTCTTCAAGGGTATTATCATTTGTCGCAACCATACTTAATGAAACTAAATCTTTAAATGAAAGAAAATTTTTTACAGAGAATTCTATTAACATAAGCCCTCTTTTTTGTCTTTGTTTGTGAATTATTCACAAATACTATATTTATATTAATAAATTATCGCTTTTAAATCAAATTTTAATTATTTTTTTGTCTTCTTTGAATAAAAGCAAAAACAATTTTAACTCATTTTTATTCTATAAAATTTCAAATTGTATAAGAACTTTAGAAAGAAGTGAAACCGTGAAAAAAAATGAACCTTCCAAAGCTAAATTCTATTATCTTCTTGATATAGAAAATTATGTTCCTAAAAATCATATTCTTAGACTTATAGATAAATATATAGACTTCAGTTTCATTAAAGAAAAAACAAAAGATCTGTATTATGAAAAAGGAAGACCTGCATTTAATCCTGAAATGCTTATAAGAATACTTCTTATAGGTTATCTTTTTGATATAACCGGTGAAAGAAAATTATGCGAAGATATAAATATGAATCTAGCTTAC
>JALOAD010000136.1 GCA_023228995.1 Candidatus Muiribacterium halophilum
TCTATACTTGGAGCAACTTTTTCAGTTGTTTTGGCAGGTATTGGATCTTCTATCGGAGTTGGTCTTGCAGGACAGGCTGCTTCAGGTGTAATTTCTGAAGAACCTGAAAAATTTACAAAATGTCTTATTTTACAGGCTCTTCCAGCAACACAGGGTATTTATGGATTTCTAGGTGCTTTTATTATTATGAATAGTCTTGGAATCTTAGGTGGAAATATTAAAGAAGTTACTAATGCTCAGGGTTGGCAGATATTTTTCGCTTCATGGCCAGTAGCATTTGGTGGACTTTTATCAGGTATTTATCAAGGTAAAGTTTCAGCTTCTTCAATGGCGATTGTCTCAAAAGCAGAAAATGATTATGCAAAAGGTATAATCCTAGCTGTTATGGTTGAGACTTACGCAGTATTAGGACTTGTAGCTACAATTCTATTACTAAACGGAATCATTAAATAGGAGGCAACTCTGTGTCAGTAAAAGATATTATTGAAGAAATCGGAAAAATCTCTGATTTTGAGATTAAAAAGATTGAAGAAGAAACTGATAAAGAATTAAAACAAATTAAAGAAAAAAATTCTAAAATTGTTGAAGATAAGAGAAATCTTATTAAAAAAGCAATTGATACTAAAGCAAAAGAATTAAAAAATGGAATTGTTACTAGAGAAAAACTTTCCATGAGAAATAAATTACTTTCCGAAAAGCAAAGTGTAGTTTCAAGATTGTTTGATAATGTCAAAGAAAAACTTATTAAGCTTGAAGGAGATAAAGTTGTTTCTTTTTATGCGGATATTATGAAAAATAGTGATATTCCACAAATGGATTATGAAGTTATCAGAGCAGAAAGTTTCAAGAATTTAGATCAGAATGTTGTAAATCAGATATCTGAAAAAACAGGAGTAAAGATGACATTATCTTCAAATACCTGTTCTGGAGAAGGGGGATTTATAATAAAAGCTGATTATTTAGAATTAGATTTTAGACTAGAAGCAATTTTGAAAACAATGAGAATTAATAAAGAATCAGAAATTGTCAAAATCCTTTTTGGATAAGGAGTAAAAAATGGGTGATAGTAGATATGCACATGTTTTTGGACGATTAAAATCGCTTGAAAACAGAATGCTTTCTAAAAATCATTTTCAGCAGATTGTTGAGGCTAAAGAAAAGTCTCAAATTGGAAGAATTCTTTCCGATACAACATACGCTGAAGATGTAGAAAAACTTGAACCTGGATTGTTTTTTTTAGAAAGCACTAATAAATTCAAAAAATTTATGCTTTCTTTACTCCCAGGTGAAAAGTTTTTTGATATTTATTTTTCAAAAGAAGATTTTTCTAATGTAAAACTTTTTATTAAATCAGGAAATGTTGATTTTGAATATTGGAATAATATATCTCCTGACATTATTAGGGAATATATTGAAACAGGAAGAAATCATTTTCCTGAACCATTCAATATTTTAATTCCTGAAGCATTAAAGATTAAAGAGGATTCAGTATTTGAGGCAGAAATCTTTTTAGATAAAAGTTTTTTTGCATATATGCTCAAATATACAAATCCTTTTTGGATAAAATACATTAGAAATCTTATTGATATAACTAATTTTATGTTAATATTCAGATGTCATAATTTTGGAATGACAAGAGATTTCTTCTCAAGAATGATTGTTCCAGGCGGTTATGTTTCAGAATTTAAACTTGGTAAAGCTTATACTGATAGTGAGGATAATGCTGCAAAACATTTTATGGCTTCAGATTATTTCAAGAATTTTTTTAAATTGAATGAGATCTATTCAAAAGATAAAGATTTCGCTCAAATAGAAAAAGAAATGGATAATATGCTTATTAGCATTACTAAAGAAGCAAAATTTTTAACTCTTTCAGTCGAGACAGTAATTGCATTTGTACTTGGCATAGAGTTTGAATTAAAAAATCTTAAAATGATACTGGAAGGAAAGTTTAATAATGTTCCTGAAACAGTTATCAAGGAAAGGTTGAGAGAGACTTATGTATAAATTAGCTATAATTGGAAATAAAGAATTAGTGTCTTTATTTAGACTTTTTGACTTTGAATGCAGATATGTCAAAAACGAAGGTGAAGCAAGGGAGACACTTTCAGAGTTTAAAAAAACCTCTGAATATGCAGTAGTGTTTATAACAGAAGATTATGCAGAAAAAATGCTTGATATTATCGAAGAATTTTCTGCACAGGTTTTACCTTCTGTGATAATTCTGCCTACCAATGTAGAGTCAAGCGGTATTAATAATGAAAGACTTAGAAATATCGCAATAAAAGCGGTCGGAGCAGATGTAATTGGCGGAAAATAGTAAAAAAAGAAAGGAAGGGAAAAACATGGAAGCTCCAAAAGGTGTAATTTCGAAAGTTTCAGGGCCTCTTGTTGTTGCAAGAGGTATGGAAAATGTAAAATTATTTGATGTTGTCTTGGTTTCTGATAAAAAACTTATTGGTGAAATAGTTGAAATTAGAAGCGATAAAGCAAGTATTCAGGTTTATGAAGATACAGCAGGTCTTGGACCTGGTGAACCAGTTTATACTACAAATCATCCATTAATGGCTGAACTTGGACCTGGATTGATTGAAAGTATTTATGATGGTATTCAGAGACCTTTGGAAGGACTTTTTAAAGCAACTGGAGAATATATAGAGAGAGGTGTTCAGGTTCCTGCATTGAATAGAGAAAAAAAGTGGGAATTTAAAGCTGTTTTAGAAAAAGGAGTTCATGTAAAAGGTGGAGATATTTTAGGAAAAGTTCAAGAAACTATTCTTATAGAACATAAAGTAATGGTTCCTCCTAAAATTGAAGGTGAGCTTATTGAAATAAAATCAGGTCAATATACAATTGAAGAAGTTATTGCAAAAGTTAAAACTAAAACAGGTGAAACTGTTA
>JALOAD010000135.1 GCA_023228995.1 Candidatus Muiribacterium halophilum
GCAGCCATAATTTCTCTCCCACTTTTATATTACCAAAACCTTCCGGCAAAGAAGTGAGTTGATTACCTCTTAAACTCAAATCACCTCCTATTTTTAAATTACCAAAACTTTCTGGCAAAGAAGTGAGGTTGTTTTCATCTAAATACAAACCGCCTCCCACTTTTAAATTCCCAAAACTCTCAGGCAAAGAAGTGAGCTCGTTGTCTCTTAAACTCAAATCACCTCCTATTTTTAAATTACCAAAACTTTCGGGCAAGGAAGTGAGTTGATTGTCTGCTAAATATAAACTGCGACCCACTTTTAAATTACCAAAGTTCTCAGGCAAAGAAGTGAGCTCGTTGAAAGATAAATATAAACTGCTCCCTACTTCTAAATTCCCAAAGTTTTCAGGTAAGGAGCGGAAGTACCTACCGGACCAATTAAGGCGGGGTATTATCACTTTGTCATAAGTATTTAATAACTCTTCTAATTCTTCATAAGAGATATTACTATTTTTTACTGTATAAACATTTAAATTATCTTTACTTTTCTTTAAGATCCGAATTTTCATTTTATTCTTCCCATTCCTTTAGTTTGTTAAATCTTTTGATCTCTTCTTCTAATTCATCACCTAAAACTAATTCCCCTTTATATTTTTCGCAAAAATTAACAAAATTGGTGTCTATTGTCCAAGGATTATAATGCAGCCATAATTTCTCTCCCACTTTTATATTACCAAAACCTTCCGGCAAAGAAGTGAGTTGATTACCTCTTAAACTCAAATAACCCCTTATTTTTAAGTTACCAAAACTTTCTGGCAAAGAAGTGAGTTGATTGTCTGCTAAATATAAACTGCGACCCACTTTTAAATTACCAAAGTTCTCGGGCAGCGAAGTGAGCTCGTTGTCTCTTAAACTCAAATCACCTCCTATTTTTAAATTACCAAAACTTTCGGGCAAGGAAGTGAGGTTGTTTTCATCTAAATACAAACCGCCTCCCACTTTTAAATTCCCAAAACTCTCAGGCAAGGAAGTAAGTGCGTTTTCGTCTAAACTCAAATTGCCTTCCACTTCTAAATTCCCAAAGTTTTCAGGTAAGGAGCGGAAGTACCTACCGGACCAATTAAGGCGGGGTATTATCACTTTGTCATAAGTATTTAATAACTCTTCTAATTCTTCATAAGAGATATTACTATTTTTTACTGTATAAACATTTAAATTATCTTTACTTTTCTTTAAGATCCGAATTTTCATTTTATTCTTCCCATTCCTTTAGTTTGTTAAATCTTTTGATCTCTTCTTCTAATTCATCACCTAAAACTAATTCCCCTTTATATTTTTCGCAAAAATTAACAAAATTGGTGTCTATTGTCCAAGGATTATAATGCAGCCATAATTTCTCTCCCACTTTTATATTACCAAAACCTTCCGGCAAAGAAGTGAGTTGATTACCTCTTAAACTCAAATCACCTCCTATTTTTAAATTACCAAAACTTTCGGGCAAGGAAGTGAGTTGATTGCTTCCTAAATATAAATCACCCCCTACTTTTATATTACCAAAACTCTCGGGCAAAGAAGTGAGTTCGTTGAAAGATAAATATAAACTGCTCCCTACTTCTAAATTACCAAAACTTTCAGGTAACGACGTGAGCCGATTATATCTTAAATTCAAATCACCTTTCACTTTTAAATTACCAAAGTTCTCAGGTAAGGTATGAATGTCTTTATCGGCCCAATGAAGATGGGGTATTATCACTTTATCATAAGTATTTAATAACCCTTCTAATTCTTCATAAGAGATATTACTATTTTTTACTGTATAAACATTTAAATTATCGTCGCTTTTCTTTAAGATCCGGATTTTCATTTTATTCTTTTTAATCCTCTGATTCTTCTAAATATAATTCCCAAGATTTTTTTAAGTCGTCTTTAACCGCCGCGGTAAACTCGTCGACGGCGTCTAACCAATATAAATCCTTGGGGCGCCACCCTGTAGCAATTGCGACCACCCATTGGTTTTCTCGGTCTTCTAACGTTTCTTCAATACCTTTTTTAACCACCGCTTCTATCTCGGGGCTATCAAAATCGAGATCCTTAAATCCGTAAAGACCACCAAGAATAAAGTCGGACGTTTCATCAATTAGATACGCATACCGTTCTCTTATTTCATCTAACATATAATTCTCCTCTCTTATTATAAATATTATATAACAAGTGCCGCTCATTTACTAATCATATTTACAACCCGCGCTTTCGCCGCGAATCGCTCGTGGCACATGAGTGCCCCGTGCTTTTTGACTCCTTATATTTTTATTATAATATAAAAACTACCAAATGTCAAGCCAAAAAAGTCATTTTTTTACCAGGGCCAAAAAACAGCCAAATTCATGCGGTTTTGGGCGGGGCCTTTTTACCGGTTCAAAAATCTGGAGAAAATGAGAAAAAAGCGTGTGCGACAAAAATAAAAAGTGCGCGAAGGTCAAGAATTTTTTGAGAGTGCTCTATATATATTTATAATATTTTTCTCTCTCTCTTTGCGATTTTCTGGGTTTATAATTTCTATATTATATATTTATATATAATATAGGTAAAAAAATAATTGCTGTATATTATATTTATATAATATACACTAAATATAAACCCAGAAAATCGCAAAGAGAGAGAGAAAAATTGTAATTGCTATAATAGGGTACAGATTGACATTTTACAATTTTTTATATACCTATTTAAAAAAGCATATTTTCGTCTTTTTTCTTTCATTTTTCTTCATTATTTTACCCCTTTTTTGATCCCCCATAATTCTCGCACTTTTCTCATGCTTTTTACCTTTTTTTTTCTCCGTGCCAAAATACCATTAAAAAAAGACCTTTGTTGGTCTTTTTTTTTTAAGCACGCCCTTGATTTATTTTCTTTTCTTATCTTT
>JALOAD010000137.1 GCA_023228995.1 Candidatus Muiribacterium halophilum
GTATCACTTATCCATTTAAAAGGTGAATTATTTATTTTTTTCCATATAATTTCAGAAAGTTCTAGTATTGACATACTTTTATTGGAAGATAGATTAAAAGCCTGATTTAAAGCTTGTTTTTTTTGCAAACATAATAATACTCCTCTTGCAATATCCTCTCCATAAGTAAAATACCTTATCTGACTTCCATCACCAAATATATGAAGTGGATTCTGACCAAGAAGTATTTTTTTTATAATATCAGGTACAACATGGCTCATTGTAAGCAAAACATTTCCACTTTTAATATTTGCTTCAGCAATTGCTTTACTTTCACCAGTCCCCACACAATTGAAAGGTCTTATTATAGTATACGGCAATCCATATTGCTCATAAGCAGCACGGGCAAAATATTCACAACTTAATTTTTGAAATCCATAACTTGACAGTGGAGGTGGTATTTTATATATATCATCTTCTTTTGAAGGAAAAATAATTGAATTTTCATAAACCATTGATGAAGATACAATATTTATTTTTTTCAAATTATAATTTTTAAAAGCCCATATTGCAGAATCAAATGAAGCTGCGGTAATTTTTTCGTTTTCAGATATTATATCATAAGGAAATTCATGAAAATATGATATTCCGCCAACTAAAGCAGCAAGACAAAGCATCTGATCGCAATCTATTAATAATTCTTTCAAAACATCAGTATTTTTTGCATCGCTTTCTATAAATTTATAATTCGGATGATTATCATAGCTTTTGACAGTTTTTCCATATTTTGAAAAATTATCTATACCAACAACAAAATTCCCTTCATCTAATAATTTTTGTATTACATAACCTGCGATAAAACCAGCTGAACCTGTAACAAGTATTTTCATATAAGATTTACTCCATTTTCAATAATATCCCATATATCAATTACTATTTTATTTTTTAAATTAAATTTTTTAAAAATATCGTGAGGTGAACCTATTATTATTATATCACTTTCTTTAATCATTTTTTTATAATTAAATTCTTTATAATGTTCAACATAAGGATCATAACAATATAGATTTTTACATTTTTTTTCCATAATATCTTTTAAATTTAATGCTAGTGAATCTTTTAAATTATCACTTTCCTTTTTAAATGACATACCTAATATCAATATATTGTTTTCAGATAAATTAAACTTTTTATTAATTTTTTGAAAAATATACATTGGAAATTCTTGATTAATAAGAACTGCAGTTTTTCCAATAAAATTTTTATCTTTACAAAAATAATATAATTGCAAAGTATCTTTATAAAGACATGGTCCCGCTGAAAATCCTGCTTTTGGAAAATCAGAAGCTCTCGGATATTTATAAGTCATTGCTTTATAAACATTATAAAAATCAACATTCATATCATTTGCTATAGTAAAAAATTGATTTGCAGTTGCGAATTTTACATATCTATAAACATTATTAAAAAGTTTTGTAAGCTCTGCCTCTTTAACACTTACTTTTATAATATCAAAGGTAAGTTTTTTAAATAAAATTTCAGCATTTTCTATGCTTTTTTTAGAATAACCAGATATTATCTGTGGAAGTTCTGTAAGTTCTAAAAAAGCGTTTCCTTCTGCAATTCTTTCAGGACAATAACTTAATTCACAAAGTATATTACTTTTTTTTAATTCATTGTTGAATGTTTCTGTAAATCCAGGAAAAACCGTACTTCTTAAAATAATAAAATGATGATTTTTTATAAATTGAAAAAAATCTATTTTAAGTTTATCAATAAGTGAATAATCAGGTTCCATGGAATTGTCTAATGGAGTATCTACAGTTATTATTATGTTTTTTGAAAAACTAATTTCTTTATTATCAGAAGATAAAAATAAATTACCTTTAATTAATGCTTTTTTTAGAAATTCTTCACCATTTTTTTCTTTAAAAGGAAATATACCATTTTTTATTTTATTTAAATAATCTTTATTTCTATCTAGAATTAAAACTTTTAAATCTTTTAAAGCAAAAATAATACTTAACGGAAGCCCAACTCTACCAGCACCACCAATTATACAAATATCATATTTCATAAAATTATTTTCTCCCTATAAGAAGAAACTGTTTTCCAAAAAAATATCTTAAAAAATAAAATTTCATATAAATTATAACAAATAAACGGTTTATTGGAAAATATTGTTTAAATGAAAAAGGCATAAATCTCTTGATTTTTAATTCAATATTGAAATTAAAAAATTTTAATACTTCAGCCATACTTTCTAATGTAAAAATAATATTATGATCATAGAATTTAAAATAATGTTTATAACTAAGTTCAAAATCAGGTTGCATTATAATTATAATGCCATTTTTTTTGATTTTTTTAGAAATTTCATTGAAAATTTTTTGAAATTTAATTTTAGTATTTATATGTTCAAAAAAGTTTGAAGCAAATACGCAATCAATAGATTCATCTTCAATAAAACTTAAATCTGTCATATCTGTTTGAAAAAAATCTACATCATTTTTATAAAACTTTTTCATATCACAAATATCTAAAGCTATTTTTTTTTTGGCTTTTATATTATTTATAAATTCTCCAAATCCACTACCTATATCCAATACAGTAGAATTTATATCAATATATTTTTGAAAAAATTTTATTAAGATATTCCATACTATAGCTCTGTTTTTTTTTTCTTTTTTAGTAAATCTATTTTCAAGTAATGAATTAATCACTTTTAAGGATTTGATATTGTCAGTGCATACTGACCTAGAACTTCAACCTGTTCTTTAATATATTCAAGTCTGTTCTGAAGCTCCTTATTTCTAATCTCCATATCACCTATTGCAAGTTTAAGTT
>JALOAD010000138.1 GCA_023228995.1 Candidatus Muiribacterium halophilum
GGGCGCGGGTTGAACACCCGCTAGTCATCTGTCGCACAGCGCCAGATAACAAGCGGATGCACAGAGCACCCAAATGAAAAATTAAAATTTTTAATTCGGGAGTCCGTGACCCGCGCCCCCGTTATATAAAGGAGATAAATTGGAAGCAAAAATCATTTTAGGTGAAGATTTTAATATTGTCGTAGATTATTTGTGGTCAATTGGAATAGGTACGATACTGATAGGCTTGTCCTATATTGCAAAATCATATTTTGATTACAAAAACACTCGATTTCAAACTTTATTTACATTGAAAGAACATGAATATAATATTATGAAAAGTGCATTATCAGATATGAGGACTGATTTAACAACAAGTATTATTCCTATATTAACAAAAAATCCGAATAAATGTACAAAAGAAGAAATAATAGATGCTAGTGTAAAAATTAATAATTTATATACAAAAGAGAGTAAATTATTTGAAACAAAAAATTATTTAATGAGTCAATCATCAGAAAATAAATTAATTGAAGCAGAAAAAAAATATAGAAACTATATGCTTACGGATGTTACAAGCTTTGATAACAAACAATTACATGATTTTTTAAAGGAACAATATCTATATTATTCTGAATTTAGCAACTCGTTGTATAAGATATTCAAACTAATCGTTAAGAAATTAGCTAAAGATTTAGACATATCAAAATAATATAACAAAACATAGTAGCTAATAAGTTACCTAGCGGCAACTTATTAGCTATACTCAACCGTTATCCGCTCACTGCGTGACCGGATAACGGGGGCGCGGGTTGAACACCCGCTAGTCATCTGTCGCACAGCGCCAGATAACAAGCGGATGCACAGAGCACCCAAATGAAAAATTAAAATTTTTAATTCGGGAGTCCGTGACCCGCGCCCCCGTTGTATCTAAGTTTTCAAATTTTCTGAAAGTTTACTTATGGCTAATTTATTAGTCTAAAAACTTTTGGAGGTCTTCAATGATGAAGAAAATTGGAACTTGGGCATTTGTAATATTAGTTGCATTATATTTAATTGGTGCAATATTTGGTGGTGATGAATCGAGTTCATCAGAAAATAGTGAAAATGAAAAATCTGAAGAGGTCTTGGTTAAAAAATATAGTGACTTACCTATAAAGCAAGATTTGTCATATTTTGTAAGTCCACAAAATATAGCAGGTCAAATCATTTTAAGAACTGATAAATCACCTTTATCTAATTATGAAAAAGGTCAAGAATTTGGTAGTGATAGAAATATTAGAGAAGAAAAATTACAAAATTTTTTAAATATCAATAAATATAGAGTTAATGCTGTCGCAACAGCAGAAATAAACTCTAAAGGTTTTAGTGAATTTGAAATAGATGATTTTGAAAAAAAGCTAAAAGAAGAATTCGCTAAAAGTATTCAACCTATACGGGATAATTACAAAAATGTTAATAAACATATTAGAATAGTTAATTTGAATATTCCTGTTAAGTATTCAAAAGAAAGCAAAGCAGTTGCATCTATAAAAATTACAGATATTACATCTCTTCAAAAACTTAATTATTCTAAACCAATGTTATTATCCGATTTCATTAAAGAAGAGTTGAATAATGAATATATTTCGCAATATATTATTACATCGAAAGATAAATATAACTTTGAAGCTGTAGTAAACTATAACGACAGTAGTTATTCAGGTGGATTTGAAGTAAAAGGCGATGCACAACTTTTAAATGAGATTGGAAAAGTCAATAAAGGAAACGATACGATAACAGAATTGACTCTTCATGTTTGGGATTCAAGAACAGCAAGTAGTAAGTCTCATGTGACTAAATTTGTAATAACTAGCTTTAAATTAAAAAGTATAGATAAACGATTTGTTTCAAATTATTATGTCAATAAAATTGTTACTGCACAATCTTTTAGTGATGAATATTTAATAGAAGATAATGATTTGTTAATGTTTATAAAAGAAGATGATTAGCATTATGAGCGATGGGAATTTTAATGAAACTGAGTATAAAAGACAATCTATTTTAAATGTTGGATTTCTTATTTATATAATCATGATAATATTATTTTTTATGATGTATAAAAATGGATTTATCCCCACAATAAGTACATTATTAATAGGCTATATAGGAGCAGTTATTGGTAATGCTTTAAGAATATATGGCATGCCAGATATGTATTTTACTGATGGAACTTTGTGGGGTTCTGTCAAAACAAGATTTTTTTGGGCTTACGGACCTCAATTAATTGGTTTTTTTGTAATTTTATTTTTTTTACAAAAAAGAATCGAAAATTGGTTTTAAATATCAAAAACACAAGGGGATAAAAATGGCAAAAAAGTGTAGTAGTTGTGGCACAGTACTTTTTGAAAAAGATATTATAAATACAGAAAAAGAATATTCATATGTTTGTTGTGGAGAAGCATATGATGAGCTGGAAGATGTAGCAAGCGAACGACAAGATGAAGCAGAATACCGTGAGACTATTATTGTGACTTATGAGTGCAGCAATGAAAGTTGTGGAGTAGAAACAACAATAGAAAACTAAAGTGAACTTCACTTTAGTTTCGATATAATTCTAAGATATTAAATGTTAGAGGGGATTTGTCATGCAAACATTAACAGTAAATATTCAAGATAATTTTGTACAAGATTTTTTAACAATAATTGAGCATTATAAAGATAAAGTGCAAGTAACAAAAGATAAAAACTTAGAATATGATCCATATTTCTATGAAAGAAAAAAACAACTTCAACAAGATATTGATGATATTGACAATGGCAAAGT
>JALOAD010000139.1 GCA_023228995.1 Candidatus Muiribacterium halophilum
TCCAATTTCTGTTATATTTATATTCTGTGGTGGTGAAAGTAAGGTTGAAACAGCATAATTTGCCGAAATATCTCCTTTCCCACTTGAGTTTTCAGATTGTATTTGAATATTATAAGTTGTTCCTGGAATGAGATTTTTGAATAAATAGAAATTATCAGAATTAATCGGATCAATTTCTCTACTATTGAGGAATATTCTGTAATTTGAAACACCTAATACAATATCCCAATGAATATTTATTGTTTTTGATGTTAAAGAATCTGTATAAATATTTAAGACAGGTTCAGGTTTTGTTCTTGCTGTAATTGGTTGTGACAAAAGGCTTTCGCCTGTTACATTTATTGAAGTTACATTAAAAACATATTCTTTACCTGATTCAAGACCGGTTATATAACAATTTGGTTCTGAAAGTCCTTGTAATACAAGAATTCCATCTTTATAAACATTATATTGATTATCAGTTACATTTGAATTCCATATAAGTTTTACAGAATTTTTATTAGTTTCCACGACAGATAATCCTGTAGGAATTGATGGTTTGAATTTTATTGTAATTATTAAATCTGCTTGTACTGTTTTTCCTTCATCCTCGTATTCTACTCTTAATAATGCTTCTCCTTCATTGTTTTGAGTCGAAAATATATTGTTTTCTAAAATTCCTCTTCCACTGATTTTATTCCATATTATATTTTGTATGGTTTTACTTGAATTATCATCATATTCAGCTGTAATTAAAATATTATTCATATTAAATGATGTTTCTACTGGTAATAATACATTATTTTCTGATAAGACTATTCTTTGTAGAGTTTTGCCTGTGTAAATTGTAAAATATGCACTTTTTTCAACGCTATCTTCAGTATATACACCTTTTACAGTTGAAATACTTACAATATCTGGTGAATAAAAAATACTTCCATCAATAAATCCAGGTCCTGAAGCCATTGTCCATGTATTTATATTTACTTCATCTGTTGTTATTTCATCATAACTTGCTATTACTTTAATAAGTTCAAGATCAAAAACTTGATTTACATTAAGAGTTGTTTGATTGGGAATTAATTCTATAGAAGATAAACTTTTTCTTATTGAAATTTCATATTCGGTTGAAAAAATATTGCCATCATCTTCAATATCAACTCCTAAAACTACAGTTTGTGCTATTGCTTCAGGTGTGAATACTTTATCATTTAAATTACCTTCGCCGCTTTTTATATAAAAATTAAAGTAAATTGTATTATCAACACTTTGATTATCATATTCTTTTATTAAATATACATTTGATAAATCAAGGGTTTCTGTGGTTTTAATACTTGCATAATTTTCTGATAATGATATTTTTTTAAGAATTTTTACTTTTTCTGAATATGCAATTTTAAAAAGTGAATATTTAGATATATTATTTTTGTTATAATTAACTCTTATTGTTGTTTCTCCTGTATCTGCTGGGGAATTAAATACATTATTATCAATGCTTCCTTTACCATTAAATATATTCCAAGTTATATTGTTTATCTTTTCTTTTGTATTATCTGTATAAACAGCATAATAAGAAAGATTTCTCAAATCATAATTTCTTAATGTGTATATTTTGGTGATAATTGGATTAACCGATATTCCTTTGAGAATTTTTGTAGAATTGATATTTTCAGGAGTTTTAAAAGAAATTTCTGAATAATCTTTACTCTGTCCAAAATTATTATTTGAATAAATTCTAAATATATAATCTTTTTCCTGTTCAAGATTTGATAGTAAAATAAAATTGTCTTTTAAATTATCTTTTATTTTTTTATCGTTTAAATATATTGTAAAAAAAACTTCTGAATTATCATTTTCCCAATTTATTGTACAAGAAAACGAAGAAAGAGATTTTATATTTAAATCCAATATATTGTTTGGTAAATATTTATTTACATTATCTAGTTTAAAATAATCTGGTAATATTATATTTAAAAGATTTTCTGTATTAATATTATTAAGGTCAAATTCTGGAAATAATGTCATATTAGTCTTTAAATAATGGTTTATATCTTTTACTGAATATTTTAAAAGAGTGAAGAATTCTTTTTCAATTCGTTTTTGAGCATTTATAATATTTTGTGCATTAATATTTATTATATTTGTATAGGATGATATATTAAAATCTTCTAATTTTAATTTATTAGATTCAGAATATCCAGAACTTATATTTCTTAAAATATTATTCTCAGACTTAATTACTTTTAAAAACCCAACTTGTTTTTCTGTTTGATTATTTAAATATTTAACAAAAAATTTTAATTTCAATGAAATATCACAATTATTTTGATAATTTTGTGGTATTGAATTATCAATATCAACATCAAAAATATCATTAGAAAAATCATTTATTACAATTCTTGCAGGTAAATATTCAATATTACTAATTGAAAAATAATTTGAATTAACCAAAATTTCTTTATTATGTAAATTATCTTCAATATTTTTATATAAAAATATCCTAAAATTTTCTGCTTGAGGGATTTTTTTTGAAGCATTATTAATCTCACTACTGTCATCAAAAAGAATATATCCTGAAATACTATAATTATTAGATTTATCAACAATATTATCATTATCTTCCTGAGGAATAATCACAGGACTTACAGCAGAACTTTTTGAACTTCCACATGAAGATAATATAAAAATAATATAAAAGAAAAATATTAATGCTAATATATTAAAATATGTTTGCTTTTTCATTATAACCCATTAGATGTAATTTGTAACTTTTATAGAGTTACAAATTACAATTA
>JALOAD010000066.1 GCA_023228995.1 Candidatus Muiribacterium halophilum
TTGGTTTTAAGAACTTTATTATGAGTTTTTCATAATAAATAATTTTAGAAAATAACTTAATATTTTTCTAAAAAATCGATTAATAATATAATATTGGGATTTTATATGAATTTTTCAACAGCCTCCACCGGTTTGACCCCCAGATTGTAGATTGCATATTTGATAAATCAAAGACTTACTCCGTTTTTTTTGATTTCTTCTAAAAATCCAGATGGATCATTTCCGTCCAATAATAAAATTGGTTCAATTCTATTATCAATATTTCTTCTTAATCTATACAGATTCAATTCCTGTTCAAGAAAATCACCATAAAAATCCTTTAATATAACTGCTATATCAATATCGCTATTTTCATTATATTTTCCGGTAACAAAAGAACCAAATAAAAAGACTTCAGATCCAGAAATTTTTTCTTTAACCAGTTTAGCATATTCTCTGGCCTTTTCTATAGCTTTGATTTTATCCATTCAAGAAATTCCTTTGTTGATTTTATTAAAAAATCACATTTTTCTTTAGTTAAAGATTTAAACAATTTATCCTTATATGTTGGATATCTTGCTTCAATATTTAATGGATTCAACAAATCCAGTAAATCTTTTTGCTCTTCACTTAAAATTGTATAAATTTCAGATTTTTCAGCTAATAAAATCAAATTATGAACAAAAGGAGGCTGACCTTTTTTTTCTTTTATATAATAAGCCTTTAATATTTTTTCAACACTTTGATGACACATAAAACCAACATATAAATATTTACCGCCATTCAGCATTAAAAGAGCAGTATCAAAATCATATTCAGATAAATCTGTCCAATATCTTATTTTTTCTGTCATATATTAATTATACCATACTCACAAATAAAACGGCAATTATCGGTTACTTCAAAAACCTCAATTCAGAAATCAAGTTTTAACTTTGTTATCATAGTTACTATCCTAGGCCGGGATCTGGTTTTGAACCCGTGAAAAGTGAATAGTGAGTAGTGAAAAGTCATATAGTCGAGAAGTAGAAATATCTTTATTTTGCTTATTATAAATCAGTTTTTGATAGTCATATTATTATTTAATTTCATGTGTTATAATATTTTTAATAATTCAACAGAAGGAAATAATTATGTATAAATTAAAAAATGATTCATTAGATAATAAAAAAAAAAATACAGATGATCCTATATTTATAAACATAAAAACACAGGAAATATGTAAATTAGATACTCCTTCTATAGTAAATAAGAACACTTACAAAATCGAAAAAAATAGCAAAAAATTAACAATAAGTTTATATAAAAACAATGGAGATGATTTTAATTGTTTCTTCCTTAAAATAAAAAAAGAGAAAGATTTTAATTTTATCGATTCTGATAAAAATGAAATTAATGAAATTTTACGAAGAGCTAATGATAATATTTTTGAGTGTATTTTAGAAAAATTAAAAAATTATGATCACTTAAAATATGGAATGACAGAAACAAAGAAGAATGAAATAATAAATCATTATCTTTTTAAACCACATTCTGAAGTTGTTTTAACATTTTTAACATTAGTGTTTGAATATGGTTGGAATAAAAATCTAGATGAAAAAAATAGCGGAAATAATTCTCAATGGCCAAGAAAGAACGACGAAAAATGGAATCAAAATTTTTTTGAAAATGGTGCAAAAGCAATTATGTTTGAATTTCAGTTACCTAATAATGAATTTACAGAAGCTTTTTTTGGTAAAAAAGGTGAAAATAATGATGAACCTTATTCTTTTTTAAAGCCACAGAAAAATTGGTCGCAGTTTGATGCTTTTTATATAGATAAGGAAAATAATAACTACATCTTCTATGAAGCTAAATTAACTTCAGATATTGATAGTAAAACTACTAAATACTCTATGATCAATCAGATTCAAAGAAACCTTGAAGCTATTTATCATTTTTATAAAAATTTAAAATCAGGAAATATAACAACAGATAAAGATAAACTTAAATATATCTTTATTTGCCCTAGAGAATACTTTGAATGTAACGCTAGATATTATGCACATTTCTTTGATAATAATAAAAAATTTAAAATAGGCGATTTTATTAGAAACTTTGAAAGAATTTACTTAAAAACAATTTTAACAAATATAGAAAATGGAGATTGTGAAAAACTTAAAACATTCCATGATGAAATAAATGCTTTTAAAGACTTTTTAAAAGATAATCTAACTATAGAACTGAAATTTTGGGAAGATTATTTGGATCTAAATAATAATTCATGTGTTTTCAAAAATGAAGAGGGTAAAATCACTGATGAAAACAAAAAATATAGTGAAATCCTTTATAACCGTTTTAAAGAAGCTGCTTATGATTAATGTTTGACTCAATGTTTTGTTTATGCCTTGTTCACGGAGTGGACAATAACTTGGTTAAACGAAGTTTAAGCAATAACTTTTTTATCGAGGATGAAAAATAACTTGTTTGTCGCAGGCGAACAATAACAGCACTTCTAATCTATTTCAATCAAACTAACAAAAAATCTGTTGATTCACCAAAAAACCAAAATTCAGCATTAATGCGGGATTTCAAAGATTAATGCGTTATGCACCGGTTTGACCCCTATATTTTCGACCCCTATATTTTCTGACCCCCAGATTCAAATAACTTTTATAAGATTCGTTACTGAAATGTCTTCGTCTATGTCTGGAAAATGAACTCCAATTCCACCACCAATAAATCTGTAATTCATTTTCTGTGTTTCTGTGGCTTTTTCAAGTTTCGGGAAATATCTGAGTGGTACTCCGATTTCTCTATCATCATCCAGAATAAAGATTATTTTCTGATCAATAAATTTTATTTCTTTTGCTATTAATTCTTTATTTATTGGTAAAATATTCATTCCAACTCCTGATAAAATCGGATTTTTTTATATTTATAATGTGTAAAATATTATTAATTTCTTTTGCTGAAAATCCGTAATTTTTTGCAATATCAATATTATCCAGCCATATCTTCCCATATTTGTCGTCTTTTTCGACATGAATATGTGCAGGCTCATTATTCTCATTACTGAAGAAAAAAAATCTATATCCTTTTTCTCTAAAAATTGTTGGACTCATAATTTAATTTTATCAATATATTTTTTTTTAGTAAAATTATAAAACAAAAAAAGTGATTGTTAAAAGAAAAATCAGGATTCCTGCTTCTCTCCTCACGGTTCCTATAGTCACGATCTATCCTTATATTTTTCTAACATATAATTTTTTTTATTTCAAAAGTCAAAAATCAAGGTCCGACCCCAATATTGACAAAAATTTATTTGGATATAATTTCTTTGAGTTTTTTTCCGTCTTTGTTTTTCCACTCTATCCAGCCGTTGGAATTGGAGCCTCTGATTACTCCTGCTGCTGTGCTTGGTGAACTGAATATATAATCTTTTGTGAAATGGTATAGATTATCGTTTTTTTCTTTTTTTAATATTTCTTTCTGTATTAACTTGTCTCTTGTTTTTTTTATAAAATCATGTGCACTTTCTGTTATATAGTCAGTTATTGTCGAGCCTTTCAGAACAACAAGCCCTTCTTCTGTGTATTCTCCACTTGCTAGAGCATTTTTGCATTTGCAATATAATATATCAGATGAATTTGTTGAATTACTATCTTTTACAGCTTTTTCAAAAACCGAAAATCCTAAAGTTGAGAGTAATAATCTTATATCATTAAAGTAATCATCAATATCAGTCTTGATAGTCTCTGGAATTACAGATTCTTTAGTAGTATTTGAGTTCACAATAGTATATCTGTCACATTCAGTTGCCATTTTGATCATAATATGTTCAAGATATTTAACATGTGATTTCATGAAACCATCATCAACTTTTGAAACAAAGATAATAGCCTTATTCCAGAAATCTTTTTTATTATTATGATGCTTTAATCTATCATAGCAGTTCTCAGACTCACCAATATAGCACTCTTCATTATCTTCTCCACCAATCAGGAAGTAAACACCAGGTTTTTTAAGTTCAGGAATACTATCTGCACTCTCAAACTTAGCTCTTGGTATATAAATACCTTTAATAGTCCTTGAAGTAATCTCAATCTTCTTAACTCCAACAGGATTACCGTCAGGAAGAAAAATCTGAATAGTCTTAGCAGTAGCCATATTAAACCTCTAAAAATTATATTTCATAATTTATCTTGTAATTTCTGGTATGTATCTATTGGGCCTATCATTTGTATTTGTTCATCTATTGCTTCGAAGTGTTTTTTTGCACATTTTATCTTTGCTTGTTCTACTTGTGTTATGTTTTCAAATAGTTCAGATCCTTTTGTTTCTACTACAAAATAGAGTTTTTCTGTATTGTCTTTTTCTATTAATATTGCCCAGTCTGGGTTGTAATTGCCTAATGGGGTGTCGATTTTGAACCATCTTGGGAGTTTTGTATAGACTTTGACTTCTTTTGAATTTTCAAGTTTTTCTGCAAAGTCGCTTTCTACTGTTGAATCACATAATACATGGTCATATACAGATTTCTGACTTTCTATCATGTTTTTTGATAGATAGCCATATAATTCTGTGTTTTCAAAGAGTTCCTGTGTGTAATAGTAATTGCTTCCTAATTTCTGGTATTTGATTCCATCTACTATTGAATGTCTCATTTTTGTTTTTATGATTTTCAGGACTTCTTCTATATATTTTTGTGGATTTCTTTTGAGTTGGTCTATCTTTTCTGATTTTACAATAATTTCAACTATTGTTTTTCTTGTAAGGTGTGTCTCATTTTGAAGATATGTTATAATATCAGGGATCTGATAATTTATTCCTGTTATTTCTTCATAGGATTCGGAGTTTTTTTCCTGTGTTCCATCTACTCCTGATTCATCTATTTTTACTTTTGTATCTATTGTTCTGAATTTTGGTTTAGGAACTACAAGATTATCCTTTATCTGTTTTATTATTTCATCTTTTAATTTTTCTGAGTCAAAATTTACTGAATATGTTGTCTGATATTTTATTTTATCCCAAAGTTTCTTAAAATCTTCACTTAACGCAATTTGTTTATTATATTTAATATCTTTTCTGTCATCAGCATTTTTTATATTGAAATTATTACCATTCAATTTTCTTAAAAGATGATTTATTTCATTTTTTACATGAGAAAACTCTTGAGGTATTTGAACTGAATTATCTTTTATATCAGACTTCAGCTTATCTTTTATATTACCTTTTTTGTCTATATATTCTTTATTCAGAAAATCATTCCAGAGTTTTTCACTGTTTTGCTGTCCAAGATAATTTTTTTCACCTTTTTCATTTTCAAATATTATTGAAGCAAATGAATGTTTTTCGATTACTCTGAATCTTATCCCTTCTTCTTCCTCAATTTCTTTCTGAAGATCAGTTGCAAATTGTTCAAAAGATTCATTGGCAATTACTGTAAGATTATTTATATCAAATCCATGTAATCTTTCACCATCCTGATTGACACACAGTCTTAAACCTCTTCCTATCTGCTGTCTTTTTTTATCATCAGACTTAGTCTGATTTAATGTGCAAATCTGAAAGACATTCGGATTATCCCAACCTTCTTTCAAAGCAGAATGGGAAAATATAAATTTTAATGGAGTATCAAAAGAAAGAAGTCTTTCTTTATCTTTCATTATTAAGTTATAAGCATTTTCATCATCCTGAGAATTACCGGTTTTAGTCTCAACCATAATACCTTTTTTATCAATTGAAAAATAACCTTCATGAACCTTTTCTGATATTGTATCTACATCAACATTATCAAATAATGTTCTGTATTTAGGCTTTTTTATCTCATTTGAATATTCTTCTTCAAATATCTTTGCATAAACACCTTTTTCAGGATTCCCATCTTTATTGTATAAGCGATAATTTGATACTTTATCAATAAAGAAGAGAGAAAGGACTTTAATTCCTTTATTTCTTAGATATAACTCTTTTTCAAGATGTTTTCTTATTGTCTTTCTTATCTGAATTCTTTTTATCTCAAGCTCATCAACTTCACCAATTGAATTACCAAGAGATATAGATTGAGAATTTGTAAAATAAATATATTCTGAACCTGGTGTAAAATCAATTTCATCAACAATATATCCGTCATAAACATCTCTTCCACCAGATAATTCATAAATATCACTACCTTTTTTTACCCATTTTGCTTCTCTTTTAACACTTCCATCTTTACTAATATCAAATTCAATACGAGCTTTATAATCTTTTCTATTATCTACTTCAAGAAGCCTTATATAAGGAAGATTACTGTTATTTTCTGTTAAAATGGAAGAAACTTCTATCTGTTTTACAAGCTGTTTTTCATAAGCATCAACTGAATCAAGCTTATAAACAAGATTATATTTCTCCTTGTGAGTAGCTGAATATCGCAAAGTGCATAAAGGATTTAACTCAGCAATTGCTTCTTTTGATTTTTTTGTATTATCAACACTCTGAGGTTCATCTATAATAACTATCGGATTTGTCTCTGAGATCAGATCAATAGCTCTAACACCATCAGGCATTTTATCACTGAATCTATGAATAATATTAGCCTTACTCTCTTTCTCAGGATCAGAAAAACTTTTTTTGAAAGCATCAATATTTATTATCATTATCTGAATTTCAGAAGATACAGCAAAACTTCTAACTTGTTCAAGTTTATTGGAATCATAGACAAAATAATCAAAAATCTTATTATCGTAAAGTTCTTTAAAATGTTCTTTTGTTATCTCAATAGATTTATTGACACCTTCTTTGATAGCAATAGATGGAACAACAATAATAAACTTTCTGAATCCATAATTTTTATTCAATTCAAAAATAGTTTTTAAATAAACATAAGTTTTGCCAGTTCCAGTTTCCATCTCAACAGTAAAATTCATTCCATCTAATTCCGAGCTTTGAGGAATTGCATTCATCAACTGAACATTTTTGAGATTTTCAAATATAGCATCTTTATGAAGAAGCAATTTATTACCAATACCAATAGTTTCTTTTTTATCAAAAATTTCTCCAGGTTTTCTATGATTCTTTTCAACAGTAAACAAAGACTCAACAATTTCCTGTCCTTCAAAAAGTCTCACAATAGAATTTACAGCTTCAGTCTGATAACTTAAATCTGAATTAAATTTTAATTTCATAGATCAACTCCTTATATACTCTTGATATCTTTGATTTCATACTTATTAAGAAGTTGAACAGCATTAGTCTTAACATTGTCATCTCTGAAACTTGAGTCTTTGAAAACAACTCTGGATACATCAGGTTTCAATTCTTTTATCTTCTCACAAATAAATTGAACAACATCAATATCGATATCATTCTCTAAACACATCAACAAAGCACCGAGTCCGGCTGAGAATATCTTTTTACCTTTAAATTCGTAAGTCTGTATAGGAACTGTAAGATCAATACCAAATTTAAGAAGAATCTCAAATAAGATATCCTCATTAGAACGATCAGATTTTATATTATCAATATAATCATATAAATTATCTTCAAGATTTTCATGATCTCCAACCCATTCCTTGATATTACTTGAATCAAGTTTAAAAACTTTAAAACCAGTATCTAAATCTTTTATATTTTCATTATCTTTATTTTCTTCCAGTATCTTTTTACCAGCTCTTCTGATTCTCTCTTTACCAATTTCACAGATATTTTTATAACCTGCTTTAAATGCTTCAGAGTTTTCATCACAAGGTTCAGGAAGTTGAACCATTATATATTTTCTATTACCACCATCTTCAGCATTTAATTGCATAGTTGCATGGGCGGTTGTAGAAGACCCAGAGAAAAAATCAAGAATGATGTCATTTTGGTTACCTTTAAAAGTTGAAGACAACACTATTTTTTGTAAAAGATTAACTGGTTTAGGATTTGAAAAAGGAGAATTACCTTTAGAAACACTAAAAATATCTTCCATTTCTCGAATACCATCTGCTGTTAAATGTTTAGAAATTTTATCAATATTTAATATACTATGAAATTTTGAAAAATCTTCGGAAACTTTTCTTAATTTTCCTATTATATTCATTCCATAATCTTTTGGAATTAAAATATATTCATTATTAGCTAAACCATAATCAATTTTGTCTTTAAACTCTTGATCTCTAAACTCTAAAATTTCTTCATAATGTAAATTACCATATTTACCAAACTCTTTTCGTATAGCATCTTCTTGAATCCAATATATTTCATTATCTATTTCAATTTTTTTTCCTCTTATGTCTTTTGGTCTTTTTAAATTATCAAATATCATTATGTTTTTGGCGTATACAAGTAAATATTCATGACCATTAATCACATGTTTAGCTTGTCCTCCACCTTCTGAAGTATTAATTATAAGATCTTTAATAAAATTATCTTCTCCAAATATCTCATCACAAATTTTACGTAAATTATGGACTTCATTATCATCTATTGAAATGAAGATAACTCCATCTTCTCTCAGCAAATTTCTTGCAAGCAATAATCTCGGATACATCATATTTAGCCAGTCAGTGTGATATCTACCAGATGACTCAGAATTTGTAGATAACTTTCTACCTTCTGAATCCACCTGATTGGTCTGAATGAGATAATTTTTTATATTATCACGAAAATCATCTTTATATACAAAATCTTTGCCTGTGTTATATGGAGGGTCAATATAGATCATTTTAATTTTATTGTAATAGCTTTTCTGAAGTATTTTTAAGACTTCTAAATTATCACCTTCTATATATAAATTTTGAGTTTTATCCCAATCCACGCTTTCTTCCTTATCTGGTCTTAATGTTCCAAAACTTGGAGTAAAAGCAAGTTTTCGTGCCATAGACTTCCCATTCCAGGTAAATTTATATCTTTCATCTTTATTACCAACAAAATTACCTAAGACTTCCTTTAATGTTCCAAAATCTATTTTATCTTCATTAAAGACTTCTGGAAAAATGCTTTTCAATTTTTCTATATTTTCACTCACAATATCTTTACTCCCAGCAAATTTAGAATCACTAATCTTATCCATATAAACCTCATTGTAAATTTAATTAATACATGCTTCAATAAATTTCACACCCAAAGGTGTCAATGTTATCCTATCAGTTCCCTTATATATCGTAATCGGTTCATTCCCCATTCTAACACCACCTGTTAAAATCGCAGGTCCTATTAATTGGAGTCTCATTAAATTATTAGCAGCCAAAATATAATTATCAATTGATATATTCAAAATTTTTATAAATTGTTCTTTACTTAATGAATATTCATTTACCTTACTCAAATCAAACAGTTTATTTTCACGCTTTAAAATAAAATAAAAATTATTTAATAAAAAAGCCTCAATTGGGGTAATATTTTTAATCATATCAATAAATCCATATCTGATCTCATTTTCGAAATTAGGATCCATAGCATTTGCAATTAAATTACTCCATAAATTCTGTAAATTCTGATCTTCTTCTAATGAAGCATTATCTATCAAAGGTAAAGCTAATTTTAATGGAATTGCTTTTGTATTTTCAACTTTTCTTTCTTTTAATATTTTTTCTACATCATCAGATATTTTCAATATATTTTTCCATCTTATATATTTTAATTTATCATGAATAATTCCAGCAACTTCTTGAATAGGTTCTTTAAAAACTTTTGCGAAAAAAGAACCTAATTTTTCAGCCTTTTCTAACCCACTTGAACCAAAATTCGCAGCAGCTTCTACAGCTTTTGAAATTTCTCTAATGTCATTATCCATAATTACTTATCCTTTTTTCTTCTATCCTCTTTCTACTTTATCTTTTATAAAAATTATTTCAGAATCAATATGCATTAGTTTTAATCTTTTTAATGTTCTTAACAAACTAATTCTGGAAAAAACCGGTAAATTATCAGATTTTTTAATTTTATCTTTTCTAGAAATAATACCATATATTACTTTAAATTTTTGTTCATCTATTAAATTATTATATTCAATATTATTTACTAATTTCTTTAATTTTTCACGTGATTCATTTTCCATTCTTAATAATTCAACAGAATTTAAACCTTGATTAAATAAATGACTTAAATGAGAAGAACCCGTTGATATTTTTATATGAATTAAATGTAAAAATCCATCTTTTTCACATATAAGATCACAAGGTTCTACAGCAGTTTGTTTTTTTATTGATATATTTGATTTATCTAAACATATAATTTTATTATCTTTCGCAGTCTTTTTATTATAATCATCTTCCCTTTTTTGATTACATTCTATTAATATATTAGAATCCTTAAAATAAGGATCTAACTCTTTTTTTAATTTTTTTATATAATCTGTTTCAATATAATACCATTCACCTTCACATAAATGATAATGATTTTTTTTATATTCACAATCAAATATCAAACTTTTATATATAGAAATAGACCTCTTTATTTTAAGGTTTTCATCTATAATATTTAATGTATGTTTTTTTAAATCATCCAAACCTAAATTCTGAACATGATGATTGTCATATAAATATTTTTTGTAATTTTCAATAAAAACATCTTCATATATATTATTTTTTCCACCAGCACCCAGATATTTAAAATTATATGAGTAAGAATAATCTAATATGTCTGAATTTGTTAGAAACAAATTATCTGAATTTTTATTAAAATTATCTATTAATTTTTTATTTAATTTTT
Source organism: Candidatus Muiribacterium halophilum (assembly GCA_023228995.1). GTDB lineage: Bacteria > Muiribacteriota > Muiribacteriia > Muiribacteriales > Muiribacteriaceae > JALOAD01. Next base: position 10,636 of record JALOAD010000066.1, read on the forward strand.
CTATTATTTCTGGATCGCTTTCTGGTTTAATATTTTGAATATCAGGAAAATTTGTTTTAAAATCATCTTTTTTATAAATATTATATAATAATTCACATAATTTTATGATTTTTTTAGCTTCAACATTCGAACTAATTCTAATATTATTAGCTCCAGTTATTCTTCTGAAATTATTAATATATTCATCTTTTACTTTACCAGTTAATTTTTTTATAATTGACTCATCATTATTTATATCAAAAAAAGTTAATTCTGATTCTGTAGGACTTTGAATTCTTTCTCTTTTAGCGGTTTCTGGTTGTAAAATATCTGTTGATTTTAATTTTTTAGAATCTATTGCATTTAAAGTTGTCCTTAATCCAAAATCATATTCATAACAATCCTCTTTTAAATAATGATATGTATGCCCAAAAGTTAAAACAAAACATCTTTCTTCTAAATTCAAAAATACTAATGCTCCGTTTAATACTTGTTCAAGATCTTCATAAATTCCCCAATAATCTTTCCACCAAGGTGATGTGGGTTTGTTCTTTAATAAAAATAATTTACTGTTTATTGGTAAATTATCAACTTTTTGTAAAGACCCATCTAAATTTTTATAATCTTTTAAAGAATTTTTTTCATTAAAACCTTCTTTTAATAAATATATTGAAAAGTTTCTACTTTTTGCCATTTTATGTTCCTTATTATTATTTATAAAATCAGTATTTAATAATTTTTTTATTTATTTTCCTTTAACAATAAAACTACTTAAAAAATTTTCTGTTTTTAGATTATTCAAATAGTAATAATCTTTCTTTATTTCTAAACCCGTCGAATTCGACGGGTTTAAATATTTTAACAAGTTAATTTTAGACATTCAAAAGCTCCTCTAATTTTCCTTCAAGTTTTTTGATCTTTATATTTATTTCAACTTTTTCAGAAAAGGATTTATCTTTTTTATTTATATCTTTTCTTAATCTTGATATTTCCTTGTTTATTTCTCCAATTTCACTAAGCATTTGTTCTGATTTGTATGATTGTTCTTTATCTTCTATATTTATGTTTTTATCTATCTTTATTGCATTGAAGTTTATTGTTATTCTAATTAGATCATTGTATAGTTCAAAAAGATTTTCCCTGTTTCTTTTCGTTAAATCTAATGCCTTTAAATATGTGTTTGTGCTGAAATTATTTTCGTTTATATCTATCCAGTCAGTATTTACAGTTTTTTCTATTACTCTTTTGCTTTTATCAGCAAGATTTATTCTTTTGTGTGCTATTGAAAAAATAAGATTTTCCTGATTTTCTATTATAATAAATACAGGATTAATTATTGCTTTATGTAATATTTCACTTATTTTCTGATATTTTTCTTTATTTCTGATATTTACATACAGAAATGGTATTTCCTCATATTTATAATCTTGGGTTATGTATGTTTCAATATGGCTTTTGGATTTATTTATTTTATATAAACTATATATTGATTCAATTTCTTCTTTGATTGCCCTTAATTCTGTTTTGGTAAGTTCAGAATATTCATTGAATAATTTCTTGTTTATTCTTGTATTGACTATTTCGGTGTCTTTTACATTGAATATCTGATTTAGTAATTCTATCAATTTTTCTCCTTGATTATAAGAAATGATACAATTTCAAAATCTTTCTCATTTTCTGAAATCTCAAAAAAATCTAATGTCTCACCTTCTGCAAAAAGGCTTGCCATTCCTTTTTCCTGTTCCTCTCCGGTTATTTTTGATATTGCATTTGAAAAGAGTCTATAATATTTATCCATTTCTTTATAATGATTTGTCTGTTTTTCTATTTCATTATAAAGTTCAAGATTCGGGATTTTATTCCCGACACATTGTTTTTTTATTATATCAAGTATCCTTCTTGAGTTTGAAAAACTATATTTAATCTCACCTTCATCTGTTACATATATAAGAAAGTACGGAAACAGTGAATTAAGTTGGGTTATATCTTTTCTGGTTCTTTTTTTAAGGCAGAATATACATCCTTTCTGTATTTCATCTTCTTTACTTTCTGTTATTGTGAATATATTATTTGGTAATTCGTAATATTTATCTGTGTTTTTCAGATGTTCCATCAAATCCATCTTGAAATCATTGAATGTCATATCTAATATTGATATTCCACCAACCATTTCTTCCAGATCTACAACCTTTTCCTGAAGTTTTTCAAGCTGATTCCTTCTGTATTCGAGATCATTCATCTTTTTCCCGTCAATTACAATAAGATTTTCCTCTCCTGTTGCAGAAACATCTAAAAGCACCATTTTTCCGCTTACTCTTGCTTCAAGATTTATATATTCATCCAATTCCATATTAGGCCAGAAATTTATCAGTTTGATTTTCTGATTCTTTGAACCCAACCTGTCAATTCTTCCAAACCTCTGAATTATCCTGACAGGATTCCAGTGTATATCATAATTAATAAGACAATCGCAGTCCTGAAGGTTTTGCCCTTCAGATATACAGTCAGTTGCAAATACAATATCTATCTGTTCGTCTATATCATTCATCACTTTATTTTTTTCTTTTGATATTGGCGAAAATAATGTAAGTATGGTGTGTAGATCTTTTTTCTTTATGTTGGCATTTGTCTTGTTTGCTCCTGTACCAACTACTAATGCTGAATTTATATTATATTCTGATTGTAACCAATCTTTCAGGTTATCATATAGGTAATTTGCTGTTGTTGCAAAAGCTGAAAAAATAAGAATTTTTCTATTTTCATCATTAACTGGATTTTCAATTTTATTTTTTATTACTTTTTTTAGATCTCTAAGCTTAGCATCTCTTTCATTATTAATTTTTTTTGCTTCATAAATCAATTGAGTTAGAAAATCTCTATCTTCCTGTAATTCCTGTTTGTATTTTATAATATCGAGATCATGTAATAAAACTTTTACTTTTCCACCAATCAGTAATGTATCAAATTCTTCATCTTCAAGATCAATATCTAATATACTGACTTCTTCTATATATTCATCTGCATTGTGAAATTCTTCTATCTTATGAAGAATATGTTCGAGAGTTTTTAGAAGCCCTTCACAGGTTGTCATAAATGAGAATATTGAGCTTTCCATTCTTTTAAGAATATTCATTCTCATAAGATTTATAAGACTTTTTTCCCTATCCAGCTGAGTAAGAACTGATTTTCCACCTTTGACTTCAATATCATATTTCTCAGCATAAATTTGTTTTTTGTCATTCATAACATATTTGAGAGGACTATACATTGCCAGATTCAATCTTTTGATTTTCTTATCAATATCTCTTAAAGGAGGAAATTCCTGTTCTATATCAATGTCAGATTTTATATTTTCCGGTAATAATCTTTCTGGAAAAACACCGATTTCTTCGATGTTATAATATTTTTCAATATGTTTTCTGGACCGTGCAATTGTAAGTAAATCCAGTAATCTGAAATAATCTGTATGAGTCATATCAACAAATATATCAATGGTTCTTACTTCACCTGGTAAATCTAACCATTTATTGAATGATCTCTGAGCATTTTTTAATACATTTTCATAACTTGGCATTTCAAATTCATCAAAAGCATTATCATTACCTTTGGTTATGAAAGCTATCTGATTTTTAAGATCATTCATCTTGTTATTTACAGGTGTTGCAGAAAGCATCAGAACTTTTGTATCTACTCCTTCCGAGATTATATCATTCATCAGTCTCTGATACCTTGTAACTGAACCTTTTCTTGCATTATTATTTCTGAAATTATGTGATTCATCAATTACAACAAGGTCATAATTTTCCCAATGAATTGTCTGAAGATTTATATCACCAGACATACCATTTTCACGAGTAAGATCAGTGTGATTAAGCACATCAAAGTTAAACTTATCTTGATAAAGTATATTTCTTTTATCATTGAGAGTGAAGACTGTCCAGTTTTCACGAAGTCTTTTCGGTGCTAAAACTAAAACTCTATCATTTCTAAGTTCATAATATTTGATTATTGCCAGTGCTTCAAAAGTCTTACCTAACCCGACACTATCAGCAATAATACAGCCATTATATTTTTCAATCTTATCAATTGCACCGAGAACAGCATCTTTCTGAAATTTATATAATTTCTTCCAGATTTCAGTTTCTTTTATTCCTGTTTTGGTCTTAATTATCTTATCTTCATTCATTTCATGTTTTTCATTACCAAACAATGAATACAAAATTTTGTAATATATAGTTTCAGGACTATTTTGAATAAAACCGAGTTTTATATAGTCAGATATTTCCTGTCTGATATTTATAGTTTTTTTATCTTCTTCCCATATATCTATAAACCAGTTATAATAACCTTCAAATTCTTCATTATTATCAGAATCTGTAATCAGACCTATTGAATTTGAATAATTTAATCCTAAGCCTGTTGTGGTAAAATTTGATGAGCCTGAAACAAGATAGTTTTTTCCACTTGGATTTTTCAGAAGAATAATATTTGTCTTAATATCATTAAGTTCTGGTTGTATTTTTTTTATATGAATCTTCTGTTTAATTAAATCAAAGATTTTTTTTGATACTTCAGATTGTAAAAAAGAATTTCTGTATGTTATTTCATCTCTGTGCATTAAAATGTCTTCAAAATGAGATATTTTATTATCTTCTGTTCTTTCAAAAGAATTTGTAAGTAAAATGTTCACTGATTCAATTATTTCTATTTTATTTAAAAGTTCATAAAATGCATAAATAGTAAAAATATCAGTAACTATGAAAAGTTGTGATTTTTTTTCAATTTTATCCCTAAGTTTATTTATGACTTTTGTAGTTTTATTATTAATAATCATTGAAAACACCTGTTTGTTTTTTATTATTAATATTATACTCCTATAAAAAGATATTTTCATTTTTTATTATTTATATAACTAAAATTACCGTCAACCTTTTTGTTGCTGAATTTAGTTTTATTGTTTGTCATTTCGTTTGATTTTTTAAAATCTCTTTTTCTATTTGTTTTTTAATTTATCTAACTTAATCTCGATTTCATATTTTTTTAATCTTTAGATTATATTTTTTTAAAACCCTTACTCTTTTGTTTTTATACCGGTATATTTTGAATTCGTAAACCATTGATACAAAAACCGTGCCATGTAAGAACTGTTATTTCTCAGCTAATCCTGAGCAAATAATTTATACTATGTATAAAGTTATTGTTAAAACTTTGTTTTACCAAGTTATTTTCCAGTACTTACTAAAATTATTAATGAAACAGATAATATCAAGTGTATTTGGGTTAAAGTGAGTGCTGGACAAGTCATAAGCTATGATCTATGAAAACCGGGGAAAGAGTGAAGCTGTGAAAAGTGAGATAGTGAGAGGGTTTGTAGATATAAACGAAAAAAAATAAAAAAACTGGATTCCCGAATTCTCGGGAATGACAGATCAAAAACTGGATTCCTGAAATGGTCAGGAATTGTATAATAGAAATAGAGGAAAAATAGAATAAATACTTAAGGAGATATGTTAAAATAAAAATGGAATATGAGGAAGATGAAAAAGTCTGATCAGGAATTGATCTTAAAGATCAAGT
>JALOAD010000067.1 GCA_023228995.1 Candidatus Muiribacterium halophilum
TTTGGCATAAGTATATTAAAATTATTCTTATATCTAAACCATGCTGCTTTAGCTATCATTCCAGCATTATCAGTACAATATTTTTTTTGAGGAATTAACACTTCAATTCCTTGAATTTTTGAAAATTCTTCTCTTATTTGAGAATTTGCAGCAACACCACCAGCAAGTACAAGTTTTTTTATATTATATTGTTTTAAAACTTTATTAGTTTTTTTCTTCAATACTTCACATACTGCATTTTGAAAAGAAAAACAAATATCTTCTTTTAAAGCTGTAGGATTGTTTTTTATAAATACTTTAACAGCAGTTTTAAGTCCACTAAAAGAAAAATCATTATTAGGTTTATTTAATAAAGGTCTAGGAAAATTAAAATCTTTATTTCCATTTTTAGCTAATTTGTCTACAACAGGTCCACCCGGATATGCAAGTTCAAGCATTTTAGCTACTTTATCAAATGCTTCTCCGCTTGAATCATCAAGCGTATCTCCAAGTATAATATAATTATGAAAATCATCAACTTTCACAAGCTGAGTATGTCCTCCTGAAATAACAAGGGCAATAAAAGGAAAATCTATACTTTGTTTTTCAATAAAATTAGATACAATATGTCCTTCAATATGATGCACTGGTATAAGAGGAATATTAAGCGAGTATGCCTTTGTTTTTGCAACTGTAACTCCAATAAGAAGAGAACCTAAAAGCCCAGGTGCATAAGTTGTTGCAATAATATCAATATCATTGTATTTTAATTTATTATTTTTTAAAATTGTATGTATTAGAGGATAAATATTTGTAAAATGCTTTCTTGAAGCAAGTTCAGGAACAACACCACCAAATTTTTCATGTATCATCTGACTAATACTTAATGTATCTATAACTTCTCCATTATTCATATTAAGAATACTAACAGAAGTATCATCACATGATGTTTCTATTGCAAACAAATATTTCATTTTATTTACCTTTCAAAATAAGACAATCCATTATAAACAGCTACAACTTCATCGTTATTCTGTTTACTGTCAACAATACTAGGAATTGTTTTATAATCTTCATTTTTTTTCAAATAAACTAGTTTTTTATTAAAAATCTTAGAAAAACCCATTGCTGTCAATATACCAACTCTTGTTCCTGTAAAACTACCAGGACCAATATTTACTACAAAAACATCAATATTATGGAGTTTAAGTTTTAATTCATTCAAACTTTCTTTTATTGTATCAATTAAATAAACAGAATGAAATCTGCTTTCTTTCTTTTTTTCTATAAAAACTTCATCTTTCCATAAAGCAATATGTATAAGTGGTTCTGTCGTATCAATGTATAATATTTTCACTAATTTTTACCTCTCTTTCTTCTTCATGAATACCTTCTGTAATTTCAATAAGAACATAAGGAAAATTATTAAATAATTCTAAAAATCTATCAGGCCATTCTATAAGAAAAAATCCATCCTCATTAAGAAGGTCAACAATGCCTGTTTCAAAAACATCTTCAACATTCTCAAGTCTATATAAATCAGCATGGAAAAAATACGGTTTTTCATCATTATAAGTATTCATAATAGTATATGTTGGAGAATTTATATATTGTTTTTTTTTAAAACCACCTATAATATGTGAAATATAAAAAGTTTTCCCTGAACCAAGATCGCCTTTAAATAAAAATATTTTATATTTTTTTGAATATTCTCTAAAAAAATTTTCAAAAAACTCTTTTCCATCTTTTTTATTATTGATTTTCATAAATAATCCTTTCTCTGTCTTGAAGAAAGTATGCCTAGTTTATCTCTATATTTTGCAACTGTTCTGCGTTTAATATCAATGTTATATTTTTTATTAAGAATAATCATTATATCCTCATCACTTAAAGGGTTTTTTTTGTCCTCTCCATCAATTATCTCTTTTAAACGAATCATAGATTCATCACTTGAAACATCTCCAACAGATATATTTACAAAAAAATCTCCAACAGACATTGTACCAAAAGAAGTTCTAACATATTTTCCATTAGCAATTCTTGATATAGTAGATACATTAACACCAAGTTCATCTGCAACATCTATTTGTTTGAGTGGATTTAAAGGACCACCTTGAAAAAACCGCTTTTGTTCTCGATATATTATTTTAAGCAAATCTTCAAACAAATTATTTCTTGAATAATAATTATTAACAAGTTCACAAGCTTTTTCATATTGTTTTTTCATAAATTTTTTGGTTTCTTTGTCTTTATATTTTGAAATATTAATTTTATATTTTTCAAGATCTATTGTCCAAATTCTACGATACTTTGAATGAATAACAATATTTCCATCATTATCAATACTAGCATCTGGTTTTATATATTCTGTATTATCTACTGCAAAACCAAAAGAAGGATATGGCGGAATTTTATCTCTAAGCTCATTAAGACTTAATTGAACTTCTTCAACACTATAACCTGTTTTTGTAGAAATATATTGAATTCTATTTCTTGAAATTTCTTCAAGATAATCATTTACAATATTTTTTAAAAGTAAATTTTCAATATTTCTCATTTTAATTTGAGTAAGAAGATATTCTTTAATATTATGAGAACCAGTGCCAAAAGGTTCAATACTCATCATAATATTTCTTACTTTTGTAACAACTTTGTACTTTTCTTCAATATTTTCCCCTCTTTTTATCATAAGAGAACAAGCTTTTTCTGTTTCATAAAGAAGAAATCCTTTACTATCAAGAAGTTCTACAAGAAAATAAGCTATATCTCTTTCTTCATCGTTTTCAAGTTTTAATATAAGCTCTGAATTTATATACTTTTTAAAACTGTCAGTAGCTTTTTCAGGAATATTTTCAAGAAAACTGTTTTTTTCACCTACAAAATCATAATTTTTAGTGTTTCTTTTTCTTATATCTTCCCAATCATTTTGAGCATAAAGAAATTCTTTATCAACATCATAATTTTCTTCAATTATTTGTGTGTTTCCGTCTTCTTTTGGAATTTCCGCATTATTTGTCTCTGGTGAAGAAGCTTTAAGAAAATCATTTATCATAAGTTCGTTTTCAATCAAATTATCAAGCTCAATATTTGTCATAGGAATAAGTTCAAGCTTTTGAATAAGCTTTTGTGTCAACTTTTGTTCCTGTTTTAATTTAAGCTCAAGACTTTGATTAAACATTTTTACTCCACCGTTACACTTTTTGCAAGATTTCTAGGTTTATCAATATCACAACCTCTTTTTTTAGCAATAAAATAAGCAATAAGCTGAGTGGGTATAACTGTTAAAAGCGGAGAATAAAACTCATCTACATCAGGAATATATATAACATCATCTGAATATTTTGCAATATTCTCATCTCCCTGAGTTGCAATACTTATTATTATTCCATCTCTAGCTCTAATTTCCTGAAGATTACTCAAAACCTTTTTATAAAGACTGCTTTTATTTATTATAAAAACGCTTGGAACTTCATTTTCAATAAGTGCAATCGGTCCATGTTTCATTTCACCAGCTGGATATCCTTCTGCATGAATATACGATATTTCTTTAAGCTTTAAAGCTCCTTCCAAAGCAACCGGATAATTAATACCTCTACCTAAATATAAAAAATCAGTTGCTTTATAATATTTTGATGCAATTTCTTTATAAATATCAAGATTATCAAGTACAGTTTCAATCATTGGAGATATTGTCTTTAATGTTTTTATTACAGAAGAAGTATTTACAGCAATTCCCATTTTTTCAGATAAATATGCTGAAAGACAATACATAGTCATTAACTGTGATGTAAAAGCTTTTGTTGAAGCAACCCCGATTTCTGGACCAGCTACTGTATATATTACACCGTCAGCTTCTCTTGCCATTGTAGATCCAAATACATTTACAACAGCTATTGTATAAGCACCTCTTTTTTTTGCAATCCTCATTGCTTCAAGCGTATCAGCAGTTTCTCCTGACTGAGAAACAAGAATTACAACAGAATTTTTATCTATTACAGGATCCCTATATCTAAACTCAGAAGCATAATCAACATCAACTGGTATTCTTAATGTTTTTTCAAACACAAATTTGCCTACAAGACAAGAATGATAAGAAGTTCCACAAGCTACCATATTTATTTTTCTAAGATTATCGGGGTGAATATTATCCAAATTAAGATCTTTTATATTAAATACATCTTTTTCGAGTTTAGAAAAAAGAGTTTCTCTTATAGCTTTTGGCTGTTCATAGATTTCTTTAAGCATAAAATGATCATATCCAGATTTTTCAGCCATTAAAGGATCCCAATTTATATTATTGTGTACTTTTTCAATCTTTTTGCCTTCAAAGTTAAAAAATTCCATACTATCTTTTTTTAGAAGAACAATTTCCATTTCATCAAGAAAATATATTTTTCTAGTATGAGCAAGAATTGCCGGTACATCAGATGCAACAAATCTTTCATTTTCATTTTCACCCGCAATTAGCGGAGCACCGTGCCTTGCAGCTATAAGCATATCTGGATTTTCTTTGTCAATAATAGCAAAAGCATAAGAACCATCAATTATATTAATAGTCTCTTTAACAGCTTCAAGAATATCTCCATTATATTTATCCTCAAAAAGATGAACTATAACTTCGGTATCTGTATCAGAATGAAATAAATGGCCTTTTTGAATAAGTTCTTCTTTTATTTCAGAATAATTTTCAATAATACCATTATGTACAAGTACAAAACGTTCTTTACTATCAAGATGAGGATGAGCATTTATAACTGAAGGTTTCCCGTGTGTTGCCCATCTTGTATGACCAATTCCTGTTGAACAGTATATATTAAAATCAATAAATTCTTTTTTTAGATTTTCAAGTTTACCAACTGCTTTTTTTAATATAATATTATTATTTTTATCAATAAGTGCAAGTCCAGCCGAATCATAACCTCGGTATTCAAGTTTTTCAAGACCTGAAAGAAGTATTTTAGTACAATCCCTGTTTCCAACATATCCTACTATTCCACACATTTTTAAATTCTCCCGGAATTAATAATATTTTTCATTTCTCTAACAGCTTCACCAAGTCCCGAAAAAACCGCTCTAGCAATAATAGCATGACCTATATTAAGTTCTTCTATACCATTTATTTTAACAATATCAGAAGTATTCTGATAATTTAACCCATGACCTGCATTAACTCTAATACCAATATCAATACAATTTTGAGTGAATTTTTCAAATGTTTTTAAAATATAGAATCTTTCCATTTCATTATAATAATTTCTAGCATATTTTCCAGTATGTATTTCTACAAAATCAGGTCTAATATCATTAAGTACATCAAGCATTGAATTATCAGCTTCAATAAAAAGACTAACCAGAATTCCTTTTTCATGAAGTCTGCCGGTATATTCTTTTATTTTTTCAACATTAGATAGAATTTCAAGACCACCCTCTGTAGTTATCTCTTCTCTTTTTTCAGGAACTAAAGTACACATTCTTGGTAAAGATTTTATAGCATGTTCCAATACATCCTCATTTAGAGCCATTTCTAAATTAAGTGGTAATCTAAGAATATCTTTTAATAAATAAAGATCTTTATCTTTAATATGTCTTCTATCTTCTCTAAGATGCACAGTTATTCCATCTGCACCACTAAGCTCACATATGTGAGCTCCAGCTGTAAGTGATGGGTCAGCTTCACCTCTAGCGTTTCTTATCGTAGCTATATGATCTATGTTTACACCAAGTATCATAATTCCTCCAATATATTCTTTTGATGAATTTTACCATATTGAAAACATTAAAAGCAAAATCTTTGATTTTGTTATATAAATATTCTATAATACAAAATATGGCAAAAAAAAAAGATGTTAATAAATTATACGAAAAAGCTCTTGTTTATATTGAAAAAAACAATTTAAAAAAAGCATTAACTTTAATGAAAGAAGCTTATGATTTAGATAATAATTCTCTTGAAATAATCGAAACACTTGCAGTATTATATAATCTTACAGATAATATTGATGAAGCAGAAATTCTCTATAAAGAACTTATAAAAAAATATCCAGATTATATATATCCATATTTAAATTATATAAATGTATTATTAAATAAAGACAATACTGATGAAGCTTATGATTTATTTGAAAAAGCTGAAACACTTCTTCTTTCATTACTTGAAGAATCTCCTGAAAACCTTGATTTATATCTGATTGGTTCAAATATATATTATCAGCTTGAACTTATTGATGAAGCTATAATGATTCTTTATGAAGGACTTACTTCATTTCCAAAAAGCAGCGATTTATATAGAGAACTTGCAATTATTTATTATGAAATCGGGGTTTTTGATGAAGCAATAAAATTATGTGAAGAAGGAATTAAATATTCAAAAGATGAACTTAATCTTTATCTTTATTTAGGACTTTCTCTTCAAAAAATGAATTATCTTAACGATTCATTAAAATTTCTAAAAATCACGAGAGAACTTGATCCAGATCAAGAAGAACTTAACACTCTTATTAACAAGATTGAAGAAATAATTACAGAGAAGGGTGATACTATTGAAGAGATAATAAAAAAATCCCGCACAAGAAAAAAATATAAAGGTAATGTAAAGTGGTTTGATGAAGAAAAAGGTATTGGTTCTGTAACGAGTCCTGACTTTAAAGAAGAACTTTTTTTACATTATACTGCAATACAAATGCAAGGATATCAGACAGTTAATGAAAACTCTCCTGTAGAATTCACATCTAAAAAAACAGATAAAGGTATAATAATAACAAATTTATGGCTTCTTAATTCACCAAAAGCAGTAAGACATAAAGGTAGAGTTTTAGATTTTAATATTAGAAATGGATTGGGAACAATAATATCTGATGATATAGGAGAAATTTATTTTCATTATTCTGGTATTATAAATAAAGTAATTAAAACTCTTTCAGCAAATGATACTGTTGAATTTTCAACTTTTACAATAGAAGGTTATGTACAAGCTTTTAATATAACTAAAATAGAAGACAAATCCAAAGTATCTGATAATAATGTTACAAATACAAATAAAGTATTTACAGGTAAACTTAAATGGTATGATTCTAATACAGGTTATGGAATAATAGAAACAGATGATGAAATTGAAATAATTGTACAAAAAAGCAATCTTCCACCTGGATTTTCCAATATAAATACAGGTACTATATTATATTTTAATATTGATGAGGTAGAATCAATTGCAGGAGAAAAAATTCCTCGTGCAATTAATGTAAGCCTCAGAAAAATTTTGGTATAGCTTCTATAAAAAATATTCTATTTTCATATTTTGCAGTCTGATTATCACTAATTGCATATATATCAGCAGGCTGAACATATAAATCTACTTTTTTAAGAGAAGTAGCTTCAGAAAACAATACATTCAATCCACCTGTTCTCCATTTACCCGGATAATCATAATCAAAATTATAAACTATCATACCAGCCCTTTTCTTACCGTCCCAATCTTGTTTTTCACCTTCAAAATGTTTTCCAACATAATACTGAGTCTTAATAGTCTTATCCATAACATCAACATTTGAAGGAACACCGATTCTTAAAAGCCTTGAAACTATAGTCTTTACTTTCCCTTCACGATCAAGTTTTATTTTAACCTGTTCACCTTCTTTGATATTATCAAATGTAGATTGATTAATTATTTTTTCTGATAAAAGACCAGTAGCTCCATCAAGTCCAATAACTTCTCTTATTATTTTAATTTCATTGTTTTTTTCAAAAGTAACATTTCCTTTAACATTATCATACATAGTTACTGTTTCTGGACCTTTTGCAATTATTCTACCAATATAATCATAAGGAATAAGATTAACCTCAAGATAACCAATAACCTCTCTTTTATCATAATAATCATTTTCTTTTACAAGAACTTTTTTATTAACATTATATCTGTGTTTTTCACCAGCACAAATAAAATTAACCCTTATATCAAAAATATTTTCATCTTTAAGTTTATTTATAACAGTATTTAATTTTCCAACAGGATTATCTCCTCTTACACTTAACATTTTTCCATTTAATATAACCCAAATATAAGCATTGTCTGCAATAGTATATTTTTGCTTTCCAGGAACAAATACAGTATTAAAAGTTTTTCCATTTCTAAATTCTGTCTTTCTCTGTTGAAAAGATAATTCAATTTCTTTAGCTTCAGAATCAATATTAATAAGTTCGCAATCTACTTTTGTATCACCATTAACAGTTTTTAAAAAAACATCTTTTGAAGTATTTCCAATTGCAACATCATAAGGAATATACTCACCATATCCATCCCATTTTATGAATAAATTTGAAAACAAAGCAACAGCAAGTTCTCGAGAAACAGGTACATCTGCTTGAAATTCATATCTTCTTGTTGAAAAATTGTAAAAAACTTCTTTATAAGGAATTGAAAGACTTTTTTCAATAAAATCCATTTCTTCATCTCTTGAAGGTAAAATATTATATTCCTGTGCCATTCTTACCCAGCCAGGATAATCCGAAGGAGCTACAGATACATCCATAAATCCTGTAAGATGTTTATTTAGTTTATCAGAATCACAAGCTATGCTTTCAATTCTTGCAAAAGGATCCTGAGTTTTTTGTAAAAGTACAAGTAAGGTTTTTAAAAACTCGCCTCTTGTAACTTTTTCTTCTGGATTGAATTTTCCTTTTAAAGGATTCAATATTCCTCTTTTAGTAACTCTTTCAACATAACCAAATGCATCCCAATATGTAAAATCTGAAAAACTTCTTGGAGCTTGATCTTTATAAAATTTCACAGCATTATATTCTTCTGTATAATCTTCAAATCCTGCAATATCACATGGAAGAACTCTTGAAATAAGCACTGCAAGTTCACCTTTTGTAAGCGGTCTTGCTCCTCTAAAATCATTTGAAGGAACAATATCTGGAATTACAGATTTAACAAATGCTTTTTGAATATGATGTTCAGCCCATGAACTTTCCATTTTAGAGGATAAAATATTAACACTATAATTTTCATTAGCCTCTCCTCCAAATGAATTTATTATAAAAATTAATATCACAAAAGAAAATATAGTTTTTCTTATCATAATGCCCCTCCGTGTTTTATAACACTTAATTTAATAAAATTATCAGTTTTATCAAATTTAAATTTCTGATTAAATTTTTCATAGCCTTTGCAATCTATAGAGATTAAAGCATTGTTTTTTGATGTATTCACAGTAAACTTACCATTGTTATCGGTAAAAATAACTTTATTATCAAAAAAAATAGGAATATCTGAAACCGGTACTCCTGTATTTTTATCAACAACTTCACCTTTAACTAGAATATCACCAGATAAACGATTTATAATACTCATTATAGAATTTAGAGAATTATCTTGATAAGTTGATTTAATAGAATAGTTTTCTTCGTCACAATAATCAAATTCTTTTACAATATCTGTTTGTTCCTTATATGTTTCGCAAAATTCTTCTTTTGGTTTTATTTCAGGAAAACTTTTTTCAATTACAATATCTTTTTTTTCATTAACAATAATGACTTCTTCTGATTTTTCAATTTTTGTTTTTTGAATTTCTTCATACTTTTTTGAAATAATAAATTTTTTTGAATTATGTCCTTTATATAAAAAAACAACTTTTGAATAATCTGAATAAGAATCTTTATCAACCTTTACGAGATTTGCTCCAGAAAGTAAAGCTTGAACATAAAATTCGCCATTCATATCTGTATATTTTATTTCATCTTCAACAAATATCTTGGCATTTTTAACAGGTTCAAGGTTTTTAGAATCAAGAACAATTCCTCTTAACTCAGAAAAATTCAAAGAAAATGTACATAACACTATATTTAAAAATAATATAAGAAATAGTTTTTTCATGTAATAATTATCGGCATGAAAAAATTTACAATTAATTTACATTTTCTACAAGAACTCTAATTCCAGAATTTTCAAAATCAACAACTATAAGATCAAACCCTTCATTACTTTCTTGTTTATCAATAATTTTACCTTTATCTTTAAATATTTCATGAAATAAAAAATCACCAATATTATAAGTTTTTGAATAATTATATTTCAAAAGACTTCCCTGAGCAGTCTTTTTTTCTTTTACTTCTTTTTCTTCAACTATTTTTTCAATGTTTTTTTCAATAATTATATCATTGTTTATTTCATTATTTTGTTCAACTAAATTTTTTTCATCATTAGATATTTTTTTCCTCTGACCTCTTCTTAAACCTAATCTATTTAGTTTTCGCTTTATAGCAATTGGAGTAACCGAAAACTTTTTAGCAAGTTCTGAATCTGCTATATCACAAAAATTTTCTCTCAAAAAATCTTCTTCAGTCTCAGACCATTTTTTTTGAACTTGTCTTATAAGATTAAGTCTTGATAACTTCCTCTGAATAGATATAGTAGTAACACCAAATTTATCAGCCAATTCTTTATTACTCATCTTATTATAATTTTTCTTTAAAAACTCTTCTTCCTCATGTGTCCATCTTTTTGATACCAAGGTATCCTCCAAAATTAATTTTTCTTAGTAAGTATTTCTGAATATCCAACCAATGCAATTATTGCATTTCTGCATACATCCTCATCTTCATCTTCAAGAGATGAAAGTAGATAATGCAAAAAATCTTCTATCTGAGTTTCTCCAAAAGCATATAAAGCACTTGCTCTCATCCATTTTTCATCATTTTTTATCATTTTAGAAAAAGTTTCTTTAACTTTTTCTCTTATTTCTTCAAACTGCCAAAGAGCAATCGCAGTATTAGCAAGAACTCTGTTGTCTTTTTCTGTTTCCATAACAGGTAAAAGAAGATCAACTATTTTTCTATCACCAATCTTTGATAAAGCTTCAACAGTATTAGCTCTAATTCTTCTTTCTGAATGTTTTAAGTAACTTGCAAGTCTTGGTATATAATCAACATCCGCAGTATCACCTACAGCTCTAATAATAGAGGCTTTTACATTATCAAGCTCTTGTTCATTAAGTATTCTAAAAGAAAATTCAAGAAATTTCTGATCTTTTCCCATAAATCCAAAAAGTCTAAAGAATTTTATCTTATCATCACTTTCCATCTCAATATAATTAGCATAGAAATCTTCTTTGATTTCAGGATATTTTTCAGCTATTTCATTAGAAATATACTCGCCAATGAATTCTTCAGAGTTAACAATTCTTAAAACTTCAACAATATTTCTAGTCATATTAAAATCCTCTAAAAGTATTAAAAAATTTTTTTTAATCAAATTTCTTTTTAATCTTGCAAGTTTAAACAGGAATTTATTATTTTTTTATGCAATAACTTGCAAGACAGTTTTTAAATTATAATGCATTAGAAAAAGATTGTAAAGCATAAAAAAAAAAGCCCAATAATAGGGCTTTTTTGTATATATAACTTTTAAAATTTAACTATATTTTAATTTGAAAGAAAAGCATAAGGATAAAACTGGCCAT
This sequence comes from Candidatus Muiribacterium halophilum, assembly GCA_023228995.1. GTDB lineage: Bacteria > Muiribacteriota > Muiribacteriia > Muiribacteriales > Muiribacteriaceae > JALOAD01. The sequence continues at coordinate 11,436 of JALOAD010000067.1, forward strand.
TTCCATTTCCATCAGTACCAATTCTACCACCTATATCAAATTTTGCATTTACATTAACTGAAGTTCCAGCTTTTATATCAATTGCACTAAAGCTATTTAAAATAATTGTTTTATTATAACTCTTATCATCCCATGAAATTTCCGCACCTAATTCTGTATTTCTATAAACTGTCCATACTCTCTGAACATGAATTTCCATCTGTGCATAAATTCCTGATGGAATTGTTATATCATTTAAAAACAGTATATTTTCATTTTTATAATTTTCTCTTAAATAAAAAGTAGGTTCTGGCTGTAATTCTTCACTAAAAAAAAGAGTAGTTTTATCACCATCCGTTCTTGTAAGGGCTATTTTACTAACAAAAAGTCCTACACTTTTAAGATTTTTTAGAGGAATTTCATTATCAACAAAAAACTGAGGTGCTCTACTTCCATAAGTAACAGATGCAGCGTCATTTGCTCTTATGTAAACATTTACTTTTCCATCTGCACTATACATATTTGCCGGATTTACAGAACTTGAGTCGTTTCCACAACCTGAAAAAAGCAATGTAACTAAGCTTAGACAAATTGCAATATATGTAATCATCAATTTTCTACTTTTAAAATTAAATAACATGATTTCCCCCAAGTATTTTTTTTAATTTTCGACCAAAAAAGGGAAAAACATTAAATAAATTTATAAAAAAAGTGAAAGGGTTAAAGTGAAAGCAGTGAAGCTGTGACAAAAAACAAAGTTGCAGTTACATTCACTAAACACTATATAACAGTTCTTTCCCCTTTCACCATTTCACTATATCGCTACTTTGCGAGTTTTTAAATCAATTTTGCGAAATTTCTTTTTCCAGCTTTTAAAATAATCTCACCTTTTATCTCAAGCTCAAACTTAACATCTGTGATTTTTTCATCATTTATTTTTACACCGCCAGACTGTATAAGTCTTCTTGCTTCACCAGAACTTTTTGCAAAACCAAGTTCTTGAATAAGTTTTGGAAGCCACCATTTTTTTTCACTTAATTCAACAGTTTTAATATCATCTGGAATTTCTTTTCTTGAATGAACTTTTTCAAAATATTCTCTAGCTTCAACTGATTTTTCATTTCCATGATAAAAAGAAATAATTTCATGAGCAAGTCTTTTTTTAAATTCCATAGGATTTGCACCTGATTTTATACTATCTTTCATATTTTTTATTTCTTCTAAAGGTATATCTGTTACAAGTTCAAAATATCTAAACATAAGTTCATCATTTATACTCATAACCTTACCAAACATATTGTTTGGACTTTCATTTATACCAATGTAATTATTAAGAGATTTACTCATCTTCTCAACACCATCAAGTCCTTCAAGCAATGGCATTGTCATAATTATTTGGCTTTCCTGATTATATTCTCTCTGAATATGTCTACCCATAAGAAGATTAAATTTCTGATCATTTCCTCCAAGCTCAACATCTGCTTCTAAAGCAACACTATCATAACCCTGCATAAGTGGATAAAAAAATTCATGTATTGAAATTGGTTGCTCGTTTTTAAATCTTTTTTCAAAATCATCTCTTTCAAGCATTCTTGCAAGTGTATATTTGGAAGCAAGATTTATAACTTCAGAAAAATCAAGTTTTTCAAACCATTTTGAATTAAACTCTATAATAAGATTATCAATATCAAGTATTTTACCAACTTGTTGTTTATAAGTTTCTGCATTTTCAAGAACATCTTCTTTTGTAAGCTGTTTTCTAGTCTGATTTTTACCGGTAGGATCACCTATCATTCCAGTATAATCTCCAATTAGAAATACTACTTTATGACCAAGTTCCTGAAACTTTCTCATTTTTCTTAGTAAAACCGTGTGCCCAAGATGTATATCTGGAGCTGTTGGATCAAATCCAGCTTTCACAGTTAATATTTTCTTTTTTTTAAGTCTCTCAACAAGCTCTTCTTCTTTTAAAAGTTCAACACATCCTCTTTTGATAATTTCTATTTGTTTATGTATTTCTATCATAAAAAACACCTCATTTTAATTAAAAAGATTTTTATATGTTTCTTCAAGTTTGTTTTTTTGTTCTGTAAATTTAACAAGTTTTTCTTTTTCAGCATTAACAAGTTCTTCAGGAGCTTTTTCAATAAATTTTTTATTAGCAAGCATATTTTCAGCTCTTTTTATTTCATTTACAAGTTTTTTTATATCGCCTTCAAGCCTGTTTTTTTCTTCATCCATATTAATATGTTCAGATAAATCAACTAAAATTTCAAGATTATCAATTACAATTTTTGAATATTTTTTTTCATCAGCAATATCTTCTTGTTTTATTTCACATCCTGAAAAATACTCAACATTAAAGATAGTTTGAGAATTCATTTTACCTGGTTTTATAATTACAGGAAGTTTTACACTTCTTTTAATATTTGAATTTGCTTTAAGATTTCTGATTTCTTTTGAAATATTCTGAACTAAAGCAAAATCTTTTTCTTCCTGTGAAAAAACAAGTTTTTCATTAAATTCAGGATATTTAACATCTACAAGATATTTTTTTTCTTTTGTAAGATGATTATGAATTTCTTCAGTAATAAATGGCATTACAGGATGAAGAAGCCTTAAAGCATTGTCAAGAACAAAACAAGCTACCTTCATCTTTTCACTATTTTTTTTATCACCATAAATATAAGGTTTTATACCTTCAATATACCAATCACAAAAATCATCCCACATAAATTCATATAATGATTTACTCATAATATCAAATCTAAAATTATCAACAGCATCTCTTGCAGTTTTAATTACTAAATTAAGTTTTGAAAGTATAAATTTATCCTGCATATCAAGTTTGCTATATGAAAAATCAGTATTATATTCTTCTAAATTTGAAATAACAAATCTTGAAGCATTCCATAATTTATTTGCAAAATTTCTACCAATTAAAAATTTATCATCTGATAAAAATACATCCTGACCCTGAGCTGTTATTACCATTAAAGTAAATCTTAAAGCATCAGCACCATATTCATCAATAATCTTTAATGGATCAATAACATTTCCTAAAGATTTACTCATTTTTCTACCACTTTCATCTCTTACTGTCCCTGTTAAAAAAACATTAGAAAAAGGTTTTTTACCAACAAATTCATAACCACTCATTATCATACGAGCAACCCAGAAAAAAAGTATTTCAGGAGCTGTTACAAGGGTTGAAGTAGGATAATAATAATCTATATTTTCTTTATTATCAGGCCAACCTAAAGTAGAAAGCGGCCATAAAGCAGATGAAAACCACGTATCAAGAACATCTTCATCCTGTCGTATATTTTTACTTCCACATTTACATTTTTGCACTTTTTCTGAACTTACTATTATTTCATCACAATCATCACAATAATAAACAGGAATCCTGTGTCCCCACCAAATCTGTCTTGATACACACCAATCACGAATATTATACATCCAATCAAGAAAAACTTTTTTCCATCTTTCAGGAGTAAAAGTAATTTCTCCGCTTTCCACAGCTTCTATAGCTTTTTTAGCCAAGGGTTTCATATTAACAAACCACTGTTTAGAAAGATATGGTTCAACTACAGTGTGACATCTATAACAATGACCAACATTATGTTCATGCTCTTCAGTTTTGATAAGTTCACCACTTTTTTCAAGAATTGATATTACTTTTTTTCTAGCATCAAATCTATCCATCCCATCAAATATATCACCAGCATTACTGTTCATTTTACCTTTTTCATCCATTACTAAAACAGGTTCAAGATTATGTCTTTTGCCCATTTCAAAATCATTCGGATCATGAGCTGGAGTTACTTTTACAGCACCTGTTCCAAATTCTTTATCAACATATTCATCAAATATAACATCTAATTCTTTGTTTAATATAGGAAGAATTAGTTTTTTACCTTTAAGATAAGTATATCTTTCATCATGAGGATTAAATGCAACAGCGACATCACCAAACATAGTTTCTGGTCTAGTTGTTGCGACAATTATAAAATCTTCTGAATCTTTTATTTTATATTTAACATGATATAATTTACCTGGAAGTTTTTCATGTTCACTTTCTTCATCAGACAACGCAGTTTCACATCTAGGACACCAGTTTATTATATAATTTCCACGATAAAGAAGACCTTTATTGTAATAATTTTGAAATGCATGAAAAACAGCTTTGGATAATCCTTCATCCATTGTAAATCTTTCTCTATCCCAATCACATGAACAACCAAGTTTTTTAAGCTGATCAACTATATAATTTCCATGATGTTCTTTCCATTCCCAGACTTCTTTTAAAAAATCTTCTCTACCAACATCGTATCTAGTTTTACCTTCTTTTGCCAATTTTCTCTCAACAACATTCTGAGTTGCAATACCAGCATGATCTGTTCCTGGTATCCAACAAGAGTTCATATTTGTCATTTTTTTATATCTTATAAGAATATCCTGATAAGTATTATTAAGAGCATGACCCATATGTAATACACCAGTTATATTTGGAGGTGGAATAACAACAACATAAGGGTCCTTACCGTTATTTATTTCTGAATGTGAGACTTTATTATCAAGCCAATCCTTTAATAATTTTTTTTCATATTGCTTCGGATCGTATTTTGTATCCATATTTACCTCTCTAAAAACAAAATTTATTAAAAACATCTATTTAGAACACTATATTAATTATAAAATTCTATAAAATCAATTA
>JALOAD010000068.1 GCA_023228995.1 Candidatus Muiribacterium halophilum
ATATGATAAAATTTATTTAACAACATCTAAAGATGAAAAATTAAAATTGTTTGCTATAGAATTCATTTCAATTTTTTATAGATTAACAAATTATAATTACAGCATTTATTTATATGAAAAACTTGTTGATGAGTATAATGTGAATGTAAGGTTAAGTTTTTCAGAACATGCAGATAACTTTTTAGATGCTGTATCAGATGCAGCCCAAGAATCACACGAAGAATCCGGAGCACCTTGGCCTTTAGATTGGTCTGAAACTGGTATAGGAGCTATAGCTGGTGGTATTGGTTATATAGTTGGAGCTATTGAAGCAGAATCTTCAGAAGACGACTCTGGAGCTGGCGGAGGGTGGTAATTATCAGAAATATAATGATTGAAACATAAAATAAATATATGGACTAAAGAAAGAGAATATATTAATTATTCTCTTTCTGACTTTTAATATGAAAAACAAAAATTATGGGTTTAAAGATATTTTTATTATTTGGGGTTTATGGGCTATAAGTCTAAATATAATAAAAAAAATAATTGACTTATATCAAAATAACTTTGATTTTTCATTAAAGACAATTTTTGTAACTACATATTTGATTAGTTATTTCTTATTGTTTTTCCTTATATATATTTTTACATGTAAAAAATATGGAAAATCTTTGAAAAAAGAATTTTTTATAAAAAAAATTAGTTTAAAAAATACTATAATGTCTCTGACTTTTGGTTTATCAATGGCTATAACTTTTATTTTTTTAAGTGAATTAGATTTTCAAAAGATTAAAGGTGATAACTTATCAGTTATGATTTATTATGTTTTAGTTTCTTCTGTTATAGGACCTTTTGTTGAAGAGATTTTTGCAAGAGGGGTGTTGTATAATTATTTAACAAGAAAAACAAATATTGTAATATCAATTTTATTAATAAATATATGGTTTGTTATTGCCCATATGCATTTAAAAAATGAAAATACTATTCTTTTTTTTATTTCAATTTTTATTGCTGGAACTATTTTTAATTTACAAAGATATTTTTATAAAAGCCTTACACCTTCAATAATAACACATTTTTCTTATAATTTTATTACTGGTATTTACACTATAATATTAGTAATAAAATGATTGAGTCCTGACCCCCCAAAAGAGTACTGATATTGAATTTGGATGGAGAATTAAATAGGTAAATTGATTTTATTATGTGTTTTGGTATAATATTATATATAAAATAACTAATAAAAAAGACAAGTATTATATATTTGGAGTTAATTGATGTTAATAGAAAAAAAAGAGTATGAATCATTATTATTTGAAACTGAAATTAAAGAAGAGCTTTTTTCAAAAAAAGAGAGAAGTTTTTTTTATCCAATTTACAAGAAAAAAGATAATATGTTATTTGAAGGTGATAGTATTGAATGGCTTAAAAGTATATCTAGTGAATCAGTTGATCTTATTTTTGCAGACCCTCCATATAATATAAAAAAAGCCGATTGGGATAAGTTTGAAAATCAAGAAAAATATATTGAATGGTCTATGAATTGGATTTACGAAGCATCTCGTGTTCTAAAACCAGAAGGAACACTTTTTATATGTGGGTTTTCTGAAATATTAGCTGATTTAAAACATCCTTCAATGAAATTTTTTAAAGGTTGTAAATGGATTGTTTGGTATTATAAAAATAAAGCAAATTTAGGCAAAGATTGGGGAAGGTCTCATGAAAGTATTTTGCATTTGAGAAAAAATAAAAAATTTACTATGAATATGGATGATATTAGAATACCTTATGGAAAACATACCTTAAAATACCCATCTCATCCTCAAGCTGAAACTAGTCAATATGGGAATGGTGAGAAAAGGAGAGATATATGGACTCCACATCCAAAAGGTGCAAAACCAAAAGATGTAATCGAGATACCTACTTTATGTAATGGTATGAACGAAAAAACACCTCATCCTGCTCAAAAACCTGAAGCATTGTTAAGAAAAATCATTTTGGCCTCTTCTAATCCAGGAGATTTAGTGATTGATCCTTTTTCAGGCTCAGGAACTACAATTGTTGTAGCCGAACAATTAAACAGAAAATGGATGGGTTGTGACCTTTCTAATGAATATAATAAATGGGCAATTAATAGGTTAGAAAATGTTTCTAGTAAAACTATAGCAGAATGGATAAAATTAGATAAAGCTATAGAAGACAGAAGAAGTTCAATAAGATGAATTTAAATAGTATTCTTGATGTTGTTACAAATAAAGAAAATTTTAGTACTATAGAGGATTATTCAAATTTTTGTTCAAAATATTTAGAATTTATAAAAACAAAACTTCAAGCTGTAATTATTTCCAAAAATGAAAACCATTATATGTTTTATCAATATAAAAAAGACGGAACTTACAATATTACAAGACCAATTAATAGTAATTTAATGTTGTCATATGAAGAATTTGAATTAAGCAAAGATAAGTTTTTGAATTTATTATTAAATATAAAAGATAATGAAGCTAAACAAAATGAAAACAGAATTTTATTAAATAATTTTATTTATACATGTCAACAATCCATTGGAGCTGCCTTAGATGCTTTGCCTGCCAAAAAATCAAATACTGCTAGAAAAATAAATGGTGATCTCTTTGAACATTTAATACTGTTAATTATAGAGAAAATTGGTATAGATGTTAAAAAAGGTATAATTTCTGTTCCTGTAAAAATAAATGGAGTGAAAGCTTTTAATATGAATTATCAACACGATTTAATAATAAAAGCAGGCGAAAATACAAAGGCAATTGGGTCTGTAAAAACATCTAGTAAGGACAGAATAGATAAAATTTTTATTGATAAGTTTCTTTATAATAAATTAACTGATTCTCAAACACCACATTTTGCAATATTTCTAAACGATGTTCAAAGAAAAGGTAAAGAAAATAATTATAGTATAAATACCACATTTTTATCAGGACATTTTAAAGGCTATACTGTAAAATTAAATCCATTAGACGGTATTTATTACTTCGATATAAGACCAAATATGCAAACGGAAGAAATATTGAAAGATCACATTAAAACATTTGATAATTTTCTAATAGAAGATATCTGGGATTTTTTAAATTGAAAAATCTTTAAGATTTAACCCCAAAAATCTAAATAAAAATATGTTAAGTTGAATAATATTTTTTTATAATTTATTATATAAACATGAGTAAACTTAGAGAATTATATGATAATGCAGCACAGAAAGATAAATCCATTAAAAAAGCTACATTTTATTCAAATGAAGATATACCAGAACATTTCAAAACTGAGGTTTTTGGTTGTGGAAATCCTGTTAGATATATTCAAGGTGAATTTAGTAATAAAGTTGTTTTGGATATTGGATGTGGAGCAGGTATTGATATATATTATCTTTCAAAAAAATTTAAACAAAGTCTTTTAATTGGTCTTGATTTTTCACTGGATATGTTGAAAAGATCTAAAGTTAATTGTGAAAAATCTGGTGTTGAAGCTTTTTTTATTCAAGCAGATATAAAACATTTACCATTTAAAAAAGAAGTAATAAATACTATTTTATCAAATGCTTGTATTCATCTTATTAGAGAAAAAGAACAGTTTTTCAATGAAAGTTTCAGAGTTTTAAAAGAAAATTCTGAAATGATAATTAGTGATATTCAAACTTATAAACCATGGAAAAATCCTTTTTTTCTTGAAGAATATAAACAAACTGATGGAGTATTTCTTTATGGAGGAGTAGAAGATAAAGAAAGTTATTTTAACAAATTATCAAATTCAAAAATTCAATATAATATAATAAAAGAAGAATTTTTTAATCCATCAGCTGATATTTTACCAACAGTTAAAGCAAAACATAAAAATCTTTCAAGTGAAATTGAAAAAGAATTTAAAGAAAATCTTTTCATTCTAACTGATTATATAGCATGGAAAGGTGATAAAAAAAAATTCCCAGCATTTGTTAAATGTGATTGTGGAGAAGAAAATATTTTTGATTTTTATCCAAGAATACCCTATGGATCTAAACTTTTTAAAAAGCTGAAAAACAATAAAATAAATATAGTTAAATGCAAAAAATGTAGCAAACTTATTGAAAATGAAGATTCATTTATGATAACAAGACCACCCAAAGAAGTTATATTTAAATTTCCAGAAAAATGGGAAAATGTAATTGATTTAAATTCAAATGAACTAAAAATAAAAGATACAAAATTAAAAGTAATAAAAATCTTTAAAAACTCAGAATTATATCAATTAATAAATAAAGAAACTATATTAAAAGATAATTTCTTAACAAGATTTATTAAAAGATTATTTTAATAATTTAATTAAATATCCATTATTTTTATCTTAAATTGTATTTTTTTATAAAATAAATTTAGAATTAAATCTAAAACACTTGACAACATACCTACCGGTCGGTATAATGAATTCATGGCTAAGAAAAGTATTATATTAAACAATGCATTGAAGTTATTTACTGTATTTGGATATGATAATACAGGAGTTCAAAAAATTGCTGATATATCTGGTATTACTAAACCGACTTTATATCATTATTTTGGTAGTAAAGATGGATTACTTTATGAATTGATCAAGATTAATGTTGAAGATTTTCTTAAAGAGCTTTATAAAAGTTGCGAATATAATTTTGATGTTAGAACAACTTTAGAAAAAGTTGTTTTTTGTTTTTTTAAATTTGCTAAGGAAAAGCCTGATTTTTGTAAGTTTTTTCTTAATTCAGAGTTTTCTCCAAATGAAAGTGATGTTCGTATTTGTTCTTTTTTCTTTAGAAAAAATATGTTTGAGTATGTAAAATCAATATTTGAAAAAGCAGAAAATGATCACGGTAATATGAAGGGGAGAAGTCAAAGATATACAATATCTTTTTTAGGTACAATAAATTCATATATATCAATGAATTATTCAGAATTAATTGAGTTAGATGATCATTGTGTTAAAGAAGTTGTTAGACAATATTTATATGGAATTTTTTCCTAAATTAAAAATTTTGCCTCTAGCTTTTAAAAGTTGTGTTTTTTATAAAAAGGATTTAAAGATTTATATTTTTTTGTATACCTACCGGTAAGTATATAATTTAGATATTTTAAATGAAATTAAGTGGAGGATTTTATGAAATGGTTTGAAAAAGCGTTTATTTATCATATATTTCCATTAGGATTTAATGGTGTTTTAGAATGCACTGATAGGAATTCTTCTGATAATTCTGATAAGTTTAAAAAACTTAAAAGAAATATTGATTATATTGAAAGTTTAGGTGCTAATACTGTGTTTTTTGGTCCTGTTTTTGAGTCTTCTTCTCATGGTTATGATGTTAATAATTTATTTTCTATTGATAAAAGACTTGGTAGTAATGAGGATTTTAAAGATCTTTGTATATATATTAAATCTAAAAATATGAAAATTGTTCTTGATGCTGTATTTCATCATTCTGGTAGAGAACTTGAACAGTTTATTGATTTAAAGGTAAATAAGGAAAATTCAAAATTTAAAGATTGGTTTTATGGTGTTGATTTTTCTAATAATAATAGCTTTAATGATGGTTTTTCATATTATGGCTGGAATGGTGATTATTCTCTTGTTAAATATAATCTTCATAATGAAGAAGTTAGAAATTATTTATTGAATGCTGTTGAATTTTGGGTAAAGGAATTTGATATTGATGGTTTGAGATTAGATGCTTCTGATTGTTTGGAATCTTTTTTTCTTGAAGATTTAAGAAGTTTCACAGAAAATCTTAAAGAAGATTTTTGGCTTATGGGTGAAGTTGTTCATGGTGATTATAGAAGGATATTTTCTGATAAAAGATTGCATTCAGTTACAAATTATGAATGTTATAAAGGTATGTTTTCAAGTTTTAATGATAAGAATTTTTATGAAATTGCCTATTCATTAAGTCGTCAATTTAGTAAAGATGGTATATATAAAAACAAGCATTTATATAACTTTGTAGATAATCATGATGTGTCTAGAATTTTTTCTAATCTAAATGAAAAAGTTCATTTATTCCCGTTATATATATTGTTATTTACTATTCCAGGAATTCCATCTTTATATTATGGAAGTGAATTTAGAGAGTGTGGTATAAAACATAAAGATGATAATGTATTAAGACCTAATATTGATATGGCTTGGCTTAAAGAAAATATTCCGTGTGATATTATGGATTTAATTAAAAAACTAGCTTTTATTAGAAAAAATGATAATAATTTAATTTATGGTGACTATAAAGAACTTTTAATATCTCATGAACAATTTTGTTTTGTTAGAAAAATTGGCAAAGAAGAAACTATTATTGGTATAAACTCTTCACATACTCATAAAAAAGTTACAATAAAAACAATTAATAATAACTCTAATAGGATTTTTATAGATGTTCTTGATAATAATTCAAAAGTAATTGAAAAAAATGGTAATATTGAAATTAGAATGAATCCAACATGGGGAGTTATATTAAAAGAATTTAAACAATAACTTATATTCATAAAGCTTGAAGTTTTTATTTTTCAAGCTTTTCTGCTTTTATTTTAACAATATTTCTTTCTTTTTTATCAAACTCAATACCAAGTAATATTATTTTTTTGTTTCTATCAATATATTTTTCGTGATATTTCTTTTCTTTAATCTGTTCAAGTGAATTTTTGCCATCAGTTTTAAACTCAATAATATAAATTGTTTCTGGAAGAATAATTGTAATATCAATTCTTCCTTTATTTGTAACATCTTCACCAATAATTTCAAGGCCCAGAGCTTTTAAATATGAATAAAAAACACTTACATAATAGCCTTCATATTTATACATTTTATTTTTAGTAAAAAGATTATATGGAATTGATGAGTATAAAGTTTTCAAATATGTTTTGAGAGTTTCAAAATCATTATTTAATAAAGATTTTAATATAATATTAGAATATTCTTTATAAGTAGTATTTTTTGTAATATATTCAGCTAAAACACCAAACATTGATATGCTCACTTCTTTATTAGGAATTTTAAGTAAATACATACGATTATCAAGAACAGTTTCTACCTTATCTATAGTTAAATATCCTGTTTGCCACATTAAAGTTTCAATTTTTATATTATCAACATCAAAATTATCAAGCATTGTTTTATCAGCAACTATATTATCAAAATCAGGTAAAAAATAATTGTTATTTTCAATTAATTTAAGTAAAAAGGTTGGAGTGCCGGTGGAAAACCAGTAATTATCAAAAACAAATCCTTTCTGAATAAAAAGAAGTATATCAAACGGATTATAAACACTTTCACCAAGCCAATTATAACCATTATACCATTCTTTTATCTTGTCAAAATCTTGGTCTTTTAAATGTTCTTTGAATTTATTTTCAATATCACTTTGTGTATAACCACAAATAGTTGAATAGTTTTTATCAATTGTAATATCATTAAGATTATTAAGACCACTAAAAAGACTCACTTTACTAAATTTAGAGACTCCAGTAAGAAAAACAAATTTAAGATATTCATCATTATCTTTAATAACACTGTAGAATGATTTTAAAATATCTCTTATTTTTTTAGAAATTTCTTTGTTTTCAATATTATCAAGAATTGGTTTATCATACTCGTCTATTAAAATAACAGCTTTTTTATTACAACCAACTTTTCTTATTAATTCAGCAAACATATCTTTAACATACTCTGTTTTAAATTCAATACTATATTTATAAGCTTCAGCATTTAGAAATGCTATTAAAGAATTATTAAATTCTTCAGGATTACCATAAGATATTTCATTAAAATTAAGATAGATTACATTATAACTTTGCCATTCATATTTGTCATAAATATATAATTCTTTAAACAAATCTTTATTACCTTGAAAAATCTCTTTTAATGTATCAAGAAACAGAGATTTACCAAATCTTCTTGGACGAGACAGAAAATAATATCCAGCACCATTATCAATTAAATCCAAAGCGATTTTAGTTTTATCAATATAGACAAAATTACCTTTTATTATTTTTTCTAAGTTTGATATTCCAATAGGTAATTTTTTCATAAATATATTATAACATAATAATTATTGAGTTGTAGATGGGTTGGAATTAAAAACTATATTATCTACAAAAAATGATCCAGATATTGATGAAAATATTGTTAATGTAGCATTATATACTCCATCAGGGTCAGAAAGTTCCAAACTATCTTTTTTCCAGTCAAAAGTATCGTAATAGGAATTCACTTTGAATTTTTTCTTTCCATTTTTTGTGTAATATATAAATCCAATATAGCAATTTTCAAATTGTTCTCCTTCTTTTCTTAGATTTTTACCTGAAACTTCATAATTCATTGTTAACTTTTGTGTTCCATGTGGAATTTTTCTATTAAGAGATTTCCAAATTCCAGTTTCAATATTTCCGATTAATTCAAGACAATATTTATTAGAATGTCTATTAGATTTTTTTATTATATTATTGTTTTTATTTCCAGTAAATGCACCATCTCCAAAGTAAAGACCTTCAGGAATATTATCTTTCCAAACTTCCATATCAATATTTTTTAATTTAGGGATAATTAGATTTGAATAGCTAAAATTATATGAAGATGGGAAATTTATATATCTGACTAATTCTTCAACAGGATTAGCTGAATCTAACCAATAATCAGGTATAAAACCAATACTTTCAACAACATCTGATTGAACAAATAATTTTTCAGGTATATTTAAAATTATATTTGAATTTGGTAATTGATACTCGTTTATTTCGCCAAAAGTTCCAATTCCAGCAGTGTTTTCACCAATAAGTAAAGAATTTTTAACAGATTTTGAATATGAACATAATGCTTCTCCAGATGAAGCAATATTTCTATTAGTAAGAACAAAAAGATTTCCTTTAAAATCACCATATTTTATTTCAGGAAAATCATAAGTTTCAAATTTTCTATAAGGGGATTCTTTTTGTTTTTTAAGCTGATTTTTTGAGTAAATAATTATATCTTTAAGAGTAGGATTTTCGTTTATATCAAGCCATGCCCAAGCTTGTAAAGTAGCAGGAGATTCAAGTTTTGCAGAACTCATTCTCCATATAGCTACTTTATTTAAATTCTTTATAAAATTCATTCCATAATCAGATGAACCACCACCATTGTATAAAATATCTAATATTATATTTTCAGATTTTTTATATTTATATCCAGTTTTTTCAAATTCTTTAAGAATATCATTGTATTTATAAGACATAGTCCTTACAGAAATTACAGGTGTATTTAATACTTTTCTATCTGTAAATATATCATTTGAAATATTTGTTTCACTTATTTTACAAGTATGAAAAGGAAGAAGAAAACTTCCAGAAGAGAATTTTATTTCTTTTATTACAACAGGTTGATAGGATAATAATCCTATAATATAATTTTCTATCCCATTGGAAGGTAGAGTTTTAAAAAGATATTCTTCTTTATCATTATAAATATCTCCAATTTTTACACTAGGAATATTAGATTCTTTTACAATAAATTTAGAATTTGTTTTTTTAAGAATAATTTCTGAAAAATAAGCACTTTTATGATTAAAAAATTTAGAGTAATTGTAACCTCTAACAGAAAGATGACCATCAAGTATATTCAGACTATATAAAGTTTGTGCAATTGCTCTTTCAATATTCCAGGTTTCGAAAGTATCAGGCAATGTATTTATAAAGTCTTTAAGTTCAGAAAAAGTTTTATCAAATTCACAACCTTGATTTTTCCAATAATCATAGCCTGAATAACCTTCAGAAATTATATATTCAAAAATCTTAATATCTTCCAGAGCTTGAGATTTAGTAATTGAATCAGGAATGTTATTATTCCAATCAGGTACTTTAAGCTCGATATATTTAGAATTTGTATTAATGTTTTGAATATAAGGTTTTAATTTCTCAGGTATCTGCTGTGAAAATGTTAAAATTACAAAGAGTGTTAATATACAAATAAAATACAATGTTTTTTTCATTAAATAACCACTTTATACACAAGATTTATTAATATGTATTTTAAAAATTAATTTAAGTATTGTCAAGATTTGGGATTTTTTTTATGTTCTTTTTGTTAATGTTGACTTTGTATATTTAGATTTGTAATATTATTGTTAATAATTAAGTTATAAAGGAGTGCATTATGAAAAGATTTAATTTTATGTTTATGTTGCTTTTAATTTCAGTAGTTGTTTTTAGTCAGTCTATTTCTATTGATAATGCAGTTTTTGATACTGGGAAAGTTAATTTTAAATCTCATTCTGGCACAGGTTATTATTCAAATTATCTTACAATGGAAATTCCTTATGCTCCTGTTGGGAAAGTTTTAAAAGATGTTGAAAATATAATTGGTAAAAAATTAAAAAATAGAGGAGAAGCTCATATTACTGTTCTTACTCCTGTTGAATATAATGATGTTAAAGATTTTATTTCAATTGAAAAGATTAATGAAATTGCTTTGGATTGTAATATTCAGAATTCAAATTTTAGAATTCTTGGTGTTGGCAAGGGAAGTATGAAAGATTCAGGCAAACTTATGGAAACATATTTTATTGTTGTCGAATCTTATAATCTTCTTAATATCAGGGTGAAGATTTTAAAATACATTATTGAAAATGGTGGAGATATATCTGCTTTAGATGCTTACAATTTTTATCCTCATATAACTTTGGGTTTTACTCACAGAGATCTTCATATTCAAGACGGTGTTGTAAAAGATGAAAATGCTGTGATTATTGATGTTCAGGTGAAAAAATGAAAATTGATTGTGTAATATGTGATCTTGGAAAAGTTCTTGTTTTTTTTGATCATTTTATAAGTGCTCAAAAAATATCTAAATTTACTTCTTTTAGTGCTCAGAAATGTTATGACCTTATTTTGCCTCATAAATGTGTTATGGATTTTGGCAAAGGTAATATTTCAGCAATTGAATTTTATAAAGAAGTTTGTAAAGTTCTCGAAATTAACACTATAGATTTAAATTTTGAAGATTTCAAAAAAATATGGGCTGATATTTTTACTCTTAATAAGCAGATGATTGATTTTATTAAAGAGTATAATGTTGATAAAAAAATTCTTCTTTCAAATACTGATGAAATACATTTTGAGTGGATTGATAAAAAATGGGGTATTTCTGAACTTTTCGATGAAGTTATTTTATCTTATAAAGCTAGGTATATGAAACCTGAAGATGGTATATTTGATATTGCAATGAATTTGGCAGATTGTAATCCTAAAAAGATTCTTTATATTGATGACATTAAAGAATATACACAAGCTTTTGCTGAGTATGGTGTTAATTGTATAACTTATAATGCAGATACATTTAAGATTGATATAGAAAAGTATTTATAAATGTGAAAAGACCTTCCTTTGGGTGTTGGAAGGTATTTTCGGTGTGTGTATAGTATAGGAATAACTAACCAAGTATAATGTCGTCAGTTTTCTATGAAAACTTAAATTTTTTTTATAAAAAGTGGGAATTTTTTTATGAAAAGTCTTATAAATAAGTGTATACCTTATATTCCAGTTTTTTTAAAAAGATTTTTTTTAAAGGAAAATCTTTATTTTGGTATTTCACTTAAAATAACAGGAAAATGCAATCTTAATTGTATTTATTGCTCAGCATGTGATAATAGTACTGATATAGATTGTATTAATATTATTGAATTTTTGAGAATTATGAAAAACAAAGGTCTTTTTTATGTAATTCTTTCAGGTGGTGAACCTTTTTTTTATTCAGAGAGAGATATTCTTATAGATTATCTTAAAGAAAATAACTTTTATACTGTTATTAATACAAATGGTATATTGATAAATAATTTGGATTATAGAGATTTTTTGCTTAAAGCAGATGAGGTTGTTGTTAGTATTGATGGTGATAATGTAATTAATGATAAAAGCAGAGGAAAAGGTAGTTTTCAAAAAATTATAAAGACTTTGGGGTTTTTAAAAAATAATAAGATTAAGACAGTTATTTCTACTGTTGTATGGAAAGAAAATTGTAATGAAAAGACTCTTGAATTTTTTAGAAAATTAAAAAATAAATTTAAAGTAACATTAGATTTTGAAATAATATCTTCAGAACTTGTTCCTGAACATAACAAAAAAAATTGTATTCCAGAAACGCAGGATATAGGACTGTTTTCTGAAACACTCTCATATTATAAAAAGAAATTTAAATGGAATGAAATTTCTGATATTAGTATTAAAAATCTTAAGGAATGCAGACCAATAATATGTAAAAGTTTTAATTATGTTCTTTATATGAATAATGATGGTAAATTATATCCTTGTGTTGATAAAATTGGTAAAAAAGATTTTTATTTAGGTGATATAAATACATTTAGAGGGGCTGGGAAAAGAAGTATTTACTGTAATGGTTGTAAATGTAATTCTCTTTTGAATTTCAATACAATTTTGTCTGGAAAACTAGATTTAAATTCATTAATTCGTTGGGTGAAATAGTTAATACAGTTAGCACAAAATTATCATTTCATGGTAATTTTGCTAGTTAGCTACTACTTTGTATCCTAGTAAGCGATTAGCAAGCTAATCTAGTAAGCGCAGCTAAAGCTGCTAGTGAGTTAAAGAGCGAAAGAGGAAAGCTGTTTTTTCTTTTAATTCGACATTTTTTCTTTATTTTTTTCTTGAAATTTTTCTGATAACATAATATACTTATATTACAACATGATAATATCAAAAAAATATAATATATTATGGAGGCTTTAATGAAAAGAGATATTGTAATAATCGGTGGTGGTCCAGCAGGAATGATAACAGCAGTTACTGCAAGAGGGTCTTATCCAGACAAAAAAGTTACTTTTATAAGACGTGAAGATAAAGTGCTTGTGCCATGCGGAATTCCTTATATTTTTCATACTCTTGGAAGTGTACAAAAAAACATTGCTCCAGACAAGCCTTTTATTGATAATAATATTGAAATAATAGTTGATACAGTAATTAATGTAGATACAAAAAATAAGACTTTGAAATTAAACAGTAATGAAGAAATTGAATATGAAAAACTTGTTTTTGCAACAGGTTCAGAACCTTATATGCCAACATGGTTGAAAGGTCATGAACTTGAAAATGTGTTTGTTATAAAGAAAAATCATGAATATCTTGAAGAAGTCAAAAAAAAGACAGATGCAATGCAAAAAATAATGGTTGTTGGTGCTGGATTTATTGGAGTTGAAGTTGCAGAAGAATTAAATAAAAATGGCAAGGAAATATATCTTGTAGAAAAAATGGATAGTATAATCGGGAAAGCTTTTGATTCAGAGTTTGTTGATGATATTCATCAGAGTTTAGTTGCTTCAGGTATGAATATTATAACTGGTAAAGGTGTGCAAGAAATAAATGGTAATGGGAAAGTTTCTTCTGTTACTCTTGAAGATGGTCAAAAGATTGAGATTGATGCAGTTGTTCTTGCTATGGGATATAGACCTAATATTGAACTTGCTGAAAAAACAGGTTTGTTTATAGGAAAAAATAAAAACATCTGGGTTGATGAATATATGAGAACTAGTGAGAGAGATGTTTTTGCAGTTGGAGATTGTGCTGAAAGAATGCATTTTATAACAAGAAGACCTTCAAATACAATGCTTGCTTCAACAGCTACATCTGAAGCTAGAGTTGCTGGTTCAAATCTTTATTCTTTATCAACATTAAAGTCATTTAACGGTACAATTGCAATATTTTCAACTAAAGTTGGAGATATTTTAATCGGTTCAGCTGGTATAACTGTTTCAGAAGCTAAAGATGAAGGAATGCATATTGTTGATGCTACTTTTGCAGGTTCAGATAGACATCCAGCTAATTTACCTGGAGCAGGAACTCAAAAAGTTAAGCTTATAACTTCTAAAAATACAGGTGTTATAATTGGTGCTCAGATTTTAGGTGGTGAAAGTTCTTCTGAACTTATTAATGTTCTTGGTTATATAATTCAGAATAGAATGAGAGTTGATGAAGTTTTTGTATCACAGATAGGAACCCATCCTCTTACAACAGCTGCTCCAACTACATATCCAATAGTTAAAGCTGCCGAAATGATACTAAAAAAAATGAAATGCCCTAAATTTGAGGATTAAAAAACAAGAATATAGATAAATAGCGTTTGAAAAACTCATTTAGGAATATAAAATTTAAAAATGAAACATATATTTTTGATTTTAGTATTAACTACAAAGGTAATTAAAAAGTCAGTAATTTATTAGTTTTTATATCTAATTAGTGATGAAGTCATGAAAAGGCTTCATCACGTTAATTAGTAAATTCGTTACATTATAATGAATTTACATTAATATTTTTACTAAGAATATTCTTTTTTAATACCTCAAAAACTTGATATGAAGTTTTTATTCAGGAGAATATTGTGGATAAACAGGATATTATTAAAAAGCTTAATAAAAGTATAAATAGTAAATTTTTGGAAGATATTAATAAAAGAGGCTTGTTTGATGCTGTAAGTCATTGGGATAAAAAAGCAAGTCATTTTGATAAGAAGAAATTTGATACAAAAGATGAACAAACTTATGTAAAAAGTATTTTTGATTATATTGATTCAAGAATTAGTATAAAATCTGATTACAGTTTTTTAGATGTAGGAGCTGGAACTGGAATACTTAGCATTCCTTTAGGGAATCTTTCTCATAAAGTTACAGCTCTTGATCCTTCAAAAAATATGCTTGATATATTGAAGACTAAATCAGAAGAAACTAATGCTTGTAAATATATAACTTTGATAAACAAAAGATGGCGTGAAGCTGAGCTTGAAAAGGATTATCAAATTCATGACATTGCTATTGCTCATAGAAGTCTTGGTATGATATCGCTTGATTCAAAAATGAATTCAGATTTTAATGATGCGATTATGAAACTTCATAATTCAGCAAAGAAAGCAGTATTTATATTTTTCCCAGGAATTAGTGATATTAATACTATTATTTCTGAAAATCTTGATTATAGTAAAGGTAAAAGGGAAGCATTTAGTGATTTTGAAGTTTCTGGTGATGGCATTTATAATTTTGTTTATACTTTAGGTTTTTATCCGAGAGTTGATTATATTGAGATTGAAAATATTGAGCATTTTAATAATGTTGATGAGGCTGTGCAAAAATATATGAAGTATTGGAAGCTTGATGCAAAAGATGATTATTCGCTTGTCCTTGATGTATTAAAACAACAAAGAATACTGGATGATGATGGTTATGTTTTTGATAATAAAAAAAGAATAAAAATCTTGTGGTGGAAGAAGTAGAAAAATAATTAAAAATTAATAATTATTAGAGCCGTGAAATAGTGAAATAGTGAAATAGTGAAATAGCGAAATGGTGAAATAGTGAATCAAAATGTTCAGTGAACATTTTAATTCGCAGGATTTAATAAAATTTATGCCATATCAAATTTGTTTTATACTGTATCTATACTCATATACGCTTTATATACCGTTTTTATACTGTATTTTATAAGAGAAACAAACAATGGATTCCTGAACGGATTAGGAATGATAGTGCTTTAGATTTTCTAATTGCTTCTAGTGTTTTAACGCTATGAATGCTACAAACCCTATAAACTTACCTAATCCAACAACTTCTAATTATTTAAAACAAAACTCTTGACAATATAAACATATATTTAATATAATTATTTTATGTCGTGAAATAGTCAAAGAATAATATCATAAAATATTTCTGTAATAATATAATAATTTGTATAAGGTTGATTTATGAAAAAATATATATTTTTCATTTGTATTTTAATTTCAATTATTTCATGGAGTATGAATCTTGATTATATTGAAGCTGTTTCTGGTGTTAATTTACTAACAGAAAACAAAGTTTTTAGTATTCCAGAGAATAACAAAGATATATCAGATAGAATTGATAATATAGGAAGTCAGGCAGAAATCCTTGATTATCTTGGTAATCTTTCGCAGA
>JALOAD010000141.1 GCA_023228995.1 Candidatus Muiribacterium halophilum
TATAATATTTTTCTGCTTCTTCATAGTTTTCTTCATCTTTATAACTATCTGCGATTCCTATATCGGATTTTGAATTCATTCCAGAGTTTGGATAATATGTATTTACATTTGTAAATATTTCTCTTGCTTTCTCTGATTCACCTTTTAATAAATACATTGTTCCCATCTGAACATATATTCCAGCCTGAGTATAGTAATCGGTCTGATAATCTGTTATTCCTATTGTCTGATTACAAGCCCATAATGCTTTATCGTATTCTTCAAGAAATCTGTAAGTATTTACTATATCTGAATATGCTCTGACTTTTTCTGTCTTATCTGTAGCTGAATTATTTATTACTAATAAATGCTGTTCTTCTGAAAGTTTCAGAAATTTTTGAGCTTTTTCTTTATCTTTTTCAAAGTAAAGATATGTTGTTCCAATTATAAAATTACATTCTCCTAAGCTGTTATCTATATGCTCTTTTGTCATATATTGATACGGTATTATACCTGAAAACATTTCTTTCGCTTTTTCATAATTTTCTATTATTTTTTCATATTCATTCTCATCATCATAAAGATATGTATTTCCTGTTCTTATATAAGCTCCACTCATTGCATAAAGTATAGTTCTTCTAATATTCTCATTTGCATTAACAGAAAAAGCTGTTAAATACATATTGGTATATTTTTCACATTTTTTTGCATACTCTCTAGTTTTTTCTCTGTCTTCTATTCCAAAAAGTGAATTATTCGAAGCATATCCATTCACTATTCCAGAATAAGCTTGTTCCAGTTTGCTTTTATCTTGAGATATTTCAATAGTCTTAATATAATTTTCAGCTGATCTATTATAATAATCTTCTTTTTTTTCAAGCACAGATTCATATGTATTTGCTAACACATAATATATGAATCCTATCTGGTTATATACACTGTCCTTTAATGGCTGTCCTTGAACACCTGTATCAATATATTTCTCAATATACAGTTCAAGTGCTCCTGCCTGTTTTAAATAATATTCTTTCTTTTTTTCAAAATCATTGGTTAATTTTTGAAGATTATAATATACATTATTCTTATCATATCTTGCCATCTGTCTGATATATTCATCCAGTGAGAATTCTATACACCAGTCATAAAATGACAAACTATCCAGAAAACTTTCTTCTGTCTCACAATAAGTGTTATACACTAAAACTGTATTCATATACGAATATCTTTTGAATGGTGATGTTTTATCATACAATATACTATTTTTAAACCATTCCACCGCATTATCTTTATCTTCAAGAATTTTATAGCAATCACCTATCTCATAATATGCTCCAACTGAATATGCATAACTTGTATGTTCAGCAATCAGTCTTTTAAATAATGCTATAGCATTCAAATATTCACCATAGTTTTTTGCTGTAATCGCTTCATCATACAATTCTTCTTCTGGGGTCTTTTCTCTTGACTTTTCTATACAGAATTTGTGATTAAGTTTTTTATACAATGAAAATGCTTTTTCTATATATTTGTATTTTTTTAAGAATTTTTCTTTATCTCTGTCCTTTAAAAATATATTTATCTGTTCTCTGAAATGATCTGTTATCTTAAGTCCAAATTTTTGTATGTATTTTTTGTGATCTATACCAAATATCCTTTGTGTTTTTTCATCTTTAAGAATTATATCCTGAATATCTGATATAATATTTATATGAGATTTTTTCATTCTCATATTACTCATCTTTTCAAGAAGTTTTGAGTTTAAAGTATAAAAAACACCCATATCTTTATTTGATTTAAATTCAGATTTCATCTTTTCAACATATTCTTTAATATTTTCTTGGTAATTTTCATCAACAATATTTTTACATAATAATTCAGAGTCTTTTTCTATTTCTGATACAGTAAAATCATATACTGCTTCAATACTCTCTATAATACTTTCATTATTTGCAAAAGTCTGTGAAAGATTGCCAAGATAATCAAGGATTTCTGCCTGACTTCCTATATTGTCAATTTTATCTGAAATATCTTTATTAATCACTGGAATACTCAAAACTTTGTTTCAGATAGTAAATTCATACCTGAAACAGCTTCAATATAGTCAAGATTCATACTCCATGCAAAAACAGAAAACAATAGAATTGTTAAAATATACAATATCTTTTTCATATAAAACCTCTTATATAGAAAAATTTAATATTAGAAAATGTTTTGAATTCATTCTATGATATCTAATCTTAATACAATAATTTTATTAATTATTTATTATATTGTCAAGAGTTTTTTTAAAATAAGATTTTGATTGTATAAATCAAAGAAAATTAATTAACAGAAACTTCGGAGACTGTTACGAAGTATGCAATACACGGATGTATTGCATACTTCGTAAGAGGGAATTTTATAGGATTTAAAATTTCATGTGGTCCGATTAATTAATATTTCTTTGATAGAATTAGGAATGATAAATCTATTTTTGAAGTTTTTTATTAAATTGATAATATAAAAAAAACAAGAACAGATCCCGGCTCAAAATCATGCCGGGATGACATTATATTAATTTTTGTTTATTTAATCAGAAGACTCAATTAACAATTTATAATTTAAAGCAAAATCTTTTATTTTTTCCAATTTTTCATTTTTCATTATTAATTTTTAATTTCTCCTTGGAAGGCTTTCTCCCATTCC
>JALOAD010000142.1 GCA_023228995.1 Candidatus Muiribacterium halophilum
ATAAAGATATGAATAAGTTTGAACAACAAAAAAAATAAGAAAACACAATAAAGACAATACTTTTTATTTTCGTTAAGCAAAAACATTATGAGGTAATAAAATGCAGGAGAGCATTTTTTACCGAATTATGAAGTGAAAAATACAGGATGTATTTGTTCACTGTTTTTTGTAGAAAATAAAAAGACAGAAAGTATTGAAACAATACTGGCTGATAATATTAAAATTTCAAATAATATAAAACAAAGAAAAGTAAGGTTATGGAAAATATATGGATGTATTTTAAGGGCGAGGAATTAGGCTGGATTTTTTTATGGATGAAAAAATAACAGCCGTTACCCGGAGAGTATCTGGATTTGGTGAAAAACAGCAAGACTTAAACCAGGGACGCTGGATTCCTGCGTACGCGGAATGACAACGAAGGGCAAAACCTAATACAGAAGCAGGGCAGAACAGTGTTCTTCCCCTACAAAAGATAAGAGCAATGGACCCCGGCATAAAACATCACCGGGGTGACAGCAAAAAACATTACGAAAAAAACTTCATTGAGAATTTCTACCCGCGTTTCATCAAAATTGACTATGATTAATTGTTTGTGGTATAATTATAATAAGGTATATAGTGTAATTAATACTTGAAAAGTGAGGTGAAAATTATGAAAGCTCTCACAAAAAAAGGTTTTACTTTAGTTGAGCTTATTGCTGTTACTGCAATAATAGCATTTCTTGCATATGCTTCAGTGCCATTTGGTGAATCGATTTATCAGAATGCAAGAACAGAACAGGTAGAAACCTCACTTGATATGGTTAGAAATGCTTTAGATAAATATTATCAGGATCATGGACATTATCCTATAATACCGACTTTTACCCAGACTGATATTGAAGGGGAAAGATTTAATGCTTTTCAGGTTCTTGAAAGAGAATTGACTGGTAAAGAAGTAGATGGTTTTCCTGACATATACGAAAGAAAAACCCAGAGAATATATCTTACCGAACTTCCTGTTAATCCATATACCGGAAGAAAAGACGACTGGGAAATCAGAGATACTTATCTTCCAGCATGGCACCCTGTAAATGAAGCTATGAATCCAGTTGCTGCTCCCGGAACTTCATATACTTTTGGAGCCTCTGGTGGAACAGGTGCGACAGGTACTTATACTGGTGGTGTTGGTCAGGCAACAGGAACTTTTTACAATGCTGATAATCTTCAGAAAACTAGAGATATATTTGATATAAGATTCCCATCATATCTTCACAAAACTGTTGTAAAGGGTGGTCATGAAAGAAATCTTTCGGAATTCTGATAATATGAACAAACCTCAAGACAAAAAAGGTTTTTCTCTTGTTGAGGTGATGATTTCTACTGTACTTTTAATGATGATTGCTCTTCTTGTTATGCCTAATCCTCGTTCCCGTGTTAAAATTGCACAGGAAGCTCGTTTGAGAAAAATACTTGATAATACAAGACGCTCACTTTTACAGTATAAAAATGACTATGGATATTTTCCGCAGGTGGGTGAAACTTTTGAAAATGTAAACTATATGTACAGAGTTATGACTGGTAGTGGTAATCCAAATGCAGCCTCAGCTTCAAATATTCCCCTTGAATTCAGAACTTTGCGACTTATTCTTGAATCATCTTTGCTTGAACCACAACTTCCCTTTGAGTTCAGATACGCATATCTTCCTGGTGACAGACGATATAAACCACCTTATTTGAGAGGTGATGGTCAAACTTTATCTGAAATATTATGGAATGAAGATACAACCCCGAAGGGTTTTTTTATTAATCCAGTTACTTATGAAAAATATGACTGGGAAGTCTATATAAAAAACTGGATAACTTCTCCTGGGGAAGTTTCAAATCCAATATCAGGCTGGTTTAAAATTGATACTGTGGTATATAATCTTGATTACTGGAGTGTTTCAGCTCCACATCTTCTTGATGTTGATTTTGTTTTTCCGCCAGACCCTAATCCACTTGATGAGACTAATAATGCATGTCAGATTTATGATATAAGATTTTATCCAGTTGTTTCAGATGCTGATAAAGCTCTTAATAAACGTGCTTTTTATAAAGGGCTTAATGGGATATACTACGACGAATGGTAGTTAATAAACTTAAATTAATTTATTTGTTGCCTCTTATCCTGGTTGTTTTCAGTAAAGCTTTCAATGAAATGTTTGTTTTTCCAAAAACGATTTTGCTGATTTTTTTATTCAGTTTTTTGATTTTTTATACAGTTTTTGAGAGAAAAAAAATTCAGATTTATAATTTAAAATTTTTAATAATACTTCTTATATTTATGCTTTTTCAGGGATTATTTGTTGTTAATCTAAAATTTCTTGCAGCAGCGGATTTTTTGTTTTTTATACTTATATTGGTTTTTATTTCTCAAAAATATGATTATTCAAAAAAAATATATGTAATGATTTTAAATTTTTTTGCAGTTTTTATAGCTGTTTATGTAATTTTTCAGGCATTTGGAATAGATTTGTTTTTTTATACAGCCCATTTAAGTGTTTATGAAAGATTAAATTCACTTTTTTCTACTCTTGGCAATAAGAATTATGTAGGTGAATTTCTTATGTGTGTTTTTCTTCTTAACTGGGGATTCAGATTAAGATATAAATGGTTTAATTACCTCTATTTTTTTGTAATGT
>JALOAD010000144.1 GCA_023228995.1 Candidatus Muiribacterium halophilum
TATTGTCTTTTTGTTAAAAAACATCTTGACAATATAATCATATATTAATAAACTTAAAATATATCATGAAACAGTCAAAGAATAATATCATAAAAATTTCTGTAATAATAAAATGTTTTGTAAAAGGTGGAGTTTATGAAGAAAATTTTATGCATTTTTATTGTTTTTATCTTTGCAGGGATTTTTTCTGATGCTATTAATTTAAAACCTGTAATTTCCTCAGCAGCTCTTTCGAGTATGCAAAGTATCAGGAATACTGAAGGTAATACAAACAATGATGGACTTATTTCAGAGATTATGGAATATGCTGAATTCCAAAGATTTAAAAATGTATTGTTACTTAATTTTGAAAATAACAGGGAATCGGATATTTCTGAGATAATATATAGATTGTCTGAAGAATATTCTGATATATTTAATATTAATGATACTGTTAAGTTATATTTTAATTCAATTTTGTTCAGCAAAAACCCTAAAATAGATGTCATAAAATTTGAAGAATTAATAAAAAAATATCCTGAAATAACATTCCTTTTTAAAGAAAATTCAAAAATATTGTTAACTTATAGAAATTCAGAATTTGCTATGAATCTATATGACTTTATAAATAATCTTGAATTTACAGATGATGTTTATTCAAATGAAAGATTTCTAAATTTAGATAAATATTTTCTGAGTTTTATTATCAAAAGATGGGAAAAAAACCATAAATTTGTTATAGAAACAAAAGATCGAGAAAAATACAGGAAAAGAGGAAGTTATATAAATAGGCTTTATTATATATATGATAGATTTTTTAATAAAAAAAATAAATCATATAGAGAAGAAGATCCTTTTTTGAAAGAATTTGCTGCTGGAGAATTAATTTTGTACTTGTGGGCGGCATTAGGAAATCCTCTTCAACTATACCCAGATGATAAATCACTCACATCTGCTCTTAATCATTTTTTAACTGCTAAATCTATAGATGGAGCAAGATTTACAACTTATGGTGGTTATAATAAAACAGGATATTGTTATATGGGACTCAAAGATTTTGTAAATGCAGAAAATTATTTGATAAATTCAATACTTAAAGAAAAAGCTTCTTTTTCATTACCATCAGTAAATCATATGAAATTAATTTATTACAGTTACGAAAATGATATTGAAAGAATAAAACTGAAAATAGCAACTTTTAAAAAAATAGAAAATGAAGTTTTTTCAGGAGAAAAATTAAAAACAGGAATTGTAGCACATGAGCATTTAGTAGAATTATATAATCATCTTCTTGATAAATATATTGAAGTAAAATATGAAGCTCTGTTTAAAGGTACGAAAGATAGTATATATGAAAAATCTGATAAATTTATAAATAAATATGTAAAAACAAAACTTGAAAATGGACATGGTATTTTTTACCTTAAATATGATTGTTTATATAGATTATATAGTTTTTACAAAAAAAAAGAAGATTATGATAAAGCATATCTTTTTTTTGAAGAGTATTTGAATGAAAGCTTATCTTTTTATAACAATCTTGAAAAATGGTATGCAATAGATAAAAAAGATATGATTGGAGCTAATATTGCATCAGCATGTTTTTGGTTTGCAGATTTTAATTCAGATATTTATTCAAAAATTCAAAAAGAAACAATATCTGAAAAAATAATAGGTTTAGCAGATGATTATAGAGGAATTTTTTCAAATTCCGAGTATTCTATAGATTACCTTGAAAATTTTTACCAAGATGTTTGTATATTATTAGGAATAGTTATAAATTATGAATTATCAGAGCATAACGATCAGTATAAAGCAGAAGAATATGCAGCAAAATATATAGATTATGTAAAAGATTATCTAAAAAAATTTCCAGAAGGAGAATTTAAAGAAAATTTCAGTTTTTCAACAGGATATTATTATTATGCTGTATATAAAGATTATGAAAATGCTCTGAATTTCTTTCTTAAAGCAAAAGAGTATGGAGGAAATGATTTTTTTGTGAAAGAAGGTTGGACATTTTCCATCATGATGATGTATATGCTCGAAAGGTATGACGAGTGTTCAAAATTATGTCAGGAATTAATTGATTCCAATGATTTTGATGATGTACAGAAACTATCAGGTTACTTATATCTTGCAAGATCATTATCAGCAATTGGTGAAATAACAGGAGTTACAGATTTTTTTAAAAAAGCAGAACAAATTTATGGTATGTTTAAACAATATCCATATGATTCTGTGAAAGGGGTTGCTTATATATTCAACGGAGAAAACCTTTTTAGACAAAAAAAATATGAAGAAGCAAAAGAAGAATATAAAAAAGGACTTAAATATGAAGAGTATGACCAGACATTTACAGTTGAAGCTTATATTGGTTTGATAAAAGCTAATAATGAATTAGGGGATTTTGATGAAAGTGTATATTATGCAAAGAAAGTACTTTCAGATTATTCAATAAATTATATGAATTTCTCAGATGAACTTGTTACAGAAGGAAAAAACATATTTAAAGATATGATAAATGTAAAAATTGAACCAGTTATTGAAGAAATGAAAGAAGGTGTGAAGAAAAGGCTTACTGCAAGTCTTGTATATAAAGATGGCACTCCTGTAGATATG
>JALOAD010000145.1 GCA_023228995.1 Candidatus Muiribacterium halophilum
CAAAAATCTTTTTTTATGCGGAAATGTAAATCAGTAAATTATCCTAATTTATACAAATGTAAGTGTGGCGGTGAATTAAAATCTTATGAATTAAAAGGAATATGAAAAATGAATTTATAATTCTTTAAGTGAAAAATAATTTTTATATAAAAAAGTTTCGCCCGCAAACCCGCTTAAATAGTGGGTTTGTAAATACTTTTTTTGGACAGTCCAACCGAACATTTTACACAAAAATAGAAAAAAAATTTAGTTATTTTGTATATAGATAATAGTTACAAATTATAGTATAATTGTTTTAAAGAGGAGGGAAAGAAAAATGAATTTACAATTAGTTAGTCCTTTTAAAATTTGCCCTTATAAATGCCCTTTTTGTATGGCAAAAGGAATTGAAGAAAATTCTTTTTCAGATGATTTTTATTTTCAAAACAAAAAAGAATATTTAAGTAAACTTGTAAAAATTGTTGAAGAAAATGACATTAAGACAATTGTTTTTACAGGTTCAACAGAGCCAACTCTTTTTCCAAAATGGATTGAGGATTGTTCTGAAATATTGAAAGAAAAATGCCCAGCCGTTAAAAGAGAAATTCAAACAAGAAATTATACTTATTCAAATTCTGATTTTGATGTTGTTGCTTTTTCCATTTATCAAAAACTAAAGACTTTTCCACTAATCAATAATGTAATTAATAGATATGTTTTTATTTACAATAAAGAATTAACAATTGATGATATTATTAACATTAGAAAGAATAACAAAGAGGTTCAACTAACAGTTAAAATTTTAGTAAGTTCTTCTTGGAATACTTCAAATGTAAATGAATGGATAAAAGAAAATAAAAAAGTTTTTTCTTCTAAAGAAATAGAAATATTAAAAGAAAATAATGTTAGATATGATGAAGATTGTTCTATTGCAACTGGCAGATATATTATTTATCGTTGTGACGGTAATATTTATAATTCTTGGAGCGAAAAAAAGAAAAATTAATTTTTATATAAAAAAAAGAAGTCTTGAAAGTGCCTGTTTCCGGGCATCTTCAGGCTTTCTTTTTGGACAGTCCGCGGGCATACTACACAAGTAGTTGCCTGTTTTTTTTGTGCAATTTGTCACTATCTTAATTTTATTATTTGTTATATAATGATTGTATAAAAGAAAAGGGGTATTTATTATGGAAATAACAAAAGAAAAAAATATTCTTACTTATTTTTTTGAGGATGAAAAAAGAAAATTTACATTAGACTTATTAACATTGGAGGTAAAAGAAAATGACAGTATTTTAACAAACTATCCAAGATTATTAGAAGACTGTGCTTTTTATTATCACTTTGAAAATAATTTTATCCGAAAAGTTTCTTATTTAGTATTTTCTAATTCTTTTTCTCAAAAAGAGTTTATCCTTGAAACTATTTCTTTTCTTGAAAAAATGGATAGTTTAGGTTTTTGCTTTGATGATGTTCGTTTTATTTATGAACACTTAGATTTATTTAGAAAAATAAAAATTAACGGTTCATTTAAAACTTTTTTTGAGGAAGGAAATACGGAATATATTTCTAACAATCAATTAATACAATACCTTTTTAAAAACCTTTTTAATAAACACAATTTTACTAATGATATTCGGGAAAGTTTATCAGAAATCTATCTTAGAACGAACGAAGATTATTTGAAATATATTTGTAAACAGGAAGAAAATCAGTTTATACATTTTCTTTATAATTGGTCATCTATGGCTATTGATTTTTTTACAATTTGTCAAGATTTAAATTACGATTATAAAAAAGAAAAAAATATTCTTTTTGCATATTGCAAAATAAAAAAACAAAAAGAAATTTTAGAAAATGAAAAAAATAATCGTATACTGATGGAAAATGACAAAAGTGAATTGATTTTTGAAGATGATGAATATATTGTTATTGTTCCGAAATCTGTTTCTGATTTTATTGATGAAGCAAATCAACAAAAAAATTGTATTTATACAAATTATTTAGAGGAAGTTGTTGACGGTGCAACAAACATTGTTTTTATACGAAGAAAATCACAAATTACTAAATCACTTTTAACTTGTGAAGTTAGTCCAAACTATGTATTAAAACAAGTTTTATATCATTTTAACAATGAAATAACAGATAAGTCAAAAGAATTTCCTTTTGTTATAAAGTATCAAGAATATCTAATGTCATTGCCCGACTATGACGGTAATTTTGAAAAGCCGTTTAATTACACAGAAGAAGAATATTGGAATTGGAATAATGATGATGAGGAAGATAATGACGAAGATAATTAATAGTTAATTTTTATATAAAAAAACAAATGTCTGAAACCCGTTCTGTGAGCGGGTTTCAAGACACGTTTTTTGGACAGTCCGGCCCACAAACGTCATCAATAGTTTGCACAAAAAAATTTTTTCAATTTGGGTATTTTGTCAATGTACTTTTTTCTGTTTTTCGGTTATAATATAAGAGTAGTAAGGAAGTCAAAAAAATAAAAAAAAAGAATTTTCAAAAAACACTTGACAGACTTCCCCCACTATGATATAATAAGTAC
>JALOAD010000146.1 GCA_023228995.1 Candidatus Muiribacterium halophilum
CTGTTCTGCACTGTAAGTTTGACCTTTTTTTCGACTCATAATTCTCTCCATTTATTTCATGTTTATTTTAACTTTTTTGGAAATAAACTTTGATGAAATATTGTCTTAGATTTTCAGGCCATTATAAGTATATGTAACTAAATTTATAAATGCGTCTATTAAAGACTGTTTTGTAGACTCATCAATGTAAGTGTCTTCAAAATAAACTTTAAATGTTTTTTTTATATCATTAATATTTATGGAATGAAAGAAAGATCGAATATCAAGTCTTAAAAAATAGTAATTTTGTTTATGCGGTTCAAATAAATGTAAATAAGAATATTTTTTTCTAAATGCTACGGCAGAGTTGTTTAAGGAAATATTATTCTGAAAATAGCTATTTAGCCATTTCTGAATTTTTATAAGTTCTTTGTTATCATTAATTGCATAGCAGTAGTTTTTTCCAATCATAAACTCATTTATATAAAGCGTATCTATTTTTGGAATTTTTTTATCGAGTAATATATTTTTTATATTGTTGATAAAATAATTTTTGTCAAGTTTGCGCATATTAAGACTTAGTCTGATACAATGAACAACATTTCACAAGGTGGTAGCTCACTGAACTATTATGGACATACGGAGCTAAAATTACGAATAAATTAGTTATTGTTTGGCTAGTTGTGTCAAGCACACGTTTAAATACTTTATTATGATTAAAGTGATTAAACCCATTCTCTATCAGACTAATACTTGTTTTCGATAATTGATATTGTATCATAAAGCTCTCCAAAATATTTTTTAAATTCAATTCTAAATTCTTTATCTTTGTCTATTTGATTTTCAAATTGTTTTTTTTCAATATTATTCTCTATTTTATTTATTGAAAAATTTAAAAAACTTGTTACCCACCCACTAGTCTTACCGAGAAGGTAACCCAAATTTAATGAATTACTTAAATAAGTTTCTTTGATTTTATTTATATTTTCAATAAAATTACTATCTATTTTATTATAATTCTTTGTTGATGTAGTGATTGAAGTTTCTGTCTTTCCACTAAAAACCAAAATAAAGGCTGTTGTTACTTCCCTTTTTGTTGCAAATTTAGTATTAATAAATTTTTTAAAATTCTTCATATTCTTAGTTTTTGCAATTATTATTTTATTTTTTTCTATTGTAGGTATTTTATTATTCATAGATTTGTATATGTTTGTTTGATATTCATATATTAACCATCTTTTGAATAAATAAAAACTATCATTATTAATTAACACTTCTTCAATTGTAGTTTTATTTAGAATATAATTCTCTTGTGCTAAAAAAACATCATTTACATACTTAATAAATAGAGAATAATTTATATTTTTTATATATAAATTACTGTCAAATTCTAATATTATAGATTTTTTCCATTCCAATAATTGCTTTAAGAGATTGTATAAGAATTTTTGTTTTGACCCAATATATGATTTTTTATATAAATTGAAATAAGACACTATATTAATTGTAAATTTATTAAAGTCTAATTTTTTATTATCTATATCTATTGTAATCAATTTATCAGCATCGTAAAGAACTAAATATGGAATAGATGTATTGGCATAGGATGGATTAATATATTTCAACACCAATTCATTTGTAGCATAAACATCTATATCTTGCATTATTTTGAATTTTTCTACTAATGCTCTATTCGAAAAAACTTCCTGTTCAGTAGCCCCTTCTACAAATAGTATAAAATCACTAAAAAATAATCTTGCTTCGTTATCACTAAAAATATTTAAAAATCTTTTATTATCATAAATTGAATTCATCTTCTGAACAGCAGTATTTTCTTTGTTGTTTTTTGAAAAATGTAATATTTGTTGATCTGTATCAAAAAGCCTAATTACTTCCTTTACAATATTTGGAGAATGCGTTGAAAAAATTATTTTTGGATATGGCGTATTATATTTACCTTCTTCTTTTTCCTTTCTTGTTTTCTTATATGTTGTGTATACATTAAAAAGGTCATATATTAACTTCTCATTTTTTTTTTGGATGTAAACCAATTTCTGGTTCATCTATATAAATTGTAGGATTAATATAATCTCTCCTTGACAAAGATATCAATAATTCAAAAGCTATTTCAATAAATCTATGTGAATTTGTTCCATCTGATTGAATATCCAATGATTGATTATTTATTAAAAAGGTATGCCCTGTTAGCCCAGCTTTAACATAATTTAATACTTGCTCTCTATAATTATATTTTTCAACTTTAACAATATTTTCTATTTTAGTTATATATTCTTTGTAATTACCTGTTTCCTTTGATAGTTTTTCATCAAAAAAATTAACAATATCAGATGGCTCTATGTTCTCAACGTTAAATGACTTTAATCTACTTACAATCATCCAAAGCTTATCCCAATTGTACAACTCCATATGTTATAATGGCCTGAAAATCTAAGACAATATTTCATCAAAGTTTATTTCCAAAAAAGTTAAAATAAACATGAAATAAATGGAGAGAATTATGAGTCGAAAAAAAGGTCAAACTTACAGTGCAGAACAG
>JALOAD010000069.1 GCA_023228995.1 Candidatus Muiribacterium halophilum
TGAACATTATATTTGTGAAAAAAATTATATGGATGTGATTTTTTGAACGTTAGTAATAATTTCTATTTTTTATCGAAATTTGAATATTATTGGTTTTTTCTATTTAGTAGACTTTTTCAACAGCCTGGATGTTTATGGTTTTAAATTCTTTGAATCAGTATTAATACAGGATTTATGTTTTAAGAATAATGTCGACGAAAATCCTTAAACATCATATTTCATTATTTCTGTTTTTTTAAAAAGTTAAAGAATATTTCAAGATCTTCTGTGTGTAATTTTTCTACTTTCTGACGAAATAAACTTTTTACACTTTTTATAAGCATTTCCCTTTTGAAGTCTGTTATCTTTTTATTTATTACATAATTATAGGATTGTTGAAGATCTTTGTCTTTTCGTATTTCTAATAAATGTTCTGTGTTAATTTGACTGATTTTCAGTTTATTTTTATTTAAATATTTATTTATTGCTCTTCTTGCAAAATATCTTTGACTATAGTTGTTGTCAGGTGAGAGTATTTCAATCCATTTTTTATATATTTTTTCTCTTTCTTTCCAGTTCTCAAATTTTTTTATATTTTGCTTAAGGTTTTTATCTATTTTGTATAAGTTATTTTTATCCATTTTTCCTCCTTTTTTAAATATTATCAGGGAGATCAAAATCAAAATCAAAATCAATATCAATTATAGTATAATTATTATCTTGAATGCAGGTTTTTACATTTGGATTATTTTTTATGTCTTCTTCTTTGTATGCTGTACAATTATTTAAAGTTATTTCACATTTGACAGTTTTTTTTGTCAGTTCTGAAAGGATATTGGATATATCAGAATTAATTAACTTTAATTTTATATTTCTGTTTAAGGTATCTATATTTTTTAATATAGCTGTTTTTTTTAACCTGTCTATTGAAATTGATTTTAGTGCTTGCATAGATCTGAAGATTGAAAGGTCAAGTTCCTGAACATTTTCTAAATAAATTGTTTTCAGAGATTTGAATGATTCATGGATTTTTATCTCTGGCGTGGAGTAATTGAGATTTATAGTTATACTGTTTTTAAGATTGTTCATTGTTTTGTAAAAATCAATATATTCAGCTTTATATACTGTCAGTTCAAAATACATAAGTCTGGAAAAAGATGATAATAGTCTTATTTCCTTTGTGTTTGTCAAATTCAGATATAATTCTTCAATATTATTAAGATTGTTCAGATAGTTTGTATTAAAATCCTGATTATGTATACTCAGAGTTTTAATTTCGGGATTATTTCCAATAATACTGTCAATATTAAAATTCACTGATAAAATGTGCAGATATTTAATATTTCTGCAGTTTGTAAATGGGTTTATTGAGTCGGAGGATTTAATATTTTTTAAAAATAGTCTTTCAAGTTTCCTGAAGTCGATTTTATCAGTAATATCATTTAAAATATTACAGTTAGTTAATTCCAGACAATTTAATTGAGTAAGATTTTTGAAATCTGATA
Source organism: Candidatus Muiribacterium halophilum (assembly GCA_023228995.1). GTDB lineage: Bacteria > Muiribacteriota > Muiribacteriia > Muiribacteriales > Muiribacteriaceae > JALOAD01. The sequence continues at coordinate 1,485 of JALOAD010000069.1, forward strand.
TGTAGCATTCTGGAATATTTTTAAGTTTAATATTAATCATCCAGAACATTTTTTTTAAAAATCTGGTGTCAATATCAGTTTTATTATTTTCAGAAATCTGAACTTGTAATTCTGTCAGAAATAAATGATTTTTTAAAAAACTTAAATTTCTGACATTGTTATTTCCGCACATAATTTTGTTCAATACAGAGTTTTCTGAAGGAAATTCTGCCAGATCTATTTCAAATCTTTTTATATTTTCAAAATATATATCATCTGCTGTATATGCATCTTTGTAATATGCCAGTTCTTTTTTTTGGCTTATATACAGTATTTGTGTTAATAATCCAGAAAATCTTCTATCTAAATATTTCTTGTTTTCGGTTGACTCACAGGGGTTCTGTATAAAATTTTTTCTTATATTGCTAAAATTTTTCAATATATCAAGATTAGTCTTTTTAATATAATTATTATCAGGATTTTTCCGTAGATTTACTTTTTCATTAAACATCAGTTTGTATATTCTGTACATAAAAAGGTCATATTTTACATGCTGGATCAAGTTTCTCACTGAAATTGTATTAAAATAATAATCATCTATATTTTCAGGTCTTTTGTTTTCAAGTGAATAATGATAGTTATGAAATTTTGCGAAAATCTCTATTTCTGATATGTTAAAGAAATGAAGGAAATCAAACCATATAGTAGAATTGTTTGTTTTGTTCTTTAATATAAGATCAGTATATCTTTCATGAAGTACCTTATGTGTTTTTTCTATATTTTCAGGGAATTTTTTCTTATCTTCTAAAAATTCTTCATGTTTTTCTATTGTTGTAAGGATGTCTAATATCTGACTGAAACTATCTTCAATATTTGAACAGTATAATGTCAATTTATTGTTAAAATATGCTATTACTACTTCATTATTAAAAATATAATAATCTGAACTGAAATGATTGCTGATGTTTTCAAATGTGCATGGATTTACTTTGTATGAATATACTCCATTTTCAGTCAGATCAATTTCAGGTATAAAATTAGTATATAACATTAAAGAATAAACAGAGAAAAAATCATATGGAAATATTTTATGATATTTTTTCGGGACATTTTTCAGCATTGATCTGAAGGTATTTTTGTAATAATTATTGTAAATATGAGGTTCCATCTTATTATATGCTTCAAGCATATCATGATAAATCTCAGGATTGTATTCTTTGACCTCATCAACGATGTCAAGTTTTTTCCTTAACTCATGCAGATAATAGAAATTTCTGAAAGTAGCTGAGAAAAATTTTTCTGCTAATAATTTGAAATATGAATTGTATTTAAAAATAAGATCTGATAATTCCTCTGCAAGTATTATTCGTTCTTTTATCTCAGCAAAACCTGCATCAGTTGGAATAAGATTGTTTATTGTTCTCTGATTGTTTATAAAAGTAGGAACAGATAATGAATAATAATCCTGAATATCAGAATAAAGAGATTTTTTTTTGACATGTATCCTGAAAAAATTTCTGCTTTCCTCAAAAACGGTGTAGTGTATCATGTCTGAATCTGTTTCAAGAAAATAGTGATTCATATAGACCTCCCTGAATTTATAAAATCTGTTTTTTAATCTCTGCGGTTTACAGGAATAATAATACTCATACCTGTATCAATGAAATTAATCTGAAAAACATCAGATGAAATAGCAAACTTCCATTTTATAAAGACTGTTATGAATCTTTTTATATTGTATATTGTTACTTTTTTATTTGTTGCATTGAATATCCAGCTGCCTGATTTAGGAAAAAATCTTATATGAACCCAATTTTCTGTAAGTATTGAACGAATTATCTCAGCTCTTGCTTTTCCTTCAAAACCTAGAGGTTCCGAGAATTTTTTATACACACTTACAATTTGGTCTTTTTTATAATTGAATATTTCAGGAAAAGTAAATATAAAATTTATATGCTTTTTTCCGTTGTTACAGAATACATATCCATGAGGTGACATAAAGAAACCTTCTGAATAAGATCTTGAAAAATCAATTGGGTTATATAATGAATTATAATCTGACATAAAGACCTCCCTTAGCAGTTTTTAAAGATGTCTGCAAGCTGAGAAACAAATCGCATCTTTTTTCTGACTATAATCATCGTAACATTTTTAGATTATCTTGTCAATAAAAATATTTTTGTCGACATTGATATATATCCAAAAAATACGATATAAACGATAAATATTGACAAAAAAATAAAATGGTTATAAAAAACCAAAAAAACGGTTTTGAAAAACCGTTGACCAGAAAACATAAAAAGGTTATAGTTAATCATAGAATAATTTTTTATAAAAGAGGATAAAAATGGAAAGAATAAAATACAATAAGTTAAAAGAAACAGATTTAAAGGATTTTGAAAACTCAGTGATTAAAATTGAAAAATTGTACAAGAGGAGTTTAAGTAATGTTTTTTATAAAATTGTATTTGCTTTTCTTGCATATTTATATAAAGAAGATAAATTAGGCGATTTAGATTTTTTTCAAAATGAATATACAAAAATCGAATTAAAAGATATATGGGGAAAATATGAAAAGGATATTAAGAGCTTAGCTTCAGATTATAGTGTTGATATTTTTGTTTCTGTTCTGCTGTTTTCAGAAGATAATAAATTTACTGGAATAGATGAACAGTCTACCCCGGAAGGTGTATGTGAGCTGGCTAATAATATATTGAATATTCGGAAGAACGATATAGTGCTTGATTTAGGTTCAGGGGCAGGAAATTATATTATTTATACTGCTTTTAACACTGAAGCGGAAGAGTTTTATGGAATTGAGTTAAACAAAGATTCTTTTGTTATATCCCAAATTAGAAGTAATTTTACAGCTAAAAATATAAAAATTTTTAATAATACAATTTTTAATGAAGAAGAAAAAAATAAAAAGGCAGATAAAGTATTTTCTAATTTTCCTTTAGGGAAAAGGTTTTCAGATATAAAAAGAGAAATATATAAAGTGCCTGAATTAAAAGAGTTTTTTAAAAAACAGGATAAGTTAATATCTGGAGACTGGGCTTTTATAATGGGTGGATATTTGAATTTAACTCAAAATGGCAAAGCGTGTATTGTTACTTCAAACGCCAGCTTATGGAACGAAGTTGATAAAAATGTCAGGGAAGAAGTTTTAGAAATGGGGATTATTGAAGGTATTATTTCACTTGGGGAAAAAATATTAAATAACACCAGAACATCTGTAAGTTTGATTGTTTTAAGTAATGGAAATAAAGAAGTTAAAATGATTGATGCTTCAGAGGTGTTTACTGAAGGAAGAAGACAGAATTTTCTTGAAAAAAAAGATATTGAAAAAATTATTAAAGCATATAATAGTGATGAAAAAACAGAAATAAGCAGGAAAGTTGATTTTGATGAAATAAAAAATCACGATTATATTTTAAGTCCACAAAGATATATGCGTAAAGAAAGTCAAATTAAAAACACTGTAAAACTTGATGAAGTTGTAAAAACTATACAGAGGGGGGCTGCAATTTCTTCTTCAAAATTGAATGAACTTGCGACAACAGAAGACACGGGAATTTATTATCTTCATTTAAAGGATATAAACGAGGGATTAATAAATCATGATTTGCAGAGACTTAAAGAATTGGATAGAAATCTTGAAAGATATATTTTAAATAATGATGATCTTATATTTACTAAAATGTCCCCATTCAAAGTTGCTCTGGCAAAAGTCAGAGAAGGTCAAAAAATTGTAGCAAGTGGAAATATGTATATTCTTGAAATTGATAAAAGTAAAATTGTTCCTGAATATTTAGAAGCGTATTTACAGAGTGATAAAGGAATAGCGGAAATAAACAGATTATCAAAAGGTTCAAGTTTCAGTATGATAAATGTAAGTGATTTAAAAAAGATAAATATACCGATTTTTGATAAAGATAAACAAAAGAAGATTTCTCATGAATATTCAATATTAAAACAGGAATTAATAAAACTCAGCAATGAAATAGATGAAAAAACCAGAAAAAAACACAAATTATTTGATGATCTTGTAGATATCGTATAATTTGATCAGCTGGTCTTCATCAAGGGTCTCAAAAAAACTTAATATTTCGTTTTTGATAATACTGTTATCCTGAGAAAACAGGGAGGTAGGATTGATATTCAAAGCCATTGCTATTCGTTCAACAACCTCGATCCTGGGTTCTTTGACACCTCTTTCGATTTCCCCAAGATATGTAGTGGAAATATTAGCTTTTTCAGCCAATTCCTGTTGGGTTATTTTATGGGTCTTTCTGTATTCTAAGATTTTTCTGCCAAGTATTTCGCCTAATAAAATCATACATACCTCATATATTAAAGATAGATAAAAAAGAGTTTTAAATAAAGTAACTGATAGTTGGTATAAAAAACAAGCTGATAGTTGACAAAAGGATTTTTTTAATATATAGTGATTTGCATAAATATACTTAGGAGGATTTGAATGGAAAAAACATCAAATAATGAGGAAATTATATTAAGACCTGCATGGAGAACATTTTGGGCTCATATTTTATTTAGTTTTTTGGTTATTCCTTTGTTATTTATGTTTTACAAAAGATATTCAACAAAGCTTATTTTAAAAAGGGATTCAATAGTTGATTGTGATGGATTGATTTCTATAAATGAGAAAGAGATATTTTATGATGATATAAGAACTGTAGGAATTGGACAATCAATATTTGGTAGAATATTCAACTATGGTAAATTGGATATTGCAACTTCTGGAACGGGTGGATATGAATTATCGTTAACAGATGTTTATAATCCAAAACATTGGAAAGAACTAATTTTATCAAGAAAAACCAGTAAATAATCAGGAGAAACAATGAAAAAAATTTTATATTTACATTTTATCGCAATATTTATGATTTTTTTAGTTGGATGTAACAATTCTTCAGAAGTAAAAACAAATGAAATTATAAATCAACTGAAACAAAACGGAATAAACGGGAATTTCAAGATTCGGATAACAACTGAAGAAGATTTAAAAGCTCTGAAAAAAACTGTAGATGAAGCAGAAGATGAATTTCAAAGAGCATTTGGGCAGAGTATGTATGATTCTATGAAATATGTAAAGGCAAGTTGTGAGTATGAATCAGATGATCTTGAATTCAACCTACTGGAATTTGAAAATGGAAAAGCTGTAGAAGATAATGTTAAGCCGTTATTGAAGTTAATGTCATTTGGAATAGATGAAGGAAATATCAAAAAATTGATCAAGGGCGATATAATTGTCATATTTCGCAAAGGATATGATAAATATATTCAGGTATTCAATAAAACTATAAATTAAAGGAAAATATATGAATAAAAAAATTTGGTGTTTATTGATAAGTTTAATAATTTTAACAAACAGCTTTTCTATGGAATTGATTAATAAAGGAAAAACATTTGAAATTATGGATGATTCGGAAATTTATGTGAAAATTGAAGCACCCAAGAAGGATTTTTTTGAAAAATTAAGTGATACACTGGATAATGTAAGCGAAGTTATTGATAATCTTGCTTTAGATAACAGGGAAAGTTCTGCAAATGATGAAGAAAAGAAAAAAGAAGGCTTGGTGCCGATGGCTTTAAATAAATTAACTAAAATTAAAACATTAAATTCCAGGTATAAAGGCTGGTATAGAGCAGAAATATTTGTTAAAAACAATTCATCACAGAAAATTCTGATTAAAATAGAAGATTGGGAAAAAGCTTTTAAAAGTCAGAAAGAATTTTTAGATTACAAAAATTTAAAAGAAATTTTTATATCAGACAAGAAATTTGATAGATATTATTATGAAAAAAAATTGCAGGAACCAATAGAAAGTAGATTGGATTGCGGAATTGTAATAAACGGAGAGGAAATATTAATCAAAGGACTTGAAATTAAGGATAAGATTTCTAAAGATAAGTTTGAAAATTTAGATTTTTTTGAAAAAGCTGCTTTTTTTAGAGAATATGATCAACAAATAAAGTTAGTAGTTGAAAGATTAAAGGAAGAGGAACAGGCAAGAGAGAGAGAGAGATTAAATAAGGAAAAATTAGAACAGGAACAGAAAGAAAAAGCTAAAGAAGAAGAAAGAAAGAGAATTGCTAAGGAAAGAAAAATCAATAAATGTCAGTTTGATAAAGTGAACTGGGATATGACAAAAGAACAGATACAGAAGCTTGAAGGTTCAAAAGGGAGAATAGACGATAATTCTATTTTTTATTACGGTCATGAAAAAGGATATGATTGTGAATATGGTTATGTTTTCTCAAAAGAAGACGGCAAATTATGGAGAAAATATTATATGTTTGATGTCGATATTCTAGATCCAGATTCATTAGAGATGGTGCCTAAATTTCTTCCAGTAATAACAGCTAAATATGGATTTTATAACAAACATACTGATCCCTATCTTCAGGCACAATTTGGAATAATGGGAAACAAATATACCTGGAAAAAAGGAGATACCAAGATAACTTTAAAGCCAGGTACTAAAAGTACTGAAGGTTGGATTCCTGGTGTTGTAATGATGTTATTTTATGATAAAAATACCGAAAAAGAAGAAAAAATAAGTTTTTAATAAAAAGGCTCCTTTACAGGAGCCTTTTTAAAAATCTGAAAATATATTTGACAGAGCAGGATATTTATGATAACATATATTTATAATTTGAATTTTAAGACGTGATTTGTACACCAGATTGCGGCGTCTCAAAATAATCAGCTAAAAGGAGGAGTCATGTATTATTCTCTAAAACCCCTTAAATTTCAGTGTTCAATTTATTATTTTGTTCTTAATATTTTTATTTTTCATAATATTATACCTTAATTTAAAAAAACTTTAAAGGAGGATATTATGAATTATGTGAAATCAATTTTAGGTAAAAGATTTGGACAAAAGTTGTCAGAAAATCATAAACTTTATGGAGAAAAAGGCAATTTTGTCATTGTGTCTGTTATGAAAATCACAACTACTGTTGATGGAAACGAAAAAGTACATAATGATTTTGTAAAATATCTTCAGAAATCAGATATTCCCGGAACAATGCTGGAATGCTGGGGATTTTATTCTGTGGTTAATGCTCAAAAAAACAATATTGAGATTGGTGCTAAAGCTTTATGTATTTTTGCTGATAAAGGTGAAAAGATTTTTAAAAAATTAAAAAATTGTATTATAAAAGCTTGTGCAGAATTTGATATTCCGGGTTTTCTTATTAAAAAATGGAATGAAAAAGATATTCGTTTATTTAATTCAAAAGAAGCTGAATTTTTTTTATTGAAAAATTTTGCTTATGAAAAGATTAGCGATTATTTTTCAATGATTTATAATAAGAATTTTATATTTGAGGAAATTTCTTTTTATCCACATTCGTTCATGTCTGCCATGGGTAAAAAAGCATTGGAAAAGAACAGGTTTACTTTATCAGTTAAAAGATCTCAAGGGTTAAGGTTATATGATAGTTCAAATATAAAAGGTACAAAATTCTGGCTATATCATAACAATGTGATTTCGTTGAAAGATGCTGATTATATTGATTTTATAAAAAATAATCCTGAATTATTCAAATTTAATATAAATGAAATAAAAAGGTTCTTTGATAAATTTGAAGCAGAATTCAGCCAGGAGATAATCAGTAAAGTATTAAATTCAGATTGGATCAAAGTAGAATATATGCCTGAAAAAAATTCATGGGTAATTGAATTTAATGATATTAAGCAGAGAAAAAAAGATATTTTAAATTTTTTAAATGGATTTTATGCTTTGAATATTATGAATAATAAGAGCGAAATAATATTATCTGATAAGTCATGTAATGGATATACCGAGATAAATCCTAAAAAAAAACATGGATTAAAAGGATTTATAAATAAACTTTCAGAAGAATCAGGTAGAGGTCTTTTACCTCTGATTTTTAACAATTCAGAATTTATAAATATAAATTTTTTATATTAAAACAAAATAAAATAAAATTAAGAGGAGGTATATATTATGGGTATTATAATTTTGAGAGCTTCAAAACTTGCAGTAAAAAAATACATGGGAAGAATAGTTTATATTGCCAGATTTGGAACGCTGACAAACGAACCGGATAATCTTAATAACATTGAAGAAAAATATTATGGTATTTTTATACCGCATGATGAGTATTATTACGGGCTGAAAAGTGTGGAAGAAGTAGATATATCTTCCACATTTCAGAAACCGGGAGATACAGAACCTGTAATTAAGATCTTTGAGATTAGAAATTTTATGAATCTTCTTATTAATGGACAGAGTGATATATTAGATTTACTTTTTAACAATAAAGTAATTTCAATGCATGAAGATAAAATGTTCAGACATTTCAGAAAATTTCTTATATCTCTTATTCATGATAAAAAAGAAGATAAAGAATATTTAAAAGAGATAATTTCATCCAAACTCACTGAATATATAAAAGAAGTCAGAAGTTTACAGCAGAAATACACTGGAATATGTATTTCACAAGATGAAAAAAATGTCTATGATTATTATCATAGATCATAAACAAAATAAAATATAGACAGCATTATTGTTTATGATATAATTTATTTATGAAGATTAATGTTATAAAGGCTGATATAACTGAACTGAAAGTAGATGCAGTTGTAAATGCTGCGAATAATTCACTGCTTGGTGGTGGTGGTGTTGATGGTGCTATTCATAGAAAAGCTGGTGCCGGGCTTTTGAAAGAGTGTAAAAAGATTGGCGGTTGTGAGACTGGGTCGGCTGTGATTACAAAAGCTTACAATCTTCCTTGTATGTATGTTATTCACGCTGTTGGGCCTGTGTATAATGATGGTTTACATAATGAGAGCGAACTGCTTGCTTCTGCCTATAAGTCTTCGCTGATTATTGCTGAGAATAATAATATAAGAAGTATTGCTTTTCCTAATATAAGTACTGGTGTGTATGGTTATCCTAAAGATAAAGCTTGTCTGGTAGTAAAAGAGGTTTTTGAAGGTTTTCAAAAAAGTAATAAAGGAATTGTTGAAAATATTATCTTCTGCTGCTTTGATAATGAAAATTTGCAGTTTTATCTCAAATTGTTTAAAAAATTTCTGTAAGCAATCGGTGTTAATTAATTTTTATATTATTAATTATTAATAATAAATTAATTTTTGTGTTATACTTATTTTATTAAGTGAAATTGTCGGGGTTATGGGTTGACCATTGAAGTCAAAATGTTTTTTAAGAATTTTACTTGATAAAATATTTTTTGATAAAAAGGAGTAATTTATGAGTATGAAAGAAGCTTATGAAAAAAAAATGCAAGCTAAATTGGATGAATGGGATGCTGAGATTGATAAGCTTAAGGCAAAAGCAAATTCGGCTGAAGCTGATCTTCAGTTGAAATATGAAAAACAAATTAAAGAGCTGAAAGCAATGCAGGAAACAGCTTATAAAAAACTTGAAGAGTTAAAAAAAGCTAATGAAGATGCATGGGAAGATCTAAAAGCAGGGATTGAGAATACTTGGGATACGATAGATACTTCTGTTAAGTCGGCTTTTTCACGTTTTTTCAAATAAAAAAAATTAAGTGTCGTTTCTTGTTATTGAGTTTGTTCATTAATGAAACGACACTGATATTTTAATAGATAAAACTAAATTTAAATTTAGTTTTTTTGACTTTTTGTTTTTTTTCTAAAAATTTTTATTGTATAGCAGTGATCTCTTTTATGTATTCAATATTTTTTCAGAAGTCTAAATAATATATTTATTATTATTTTTAATTATTATAGTTTGAGAATACTGTTAATGGTGTTATTATTGGATATTATATATTTTTAAATGGATAGAAATTTATGGAAATTGGGCTTGTTTCGTGTTTTAATCGTTCTGGGAATATTGATTTTAATTTATCTCAGATTGAAAAATTCTGCTGCAAAGGTTTTGAAAAAGGTATTGATCTTATCTGTTTTGGTGAAGCTTTTATTCAGGGTTTTGACGCTTTAAAATGGGATTTTGATGTTGATAGAAATGTTGCTGTTGATGTGAATTCATCAGAAATCTTTTTTATCAGATCTGCTGCTTCAAGATTTTCTGTTGCGATTTCAGTGGGTTTTATAGAATTTTGTGATGGCTTGATTTACAGTAGTAATATTGTTATTGATAAATCAGGTAATGTCATTGATATCTTTCGTCGTATTTCTCCCGGATGGAAAGAAGAAATTGCTTCTTCTGAATATAAAGAAGGTTCCTGTTTCAATAGATTTGAGCTGGAAGGTATTTCTTTTTCTACAGCTATTTGTGGTGATCTATGGTTTGAAGATAATATTGATGATATCACAAGATTAAACTCTGATGTAGTGCTCTGGCCTCTTTATATTGATTACTCTGCTGATGAATGGAATAATCATGCTGTTTTTGAGTATGCTGAACAGATAAGGAAAATAGGAGTTCCAGTTCTTATGATAAATAATATTACTGAAAATGGGGCTAATGTTGGTTGTGCTGTCTTTCAGAATGGATGTATAAAAAAGAAATCAGATATGGGGATAGAAAGTATTCTGCTGTTTTCAATAAAGTGAATGGAATATAATGAAACTGTCATTATTTTTTTAAATAAGATATAATTATTTTAATTTTAACGTTGGAGGGAATATGTGCAGATTTTTCAGATCTTTATCTGTTTCAGTTATTTTTCTATTGTTTTGTTTGATCCCTGTCTTTGCTGAGAACGCTTCAGATAAGAGTCTTATTACTGTTACTGGTGATGCTGAGGTGAGGGTTATTCCTGATGAGGTCATACTTACTCTTGGAATTGAGACCTGGAATAAGGACCTTTCAGAAGCTAAGAAAGAAAATGATAAGATAGTTGAGAATCTTACTGATTTTGCGAAGAAACAAAAAATAGAAGAAAAACATATACAGACTGATCATATTAGTATTGAACCTAGATATGATCAGCAATGGGAACATAAAAGATTTATAGGATATTTTGTAAGGAAGACGATTGCAATTACATTAAGAGATATTTCTAAATTTGAAGAGCTTCTTAGTGGTGTGCTTGAATCAGGTGCAAATTATGTTCATGGAATACAATTTCAGACTACTGAACTTCGAAAATATAGAGATGAAGCTCGTTCTCTGGCAATTAAAGCAGCTTCCGAAAAAGCTGTTGCTCTGGCAGCAGAGTTAGGTCAGAAAGTTGGACGCCCTCATACTATTCAGGAAGGATATGCTAACTGGGGTTCTGGATATGGTTCCTGGTGGGGTGGTAGAATGGGAGGAGGAATGGCTCAGAATGTTATTCAGAACTATCAGCCTTCAGCTGAAACAGAGGGTAGTATTGCTCTTGGTCAGATTAAGATCAATGCAAAAGTGATAGTAAGTTTTGAACTTGAATAGAATATTTTTTTTTGAATAATAAAAAAGCATGACCTTACGATCATGCTTTTTTTGGAATGCTAAAATATTTTTTAGTAAAATATCTTTTTTTCTTTTGAATAATTTACAATAAAGCTTTTTTCGGGATTTGTATTTAAATATACTTTAGCTGTTTCTGAATCTTTAGTTTTTCTGTATAAAAGCAGTATTTTGTTTATCAGACTGAGGTCTAAAGGATTAGGTAGTCTTATATCTTTTATTGTAGGTATTTTCTCCTTTTTATACTCAAGTTCTCGGGATATCTGGGAAATCAGGATTATTATACATTTTTTATCTTTTGCATATTGTTTCAGATTTTCCAACTGTTTCTGCAATGGCGGATTTTTTCTTTTTTCATCAAGCAGCTGTAGATAGTCAATTATTATCAGCGAGCCTTCTTTCACGGTGTTTTCTGTAAATCTTATTATGTAATCTGCACTTATATCATTGGAATAGTTTAAGATAAAGAACTTGTTGTCAGGAATAAGATCTTTGTCATAATAATTTATTCTTCTTACTACATCATTGTAAATCTCACTTAAAGAAAAAAAGTAATTTGGTACTGTCATTTTTTGAATAGCTTTTACAAATAATCCTATTGTAAAAGTAGTTTTTCCAATGCCGGGTCTTGCACCTATTAACACAATATCTCCGTTATTGAAGTAATCGAGCAGATTATTATAGCATTGTGGAAAAAATAGATCCTTTCTGGAACTTAGAAGAGACCATGAATTGAAACCTTCCTGTCTGGCAATCTGATCGAGTGCCTGAACAGATGTCATTCCTGTTTCTTTTTTGAGTTTTTTTGCTTTTGATTTTAGAGCGTGAATCGGTTCTGATAAATACATAATACCTCCAAATTAAAGTATTTAAACATTCCCTTCTTCTGTCTAAACCTTAATTTAAGGTTTTATGTTGTTACTTTCTGATATTCTACACTCAAGTGTTTTCCCGATGAAGGGGGGAGGCATGAATAAATCACCTTGAATTAATTATAATTTCTGTAAATAAAAAAATCAAATTTTATTTTAATATATCACTGCTGTTCAAGAAAATTTTATAGATAAAAAATAATATATTATTCGAACTATACTATTAGAAATTTTATATAAGTAACAAAATCAGATTGTTATTTCAATTTGCGAAATAATATTCTGAAAATTCATGGAATAAAAACAAAAATGTTTTGGATTTTACCTTCTGAATATTTTTACAAATTCGTCCCATGTATTAGTCTTAATGAAATTGTATATTTCTTTTATTAATGTGACAATGATATTTATTCTTTCTCTGAAGTATTCTTTGTATGTTGTGTAAGGGAAAGGATGTCTTGTCTTGTGTCTTAGAGTATATCCTGATTTTTCAAGATCTTTTTCAAATTCAGTATTTCCGCCTATTATTATAATGTTTTTATATTCAGATTCTAAATCAAGTGTATTTTTCAGTAAAAGATTATTTTTTTTAGAATATATCTTTCTTATGTCTTCAGCGCATATCTGCCAGGAATTATCATCTTTTAATATATTCTGTAATTCATTATAATTTTTTCCTATTCCAGTTTCCTTGAGTGAGTAAAAATCTGATGCTGTGCTTTTTATGTATTTTAAAATATTTTCTACTATATATATAAGTCTTTTAAAAAAAATCTTAAAATTTTCCGGTTCAAATAATGCCAGAATCTTGCATTGTTAATCATCTCCAATGCTTTTTCTTTCTCACTTTTTATATTAGGAAAACCTTGACTAACTCCTATTATCATATTGTTATCTTCATCCATAAGATAATTTATTTCATGATACATT
>JALOAD010000070.1 GCA_023228995.1 Candidatus Muiribacterium halophilum
GATAAAAAGAGTAAAAAAAACAGATCAAATGATACACATAAATCAAAAACAGACTCTGATAGCAGACTTGGAAGAAAAAATAAGTCTTTATTGGGAATGTATCATGAAATAAATTATCTTATGGATGTTAATTCTAAAATTATTTTTTTTAGCAAAAATATCTTCTTCTGTTATGATAAATTCAGCAATGTTTTTTTGAATATATACCTTTTCAGATCTCCACGAGATATTACATAATAACAGGTATTTTGAAATTGAATTCTTAATAATCTTGTCATGAATTAATTTTATCAGCATACGTTATTTTTTGCAAGTTCATTCCAAACAAGTTATGCGTTATGCACAGGTCTGACCCCTCTTTTTCACTCTTTTTCACTACACTATCCCAACTTCAATTTTTCTAAATCTTGCTGGTGCACAACCATGGCTCATTTCAGCTCTCTGACCTGGCTGTCCTTTACCACAATTTGGAACTCCCCAGAATTTCCAATAATCTTCATTACATATTGCATCACAACTTCCCCAAAATTCAGGAGTTATTCCTTGATATGTAGGATTTTTAACTGTTTTTGTAATTTTACCATTTTCAATAAGCCATGCTATTTCCATACCAAATTGAAAATTATATCTATATTGATCAATACTCCATGATTTGACAGTAGATACAATAATTCCATCCTCAGTATCTTTTATTAAATCTTCATATTTATAACTTCCTGGCATTAAAGAAAGATTCGGCATTCTAACAATAGGTATATTTATCCAACCTTCTGCTCTATTACAAGCTCTACTAAAGTTTTCAATCTGTTCATGTGCAAATTCTCTGTTTCCAAGAAAATTCTCAAATATACCATTTTTTATAACATGAAATCTATGAGCCCTAACTCCATCATCATCATAACCATAAGTGCCAAGACCTGTTGGAGCAGTTGGATCTGCAACTATATTAACTATATCTGAACCATATTTGAAATTACCTTTTTTTTCAATATTTACAAAAGATCTACCTGCATAATTTGCTTCAAGTCCTAGAACTCTATCAAGTTCAGTAGCATGTCCAACAGATTCATGTATTTGTAAAGCAAGTTGTTCACCAACTATTATAAGATCTTTTTTACCAGATGGACAATTTTCTGCTGTTAAAAGCTCAATAGCTTCTTCTCTTGTTTTTTCAGCCCCTTCAATTAATTTCAGACCGTATATAACTTCATATCCACCTTGTACATATTGACCAAAAGATGCTGGATATGATCTTTTTTGGAAAGTATTCCCATCTGATGAAGTAACACTAAATCCACCGCCTGATCTTAATAATTCTTGTTCAATAAAACTACCTTCTGAAGATAAAAACCATTGATGTTCTCTATTAAACCACATATAACTTTCAGCATTTTTTATTTTTTTATCTTTTCTCAAAATCTCATCTATTTCAAATAGCAAACCTAATTTCTCATCCATTCCTACTTTAAAAGGATCAATCATATAAGGAGAATTCCATCTATCAATATAAGGTTTTTCTTTTGAAAGTTTAACTTTTTTATTAATTTTCATACTTGAAGCTTTACCAATTCTAACAGCTAGTTCAGCGGTTTTTTCAATATCTTTTGTATTCATTACCGAGCTAGCAGCAAATCCCCATGCTCCGTCTACAATAACTCTAATTCCATAGCCCAAAGATACAGCATTTGTAACATCAGAAATTTTACCATTTTTTACTCTTAATTCTTCATCTTTCATTTCTACAATTCTTATATCAGCATATTCTGCACCAAGAATTTTACATTTATTAACAGCTATTTCAGCTAAATTTTTCATATTTCCCCCTTAATAATCTGTCTTGCTTGAAAATCTAAAATTATCAATCTTTAATGCAGGACAAATAAAACCACCACCAAAGAACCCGCTTGCAAATTCCTGTTCAGCAGAAACTTCAACAATATTATTTAATGCTTTAATTATACTTTCTGTAAATCTAAAATTTTTAACAGGATATGAAATATCACCGTTTTCAATCCAAAAAATTCCATCTCTTGTCATTCCAGTAAAAGTAAGGTCATTTGGATTAATAATATTTGTATAATGAAAATGTGTTACAAGCAAACATTTATCAGATGAATTAATTATATCATCCATTTTTCTTTTACCAGGTAATATCTGCAAATTTGTGCATAAAGGTCCATTTGAATTTGGATATGCAAAACCATGTCCAGTCGGAACTTTATTATATTTTTTACTTAATTTTATATCATAAGGAAGTTCTTTAAAAACTCCATCTTTAACTATTTCAAGCTGTTTTTTCTTATTTCCTTCCATATCAAAAGGCATACCAGGATTTATCTGATTATAAGCATTATCAATTATTGAAATT
Source organism: Candidatus Muiribacterium halophilum (assembly GCA_023228995.1). Classification (GTDB taxonomy): domain Bacteria; phylum Muiribacteriota; class Muiribacteriia; order Muiribacteriales; family Muiribacteriaceae; genus JALOAD01. Next base: position 2,369 of record JALOAD010000070.1, read on the forward strand.
TTATCAGAAAATATCTTTTGTTCTAGTTTTCCAGAAAACGGAGAATCTCCTTCATAATATTTCATTGTTGAAAAGCCAATATAAGAAAGAAAAAGTAAAATATCTGAAACTGCTTGAGGTTCAAGTATAACAGTATATTCTCCAATCTCCATATCTTTTGGACTTTTATTAAGAATTGCTTTGTTTATAACAAGTGAAGTTGCTTTATCAAAATCAATATTATCAACATCATTTGTAGCATATTCAACCCAGCCTGAATCACCATTATCATCCATAACTGTGGCTGAGTATTTAGCTTTAGAACTTTCATGAAAAGCATAAAGTCCGTCTGAAGATGCAATTGCTATAATTCCCTCATTATTTGATACAATTCCAGATGAAATAAGAGATTTTTCTTGACATTTTTCAGCAAGATTTTTAATCACCTCTGCTCTTTTTTCAGGAGTTAATTCTGATGTACTTTTACACCATGATGGAAGTTCTTTTATATAATCAATACTTTTAGGTAATTCAGGATAATCTTCATCAGGTTTTTGAAATTTTAGTATTTCTATTGCTTTTTTAAAAGATTCTTTAAGATAATCAACATCAAATCTATCAATTGATACTGAAGTGCTTTTTTTATCTTTTGAAAGTCTTATATCTGCTGTAACATGTTCTCTATAAACATTTTGAGTTATTTCATTATCACCAAATCTTGTCAAAGCATCCTTTATTGAAAAAACAGTTACAAAAACAAATGGAGCAAATTCTTTTCCAGTTTTTAATATTATATCAATAATATCTTTAATCTTTTTTTCTCTTAAAATTTCAGACATATTTCCTCCATTTTTTTATTGCTACTATTATACAATATTTAAGCTGTTTTTTAAAGAAAATTCATTATTTTATTTTACAATTAATACAAGAAAGTTATGTATAAAAAAAAGAATCAAAAAAATTTTTTTGAGACAATTCTGGAGTGTAGTATTAAAATTAGATTATTATACTTCTTCACTTTCTACTTTTATTACATTTCTTTCATTTTTATCAAATTCAATTCCAAGTAATATAATTTTTTTGTTATTATCAAGATATTTTTGATGATATTTCTTTTCTTTTATTTGTTTTAAAGCATTCTTTCCATCAGTTTTAAATTCAATAATATAAATTATATCTGGCAATTTTATCGTTATATCAATTCTCCCCTTATTTGTAATATCTTCAGCAATTACATCAAGTCCCAACGCTTTCAAATAAGAATAAAAAACACTAACATAATAACCTTCATATTCATACATTTTGTTATTTATGAAATTATCATAACCAATTCCTGAATATAAAGCTTTAATATACTTTTCAAAATTTACTAAATCATTATTTAATAATGAAGTTAATATTAGATTTGAATTACCTTTATATGTAGTGTTTTTTGTAATATATTCAGTCAAAACTCCATATAATGATATTCTAACTTCTTTATTAGGAATTTTTAGTAAATACATACGATTATCAAGAACAGTTTCAACCTTATCAATAGTTAAATATCCAGTCTGCCAATGCAATTTGAGTTTTATCAACATAAATATAATTATGTTCTATTATTTCTCTCAAATTTGATATACCAACAGGTAATTTCCTCATAAATATATTATAACAGATAATAATAATACAAGGTTAAAGAGTATCCTTAGTTTTAATCCTATTTATCAAAATAAACTTTTATTTGTTTTTTATTACCTTTTTCTGAAACAATTGTAATAATACTAAATCCTTTTTCCGGCTCAATACTAATTTCATGAAATTCATTAGTTTCACAAATAAATTTATCATTAATAAACCAATATAATGGAGCTTTTTTATTATAACTAGCTTGAATTTTAATTTTTTGATAATTTCCATTAATTCCTTTAGGAACAATTATTTTAGCATTATTAGACGGATATATAAAAGTTGGATTTTCATGGCTTCCAGCTTTGCAATTAGGATTATGTCCTTTATTATCTTTATATATATCTTTAATATAATTTGCCATAAAATCAGGCATAATCAGTTTGTTTTTGAAAATTAAATTTTTTTCATCCCAACAAAAAGAACAAACTTCATAATCTGTGTTTTTATCAAATGCAACTTTTTTATGCCAAGAACATATTTCATAATTAAAATTATCTTTAGATATGCTAACTTCAGATGTATTATCACAGTATTCTGAAGCTTTTTTGCCAGAATAATTACAAATTACAATGTTTTCATAAAGTGTTTCATTTTTTTGAAATTTAGTATTATCATTTAGTATATTAAATACATCAAACATTAGCGGAGCTGCTGCTTTTGAACCGGTTAGAAAATTATTACCTTCACCTGAAAAATTACCAACCCATACTCCAACTGAATATTTAGGTGTCACACCACAAGCCCAAGCATCTCTAAAACCATAAGAAGTTCCTGTTTTCCATGCTATATTGGAATTATTTCTAATTTTTTGAATATAATATTCCATTTCAGGTCTTTTAACTTTTTTTAAAATTTCAATAATAGTTTGACTAGAACTTGTAGAAAAAATCCTTTTATTACTTTGAATATTGTTTTGTTCATATAAAATATTTTTATAAATTCCATCATTTGCCAAAGCTGTGTAAACAGATATTATTTCTGATAATTTCCCTTCTGCTCCACCTAAAATAAGTGAAAGTCCATAATCATCAGCTTCTCTCCATAATGTTGAAATATAAGCATTGTCTTTTAGAAAATAATAAAATTTTTCAATTCCATATTGATTTAAAAGTAAAACAGCAGGGACGTTGAGTGATTTTATTAAAGCTTCATCAGCACGAACTAATCCACGAAATAAATTATCATAATTTTGTGGTGAATAAGGTCCAAAATAAATTGGTATATCAAATAGTTTTTTTTCTGGAATAATTAATCCTTCTTCAAATGCTTTTGCATATAAAAACGGTTTTAATATTGATCCTGTGGATCTTGAAGCTATTACTCCATTAACCATACCGTTTTTTTCCAAATCAAAATAATCTCCAGAACCTATATAAGAAATACATTTACCTGTTGAGTTTTCAACAATTATTGCAGATACATTTTTAACACCATAAATTTCAGTGAAATTTTCATAATTTTGACATAAATTTTCTAATTTTCTTTGTAATTCAATATCAATATAGGTTTTTATAATTGGATTTTCTGTTTTTAAAACAAGTCTATCACATAAATGAGGAGCAATAAATGGTAAATTTTCCTCAACTTCTGGTAAGTTTTCTTTAATTGATAAATTATAATCATCTATTGATATAATGTTTTTTTGTTTTAACTTTAAAAGCAATTTATTTCTTTTTTTTAAAAGTTTTTCTCTTCCTCTAATTGGAGTAATAAGATTTGGACTATTTGGTAAAACTGCAAGCATTGCAGCTTGTGCCCATGTTAGTTCTTCAGGAGATTTTGAAAAATATAATATTGATGCAGCTTCAAAACCAATTATATTTCCTCCATAAGGAGCATTTAAAAGATATAATTTTAATATTTCACTTTTTGAATATTTTATTTCAATAGCAAAAGCACTAAACATTTCAATTATTTTATTAATAAAATTTCTTTCTTTTGGTCTTGAAATTCTTGCAAGCTGCATTGTGATTGTAGATGCACCACTTATTATTTTTAATGCTTTAAAATCAGTATACAAAGCTCTTATAACTGCTATTGGATCAATTCCAAAATGCGTATAAAATCTTTTATCTTCAAATGTAAGAACTGCTTTTTCTAATTTTTTTGGGATTTTTAAACCTGTATCAGGAAATTTATATTGTTCATCATTATTAATATATATTCGCATTAGAGAATTATCACTAGAATATACAAGTTTTGAATAATCATTATTAAATAAAGGAAAAACATGGACTCTTAATACAAAAAACACTAATAAAAGTATTATTATAAAAAGTAAACATAAAAACTTAATATTAAAAAATCTCATGTTTTTGTAAATTAAAACCTCTAATTAAATCTATTGTCTTTTTAATACATTTATATAAAATGAAGATGAATAAGCATTTATACCATGCTTGTTTATAACTTCACAATATGCTTGCGGAAGTATAAATTTTCCAGGTATAACCGAAGTAATATTAAATTCAAAACTTCTTCTTTCATTTGAATTTAAATTAAAAAACCAAATAACTCTATCATCTCTTATAGTATAATTATCATAATTTCCAGAAAGAACTCCTCCATTATAAGATGGATTAATTATTTCCCAACCAGCAGGTATTATTTGATTAAGAACTATATTATCAAGATTTTTATCATTATTATTTTTAACTTCAATAACAATTTTAAAAACATCACCTTGATTAGTATTTTTTATATCAAAAATATCACCATTGTTATTATAAAAACCTCTTGATAATTCCATATTACCATTAGATTTAGACTCAAAACTTCTTGTTTTTGGAATTCCATGCCATGAGCTAAACCAATATAAATCAGAATTACCTGTATTTTGTATTTTAACTGTATTTATTTTAGATTTTATACTAGTTTTAAATTCTTTTTTATTATTAATACTTGTTTTTTCATTTTCTATAAATAAATCAGCTGAAAAACTATCATTTACACTATATTTTTGCATATAATTATTCAAACTATTTATACAATAAATTATTTCAATATCAGTTAGCCATTTATTTGAATTAAATATTTTTACAATATCTTTATAAAGTTCATGACTTATTTTTTCATCATTATTTATTAAAGAAATTTCAAGTAAAACTGCAAGAGCTGCATATTTATCAAAATAAGAATTATTACTTATTATATCTTTATAATAAACAGAATTTAATATTTTATTAGAAGTATTAAGATTTCCTGCTTTTAAATATGAATAAGCAAGTAAAACTTTTAATCCATTATCTATTTTATTTAAACTATTTTGATATAATATATTCATTTCACCAAATTCAAATACATCGGATTTAGCCATTACAAATACACGAAAAACTCTGTCCCTAATATCTCCTTCTGGATTAATACATTGTCTTTTTTGGAAATTCTTCCAAAGTTCTAATTCTTTTTGAGGTATATAATAACCTTTATTATATGCTTTATTTAAAAATTCACCTGCAAAAGATGTTAAAAATAAATCATATTCATTATTGTTTTGATATCTTGAAAAACCACCGTTAAAAAGCTGATATTTCAATATTTCTTTAATAGATTTATTTATTTTATCTGTTTTATCTTTTTCGCTTAAATTTGTATAAGAAATATCAGTTTCAATAAGTGCATAAGCTGATGATACAATATTATTTAAAGAATAATAAGAATAATTAACTGTATTATTAAATCTATTTGTAAAATCAGGTATAAGCTGAGAACTTAGTTTTAAATATTTACTTACAGTATTTTCGTAACCAATTTGTTCAAATACAATATTTTGTGATTTTCCTTTTTTTATTATATTTGTTTTAAAATCTGAAGAATAAGAATTATCCGGTCTTATTGGAATATTAATTGATTCAACAAATTTCTCTTTATTATCTTCTATAATAATATCAATTTTAGAATTTCCAATAATATCATTAGCTTTAAAATTAAAATAATGTGAATATTCTTTGTTTTTTATTAAAGATATTTGAGTTTTTTTATTATTATTTAATATTTTATCATCACAAACAGCATATATATCGCATTTTGTATTTTTTTCCGTTGAAATAATCTGAACTAAAGCTGTAAATTCATCTCCTGGAGATAAAAACATTGGCATTGAAGGGTTTATAATAAATTTATCTTTAACAGGGACGGTCTTTTCAGCTCTTCCAAAAGCATTATTATAAGCTCCAGCTACCATTATTCTAACAGCTCCATTATATTGAGGCATTTTAAAATCAATTATAGCTTCACCATTAGAATCTGTTTCTTTAATTCCACTAAATAAAGTAACAGGTTCAACTCTTTTTGACATAACTGGCGAACTTCTTTTTGTAATTTCACTTCCTAAATCACTACCACCAGTTTTGAAATATTTATGTATAACTCCTTTATCTTTTTGTATTACATCTTTTAAAATATCCATTGTATCAACACCAAGAGCTCTTTTTTGATAAAAATAATCATACGGGGACGGAGTTTTGTAATTAGTTAAACCAAGCGATCCTTCATCTACTACACTAACTGTAAACAAAGATTTTTCTTTTTTATCAGACTTTAAATTAACTCTTATATCTTTGCCAGGTTTAAATACAGAGTCAGTGTTTATTGAATAATCAATATTTCTTTCACTTGAATTAACCTTGATTTCTCTAATAGTATAAAGCCTTAGAGGAAGATCATTGTTTTTTTGCTCTTGAGGTTGTACTAAAGTTATAAAAACATAAGAATTTGGAATCATATCAGGAGTAACCCTAATATCAAATTCCATATCTTTTTTATTAATATCTATCCATTTTTCCCATAAAATCTTATTACCATTTTCAACACTTACCCAAGCTCTACCCTTTCCAGGTGTATTTAAAGGAATACTCACAATATCACCAGGTTTATATGTTTTATTATCATAATTGCTTTCTAAAACACCTTCATCAACTTTTGCCTGACTTCCCCAAGAATAAGCTCCAAAAAACATAGTTGCAATATGATTTTCATTATTATCTTCAGGAATTATTTCAATAAGATATTCTCCCCATTGTTCTGGAGTATATTCAATTTTTGCAATATTACCTTTAAAATCAATATTCCCTTCATATAAAAGTTCTGTTGTAAGCGAGTTTTTATAATGTTTTCTATAATCACCTTTAGATGAATAATCCCACCACCACCATCTTTGATTTTTATAAATTCTATATTTAAGATTTTCTTTTTTTACTAAATTTTGATTTTTATCAATTCTAATAATATCAAATATTTGATTTTGACCAGTTTTAACATAATTATCTGCAATATTTCTTATACCTGTGTATTTTTCATAAACAAAATACGGTATATAAACAGTGTTTTCAACACTTCTACCACTTTTTTCAATAACTCTTACTTTTACTTCAAGTTTTATTCCAGAAGCTACATTTTCAATAATAGGAATTGGTATATTTACAGAAGTTTTACCAGAATTATCAAGTGTCTTTTTTAATATGTCTGAGTTATTTAATATAATAGAAGTATTTTTTCCTGAAAAATCAAAAGAAGAATATTTATCAAACTTCAAGTCATAAGGTATAAATTTCCATGAAATTTCACATTCAAGCTCTTTTGCAGGTGATTTATATAAATATTCAGAAAAAACATCGATTTTTATGTTATTATCACCTTTTTGTAAATTTTCTTTATCTTTATTAACTTCAACCCTTATATTTTGAGGAAGAATATCCTCAACTAGAATTTTTTGCTCAAAAGTTTCAGGACCTGCATTGATTACAGTTTTCCATACACCAGTTAGATCATTTGCATTAGTTTTAAATTCAAAAGTATAAAAACCATTTTTACCTTGTTTTGATATACTTTCACCTGTTCGTTTATTTGCTGAATTATACAATTCTGCTTTAACAGGAAGTTTTTCATTAATAGTTTTATTATCATTATCTCTTAAAATCATAGAAACATTAATTGTTTCACCAGGTCTATAAACTCCTTTTTCTGTATAAATAAAAGCATTAATATTTTTATTAGCTAAAACTCCACCTGTATTAAAAGTTGTAGTATCAATAATACTTGAGTTAAATTTAATATAAGATTGCATATTATTCCATTCAGCAGTTATAAAAAAACTATCTTTATAATTTTTAAACTTATATCTTCCAAATTCATTAGAAAATCCAATATCAATTAATTGATTATAATAAGAATAAAGTTTGAATTTAACTCCCATAATCGGAAGCGAATTTTTAACATCCATAGCATAAACAATAATTTCTTCATTACTTTTTTTAGCAACAAGACCAATATCAGTTCTTACAATAGGTCTATTTGAATTTGAATAATAATTACCTTCTTTTAAACTTACTTTTTCTCTATAATCATCAAAACCAACGCTAATTATAAAAAAACCATCTTTATGTTCCAAAAACAACGATGAAATATCAATTTCAGTTCTAATTATACTGTTTTTTTCCTTACCTATATAAATATTTTGTTTATAAATTTCTTCACCTGTTCTATGGGAATTATAATAATAATCAGAACCGCCAGAAAGATCATTATCTTGAAGGAAAAAAGCAACATTATTTGAATAAACTTTTCTAATAGTCATTTGAACTTTTTCTGTATTTACTGAACTTATTACGATTTTATCCGAATTAAGTCCTGAAAGAAGAGAACCTTCTTGAGTAAAATTAACTTCAGGCTGCATATCTGGAAAAACAACTTCCTTATTAAATTTACTTTGTGAAGAATTTCCATATTCAGACCTAATACCTTCATTAACTCTTATATTGTATTTTTTTCCATTTTTAAAATTTCCATACAAATATACAATATTTCCATCTAATCTAAATTTAATATCATCAATACCATCAGCATAAATAAATCCATTAAAATTAAAATCTTTTTTTAAAGGTTCTGAAAAAACAATTTGTCCATAAAGCGTATTACCACTCATTATCGCTTCTACTTGCTCGACTTTCATTTCTTTTAAACGAGGTATAGTTATTTTTATATTAGAATTATCAAGCATATTAAGTTGAGTTTTATCCATTATAAAATTTATATAATAATCTTTGTTTTCTCTTAAAACAGGTTGCGATATTAATGTGAAATTCATATTATCTTTTGTTTCTGTATAAAAAAGAATAGGTTTTTTATTCATTTGAAATAAACAAGTTTTATTAATAAGTTCAAGAGAAGTCTGAGTTGACAATTCTAAATCAATTTTAATTCTTAAAGAATTAACAGGATCATTTGTTTTTGAAGTTATAATACTATTTATTTTTCTTAAAACCCTCTCAGGAGTTCTAAATTCAAAATTTAAAATATTCTCTGTAAAATCAAAATTTTTATAAAGTTTTGAAAGATCTATACTATATTTATAAATTTTATTACTTTCAAAACCATTATAAGGTTTAAATTCAAATAAATAATCATCATTAAAAAATGATTTACCATTAATTTGAGGTGTAATTTTAAAAAAATCCGCATTAATATTTTTATCAGTTAAATATCCTTTTACTTGCTTTGAAAACCTAACAATTAAACTACTATTATTATCTATAATACCACTTGTTGCATTAGTTAAAACAGTATAAGAATTGATTTTTTCAGCATTAGCAACAAAGTTAAAAGATAACAAACACAAAATAATTAAAAATAAAATTTTAAACCTCATAGAAAACCTCTCTCAAAAAAATTTTTATATGAGTAATAATAACAATATAAAAGGAAATAAACAAATAGATAAAATAGTCTAAAAGCATTATGCAAATATTTAAAATAATTATTTATAGATAATATCATCAAAGAAATATAATTTTCGCAAAATAATGTTCACTGAACATTTTTGTGATTAATTGAGAAAAACTATGGAGACCATTATGAATTCGGTAAATAAAAACTAGTTTTACTTGTAAAACTATATCTTGAGCAAAGCGAAACATCTTGTCAAGACTGATTTATCAGTTTTTGACAACATCGTGCATTTATGCACTAACTGCTTTTATACGCTCTCACAAATTACATCAAATATTTTATAAATATCATCTAAATTTTCAGCACGTATAAGATAAGCTTGATTACCCATTAAAGGAGCAAAAGCTTCTGGTATTCTATCTGAAAAGATTATGTTTTCACCATATTTTGCAAAAAGATCGTGATTTGAAACTTTATAAGTAATCCAATCTTCCCTAGCACAAAAACCCATATTATATTTTCTTTCAGAAGTATTAAAAAACTTATTATATTGAATAATATTAGCCCATTCACGGTAAATATCAATATCACCAGCAAAATTTATCATGTCAGTTGTAAATCCACCAGGAGGTCTTAAATTTATTTCAAGACCATATAAAACATTATCTTTTGTTCTGAAAAATTCAATATGAAAAAACTTACCTCTAACATCAAAACCTTTAACAGCTTTTTTACCAGCTTCTATAAGATCTTTAGGTATATCTTTCAACAAAATATAGGATTTTTTACCATTTTTCATTTCAAGAGTACCTGTATATTGAAGCGAAGAACAATAAACAATTTTACCATCAAAATCACATATACCATCAAAAGTCTCAATATTACCTTCAATAAACGGTTCTATAAAAAAGAAATCAGGTAGAATTTCTCTTCTTTTAAAAAAACTACAAAGTTCATCAGCATTTAATATTTTGTAAGTATCAAACGCTCCAACACCTCTGTCTGGCTTTATAATAACAGGAAATTTATGTTTTTTTGCAAAATTCAAAGCATGTTTATAATCTTTTACAAGTTCACCATCAACAATACTTATACTGTTTTTATCAAATACTTTTTTCATTTCAGATTTTTTAATATATTTATTAAGATCTTTTTTAGTAAGTCCAGGAATTTTAAATTCAACTCTAATAATTGCTTCAAGATCAAGCCAAGACTCAAGATTAGACTCTACAAAATCAACATTTCCATGAATTGACAAAAAATATTTAACAGCGTCAAAAACTTCCCAAGTATTATGAAAAGAATTCACTTTATAATGACCTGACAAACAATGTTTAACTTCAGGAGAAAGATTATTATAATCACAATCTGTTATACCCAAAACAGTAATTCCAACCTGTTTAGCCTGAATTACAAAATTTGCAAAATTATGTGGATAATGCGGAGATATGTATATAAGTTTTTTATTTTCCATTATTTATTATAACCTTTTTTAATATATATAGTCAATAATCCTAATCACCAAAACATATTCCAAGATTTCTTGCAGTCATAATCATATCAGAATCAAGAGGAACCGACTTCATTCTAGAAGTTGCTTCTTTTAGCGGAACATACTGAACTATTGGAGGATCAAGTGCTACCATTACATCACGATAACCTTGTTCTAATGCTCTAACAGCAGCTGCACCAAATCTCAATGAAAGAAGTCTGTCAAAAGCCGTCGGAGATCCACCTCTTAAAAGATGACCAAGAACAACAGTTCTGCTTTCTTTGCCAGTTTTTTCAGAAATAAGTTTTGCAACTTTATCCCCAACTCCACCAAGAATATCTTTTCTTCCAAGTTCACTAGTAATAACAGAATAATCACCGCCAAGTGGTTTTGCTCCTTCTGCAACAACAACAAGTGCATGCCTGTGACCAGCTTTTTCTTTCTGAATAATTTTTTCAACAACTTTATCAATATCAAATTCAATTTCAGGAATTAAAATAACATCTGAATCAGATGCAATACCACATTCAACAGCAATCCATCCTGCATATCTTCCCATCACTTCAATAACCATAACTCTCTGATGGGCTTCCGCAGTCGAATGAAGTCTATCAATACACTGTGTTGCAAAAGACATAGCAGTATCAAATCCAAAAGTAATTACAGTTTTTTCAAGATCATTGTCAATTGTCTTAGGAACACCAATAACTCTCATACCTTTATCAGCAAGAACAGATGCAATTTCTAAAGAACCATCTCCACCTACTGCAATTATAGCATCTATTTCTTTTTTTCTAGCAGCTTCGATTATTTCATCAGTTCTATCAATTTCCTTCCATTTACCATTTGCATCTTTTATTGGAAATCTCAAAGGATTACCTTTATTTATAGTACCAATTATAGTTCCACCAAGATGAGTAATTCCAGCAACTTTTTTTTGAGTTAATTTGATTATACCACCATCTTCATATCTTTCTGGAAACATAAGACCATTAAATCCGTCTCTTATTCCCAAAACTTCCCATCCCCTGTTCAAAGCACTTATTGTAGCACCTCTTATTACAGCATTCAATCCAGGTGCATCACCGCCACCAGTTGAAATAGCTATTCTTTTTATTTCATCTTTCATACTTTTTTAACCTCCAAGGGTTGGATTTGTTTTGAATTATATCACAACTTTATAATTTGAACAATAAAAAAACTTTTAAATTAAAATATTTAACTAAAACATTCAATTGAATCCTCTAATTAAACAAACAAAAATCAATATAATGTCATGCCAAAGGAAATTTCATATTAAAAAATGTCATCTTGGCATCATTCTGAGAAACTGTCATCCCAGTACGATTCTGAGAAACTGTCATCCCGGTATGATTCTGAGAAACTGTCATCCCGGTATGATTCTGAGCCGGGATCTGTTTTTGATTTTTTTTTGAATTAGATTTTACATATAGATTCAAAAAATTGATATC
>JALOAD010000014.1 GCA_023228995.1 Candidatus Muiribacterium halophilum
GTATTGAAGTGTTAAATAAAATTCTTTTATCCATCTTGTTTATTTTATAATTAATGTGCAAATATACAACTTTTATAGTTAACAATAAAATAATTAACAATTATTAATATTTTCTATTACCTGGTGTGTTTTTACAAGTCCCTTAAAAAGTTATCATTTGATATAAAATCATATCAAATGATAACAGTATGCAAATATACAATAAATAATTGAAATAAGCAAATAAGAAGTTAAAATAGAGAATAAATATTTAATATATAGTTTATGGATTTAGTTAAAAAAGAGATAATAGATAAGAAACACCCATTATATAATGAGTGTGATGAGTTATCTTTTTTAAGTAAAAATCTTTATAATTCAATACTTTATGTAATAAGACAGCATCATTTTGAAACCAGTAAAATGTTAAATAACCCATATCCAATAATTAAACATTTACCAGATTATAAAGCTTTACCAGCTAAGGTTGGTAATCAAATACTTATGTTAGTCTTGAAAAACTATAAATCTTTCTTTAGATTAAAAGATAAAGGTTATAAAAATGCTAAAATACCTGGCTATCTCGATAAGTTTGATGGTAGATTTATAGTCACTTATGAAAAAGGATCTATAAATAAAAAAGATTTTAAGAAAACTAAAAGAATCAAACTTTCAATGACTAATATATGGTTAGATCCACATGACATACCTGTAGATAGCATAAAACAAGTTAGGATTGTGCCTAGAAATAATCAATACATAATTGAAACAGTTTACTATATTAAAGATGTAGAGATGTTAGAATATAATGATAGAGTAGCAGCGATAGATTTAGGTGTAAATAACTTAATGACAGTTAGTTATAATAACCCAGATTCTAAACCTTTTATAATAAATGGTAAACCAGTTAAATCTATAAATCAATATAGCAATAAATTAATAGCAAAAGAACAAGAAAAAATAGATAATCATAATAACAGATGTAAAGAATACACAAACTACAAGAAAAGCTTAAACAAAACTAAAAGTAAACAGAAAAGAAGAGTCCTTAAAGATAACTTAAAATACAAACCTATACAAAAAACAAATAAAAAGAGTAAAATATACAATAAAAGAGAAAACAAGTTAAACGATTATATACATAAATCAACTAGATTAGTAGTGAATCAATTAGTTTCAAATAATATCCATACATTAGTTATAGGATATAATAAAGGATGGAAACAAGACATTAAGATCGGTAAAGTAAATAATCAAAAATTCGTTAACATACCTTATATGAAAATTAAAGACCAGCTTATTTATAAATGTGCTTTGAAAGGCATAAATGTTATAATTAACGAAGAAAGCTATACAAGTAAATGTTCATTTTTAGATAATGAACCAGTTAAAAAACACAAAACCTATAAAGGACAAAGAATTTGTAGAGGTCTTTTTAGAACATCTTCTGGTAAATTAATCAATGCTGACTTGAATGGTTCATTAAATATCCTTAAAAAAGCAGTCCCAAAAGCATTTAACAATGGGATAGAGGGTTTAGCAGTTAACCCAGTAAGAATTAATACAAATAGATAAATATATCTAAATCAAACAATATTAAATGATTTTGTTAATATTTGATATTAATTGATAGTATTTCTAATTCAAATATGTAACTGTCTATCTATATTTTTATTAAATTGTTGTATATTCATATTGCAAATATATAACTATTTAGCAAACTAAACAAGTTATTTTTTATATATAGGATAAATATATTTTATAAAATGAAAGTTAAACATAAATTATTATCTGATTATCAATACATTACCAGTGATAAGAAAATATTTATAATTAAAACAAATACAATACTTGAAGATTATTGTTTTAAGGCAAAGGGTGAAAATATTTATATTGATAGAGATATTATAGATGCAAATCCAGAAATATTCCAAATTATAGATTGGAAAATGGAGTTATTAGTATGGTTAAAAGCAAATAAAATTCCACAACCATCAGTCATGTCTAAAAAATTAATACCTTTTATAGATGAAATGGTCATATCTGCTATGACACCTATAAATAATTCTTCTATATCAACTGATATAAATCTTTTACAAGAAGTAAATGATAAAGAAATCAAGATTATTAATCTTAAGAAAGAATTAGATTATAAAGAATCTGATTTGACTCTAAGAGAAAAACGTATCAAAGATGTTGAAGATGAAATTTCAATAAGATTAAATATGATCGAGAAAAGGGAAGATGATTATAAACTTAATTTAGAACAACTTAGCATCAAAGATGATGAAATAAGAGATAAACTTAAAGAATTAAGTGCTAAAGAAATTGAACTCAATCGTAAAAACAATGAAATCAATGAAAGGGAAAGAGAAATTAGTAACAATGTATTATTATCTACCCAAGATATAGATAATAAGTATAAGGGATTGCAAGATAAGATAAATAAAGATATGCTTGCTTTGAAAAATAAAGAACAAGAAATAGAGAGTAGATTTACCGAATTGAAGGAGATTGAAACTAAAATTGAAAGTAATAAAGACAAAAATATTAATATTAAAGAAAAATTATACCAAGAACTTAAATATGAACTAATGGGAGTTGAAAGTGATATAACTAATTTATATAAAATTTCAAATGCTTTGAAAAACTTTAACCATCCTATTATTTTAGATGCTGCTATGGAACTAATTTCTTGTATAGATAAACTTAAAAAAAGAATTGATAATAATAAGTTTAGATAATTTATATATAGTAAATGATATATATTAAAGAGTTTAATGAATTTATAATTGAAGAAGTTGGTGTGAAATTTTCAAAAACTATATTTGAAAAATTATATGAACTTGTGGTTTCAGATATCGAATCTGTCAAAAATAATAAAAATGATATTAATTTACCACTTAGAAATATTAATATTGATTGTAATATCACTGAAATTTTATATGATAAGCCAGTGATTAAATTGGGAGCTTGGTTAATATATCACTTATTGAATAAAGATTATAATACTTTATTGGAAAATAAACTTAATAAAATATTAGAGGATAGAAATTTTGAAGATCTGGAAATAGGTAACATAAAGACCATATTAAAGTACAACCCTTATTATAAAGAAGATGATTTTGCAGCATCACTATTTTATAGACTAGAATATAATAATCTTTATGATGTAATGAATTCTTTTAGAATTGAAATTAATATACATGAATTAATTCAAAACTCAGTAGAAAAAACTTCAATAGAACATGAACTAATTCATTTGACACAAAAGATAAATGGATTTTGTCTATCTATTGGTGAAAAATTATTAAAGTGTGATGATATAAATAAAGAAACAATAGATGATATATTAAAAACTTCATGGGATAATGAAAAATTATTCGGTGGTCCTAAGACTAAAACATATGTTACACCAGTAGAATGGAAACATAAAAAAGTGAAAATGATAGATAGAGATAAAAATCTGGATCCAAGTATAGTAACATATCTTTTAGATGATACTGAATACCAAAATTGGATTAATGATAAAGTGAATAAAATTGTGGATAATTTTATTAATTTAGGATTCAAATATAAAAAAGATATTATAAGTAATCTTAGAAAATATAATGACAAGAAAAGAGCAGAAGAACTTGATAAAGTAGTTATTGATATATCCAAATATATACTTGGTGGTGAAGTAAAATATAGTGATGGGATTAAACATGAAGAAGCTGACAATTATATTAAATTTATTAGACCTTATAGAAAAGAAGTAGATAAAGATATAATGAATTTAATTAGGAAAAAACTTCAAGATATGATAAATAACAAAAAGGCTCAATTATAAGAGCCTTTTTTATTTTTGATTATAATCTATTTATATTTCTTTTTTAATTCTGCCAAATCAGTTAGATACATATCTTTTGGATCAGTAGCTTTTATTATAACTATTTCTTCTTTTTTATTTTTATAATCTTCTTTAAGCTTATCATATAATTCCTTAGTAAGACTATATATAGGTAATCTTAATAAGTAATCATAAGAGTTATCTATTTTATCTAATTTCAGAGTTTCAATACTTTCTATGATTTTTGTTTTTGGTATATTATTTATTACTATCTTTTTATCAATAATGGCTTTTATAAATTTACCTTTATTAGATAATAATTTTAATTCTTTATTCATTTTATCTAATAGATGTTGTTTTCTTATGTCATAATATTTTAATCTAAAATCAACAAAGTATTTAATTATATCAATAGTATTTTCAAATATTTTTAATTTTCCATTTTCATCTAATGTTGAGAATATTTCAGTTGAAGTTTCTTCTAATTTTAACAATTTTATTAATTGATCATTATCCATTTTTTCTAATTCAGCTCGTGCAAATTTTAATGTGTAATCTATATTGTCTTTACAATTATCATCATAACTCACAATTACTTTATCATCTACTAATTTATCCAAATACTCTTCATATTTCTCATATGTTATAGATGGTGGTAATTCTGTTATTCTTATAGTAGTTGTATTTACCTTAGTATATTTACCTCTTATATACCATTTTTTATTATTAGTGGTGTCTTGTATATAATCCCCTGTAAATCCAATTAAACTTGGTTTAATATCAGTTATTTTCTTATTGTTTAGAACTTTCTGAGTAGCATCTATTATAGATTTTATATCTCTATTTAATATATTAGATGCAAAACCTACTGCAATTCCAGAAGAACCATTTAATAAAATAGTTGGTATGATTGGTAGGAAATATTCTGGTTCAATTGGTTCACCTTCTTCTATTTTATATTTCAATAATTCAAAATCTTTATATATCAACCTAAAATTTTCTGTTAATTTAGTGCTAATATAACGAGCTGCTCCAGCTTGTGGTGATCTTAAAGATCCAAATTGCCCTATTTCTTCAAGTAATGGTGCATTGTTCTTAAATTTTTGTGCCATATTAACAATAGCTGAACCAAGACTAGTATCTGAGTGGTGATAAAAGCAATCAGAGGCTACTTTTCCTGCCAATTGAAATATTTTTAGTGGTTTTTCATTTCCAGATTTCCATAATAGATTTGCTGTATGTATAATTTTTCTATTTACTGGCTTAAATCCATCTATACAAGAAGCTAAAGCTCTACCTTCTATGACATACATAGCAAACTCTTTATATTCATTAGATAAAAATTCTGTTATTGTTTTTTCATTCATTTTTATTATATTTCTTTTTAATCCTTTGTTTTTTATATATAGAAAAAATAATATTAAAAATATAATAAAAGATTATAAAGGTTTCAATGAAGAGTTTATTAAATCTGAATTGGCATCTTAAAGAATTACCAGATTATTACATAAGAATGAAAAAAAATGAAAAATAATAAAACAAAATAGATAAATTAAATATATAAAAAACTATGAGTAAAAAGATAGAAGATAAATATAAAGTATTAGATCATTTAGAACATGTATTACATAGACCAGCAAGTTATTTAGGTTCAAACCAACCTAATACTTCTAATAAATATGTTTTAGAAAATGGTAAGATGGTATTAAAGAAGGTAACTATAATACCTTCTTTTTTGAAAATATTTGATGAAATTATAACCAACTCTGTAGATGAAGGCAAGAGAAAAGAATCAAAATTAAACATTATTAAAGTAACTATTAAAAACAATAAAATTACAATATGGGATAATGGTGGAATTGAAGTAGTTATACATAAAGAATATAATAAATATGTTCCAGAAATTATATTTGGAACTTTAATGTCTGGTTCTAATTATGATGATGATGATGAGAGAATAGTAGCTGGTACTAATGGTTATGGTTCTAAGATTTCAAATATTTTTTCAAAAGAATTTAAGATTAGTACATGTGATGGTATAAATCAATTTACTCAAGTATTTGCTAATAATATGCATAAAAGATCTAAACCAGTTATAAAAGCAAACAATAAAAATCATACTGAAATATCATATATTCCAGATTATGAAAGATTTGGATTAGTAGGTATAGATGATGATCATTTCAAAATGATTGAAAAAAGAGTTTATGATTTGGCTGCATGTAATACAAAATTGAAGATATATTTCAATGGAAAACTTATTAATTTTAAGTCTTTTGAGGATTATATTAATTGTTATGTAGATAATTGTTTTTATGAAACTAAAAAAGATAAATCATGGTCAATTGGTATAGCATTATCAAATAATGGGTTTCAGCAAGTTAGTTTTGCTAATTCAACTGATACATATGATGGTGGAACACATGTTGATTATGTATTAAATCAAATAATAGTTCAAATGAGAGATTTCTTTCAGAAAAAACATAAAATAGATATTAAACCATCTGAACTAAAAAATCATATGTTTTTATTCTTAAATTCAACTATAGTTAATCCTTCCTTTTCATCACAAACCAAAGAAAAATTAATAACTGAAATTAAAGATTTTGGTAATACATTTGAAATATCTAATAAATTAGTTAATTCTATTTTGAAATCTGAAATAGTAAATTCTATATTAGATTGGGTTCAACAGAAAAAAACAGCTGATGATTCAAAATTACAAAGAGATCTTAATAAAAAATTATCTAAAATTAAAGTAGAAAAATTAATTGATGCAAAGGGTAAAAACAGAAGTGCTTGTAGTTTAGGTCTTTATGAAGGTGATTGTTTACATGAGGATACTAATATTAGAGTTATTAGGGAAGGTGATATTGTTGATATACCAATAAAGAAAGTTAATACAGATGATTTGGTTATAACACATAATAATAGAATATCTAATATTTATGCTTTGTCAAAAAAAATAAAATATAAATCAATCATTAAAATTAAAGATGATGAAATAATTTGTAGTAAAGAGCATAAATGGTTTATATATGATGTTGTGATGAATAAATTTTATTTTGAGAAAACTAAGAATATAGATAAACATAAACATAAACTTGTTAAAAATTATTTAGCTTTTACATCAGCACTTTTAATTATAGATTCAATTGATCTATATAATATTAAATTATCAAGTGGTGAGATGATTGTTACTAACCCTGAACATAAGTTTGCTATATATGATAAAGAGAATAATATATTTGAATTGAAATCTACAAGTGAAATAGATCCTAATATACATTTTTTAGTCAATACCTTCAAATTGTAGTATTTTTATCATTTATAGAGTGTTTTTATTGATCCAGTATATTCAAATAAATCATAATTAAATTTATCATCATGAATTGTTCTTGCTTTTTTAACAAATGTTTCTTTATCATAAACTTTAATTTTTTCCATATAAAAAGTATTTTCTTTTATATAAAAAATTTCAATCTCTCTTGATATTATTTTTGATATTTTAAGAGACAAGAAATGAAACAATAACTTTTTCAGTATTTTTCATATAATAAATAAAAAACTAAATATGATTGAATACAATGATGATTTGTACTATAATAGACTTAATGGGGAGATAGAGGAAGAAGATGAAATAGAAGAAATAGATATAAATGACATTATTTTAGATGATGATGAAGATTTTATTGTTTCAAATACTGAAGAAGATATTATAATAGAAGAAGAGGAAGGAGTGGAAGAGGAAGAGGAAGAGATTTTAGTATCCAAACACAAAGCTGAAGGTAAACATGCACTGAAATATGATAGCATATTTAAGGGTAAAAAGGAAGAATCTATAGATGAGGATCTATATTCTTGTGCTAATGATAATTGTGTAAAAGATACTATTGAATTAGATAAAGGTTCTATGTATCACTCAGAAACCATAGACAATGAGCAATATATACGATCTAAGAGAGTTAAAGAAAGAATATATGAAGTATTAGAAAAACACACAGAATTAAATTTCTTAAACAATCGTAGACGACCTTCTAAAGTAGATTTCAATAATTATTTTTCAATATTAAAAACACATCTAATAAATGATAGTTTTACTAATGCAGAAATATTCACAGAATTAGCAATTTATTTTTCAGATAATTTGTTTAATATGTTTAAGATATTAGACACAAAATGGAGAAATATAATAATAGATGAATTAAGAGAACATATAGGAAAAAGCCATGATTCTAAAGAGATAATGAATCGTAATATTTATGAGGGAACTGAATTAGAATTTATATGGGTTGATGAATTTACTAATAATACTATATTAGTAACAGGTGATGTGGTAGAGGTCGATTATCCAAAATCAACATATATTGTAAATTCATATGAACGTGAATATATAGTTACTTTAGATATGATTACACAGATATTGAATAATACAAAGTTTAGATTTAATATATCTAAATTAGATAAAATAGATTTTTTATAATTATATTTCATATTTAGAATATCTGATAAAAATTAAAAATAAAAAAATATAATGAATAGAGAAAAAATAATAACACTCTTAGAAAATAATACTATAATAGATATAGTAAGAGAATATGATTTGACAGAAGAATTGATATTAGAATGTTTAGACATTTTACCTATAGATATTTTGTGTGAATTTTATAATTTCAGTGAAGATTTTGTAATTAAAGCATTAGAAAATGAATCTATAATAAAGGAAGATATTAAAAATTTTAATATACAAACTCATATAAATTTTTCACAAGAATTTATAGATATTTATAGTAAATATATAAACTGGAGTAGAATGATACTATATATATCTACACAAAGTGATGATTTTAATAAATATGTTTCCATTATTGAAGAAAATAATTTATGGGACATGATTTCCACTAATGATTTACCAATTGATTTTATAAGAAAACATAAAGATAAATTAAATTGGAATAAATTAACTATTGTTAAAAAGTTTAATGATGAAGAAATAGAAGAATTTAAGGATTATATAGTTAAATTTGATATAAATCATGAATATACTAACCAACCTGAATATATATTAAATAACGAAATAGTAATAGATGATGAATTATATGATAAAATTGTTAATTTAATGAAATCAATAGATATATCTGATATACTAGATGAAAAAACCACTCTTTAAGAGTGGTTTTTTTTATTTCCATATATTTTTAAGATCTAATCTTGAACTTATTTCAAATATTTCATCTTTTACAATTAATGAATATTTTCTTAAAATTGCAAACTTATCAATTATTTGTTTAATTTTTTTCTTATCATCAATGTCCAAATCTTGGTTAAATATAAGTATCAGATTTTCAATCTCTTCCATTTTCAGAATTTTTTTATTTCCTAAAAAATATACAAAATCATATTCATAATTATTATATAAGCTTTCTTTATCATCTTCTATATAATATAATAAAAATTCAGTAACTGAATCTTCTATGCCTATATTTGGTAAGCTAAATCTAAAACCATCTATTATAAATTCTTTAGTTTTTTGATTATATTCCATATGTTTATCTGGAGTGAAATAATTGAAATTTTCAGGACAGAATTCTACTTTTATTATATCATCATCAATATATAATTCAATGAATATTTTTTTATTCATACTAAATTTAACTATTTCTAAAAAGATATAAATTATATCTATACTTTTCAAATCTAAAAAATCATAACCATCTGAGTAAATTGTATTATTCTCCACTACATTTTTAAGCAAATCAATTGTTAATATAATATCATCATCATCAAAATATTTTTCATATTTTTCTATTTCTTCAATTGTTGCTTTTTTAATTTTTATAGCAAAATCATCTGGATAAAATAATCCTTGTGATGGGAGTAATCTCACATCAATAGTTTTAGTTAGATTTAATAAGTTATCAATAGTCATAGTTAACATTCTTATATGCTTTATTGTTATATATAAAAAGTGGTTATTTGTTTTTATGATATAAATATCACAAATATAAAACAATTTATACTAAAAGACATATAAAAAATAAAAATGATAATTAAAAATTCTCAATTAAATGAAGAAACAATTGCATCAATAAATAAGTTAATTGTTGCTGATATTAATGCTTCTATAGCTTTCAAATTATCTAGAATTATTAAAGAAATATCTTCAATTTTAGAAGATAAAAATAAAATGGAACAAACAATAATTGCAAGATATGCTGAAAAAGATGAAAATGGAAATATAATTCAAAGTAAAGATAAAGATGGTAATCCAATACAAGGTGCTGTTAATATCATTGATATGGCATCATTCAATTCTGATATATCAGATTTATTGAATACAGAGAATGATATTCCATATGAAAAAATAAAATTTGAAGACATGAAATTACAAACTGCTAAAGTTAAAGACCTCATGTTATTAGATTTTTTATTTGAATAAAAAATAAACCTACAATTAAATGTAGGTTTATTTTTTTATATATAGTAAAAAAGATATATTAACAATGCCTACATATAGTATAAATAATGGAACAAATATAGAAACATTAAGAAAACAAAATATACATAGTGTTTTACTCGATTTACCAAATAATACTCAAAAATTAATATCTCCAAAAGATGTAAGAGATGCTTTCCTAACAGCTTGGGCAGAATCAGCTTTTAAGCACACAATTGGACAAGGTGGGGTTGAATATATTGGTATTGATTCTGGGGATCCTAATAATAGAGATATTAAACAAAAAATATATTTAGGTAAAAGGAGTTATAATGGTGTTGATATCATGACAAATTATTTATTGAATAGCGATACAGACATATTTATAGGAAATACTAAACCTGATAATGCTACACAAAGCACTAAAATATCTATACTTGCAGGTACTGATTCTAATTTACATATAAATGCCCCTTATATAGAAGCGATAGGTTTAACTAATTCAATCCAATTTAATATCATAAACCCATCTTTATACAATAGCCCAATTAATATATTAAGTAATAATGGTAGAGTGTCAATCAATGGTATATCATTTCCATCAATTAGTGAAACATCTACAGATGCAACAGAAGGTAAAATATTAAAATATAAAGGAATATATCCAAATGGTACATTAAAATGGGAAGATTTAATTATAAACAATGCTATTATAGGTTCAACTGATAGTATAACCAATATGTATGGCACAGTATCATTGAATGATTATCTTTTGGAATTTATTGATGATAATATAGTACCAGTTACAATAGGTGGAATAGAACAAGGTATGTCTTTTTCAGAGGGTTCATTCAATGGTCAAAATTGGCCTTTGGTGGAAGTATTAAGAGAAGTATTATATCCTTATGTAGCACCAGATTTATATTTAAGTGTAACTAAAAATAATGATATATATTTCCAATCTGGATTGACACAAACTGCTAATTTTGTTGCTAATATGACAAGATATTCCAATCCAATAGATAGTTATGAGATAACTGGAACAACATATTCTGGCTCATTTATTGGTAGTGTTGGAGCTACATTTTCATTAACTTTTAGTCAAAACATATATAATAATAATGTAACTACAGTTGATTTTGTATTAAAAGCAGATGATACAATAAATAGCCCAATATATTCACATTTTGCAACAGCATCAGTATCATTTGTGGATCCATATTTTTATGGGTTCACTACAAGTGTTATTACAACTGGTAATGATTTAGGAACTTTTATGAATTTGGCAAATAAACTAATTAGACCAAAAGAAGATATCACAATCAATTATAATGGATCAGGTTATATGTATTTTATAGTACCTGCTTCTCATGGTACTTTTAGCACTATAAAGGATCCAAATGGTTATATTATTACTTCAGCTTTTACATATTCAGTACCAATTACACCTAGTGGATCAACCAGAAATTGGAGAGTTTATAGAACTAAAGAATTATGTAATTATTCAAATGGTAATTTTCAATTTATATTCTAACATAAATAAAATAAATATTCAATAATGACTTATAGTATAGGAACAGATATAGAAAGTAAAACAATTGATATAATTGGTGCAACATCAGTGGATTTTACACCACTTCTTGATAAATTACAAGATAATATAAATGGTGATATAAACCCAGATGATATAAGAGATACTATATTAACCTTACATACTAATATTGAATTAAAATCTGATTCTTATATAGGTATGGGTACTTACTCAAATACTAAAATGTATTTTGGGAAAAGATCATATAACAATATTGATATATTAGATACAACATTGTTAAATAGTGGTAGTGATTTATATTTTTATAATGTTAAACCAGATTCAATATCAAATAATAGTACTAAATTATCAATAAATAGTGATAATTATATACAAAGTAGAGTTATTCAACTTACTCAATCTCAGAGTTTAGAACTAAACATAATTGCAAAAAATGATATTAATATATTAGGAAATGTTAAAATAAATAATATTAATTTTCCAAATAATAATATTAATAATTTGGATAATAAAACATTATTTTATAATAATGGTGATTTGATATTTAATGAATTATCATTAGCTATTACTAGTAGTGTCATAGGTGCTACTAATACAACTACAGAATTATATGGTGATGTTTTATTAAATGGATATGATTTAAATTTTACTGAAGAAAGAGGATGTCCAATAAATATAGGAGATATAAAAGTAGGTGATAATTTTAATAATGAATCAATTGAAAATGTATTAAGAAGAATGGTATATAATTATCTACCACCAGATTGTACTTTAGAACTAATAGCACCTTATAATAATGGTTTTGTTGAAATAGGTACTTCACCTAATATAAAATTACAATATAATATTATTAAAAAATCTAATCCATTGTTACCAACTATTTTAACTTATATGCAACCAAATGTAATTAACAGTGTAACAATGAGTACTATAGGAATTGCTAATGCAGTGATTACATTACCAATAAAAAATAACACAAATATTTTTAATATAACAGTAAATGATAATATAACATCAGTATCTGCAACAACTTCATTAACTGGTGTTTATCCATATTTTTATGGATTTAGTGATTTACCTGATATTAATAATAGTGAATTGACCAATTTATCAAAATTAATAGAAAATAATGGTAATAAAGAATTATTTGTATATGGTAGTGGTGATTTTTATTTTATACAAGATTCAAATTATCCTATATTAACTGATATAATTTATAATGAGGATTCTATATTTGCTTCATTTTCCACTTATACGAAAACACTATCTTCACCAAATGGTTATTGGTATAATAAAGAGTTTATAGTATATAAATATGAAAACTTAATTATAAGTGATATTAGTAAAAAAATTAAGTTTATATCATAACCATTATCTCTAAATAAAGCATTGATAAATAATGGAGATGAAACAACAGATAATGTGATTGTTTATGGAACATTAGAAGTTAGTTGATATGATACACCAACTTTAATTAGGTATTAGTACCTAATTAAAAAAATAATTTTAATATATAAATAATAAAATAAAAGTAAAATAATGGCAATAGAAATAATAGATGGGTTTCAAATAAATTCTTCAATACCAATAGATAATAGGATGGTAGTAAATGACTTAACAGAAAGAAATAATATTTTATATAAATATGAGGGATTAAAAGTTTTTGTTTTATCAGATGGCACTACACATGTTTGGTATAATGATCAATGGCAAGTAGATAATTCTAAAAGTGTAACAACATCAAACACTTCAACAAATTATATACCTAAATTAACAAGTTCAAACACTATAACAAATAGTGTTATATATGAAATAAGTGGTAATATAGGTATTGGTACTACTATCTTATCTGCGAATGAAAAACTTAAAGTAAATGGCAATATAATAGTAGTTGGTAATGGATCAAAATTTATAGGAGATGGTTCTGGTTTAACTAACATAAATGCTAGTAATTTAATTGGTAGTATTAGTGTTGATAATATTAGTAATGGTGCTACAAATTCTATTATAATATCTGGACCAACAAAACCAATCTGGGCATCTTTATCTGACTTAAGTGTTGGTGTGGCTACAAATACTAATAATGTATTTGTAACAAATGATACAACTTCTACAAATTCCACATTTATATCTATAGTGTCCAATACTGGAACTTATACTAATATAAGGTCAGCTACTAATTTAAGATACATCCCATCTAAAAATCAACTTTTATTACATAATGTTGGCACATCATCTGCACCAACAATAGGTTTTTTTGGTAGTTCAACTACTGGTATTTATAGAAATAATTCTGAATCTACTATGTGTTTTGCTATGGAATCCAAGGATGTTTTGAAATTACATAAAGATGGTATAAAAATAGTTAATAACACATTCACATATACAGGCACTTATTCAATTGGTACAGGTACTCAAGGTGATACAACCAAATTGACTATATCAGCTCAAAATTATGATAGAATCATATACTTAACCACGTCACCATTGAATAATATTTATTTTTTAAGTTCTGGTTGGTTTCAAACTACTATTTTTATAGATAGTATACAAATATATACAAGTTTTTCAGATTCTCAATTTGGACATAAAACATTCCAACAAAATTATTGTTTTATATTACCAGCTAACAAAGTTGCCTATATTAGACAAAGTAAAGGTGATGTTATGTGGAAAGATGGATTGGGTAATACATTTGGTAGTCCTGACATATACATAAGATCCTTAAGATATGGATTATAATTAAAAAAAGACAGTAATTAATTACTGTCTTTTTTTTCAAACCACCAATTAAAATATATATAATTATCATTAATTAGATTGTAACAATTACTACCATATTTTATTATTATTTTATCTTTATAAGATCTAATAACTTCTATTTCCATACCTTTAGTCATTTTCAATTGTTTGCCACTTTCTATAGAATAACAAATTACTTCATCATTTAATAATTTATAAATACCAGGTTCTGGCTTTAGCCAAATTTTAACAGTTTTTATAATAATACCCTTAGTTCTTATAACCCATTCTTTATTTTGGATTAGTGAAATATCTCTAAAAACTTCTGATTTGAAATCTGGATTATTAGATAATACATCTTTAATGACACCCCAATATTCTATATCATCAATTATGAAAGATACATATACATCATATAATATATTATTAGATTTTACTATTCTAATTACCCTCAATGATTGTAAATCTTGTTGTTCCAATGACAATTTACCCCTTAATGAAGCATAAGCACTTGTCCCAGCTACATTATTTAATATAGAATCAATTCTAGACAAAGCTTGTCTAATACCATCCAAATGTTTATCATAAGCATTCTGTGATAATGTTTTATCATCAACCGCTACACCAGGTATGGATGTATCAGCATTCATTCTTTGTAAATTGAATTCTGTATATTCTAAAATTATTTTATTTTTCTTCTTCATAATCTATATATTAAAATTTTGAATAGAAATAAGTTTCTACTTGTTCATCAGTCTTAAAGTATATGATATTTTCAGGTTTGTAATTTACATATTCTCTACCTTTGATCATCGTACACAAATTTCATTATTTCATCTTCAATTGTAATAACCACATAAAAATCTCTTTTATTTGGAAATCCATCATATAAACCTCTTTCTATCAATATATCTCTAACTAAAATATTACCAAACTAAATCATTATCAAAATTTTTCATTTCTCTAAAAGAAACATTTTTTCTTTTCTATCTAATATAACCAGAGTGAGTTGGGCTATTTGATTCTAAAATTGAATTATTATTTATATCAAAATCACCATTATTATATGTAGCTGATTTAATTTGATTGGAATAATTTACTTTATATTGTTTACTATATATGACTCCATCATAGCCTAATTTTTCAATTAAATTATCATCTTTTTTATAACTTTGTAAATCAACCAAACCTAAACCACCACCTTTTAATTTACTTATGATATATTCATTATCAGTATATCCATATATTCTTATATATTTTTCTAATGGCACGTTATCTCTTTTATTTGGTGTTAAATCATATGGTGTTTTAATATTTAGATAAACTTCATATTTTATATTACCACATTCCTTATATGTATCCAATTTAGAAAAATAAAAACCATCACCTAAAACTCTACCTCTAATTGATTCTTGTTTATCAAAAATTTCAAAATCATTAGTACTTCTATGTATAAGTACCATAGGTTCACCATTTTCGTCAATAACTTTACTTGCTTTATCTGGATCATTTAACCAATCACCAAACCAATTTATAAATTTCTTAGTTCTAACTTGAAGCCATTGCTTTTCAGTTAAATTGGATTTCTTACCATTTGG
This sequence comes from Candidatus Muiribacterium halophilum, assembly GCA_023228995.1. Lineage (GTDB taxonomy): Bacteria > Muiribacteriota > Muiribacteriia > Muiribacteriales > Muiribacteriaceae > JALOAD01. The sequence goes on from JALOAD010000014.1 coordinate 16,140, forward strand.
GGCTTTCATAAAAATATTATCTAAAATTGCATTATCTTTAATATCTTGTTCTTCAATACTTAGATCATTAAATTCATTATATTCTAAAATATATTTCATCTTATTTTTATTTATTTTTTATAGCCCTTAAAATACTATCTTTAGTTGGTATAAGTTTATCATCCACATAATCAAATTCTAAATCTGTTTCATATTCACCTGTAGCTTTATTTTTATTTACACACCAATTTGGTATAATAAAAGTAAATACTTCACCTATGCCATTACCACCTCTATATAATGATTTATTTTTTGCATATTCTTTAGCTTCTTTTTTACTTTTAGTAAAAAATGTAATACCTTCACCAATTGAGAATTTCTTTGTTTTTTTAATATTCTCAGCTGATTTTTCATCTGTCCCATGATATAAAATTACATTTTTAACAGATTTGTCATATGTATCACGAGTTCTATTTGAAATTTCAGTTTGTATTAAAGTATCATCATCTGGATTACCTTTCTTAACTAATTTCTCGTGGTACCATTGTCCATTGATTAAATATTGAGTTTGATTAATTTTAGTATTAGTATATACATCTTCAACCTCACCCAATGTAGTCATATCACCAATGTTAAATATTTCTTTATTCTCAAACTCTTTATATTCTAAAATATATTTCATACTATTTGTATATATTTTCATCATTTATATCAAAATCACCATTATTATATGTGGCTGATTTAATTTGATTATTTAACTCATTACCAATAACATATAAATTTTGTGCTTTAATTCTTTTATCTGTTCCTTTTGGACTATCTTTTATATTTTTAATAATAGTTTCTGAATATTCATTCATACCTAAACCAGTAGATACATTTGCATAATCATTAAATGTTTCACCATAAGCATCTTCCACTTCAGGATCTACCATACATAAATAAACAGATATTATCTTATCACCATATTTACTAGCTAAATTTATATCACTTGTGAAAAAATTTGCACCATCATCAGCATATGAATAAGGGTTGTTTTGATGAAAAACATCAAAATCATTTGATGTACCATGGTAAACTACTAATGGTTCACCATTTATATCTACTACTTTACTTGCTTTATCTGGATCATTAATCCAATCACCAAACCAATTAATAAAATTTTTAGTTCTCACTTGAAGCCATTGTTTCTGTGTTAGTTTAGTTTTTCTTCCATTTGGAGCTTTCATGAAAGTATTATTAAATATTGCATTATCTTTAATTTCTTGTTCTTCAATACTTAAATTATCAAACTCTTTATATTCTAAAATATATTTCATACTATTTGTATATATTTCCATTATTTATATCAAAATCACCATTATTATATGTGGCTGATTTAATTTGTGTTGGTTCGAATACAATATATTCTTTAGTTCCTTTAATAGCATATTTATCTGTTTGTCTTTTAGTAAATACTCCACCATCTTTATATTTATTTGACGACATTATAGCACCAGCACCAGCACCATCAAAACCATCATAATTAGGATCTATTATTTTAAGATATACTGCATATATATGTCCATTTGGTCCTGCAAATTTTTTAGCAAAATCATTAGAATTTGAAAAATAAAGACCACCACCAAATTTACGAGATGGTTTAAAAACTTCAAACTCTTTAATAGTCCCATGATAAACTATCTTAGGTTCACCATTTTCATCTACAATCTTACTTGAATTTTCTGGGTCATTTAACCAATCACCAAACCAATTAATAAAATTCTTAGTCCTTACTTGAAGCCAATTTTTAATATTCAATTTAGTCTTTTTACCATTTGGAGCTTTCATGAAAGTATTATTAGAAATTGCTTTATCTCTAATATCCTGCTCCTCAATAGTTAAATTATCAAATTCCCTGAATTCTAAGATATGTTTCATTATTTTCATTTATATTTTCATTATTTATATCAAAATCACCATTATTGACAATTGATTTGATTTGTTTTGAAGATAAAGCAACATATTGAGTATTTATACCACCTGCTTCATCTTTATCAAATCTAGTATTTTTTATAATGATCCCATCATAACCATCATTTTTTAAATTATCTAAGTAAATATTTATAGTTTCCTCATTATTTTTCAGTGCCATACCCAATCCACCAGTATTAGCAATTTCAGCATTTTTATCTTCAATTTTATATATATCTGTTCTAAATTGCTCATAAGCATCTGAATAAATACAATTATAATATTCATCTTCTAAAGATTTAAGTTTGTTCTTCAGTTCAAATACCATTTCACCATCTTTAATTGCTTCTTTACTATAAAGTGTTTTATTTTCAAAATAAGATCTATTATTGTTATTTATAGATTTCCCATCCATAGCCAATTGAAAAACTTTAATAGTATCATAATCACAAATAGGATTACGAAAACTCCATTGATTATATAATGAATCAATTTCTTTTTCAATTATATCAATTTCTTTTTTTAGTGAATTTTTAGCTTCAGTATTATCAGTAGTTTGATATATTTTTGGTGTTTTAATATTCAAGTATACTTCGAATACATTAGTTGTGCCTGAATCACCATACCAAGTTGAATTAGCAAAGTTTTTAGCAAAGTTTTTAGTTTCACCAAACCAAAAACCAACTCTTGCTACTTTTGTTGATTCACCCAATTTAGATTTATCAAATTTATCAAATTTATATCTACTACCATGATATACTACTAAAGGTTCTCCATTTTCATCCACAATTTTACTTGCATTTTTTGGATCATTAATCCAATCACCAAACCAATTGATAAAATTCTTGGTCCTTACTTGTAACCATTGTTTTGTATTTAATATAGTCTTTTTACCATTTGGTGCTTTCATGAAAGTTCCATTAGATATTGCTATATCCTTGATTTCTTGTTCTTCTATACTTAAATTATCAAATTCTTTATATTCTAAAATATATTTTAATCTTTTCATAATTAATATATATATTAAAAATAAAAAATAGAAATGAGATTGAAGAAATTTTACGAATATGAGAGTATAGAAATATCTCCAGAAAGAGTTAATAAAATTATAGAAGAATTAAAAGAAATTGCATCAAATATGGAAGAGAAATCTAAATATACTGAAAAATTATTAAATGAATTAAATAATTATAAAAGTCCATCAAAAACTTCAAATGATCAGATTGATGATTCAATTTTATCTTTATATGTAATTAAGAAAAATATATCAGATTCAATAGATAAGGTAGATAACATAGTAAATAATCTAACTAACTATATAGATGAAGGTAGAAATTTCTTATATAGTGAAAATTAAAAAAGAAATTATATTTCTATAATTTCTTTATTTATCATCTCTATTTATCATATAAGGTGGTATATTTCCTTTTATACAAACTGATCTACCATAAACTATACTATCTGCTAATGTATTTCTTATATCATTAGAATCTTCAACATTTCTCTTATTAAATAATTGATCTTTATCAGGTTTCAATAATCTAATTGGTACATCAACTGTATATACTATACTACCATATGGATTTCCTAATTCACCAAACATTTTAGCAGTACTTTCAAAAGGTGATAAATATACATAACCAAATGAAGAAGATAAGCTATTTACATTTTTAACACTTGTTTTTTTAATTCCTTGCTCTAATATATTATGATTAGTACTAGTACCATGATATAATCTAATTAAAGTATTTGGATTATTTTTTAACCATCTATTCATTTCATTTAAGTCTTTACGAGAAGGTGCATTAGTATATAAAACATCACCAAATATATCCTCTATATGTACTACTTTATTAGTGATATCTAATAGATTATAATCTATTTGTGTATTATAAGCCTCATTAAAATTCTGTAAATATTTCATTTTTACATTTTTATATTTTTATATGCTTTTAATAAAATATCACGAGTATCTTTTAACCCATCCCATTTATGTTTTTCTTTAATTACATTATTTGGTAATTGATTAAGCCAATAGTCATCATAAAAATGAAAAGATACCTGACCAAAAGGAAATTCAAAATATAATACTTCATATCCTTTCTCGTCTTCATCTAAATAAACATCTATTTTAGCATTTTTAGCAACTTTAACTGCTTTAACTAAATAGAAACTTTTATAATAATAAAGATCATTTTTTATTTGATTATAACTTAAATTATCATTATAAAGTATTTTTTCAATCTGTTTATAGTGAAGTTCATCTTTATATATGGTTATACCTTTAGCAGCATCTGAATAATTTTGAGCTATTAAGCAATATTTAACAACATTCTTAATTTCATCATAATTATAATAATTATCTGATTCATTAAACAATTTTATATATTTCATTATTATTTTAATGTTTTCAATTTATATAATGTCTTATAAATCAATATTAATACTTCATCAACAATACTTAATAAATGTGTGTCATCAGGCAATATACAATTTTTATTATTTTTGATAAAATCAGCTAATTCTATAAAATAATCTATTTTATCTTTAGATAATGTAATATCAGGATTAATTATATCATAATTTTCAATTATATCATATTGACCTTGATATACTTCAATTAATTCATCAATTAATTCTAATATATTATCATAATATTCATTTAATGCCAAATGGGCAACATAAGAACCTTCCCCTTGTATTTGTAAATGATATATATGAGCAACTTCTCTACTTTCAAATAATTTAGAGAAAAATTTAGCTATATCAGTTTGATATGCTACTTGAGTGATTTGCACATCTTCTATTTGATCTGATTCATCAGATTCTTTTATTATAATAGGTTTTTTAATAGGTTTGAAATCTGAAAACTTTTTCATATTGATTGTTTTTATTTGTATATATTAAAATCTAATATCATTATTATTTTTATTAAAATCACCATTATTATATGTAGCTGATTTAATTTGATTAGGTTCAAATGCAATTATTTCATACAATAATTTATTTATTTTCTTACCATAACCATAATCCATTATTCCATCATAGTTATATTTTTCCAATTCTTTAATTTTAACATCATTTTAAATTGCATTATCTTTAATATCTTGTTCTTCAATGCTTAGATCATTAAATTCATTATATTCTAAAATATATTTAAGCATTATATTCTATTCTTTTTTTCTCAATATCCCAAAAAAACAATATATCACTAACTCTTTCATTAAGAGCATCAATTACATCTTGTATATCATCATATCCATCAAAACATAGATTATATCTACCAAAAAATCTATGTGATGTTTCATCTTTATTTGTTATTACGAGTGATATAAAATCACCTCTTAAAGCTGATTCATCATTATTTCTTGGATTATATGAATGGTTAGATATTCTCATTTGAATATGACCTACTTTTTCATCTTCTAAATCATATATATTAATTCTACAATATTTACCTGATGCACAATCACTCCAATCTATTTTAAGTTCATATCCATCAATTTCATAAGTATCAAGCAATCCTTCACCTGTTCTAAATCTATCACGTACCATATCATGTAAATTATCAACTTCAACATTAGGTGGATCAAAACTTTTTGATGCAATGATATCATCACTTATTTTAATATCTGATGGAAAATCTATTATCTGATACACATCTAATAATTCATCTTCTAAATCATATATCTCACCATTTTTATCTATCCAACCTTCCTTAAAAAATATTCTAGTTACCTTAACTGGACTATAACCATCTTTCACATCAGTATAACTACCACATATTTCTAAATCTTTTAATGCAGATTCTAAATTATCAAATATACTAATATCTGGATCAGTATTATCATAATAATGCCATTCATTAACATAATTAGGTACATAAACCTTTTCTTGTTTATATTCAACATCATCTGGTTCATAATCATCATCAATTCTGATTATACCAGTTTTTATATAACCTTGTTCATCTATTTGTCTATATTTTTTAAGGTTTTCATCCTTATTATACTGATTATATTCTAAAATGTATTTCATATTATTCTTTCAATTTTGCTATATCATTAATAATATAATTACCAGTTGATTCTTCAATTCCTTGTAATATACTATCAGCTAAATATCCAGCCTCACCTTCATTCTCAGCCTTTACTTCTAATTCAATTTCAGCTTTAATAATGTATGAATTATTTGATTCTATTTTTTCTACAATTTTTGTGAATTTTTTCATTTGATATATTTTATTTTTAATATATATTAAATATGAAAAATATGAAATACTTAAAAATGTTTAATGAATCTATAAATAGATCAGATATTGATGCTATTTGTGAAAAATATAATATTAAAAAATATACTATAAATGATGATGACACCATTGATGTAAATGGTGATGTTGATTTATCCAATAGAAAATTAAAAGTGCTACCCTTAAAATTTGGGAAAGTAATAGGTGATTTTAATTGTAGTAATAATGAATTAACCAATTTAATGGGTTCTCCTTATTATGTATTAGGAAATTTTTTATGTAATAATAACAATCTAATTAGTCTTAAAGGTTCACCAGATAAAATTATTTTAGATTTTAATTGTTCTAATAATAGATTAAAAACCTTAAAATATGTACCTAAATATATAGGTGTAGATTTTGATTGTTCCAATAATTACATAATAGACTTAAATTATATGCCAGAACATATTGGTTATTGTTTCATTTGTCAATTTAATGAGTTGACTTCTCTCAATGGATGTCTACAAACCATAGAACATAGTTTTGATTGCAGTCATAATAAACTCACATCATTAGAAGGTGGTCCGACAATAGTTAATTATAATTATAATTGTGAATTTAACAAATTGACTTCGTTGAAAGGGGCACCTAAGATATGTGGTAATTTATTTTCATGTAATCATAATAATATAAAATCATTAGATTATTACCCAAAACAAATAAGAAATATTAAACATATTGGAAATCCAATAAACCTAATATTAGATTTAATACTTAAATATAATTATGTTGAATATACAAAAACTCGGGATGATAAAGATAACATAGATGAATTTATAGATAGAGAAATAATACAACAAGATAAATTATTGGTAAATAGATTAGTAGAATTCTTATATGATATAGATAAACCAACAACCAGAGAAGAACTCATAGAGTTATTAAAAAATGATTATGAAATACGATGAAATATATAAGGACATTTAATGAATCTACAAACACCTCAGAAATTGAAGCTATTTGTGAAAAATATTATATTAAAAACTACATAATTAATGAAGATGGTTCTATTGATGTAAATGGAAATGTTAACTTAAAAAGAAATAATTTAAGAGTGTTACCTTTGAAAATTAGAAATGTTAATGGTAATTTTAATTGTGCTTATAATAAATTAACAAACTTGAATGGTTATCCACAACATGTAGATGAAGGTTTTAGTTGTGATAATAACCAATTAACTAATTTAATAAGTGCACCCCAATATGTAGGTGGATATTTCTCTTGTGAAGATAATCAATTAACAAGTTTAGAAGGTGCTCCTAAAAGAGTTTATGGTGATTTTTTTTGTAGAAATAATAAACTTAAAAATATAGATTATTTACCTAAAACTTATAAGAAATTAGGTATTAACGGAAATCCAATTTCTAAAATATTAGATTTATTTACTAAACCTGATGAATATGGTCGGATATCTAATACAATAGATAAAGAATTAATATCTGAATTTATAGATAGAGAAATAATACAACAAGATAAATTATTGGTAAATAGATTAGTAGAATTCTTATATGATATAGATAAACCAAAAACCAGAGAAGAACTCATAGAGTTATTAAAAAATGATTATGAAATACGATGAAATATATAAGGACATTTAATGAATCTACGAACACTTCAGAAATTGAAGCTATTTGTGAAAAATATAATATAAAAAACTACATAATTAATGATGATGGTTCTATTGATGTAGATGGTCATGTTGATTTATATGGAAAAAGTTTAAAAGAGTTACCTTTGAAATTTAGAAATGTTATTGGGAATTTTTATTGTAGTGATAATAAATTAACATCCTTAGAGGGTGCTCCTCAAAGTATAGGTGGGAATTTTTATTGTATTTCTAATCAATTAACTTCTTTGGTGGGTTGTCCTCAATATATAGGTGGTGAATTTAATTGTAGTTATAATCAATTAACAACCTTAGAAGGTGCTCCACAAAGTGTAGGTGGGGATTTTTATTGTATTTCTAATCAATTAACTTCTTTGGTGGGTTGTCCTCAAAGTATAGGTGGGAATTTTGAATGTGCTGCTAATAAATTAACATCTTTAGAGGGTAGTCCTAAAAGAGTAGGTGGTGGTTTTTTGTGTTATTCTAATAAACTTAAAAATATAGATTATTTACCAAAATATTATAAAGAATTATTTATAGGAGATAATCCAATTTATAAAATAATAAAGTTATTTATAACATCTTATAGGACAGGAACTATATATGATAATAGAGAAAATAAAGATTTAATTATGGATTTTATAGATAGAGAAATTATCCAACAAGATAAATTATTAGTAAATAGATTAGTAGAATTCTTAGATGATATAGGAAACCCAAAATCTAAAGAAGAACTCATAGAGCTATTAAAAAATGATTATGAAATACGATGAAATACTTAAAAAATTTTAATGAAAATATAAATACAACTGAGATTGATTCTATTTGTGAAAAATATAATATAACTAATTATACTATAAATGATAATGGTTCTATTGATGTAGATGGTGAAGTTGATTTATATAATAAAAAATTAAAAGTATTACCTTTGAAATTTAGAAATGTTATTGGTAATTTTAAATGTAGTTATAATAAACTAACATCATTAAAAGGTAGTCCTCAAACTGTAGGTGGGGATTTTTATTGTAGTAGTAATCAATTAACATCCTTAGAGGGTGCTCCTCAAAGTATAGGTGGGAATTTTAATTGTTATAAATGTCAATTAATCACCTTAGAGGGTGCTCCACATACTATAGGTGGGGATTTTGATTGTAATGATAATCAATTAATATCCTTAGAGGGTGCTCCCCAAAGAGTAGGTGGTGTTTTTTCTTGTTATGATAATCAATTAACATCATTAGAGGGTAGTCCTCAAAGTGTAGGTAGGGGATTTTATTGTAGTGGTAATCAATTAACCTCCTTAGAAGGTGCTCCCCAAAGAGTAGGTGGTGGTTTTTCTTGTATTTCTAATCATTTAACATCTTTAGAGGGTGGTCCTCAAAATATAGGTGGGATTTTTAATTGTAGTGGTAATCAGTTAACTTCTTTAGTAGGTGGTCCTAAAAGAGTAGGTGGTGGTTTTTTGTGTTATTCTAATAAACTTAAAAATATAGATTATTTACCAAAATATTATAAAGAATTAGATATATCTAATAATCCAATTTCTAAAATAATAGATTTATTTACTAAACCTGATGAATATGGTCTGATATCTAATAGAGAAGATAATGAATTAATTATGGATTTTATAGATAGAGAAATGATACAACAAGATATACTATTAGTTAATAGATTAGTAGAATTCTTATATGATATAGATAAACCAAAAATCAGAGAAGAACTCATAGAGTTATTAAAAAATGATTATAAAATACGATGAAATATATAAGGACATTTAATGAATCTACAAACACCTCAGAAATTGAAGCTATTTGTGAAAAATATTATATAAAAAACTACATAATTAATGAAGATGGCTCTATTGATGTAGATGGTGATGTTTATTTATATAATAAAAAATTAAAAGTATTACCTTTGAAATTTAGAAAGGTTAGTGGTTATTTTGATTGTAGTTGTAATAATTTAACATCATTAGAGGGTAGTCCTCAAAGTATAGGTGGTTATTTTTATGGTCATAATAATAAATTAACTTCTTTGGTGGGTAGTCCTCAAAGAGTAGGTGGGAATTTTGATTGTAGTTTTAATAAATTAACGTCCTTAGAAGGTGCTCCACATACTATAGGTGGGATTTTTGATTGTAATAATAATCAATTAACATCCTTAGAGGGTGGTCCTCAAAGTATAGGTAGGGGATTTTATTGTAGTGGTAATCAATTAACCACCTTAGAAGGTGCTCCACAAAGAGTAGGTGGGAATTTTTCTTGTAGAGATAATAAATTAACTTCTTTGGTGGGTAGTCCTCAAAGTATAGGTGGGGATTTTAATTGTATTTCTAATCATTTAACTTCTTTAGTGGGTTGTCCTCAAAGTATAGGTGGGAATTTTGATTTTAATGATAATCAATTAACATCCTTAGAAGGTGCTCCTCAGAGTGTAGGTGGTTTTTTTGATTGTAGTGGTAATCAGTTAACAACCTTAGAAGGTGTTCCTCAAAGAGTGGGAAGATATTTTTCTTGTGATAATAATAATCTTAAAAATATAGATTATTTACCAAAATATTATAAAAAATTATATATAGGAGATAATCCAATTTCTAAAATAATAAAGTTATTTACAACATCTAATGAATATTTAAGGATATCTAATAGAGAAGATAAAGATTTAATTATGGATTTTATAGATAGAGAAATTATACAGCAAGATAAATTATTGGTAAATAGATTAGTAGAATTTTTAGATGATATAGATAAACCAAAAACCAGAGAAGAACTCATAGAGTTATTAAAAAATGATTATGAAATACGATGAAATACTTAAAAAAATTTAATGAAAATATAAATAGTTCTGAAATCGAAGCTATTTGTAACGAATATAATATAAAAAACTACATAATCAATGAAGATGATTCTATTGATGTAGATGGTGATGTTGATTTATGTCATAAAAAATTAAAAGTATTACCTTTGAAATTTAGAAATGTTAGTGGGAATTTTGATTGTAATAATAATAATTTAACATCATTAGAGGGTAGTCCTCAAAGTATAGGTGGGGATTTTTCTTGTGATGATAATCAATTAACTTCTTTGGTGGGTTGTCCTCAAAGTATAGATGGTGGTTTTTATTGTGGATATAATCAATTAACATCCTTAGAGGGTGCTCCCCAAAGAGTAGGTGGTGGTTTTTCTTGTATTTCTAATCATTTAACTTCTTTGGTGGGTTGTCCTCAAAGTATAGGTGGGGGTTTTTCTTGTAGTGGCAATCAGTTAACAACCTTAGATGGTGTTCCTAAAAGAGTAGGTGATATATTTTGGTGTGATTCTAATAAACTTAAAAATATAGATTATTTACCTAAATATTATAAAGAATTAGATATATCTAATAATCCAATTTCTAAAATAATAAAATTATTTACAACATCTAATGAATATGGAAGGATATCTAATAGAGAAGATAAAGAATTAATTATGGATTTTATAGATAGAGAAATTATACAGCAAGATAAATTATTGGTAAATAGATTAGTAGAATTATTATATGATATAGATAAACCAAAAACCAGAGAAGAACTCATAGAGTTATTAAAAAATGATTATACAATACGATGAAATATATAAGGACATTTAATGAATCTACGAACACTTCAGAAATTGAAGCTATTTGTGAAAAATATAATATAAAAAACTACATAATTAATGAAGATGATTCTATTGATGTAGATGGTGTTGTTGATTTAAGTCATGAAAAATTAAAAGTATTACCTTTGAAATTTAGAAATGTTAGTAGGGAGTTTAATTGTGATAGTAATAATTTAACATCATTAGAGGGTAGTCCACAAAATGTAGGTGGTTATTTTTCTTGTTATGATAATCAATTAACTTCTTTGAAGGGTTGTCCTCAAAGTATAGGTGGTTTTTTTGATTGTAGAAATAATAAATTAACTTCTTTGGTGGGTTGTCCTCAATATATAGGCGGTGGTTTTTATAGTGGATATAATCAATTAACATCCTTAGAGGGTGCTCCACATACTATAGGTGGTGATTTTTCTTGTGCTGGTAATCAATTAACTTCTTTGGTAGGTTGTCCTCAAAGTATAGGTGGTAATTTTTATTGTAGTTATAATCAATTAATATCCTTAGAGGGTGCTCCTAAAAGAGTAGGTGATGTATTTTGGTGTGATTCTAATAATCTTAAAAATATAGATTATTTACCTAAATATTATAAAGAATTAGATATATCTAATAATCCAATTTCTAAAATAATAGATTTATTTACATTATCTAATGAATATAGAAGGATATCTAATAGAGAAGATAAAGATTTAATTATGGATTTTATAGATGCAGAAATTATCCAACAAGATAAATTATTAGTGAATAGATTAGTAGAATTTTTAGATGATATAGGAAAACCAAAATCCAGAGAAGAACTCATAGAGTTATTAAAAAATAATTATGAAATACGATGAAATATATAAGGACATTTAATGAATCTACGAACACTTCAGAAATTGAAGCTATTTGTGAAAAATATAATATAAAAAACTACATAATCAATGAAGATGATTCTATTGATGTAGATGGTGTTGTTGATTTAAGTCATGAAAAATTAAAAGTATTACCTTTGAAATTTAGAAATGTTAGTAGGGAGTTTGATTGTAATAGTAATCAATTAACAACCTTAGAGGGTAGTCCTCAAAATGTAGGTGGGAATTTTAAATGTAATGATAATCAATTAACAACCTTAGAAGGTGCTCCACAAAGAGTAGGTGGTGAATTTGATTGTAGTTATAATAAATTAACATCTTTGGTGGGTAGTCCTAAAAGTGTAGGTGGTGGCTTTTATAGCTATAATAACCAATTAATTTCTTTAGTGGGTAGTCCTCAAAGTGTAGGTGGTTATTTTTATTGTAATGGTAATAACTTAACAAGCTTAGAGGGTGCTCCTAAAAGAGTAGGTGATGTATTTTGGTGTGATTCTAATAATCTTAAAAATATAGATTATTTACCAAAATATTATAAAGAATTAGATATATCTAATAATCCAATTTATAAAATAATAAAGTTATTTACAACATCTAATGAATATGGAAGGATATCTAATAGAGAAGATAATGAATTAATTATGGATTTTATAGATAGAGAAATGATACAACAAGATATACTATTAGTTAATAGGTTAGTAGAATTCTTACATGATGTAGGAAACCCAAAATCTAAAGAAGAACTCATAGAGTTATTAAAAAATGATTATGAAATACGATGAAATACATAAGGACATTTAATGAATCTACGAACACATCAGAAATTGAAGCTATTTGTAAAAAATATAATATAACTAATTATACTATAAATGAAGATGGCTCCATTGATGTAGATGGAAATGTTGAATTGTTTAATAAAGGATTAAAAGTATTACCTTTGAAATTTAGAAAAGTCAGTGGGTATTTTAAATGTAGTTTTAATAAACTAACATCATTAAATGGTAGTCCTCAGAGTGTAGGTGGGTGGTTCGAATGTAATGATAATCAATTAACTTCTTTGGTGGGTAGTCCTCAATATATAGGTGGTGATTTTTATTGTAATGATAATCAATTAACAACCTTAGAAGGTGTTCCCCAAAGAGTAGGTGGGGATTTTTCTTGTGGAGATAATAAATTAACTTCTTTGGTGGGTAGTCCTCAAAGTATAGGTGGGTATTTTAATTGTAGTGGTAATCAATTAACCTCCTTAGAAGGTGTTCCACAAAGAGTTGGTGGGAATTTTGAATGTAGAGATAATAAATTAACTTCTTTGGTGGGTAGTCCTCAAAGTATAGGTGGGTATTTTAATTGTAGTGGTAATCAATTAACCTCCTTAGATGGTGGTCCTCAAAGTGTAGGTGGTTATTTTTCTTGTAGTTATAATCAGTTAACAACCTTAGAAGGTGTTCCTCAAAGAGTGGGAAAATATTTTTCTTGTAGAAATAATAAACTTAAAAATATAGATTATTTACCAAAATATTATAAAGAATTATATATATATAATAATCCAATTTCTAAAATAATAAAGTTATTTATAACATCTAATGAACTGGTAGGGATATCTAATAGAAAAAATAAAGATTTAATTATGGATTTTATAGATAGAGAAATTATCCAACAAGATAAATTATTGGTAAATAGATTAGTAGAATTCTTAGATGATATAGATAAACCAAAAAACAGAGAAGAACTCATAGAGTTATTAAAAAATGATTATGAAATACGATGAAATACTTAAAAAATTTTAATGAAAATATAAATAGATCTGAAATCGAAGCTATTTGTAAAAAATATAATATAAAAAACTACATAATTAATGAAGATGGTTCTATTGATGTAGATGGTGATTTTTATTTATATAATAAAAAATTAAAAGTATTACCTTTGAATTTTAGAAATGTTACTGGTGATTTTTATTGTAGTTATAATCAATTAACATCTTTGATGGGTTGTCCTCAAAGTGTAGGTGGTGATTTTAGGTGTTATTCTAATCAATTAACATCATTAGAGGGTGCTCCACATACTATAGGTGAGAATTTTGATTGTAATAATAATCAATTAACATCCTTAGTGGGTAGTCCTCAAAATATAGGTGGGATTTTTAATTGTAGTGATAATCAGTTAACAACCTTAGAAGGTGTTCCTCAAAGAGTGGGAAAATATTTTTCTTGTGGAAATAATAAACTTAAAAATATAGATTATTTACCAAAATATTATAAAGAATTATTAATAGGAGATAATCCAATTTATAAAATAGTAAAGTTATTTACAACATCTAATGGAATAGGAATGATATATGATAATAGAGAAAATAAAGATTTAATATTGGATTTTATAGATAGAGAAATTATCCAACAAGATATATTATTGGTAAATAGATTAGTAGAATATTTAGATGATATAGATAAACCAAAAAACAGAGAAGAACTCATAGAGTTATTAAAAAATGATTATGAAATACGATGAAATATATAAGGACATTTAATGAATCTACAAACACCTCAGAAATTGAAGCTATTTGTGAAAAATTTAATATTAAAAACTACATAATTAATGAAGATGGCTCCATTGATGTAGATGATAATGTTTATTTATATAAACAAAAATTAAAAGTATTACCTTTGAAATTTAGAAAGGTTAGTAGGAATTTCCATTGTGAGTTTAATAAATTAACAACCTTAGAGGGTGCTCCTAAAAGTATAGGTGGGGATTTTGAATGTAGTGGTAATCAATTAACATCCTTAGAGGGTGGTCCTCAAAGTGTAGGTGGTTATTTTTCTTGTAGTAGTAATCAATTAACTTCTTTGGTGGGTAGTCCTCAAAGAGTAGGTGGTAATTTTTATTGTAGTGTTAATAAATTAACCTCCTTAGAGGGTGCTCCCCAAAGAGTAGGTGGTATATTTTGGTGTAATTCTAATAATCTTAAAAATATAGATTATTTACCAAAATATTATAAAGAATTATTTATAGGAGATAATCCAATTTCTAAAATAATAAAGTTATTAACATTATCTAATGAATATGTAGGGATATCTAATAGAGAAGATAAAGAATTAATTATGGATTTTATAGATAGAGAAATTATCCAACAAGATAAATTATTGGTAAATAGATTAGTAGAATTTTTAGATGATATAGATAAACCAAAAACCAGAGAAGAACTCATAGAGTTATTAAAAAATGATTATGAAATACGATGAAATACTTAAAAAATTTTAATGAAAATATAAATAGTTCTGAAATTGATTCTATTTGTGAAAAATATAATATAAAAAACTACATAATTAATGAAGATGGTTCCATTGATGTAGATGGTGATGTTTATTTATATAAACAAAAATTAAAAGTATTACCTTTGAAATTTAGAAAGGTTAGTGGGAATTTCCATAGTGAGTTTAATGAATTAACAACCTTAGAGGGTGCTCCTAAAAGAGTTTATGGTGATTTTTATTGTGGTAGTAATCAATTAACATCCTTAGAGGGTGTTCCTCAAAGTATAGATGGTTATTTTTCTTGTAGTTATAATCAATTAACCTCCTTAGAAGGTGCTCCTCAAAGAGTAGGTGGTAATTTTTATTGTAGTGATAATAAATTAACCTCCTTAGAGGGTGCACCCCAAAGAGTAGGTGGGAATTTTAATTGTAGTGGTAATCAATTAACTTCTTTAGTAGGTGGTCCTAAAAGAGTAAGTGGTATATTTTTGTGTTATTCTAATAATCTTAAAAATATAGATTATTTACCAAAATATTATAAAGAATTATATATATCTAATAATCCAATTTCTAAAATAATAGATTTATTTACTAAACCTGACGAATATGGTCGGATATCTAATACAACAGATAAAGATTTAATTATGGATTTTATAGATGCAGAAATTATCCAACAAGATAAATTATTAGTAAATAGATTAGTAGAATTCTTAGATGATGTAGGAAAACCAAAATCCAAAGAAGAACTCATAGAGTTATTAAAAAATGATTATACAATACGATGAAATATATAAAAACATTTAATGAAAATATAAATAGATCTGAAATTGATTCTATTTGTAAAAAATATAATATAAAAAACTACATAATTAATGATGATGGTACAATTGATGTAGATGGTGATGTTGATTTAAGTCGTGAAAAATTAAAAGTATTACCTTTGAAATTTAGAAAGGTTAGTGGTGATTTCCATTGTGGTTATAATAATTTAACATCATTAAAGGGTAGTCCTCAAAGTATAGGTGGGAAATTTAATTGTAGATATAATCAATTAACAAGCTTAGAAGGGGGACCTCAAACTGTAGGTGGGGATTTTTATTGTTATAAATGTCAATTAATCACCTTAGAGGGTGCTCCACATACTATAGGTGGTGATTTTGAATGTAGTGGTAATCAGTTAACAACCTTAGAGGGTGCTCCACATACGATAGGTGGTTATTTTGAATGTAGTAGTAATCAATTAACATCATTAGAGGGTAGTTCTCAATGTATAGGTGGTTATTTTTTGTGTAATGATAATCAATTAACATCTTTGGTGGGTAGTCCTCAAAGTGTAGGTGGTTATTTTTCTTGTAGTTATAATCAATTAACTTCCTTAGAAGGTGCTCCTCAAAGTGTAGGTGGTGACTTTTATTGTGATTCTAATCAATTAACTTCTTTGGTGGGTGGTCCTCAAAGTATAGGTGGTTATTTTGATTGTAGAGATAATAAATTAACTTCTTTGATGGGTTGTCCTCAAAGTATAGGTGGTAATTTTTATTGTGCTATTAATCAATTAACTTCTTTGGTTGGTTGTCCTCAAAGTATAGGTGGGAATTTTGATTGTAGAGGTAATCAATTAACCTCCTTAGAGGGTGGTCCACATACTATAGGTGGGGATTTTAATTGTAGAGATAATAAATTAACCTCCTTAGAGGGTGCTCCTAAAAAAGTAGGTAGTATATTTTGGTGTTATTCTAATAATCTTAAAAATATAGATTATTTACCAAAATATTATAAAGAATTATTTATAGGAGATAATCCAATTTCTAAAATAATAAAGTTATTTACAACATCTAATGAATATAGAAGGATATCTAATAGAGAAGATAAAGATTTAATTATGGATTTTATAGATAGAGAAATTATACAACAAGATATACTATTAGTTAATAGGTTAGTAGAATTCTTATATGATATAGATAAACCAAAAACCAGAGAAGAACTCATAGAATTATTAAAAAATGATTATACAATAAGATGAAATACTTAAAAAAATTTAATGAAAATATAAATAGTTCTAAAATTGAAGCTATTTGTAAAAAATATAATATAACTAATTATACTATAAATGATGATGGTTCTATTGATGTAGATGGTGATGTTGATTTATATAGTAAAAAATTAAAAGCATTACCTTTGAAATTTAGAAAGGTTAATGGGAATTTTAGATGTAGTTATAATCAATTAACATCTTTGATGGGTTGTCCTCAAAGTATAGGTGGAAATTTTAAATGTAATGATAATCAATTAACAACCTTAGAAGGTGCTCCACAAAGAGTAGGTGGTGAATTTGATTGTAGTGATAATCAATTAACTTCTTTGGTGGGTAGTCCTAAAAGTGTAGGTGGTGGCTTTTATTGTTATGACAACCAATTAACTTCTTTGGTGGGTAGTCCTCAAAGTGTAGGTGGTCATTTTTCTTGTAGTAGTAATCAGTTAATATCCTTAGAGGGTGTTCCTCAAAGTGTAGGTGGTGATTTTTCTTGTTATGATAATAAATTAACATCTTTGGTGGGTAGTCCTCAAAGTGTAGGTGGTGATTTTGAATGTAGTGACAATCAGTTAACAAGCTTAGAGGGTGTTCCCAAAAGAGTAAGTGGTTTATTTTTGTGTTATTCTAATAATCTTAAAAATATAGATTATTTACCAAAATATTATAAAGAATTAGATATATCTAATAATCCAATTTCTAAAATAATATATTTATTTACTAAACCTGATGAATATGGTCTGATATCTAATAGAGAAGATAATGAATTAATTATGGATTTTATAGATAGAGAAATGATACAACAAGATATACTATTAGTTAATAGGTTAGTAGAATTCTTATATGATATAGATAAACCAAAAACCAGAGAAGAACTCATAGAATTATTAAAAAATGATTATACAATAAGATGAAATACTTAAAAATGTTTAATGAATCTATAAATAGATCAGATATTGAAGCTATTTGTGAAAAATATAATATAACTAATTATACTATAAATGATGATGGTTCTATTGATGTAGATGGTGATGTTGATTTATATAATAAAAAATTAAAAGCATTACCTTTGAAATTTAGAAAGGTCAGTGGGTATTTTAAATGTAGTTATAATCAGTTAACAACCTTAGAAGGTGTTCCTCAAAGAGTGGGAAAATATTTTTCTTGTAGAAATAATAAACTTAAAAATATAGATTATTTACCAAAATATTATAAAGAATTATTTATACTGAATAATCCAATTTCTAAAATAATAAAGTTATTTATAACATATAATGGATATGTAGGGATATCTAATAGGGAAAATAAAGATTTAATTATGGATTTTATAGATAGAGAAATTATACAACAAGATAAATTATTAGTGAATAGATTAGTAGAATTTTTAGATGATATAGGAAAACCAAAATCCAGAGAAGAACTCATAGAGTTATTAAAAAATGATTATGAAATACGATGAAATACTTAAAAATGTTTAATGAAAATATAAATAATTCTGAAATCGAAGCTATTTGTGAAAAATATAATATAAAAAACTACATAATTAATGAAGATGGCTCCATTGATGTAGATGGTGATGTTTATTTATATAAACAAAAATTAAAAGTATTACCTTTGAAATTTAGAAAGGTTAGTGGGAATTTCCATTGTGAGTTTAATGAATTAACAACCTTAGAGGGTGCTCCTAAAAGTATAGGTGGTAATTTTTATTGTGATTCTAATCAATTAACTTCTTTGGTGGGTTGTCCTCAAAGTATAGGTGGGGATTTTTCTTGTAGTTATAATCAATTAACCTCCTTAGAAGGTACTCCTCAAAGAGTAGGTGGTAATTTTTATTGTATTGATAATAAATTAACCTCCTTAGAAGGTGCTCCACAAAGAGTAGGTGGTATATTTTGGTGTTATTCTAATAATCTTAAAAATATAGATTATTTACCAAAATATTATAAAGAATTATTTATGCTGAATAATCCAATTTCTAAAATAATAGATTTATTTACAACATCTAATGAATATGGAAGGATATCTAATAGAGAAGATAAAGATTTAATTGTGGATTTTATAGATAGAGAAATTATACAACAAGATATATTATTAGTAAATAGATTAATAGAATTCTCACATGATATAGGAAAACCAAAATCTAAAGAAGAACTAATAGAGTTATTAAAAAATGATTATGAAATACGATGAAATACAATGAAATATCTAAAACCATTTAATGAATCTACAAACATATCAGAAATAGAAGCTATTTGTGAAATATATAATATAACTAATTATACTATAAATGATGATGATTCTATTGATGTAAATGGTGATGTTGACTTAAGTCGAAAAAAATTAAAAGAGTTACCTTTGAAATTTAGAAAGGTTAGTGGTGATTTTTATTGTAGTTATAATCAATTAAGTTCTTTGGTGGGTTGTCCTCAAAGTATAGGTGGGGATTTTTATTGTGGTATTAATAAATTAACATCTTTGGTGGGTAGTCCTCAAAGAGTAGGTGGTGATTTTGAATGTAATAATAATAACTTAACAAGCTTAGAGGGTGTTCCCAAAAGAGTAAGTGGTTTATTTTTGTGTTATTCTAATAAACTTAAAAATATAGATTATTTACCAAAATATTATAAAGAATTAGATATATCTAATAATCCAATTTCTAAAATAATAAATTTATTTACTAAACCTGATGAATATGGTCTGATATCTAATAGAGAAGATAATGAATTAATTATGGATTTTATAGATAGAGAAATGATACAACAAGATATACTATTAGTTAATAGGTTAGTAGAATTCTTATATGATATAGATAAACCAAAAACCAGAGAAGAACTCATAGAATTATTAAAAAATGATTATACAATAAGATGAAATACTTAAAAATGTTTAATGAATCTACGAACATATCAGAAATTGAAGCTATTTGTGAAATATATAATATAACTAATTATACTATAAATGATGATGATTCTATTGATGTAAATGGTGATGTTGACTTAAGACGAAAAAAATTAAAAGAGTTACCTTTGAAATTTAGAAAGGTTAGTGGGAATTTCCATTGTGAGTTTAATAAATTAACAACCTTAGAGGGTGCTCCTAAAAGAGTTTATGGTGATTTTAATTGTAGTGATAATCAATTAACATCCTTAGAGGGTGCTCCTCAAAGTATAGGTGGTTATTTTTCTTGTAGTTATAATCAATTAACATCCTTAGAAGGTGCTCCACAAAGTGTAGGTGGTTTTTTTGAATGTATTTCTAATCATTTAACATCTTTAGAGGGTGGTCCTCAAAATATAAGTGGGGATTTTGATTGTAATGATAATCAATTAACAACCTTAGAGGGTGCTCCTCAAAGAGTAGCTGGTAATTTTTATTGTATTTCTAATCATTTAACATCTTTAGAGGGTGGTCCTCAAAGTGTAGGTGGTGGTTTTTATTGTAATGATAATCAATTAACTTCTTTGGTGGGTTGTCCTCAAAGTGTAGGTGAGGGTTTTTATTGTAGTATTAATAAATTAACTTCTTTGGTGGGTAGTCCTCAAAGAGTAGGTGGTGATTTTGAATGTAATAATAATAACTTAACAAGCTTAGAGGGTGTTCCCAAAAGAGTAAGTGGTTTATTTTTGTGTTATTCTAATAATCTTAAAAATATAGATTATTTACCAAAATATTATAAAGAATTAAATATAAGTCATAATCCAATTACTAAAATAATAGATTTATTTACTAAACCTGATGAATATGATCAGATATCTAATATAACAGATAAAGAATTAATTATGGATTTTATAGATGTAGAAATTATCCAACAAGATAAATTATTAGTTAATAGGTTAGTAGAATTCTTAGATGATATAGGTAAACCAAAATCCAGAGAAGAACTCATAGAGTTATTAAAAAAAGATTATGAAATACGATGAAATATATAAGGACATTTAATGAAAATATAAATAATTCTGAAATCGAAGCTATTTGTAAAAAATATAATATAACTAATTATACTATAAATGAAGATGTCTCCATTGATGTAGATGGTGATGTTTATTTATATAATAAAAAATTAAAAGTATTACCTTTGAAATTTAGAAAGGTTAGTGGGAATTTTGATTGTAATGATAATCAATTAACAACCTTAGAAGGTGCTCCACAAAGTGTAGGTGGGGATTTTTATTGTACTTCTAATCAATTAACTTCTTTGGTGGGTTGTCCTCAATATATAGGTGGGGATTTTAATTGTAGTTTTAATAAATTAACTTCTTTGGTGGGTTCTCCTCAAAATATAGGTGGTAATTTTTCTTGTAGTTTTAATGAACTAACTTCATTAAAAGGTAGTCCTCAAAGTATAGGTGGGAGTTTTAATTGTAGTTGTAATCAGTTAACAAGTTTAGAAGGTGCTCCTAAAAGAGTAAGTGGTTTATTTTTGTGTAATTCTAATAATCTTAAAAATATAGATTATTTATCAAAATATTATAAAGAATTAGATATATCTAATAATCCAATTACTAAAATAATAAATTTATTTACAACATCTAATGAATATGGATGGATATCTAATAGAGAAGATAAAGAATTAATTATGGATTTTATATATGCAGAAATTATCCAACAAGATAAATTATTAGTTAATAGGTTAGTAGAATTCTCACATGATATAGGAAAACCAAAATATAAAGAAGAACTAATAGAGTTATTAAAAAATGATTATGAAATACGATGAAATATATAAAAATGTTTAATGAATCTACAAACACTTCAGAAATTGAAGCTATTTGTGAAAAATATAATATAAAAAACTACATAATCAATGAAGATGATTCTATTGATGTAGATGGAAATGTTGATTTGTTTAATAAAGGATTAAAAGTATTACCTTTGAAATTTAGAAAGGTCAGTGGGAATTTTAAATGTAGTTTTAATAAACTAACATCATTAAAAGGTAGTCCTCAGAGTGTAGGTGGGTGGTTCGATTGTAATGATAATCAATTAACATCCTTAGAGGGTGCTCCTCAAAGTATAGGTGGGAGTTTTTATTGTTATAAATGTCAATTAATCACCTTAGAGGGTGCTCCACATACTATAGGTGGTAATTTTTATTGTAGTAGTAATCAATTAACAACCTTAGAAGGTGCTCCTCAAAATATAGGTGGGGATTTTTCTTGTAGTGTCAATCAGTTAACAACCTTAGATGGTGCTCCTAAAAGAGTAGATGGTTTATTTTGGTGTGATTCTAATAATCTTAAAAATATAGATTATTTACCAAAATATTATAAAGAATTATATATATCTAATAATCCAATTACTAAAATAATAAATTTATTTACAACATCTAATGAATATGGATGGATATCTAATAGAGAAGATAAAGATTTAATTATGGATTTTATAGATAGAGAAATTATCCAACAAGATAAATTATTAGTAAATAGATTAGTAGAATTCTTAGATGATATAGGAAAACTAAAAACCAGAGAAGAACTCATAGAGTTATTAAAAAATAATTATGAAATACGATAAATATTTAATTTTGTAATTTTAATATATATTAAAAATATATATTAAAAATATATACAATATGATGAAATGCTTAAAAAATTTTAATGAAAACATCTCAGATGAAACAAAAATAGTTTTCACATATGAAAATAATCTAAATATTGAATTTAATATTTACAAAAGTAGAAATGATAGAATTACAAAAATTGAAAATGAAATTTATAATCTCATCTAACTCATCATACTTAATTCTAAACATTTTAACATCATTTTGAATACAATACTCATTCTTAACTTTATCTTGGTCATGTGTCTTTCTTAATGCCTCTTCTCCACTATAAAAATCAGATACCTCAAAATGTTGAATGTCATCAAATTCTACAAATAAATTATAATTATGATTAATTATTTAATTTATTGAATTTTGTATTTTATTAATTTATTTTTATATAATGTATATAATAAAATATTATTACTATAAATGAAAAACTTTTAATATTAATATAATATAAAAAGAAAATTAAGTTAAATAAAATGGCAAAACAAAAAGAAACTAAAAAGTTTGAATTTTCAAAGATTGGTTCCATTATGGATGATATATCTAAAAAAATTCCAATTGTAATTGAAAAGGATATAAAAGAAAAAACATTTATATCAACTGGTTGTTATCTATTGGATGCCGCATTATCAACAAGGATGTTGGATGGTGGTATTCAGGATGGTCGAATATTTGGTTTGATTGGTGAAAGTGGTAGTGGTAAATCTTTTATTGCTTATTCAACAGCCCATGCTGCTCAAAAAAAGGGTTATTCTGTTATTTATATAGATACTGAATTTTCAATTGATTTAGAGGGAGTTACAAAATTTGGCATTGATATATCACCTGAAAAATTCAGATTAATTAGATCTAATAAAGTTGAAGATATTAATATATTTTTGACAAAATTACTTGATGAGTTAAAGGAAGCAAAAATGGGTGGTTATGAAATACCAAAATTATTATTAGTAATAGATTCTATTGGTATGATGTCCTCTAATAAGGAAAAAGAAGATTTATTGAGTGGTAATATCAAACAAGATATGACCAGAGCAAAAGGACTAAATGCTTTGTTTAGAAGTATAAGTTCAGATTTAGGGTATTTAAATATACCATCAATCGTATGTAACCACAGTTATCTAGAAATTGGAAGCATGTATCCAAAGGAGATATCTAAGGGAGGAATGGGGTTAGTATATGCTGCTTCTGTTTTAGGTTTTATGTCTAAATCTAAATTAAAAGAAGCTGATGATATGGATGATATGGACTTAGGTGCATCTGGTATAACAGTATCATTCAAAACACAAAAAAATAGATTAGCTAAACCTAAAAAAATTAAGTTTGATATATCTTTTGTCAATGGACTTAACCCATACTCTGGATTAGATGCTTTTTGTAGACCTGAATATTTTGATCAAATTGGCATTGCTAAGGGTAAAGAGGAAGTAGATAAAGAAACTGGTGAATTAATTTTCAAACCAGGTGGTAATAGATGGTATGTTAGACATTTGGGTAAAACAGTATCAGCTAAAAAACTATTCAAACCAGATGTATTTACCCAAGAGGTTTTAGAAAAGATGGCACCAATTGTAAATGATTATTTTAGATTCAAATCAATTGATGAAATAGAAGAATCAGAAAGAAAATTCAATGAAATTATAAATGATGATGATGAAACCAATGGTTTCACAGATGCATCAGATGCAAATGATATATTTGAATAAAAAATATCCCTTAATAGGGAAAATAAAAATAAAAATAAAAATAAAAAAATGACAAAACAAGAAATTTTTGAACAAATGAAGACGTTATGGGATGATTTTGAAAAAAATCACAACGCAACTACTAAAGTATCAGATTCCAAGGCTAGAAAAGCTATTGGTGAAATCAAGAAATTGGTTACTGAATACAGAGCTGCTTCTGTTGCAGAAGGAAAGCTATAAGCAAGTTTCTCATTAAGAAATAAACTTTAATAAAAAAGGATCTTATTTAGATCCTTTTTTATTGTATTGACTTTAATGTTGATAATAATACTATTATATTTTAATATAAAAACAAATTATTTTAGATATAGCAAAAAACTATTATTTTTTAATATATTTATGTATATAGTTTTTGAATCTTTTCAAATCTTTTATAGATAATCTTCTATAAATATTTTCTAAAAACATATATTTTATCAGTTTGTTATTTATTTTAATATATATATATTAAAATAAAATATAATAAAATATGAATATAGTTGCAATAGATCCATCACTCATATCAACTGCTTTAATTATTGGTGATGAAGAAAATTTCAAGATATTTAATTATTGCAGAGAATCTTCTGCTTGTGGTAAAAATGGATTAAAAAAATGGTTTAAGTTAGCTGAGGAATATATAACATATAGATTCATTGAATATAGAGAATTTGATGATTATTCTACAGGTGAATTGATAAAATTGAAAGATTTTGATAAAATTACTGAAGGTATAATAAAAGATATATTAGATAATATAGATAGAACCGAACCTACTATAATAGGTATAGAAGGTTTTTCTTATTCAAGTAGTAGTGGAGATATTATAGACTTAGTTACTTTTTCCACACTATTAAGAAAGAAATTATTTGACATAGTATCTGAAGATATTATAGTATTATCACCATCTACATTGAAATTAGAAAGTTGTAAATTAACATATCCACCAATTATAAAAGAAATTCGTGGAAAAAACCCAAGGACTGAATATATTTGGAAAAATACTATTGGAATGGCTGGTGGAAAATTTACTAAAACTGATATATTATATTCAATAGTAGAGAATGATAATTTGAATGATAGATGGGCTAAACATATTAAATTAATAAAAGATGATATTATGACTATAAGTACTATACCTAAACCATATGAGGATTGTAATGATGCTTATTTGTTATATAAAATTATATCATTGAAACAAAAAAACCAGCTATAAAGCTGGTTTTTATTTTTTTTATTTTTCATATTTATCTATTAAATTATCTAAATGTTTTATTACTTTTTTCATTTCTTTATCATTTATGTGTTTAGTAAAACTATCTAAATAATCATCTTTAATTGTAGATATATTACCAAATTTACTTTTACTAGCAACTTCATCAATGTATCCTTTTTGAATCATATCATCTATAATTTTAATTCTACCATAAGCTACAGCTGTTTTGAAATTTTCCTTAGTTAAATAAGTAGCACCATATTTAACTAACAAATCTATAGATTCATAATATGGTTCGCCTATATTTTCTTTACTTTCCCAACT
The DNA here is from genome assembly GCA_023228995.1 of Candidatus Muiribacterium halophilum. Lineage (GTDB taxonomy): Bacteria > Muiribacteriota > Muiribacteriia > Muiribacteriales > Muiribacteriaceae > JALOAD01. The sequence goes on from JALOAD010000014.1 coordinate 42,547, forward strand.
ACCTTTTATACATCTTCTTATAAAAGTTTTTCTACCAAAATTTGGATCAATACCTGCTTTTAAACAATATTCAACAGCTTCTGGATCATCATAAATATTATTAAATGCTTCTTCTGTTATATCAGAACCATAATTAACTAATAATTTAATAACAGTTATATCTTTAGCTTCATCTATGATTGAGTTACCATCATTAATAACAGGACTAGCACCCAACTTCAATAATTCTTCTATTGTATTATGATACTCATCTACATCTTTTTCAAATAATTCGTTATTTGATACAGCTAAATATAATTGTCTGGAATTATCAATATTAATATCACCACCATCTTTAATCAACTCTTTAATTTTATCAATTGATAGACGTTTACTTGCTAATTTAATATTAGCTTCTTTTGATTTTCTTTTTCTCTCCATTTCTTCTGGTGATATTGGTACTAATACTTTTTTAAATAAATCTATAGTAATCCCATATTCTTTTTGTATATTTATCAAATGTGATTTTAACTCAGATTTTACATTAAGATCATTTTTAGCATGAGCATATCCAATAGTGTGATCAATATCTATAGTAACACCAATTACAGAAAGATTATTATATGATGGTATATTAAAGTTATAAATATAATATTGTTTTCTATCATCAGGTACATAACTATCCCAAGTGGATTGACTATTTTTAATACAATGAGATGTATGTGAATTTAACATAACATTAGCATTAAATGATTTAACATCTATGATTAATATACCTTTATCATTAAATTTTATATCAGCACCAAAATCTCCAAATTTATCATTACATTCTTCTATTTTTTCTAAGAAATCACTCATTTCTGCATTATTTGCACTTTTAAGGAAATTTTCTATATCTTCTATAAAATCTTTAAGATTTTTTTCTAATTTTGAATTAGGATTTGGATTATATCTACCCATCTTTTTAGCTATATTCTTAAGGTCTTGTTTTCTTTGTTCTTCATCAAGCTCCTTAAAAGCAACTGCAACTGAATCAAATTTATCTTTAATAATTTTACTTGCATTTTTATATTGTTTTTTTAATTTAGGATTTAATATATTAAACAAATCTCTAATATAAGTATAGGTTTCTATTATTTCAAATCCATCTATTAAAATCTCAAAGTTATTAGGTATGGTAGGATCTATAAAATTGCTATCAAACTTCTTAGGTAATTTATCCAATAAATCTTTATACTCTAATAGATTTTTATAAGCATCCTTTAATTCTTCTATTGTTATATTTTCAATAAAATAAAAATATGTAAAAGCATATACCCAACCAGTATTATCCCTTTCTAAAGTATATTTTTTAGCATTATCATTATCAAGTTCAACTGTTAATATTCTAATTTTCCTAAAGTCAGGATCTCTTTCAATATCTTTTACTTGTTGATCTGTTAACTTAATTTCACGGAGTTTAGACTTTAATTCTTTTTGCTGATCTGCATTAAAGTCATTCAATGATAAACTACGTTTACCTTCATGTGATAATTCATATTGAAGTCTATCATCGATAAATCCTAATTCTTTAGATATTTTATCAATTAAATACCTATCTTTTAATAGTTTTTTTGCTCTCTGAACATCCTCATTAATAAAATCTAATTTATTAAATTGACTATAATTTAATATTTTCATATTTTTGTAATTTATTTTTTATTTTCATTTATATTTTCAAGTTCTCTTAAATAGATTTCTGCACCTTCTTTAAGATATACTGCTAATTTTTCAACCAAATCATAATCTTTATTATCTAATGCATCATCTATAAGATCATTTATTTCTGCTTGTGTCATATTAGCATAATCATCATCTTTATTAAATAATTTTTTGATATCTGGATCTATTTCATCATTTGGTTTATTCAAATTTTGTTGATAAAGTTCATATTCTTTTCTACTGAATTCTTCAGCTTCCCATTCAGCAAGTTCTTTTTCATATTCAGCAATATCATTAGCTATATATGTTATCAATTTACCTATTGCTATTTTAGCTATTGATTCTTCGAATCTTTTTTCATTTATAGTAAATTTTATCTTACCATTGATTTCAGTTTTATCAAAGGTAGAGAACATACTTTTCATGATTATAAGGAAATTTTTATCTGTTAAAGCCATTTTAGCTTTTTGTGTTAAATATTCTTTATATTCTTTAGATGATTTAGCTTCTTCTTCTGCCCTTTCCTTATCTAAAGATAACATAGTGAATAACATGGTTTCCATGTTACTATATTTTTTAACTATTGGAAATTTATTAACGAATGTTATTAACATTTGTAAGGTAGCTGGACCATATCTAAAATCCTGTGATTCATCTGAAAATGAAGATGTAGCTGCTTTTATTAGCTGTGCTGTTTTTTTATCTTGTTTTATTGCACCTGATTGCAAATATAAATAAATACCCTTAATAGTTTCATGTAATAACATAGGAAAATCAACACCAACTGCTCTAATTACTACTTTAGTAGCTTCTTTTTCCAATAATAAATTAATATTATATTCATTACCTGATAAACTTTCCCATAGCACATCAACACCACCTGCAAAACCTTGGGGAATATTTGCCATAAGATTAGATTTTATATCTAAAGGAATAGTCCAATCTAATTTATCAGCAATGTTAGAAATTTCAATCCAATTTTTTAATAATTCTTCAGCATTTTTACCAAATTCCTTTTTCAATTCATTTTCCACTAAATCAGATACTTGGATAATATTTTTAGTAGTTTTTCCAGCTGCTTGAGTTATCATATTTAAGAGTTTTTTCTTATCAATAGCAGCGTTTATATCTGTCTCTATTATTCTCACAGACTCGTTATATTCATTGTTTTTATCATATATTTTTTTTTCTTCTATCCCCTCATCTCTGTCTTTATTTCTTTCATCATCTCTCTCTTTACTCTTTTTTATATCTATAGGTGTAGGTTTTTTAGCAAATTTAGGTATTACTGCTAAATCAATATTATTTGCAACTTGACCATGTTTTACATAATTAATATCTAATACTATTGGTAAAATTGAAGCATCTAATAAATTTCCATACTTTTCCCTCACTACTTTTTCAGCTAAATCTTCCAAAAATCTATATCTTTGGTTGATATTTTTTCTAGATAATATATTACCATCTTCATCAGTAGATATAATTCTATTACATATCTGATCTAATCTATTTAATTCTTCTGATAAAGATCGAGCTTTAGAATCATCATCAATTGATATATTTAGATTTTTCTCTGCTTGATCTTCTATATCAGACATAAAATTATCAGGAATTCCCTTATTTGATCTTAAGTCAATTTCTTCATTTATCTTTTTCATTTTATATTATTTATTTTTGAAATATATATTTATTTCTTCTTTTTCATCGTTATCTAAATCATTATAAATATCTTCAAGTCTTTTGATCACATCCTCAGCATATGCCATTGGTGCATCTTTTTCAGAAGGTATGTGAGTTGGGGTTACACCTGGTCTACTGGGTCTTGGTCTTTTAGTTGGAGTAGGACTTGGTGTGGTTTTTGGACTTGGGGAAGGAACTTGCTTAGGGGCTACTAAAGGTTCATCAGCCATTGTTAATTCTTCTTTGATAAAACTATCAAAATTTAATATTCTTTTCATTTTTTTTCATTTTTATTTTTATTATATATTAAAATACAAAATTAAATATTTATCGTATTTTATAATCATTTTTTAATAACTCTATGAGTTCTTCTTTAGATTTTGGTTTTCCTATATCATCTAAGAATTCTACTAACCTATTAACTAATAATTTATCTTGTTGTATAATTTCTCTATCTATAAAATCCATAATTAATTCTTTATCTTCTATATTAGATATCCTTCCATATTTATTAGATGTTGTAAATAACTTTATTATTTTAGAAATTGGATCATTCTGTATAAATAATTCTTTATAATATTTTGGCAAATAATCTATATTTTTAAGATTATTAGAATCACACAAAAATAAACCACTTACTCTTTTAGGAGCACCCTCTAAGCTTGTTAAGTTATTATAATTACAATAAAAATCACCACCTATACTTTGAGGAGCACCTTCTAAGGTGGTTAATTTATTACCACCACAAGAAAAATACCCATCTACATATTGAGGACAACCTATTAAATTAGTTAATTTATTATCTTCACAATCAAAACTACCATATACATTTCTAAATTCCAAAGGTAACACTTTTAATTTTCTATTATATAGATCAACATTACCATTTACATCAATAGAACCATCATCATTGATATTATAGTTTTTTATATTATATTTTTCACAAATAGCATCAATATCTGACCTATCTATAGATTCATTAAATCTTTTCAAATATATCATGATTTATATATTAAAAATTATTAACGGTTTTGTTACTCTAATTATTTTTTATATCTTTGCAAAATAAAAATAGAAGGTATGAGAAATATATGGTTTACTAGTGATCCACATTTTGGACACAAGAATATATCAAGTCAGAATGAATCTAATTGGGATAAAGGATTTAGAAAATTTTCTTCTTTGAATGAAATGAATGAAAATATAGTCAATAATATCAATATAGTAAAGGAAGATGATATTTTGTATATATTAGGTGATTTTAGTTTTGGTGGTGCTGATAATATATTATCATTTCATAATCAAATTAGATGTAAAAATATACATCTAATATTAGGGAATCATGACCATAATATAAAAAATAAATATTTTAAGACAAAAGATGGTATATTATTCAATCCAATTGAATTATTTACTACAATTAATCAGGTATATAGTGGTAAAATTGGTGATAAATACTTTCATTTATCTCATTATGCTCATTTAATATGGCCTGAAAGTCATAAGGGTTCAATACACTTATTTGGGCATTCACATGGTACTATAGAGGGTGTTGGCAAATCAATGGATGTTGGGTTTGATTCTCATCCAGAATTTAGACCATTTAATTTTGATGAAATAATAGAATTAATGAAAAATAAATAAATATACAAATAGGTAGTATAATATATGTTATAAATGAAACCACATTTTATGATATATTTACTGATCATCTTTTGTTTTATAAATGAATCTTTTATGATATTGTCTGAATATAGAAATTTGAAACTTAAAAATTTATTATAAATGAAGAATGAAGAATTAACAATTAATAAAATTTTATATGTACCATATCATAGATATTCAAATCATAGTGGCATATCAGTACATATTTTGAAGAGATTGAAAAATTGTATATATGGATACATTAAATGTAGAATAAAAGATATTAATTATAGTTATAATTTTAATTGTGATGTTTATGTAATTGAATTGTTATGTGATAATATTTGTGTTTATATAGATTACAGTTATGATATAAAAATTATTAGAAATAATTTTTTAACAGAATCTCAATTTAGAAATATAAAACTTAATAAAATATAATAGAAAATAAAAACATAAAAATAAAAATCATGAATGATATTAAAGGATTTAGTAAATTATTTGGTATAAATATACCAACTGAAGAACATTTTGATTATTATATAAAACAATATTCAAAAACAGAAAAATTTAAGAATATTTACAGATTAATTGAGTTATATGAAAATGGTGAGGAAGAGGTTGGAAATTTGTATAATTATAGAATGAAAAAATCTAACATTATTATAGATTTTTTGAAAAACACAAAAGCTTATGAAACATTAAATAATAGTACTTTGATAGATTATCCAAATCAAAGTGGTCAATTACTTGATAATAAAATATATCTATCGATAGATATTAGATCTGCTAATTTTATAAGTCTTAAAGAATTTGATACTAAAAATGAATTAAGTGACACATATGAATCATTTTTAGATAAATTTGATTTACCTGAAGTTTTTAAGTATTCTAAACAATTTAGACAATTTATTTTTGGTAATATTAATCCAAAAAAACAAGGTAAAGTACAACGTGCTTTGATTGAAAATGTAATAAAAAATAATTCCCATTTGGATATCAATGTGGTATGTATCAAAAATGATGAAATTATTTACAGTATTAAAGATTTTAATATTATTAAAGAATTAAATATAGATGAAAATATTTATAAAATAAAACTTTTCACTACTGAAATGGTTAAAGATTTCAATATAAATACTATTTATTCTAATGTAAATTATAAGCCAATGTATAAAGAATTCAAAGGATGTAAAGGTAATTTATTTTTCATCTACTTAAAGAAATATCTTTTGAATGAAGATATTGAAATTAGAGATTTATTTTTTAGAATGGATAAAGAGTTGGCAATGTGGTATGTAGATGGTTTGAAAATATCTTTTGAATAAAATATACAACAAATTGATAAAAACACTATATAAGAAACTTATAAAAATACATACTAAAGAAAATTAAAATATAAATATGAGAAAAGTATTAACTAAAGAGGGTAAGGTTAAAATGCAAGAAGAATTGAATTTCCTTATTACAATTGAAAAAAAACGAGCTATAGAAGAATTAGCAGAATCTAAAGAAAATGGTGATTTATCAGAAAATACCCAATACTTAAATGCTAAAGAAGAATGTAAAAGAATACAAACTAAAATTGAAGAATTGGAAAATATATTGAGAAATTCTGTGGTGATTGATGCATCTACTATCAAAACTGATAAAGTTTCTATATTAACTAGTATTAAAGTTATTAATAAAACTCTTAATAAAGAAATGATATTTCATATTGTCCCAGATAATGAAATAGATCCTAAATCTATGAAAATATCTACTACAAGTCCTATTGCTTCTGGCTTACTTGGTAAAGTAAAAGGTGACTTATGTGAAGTTGTAACACCTGGTGGTAAAATGACTTTCGAGATTTTGGACATTAAAACATATGAAAGTTAGTAATTATAAAAAATTATTAAAATATAGTAGATTAATTAATGATGATTCATACAAAACAAAAGAATATTTAGGAAATAAAGAATCAAACTAATTAATTTAATATATAATAAAAATAGTAAAGTATATATGAAAAAATTCAGTAAAATGAAACCAAAAAAAGAAAGAGTTAAAAAAGATGATGTGATATTTAGTAATGATTGTATACAATTAATTAAATATGAAGATTGGACTTTAATTAATGATAATGATATAGTTATATGTATTCCATATTTAATTGAAACTAATCAAATTATACTTCGTAATGAATATATACCAACTTATAAATATGTTGATGGTCAAGAATATCATGTTACTTTAGTAGGTGGTTGTATTGAAGATAATGAAACACCAGAAGAAGCAATTGTACGTGAATTAAAAGAAGAGGCAGGTATTGTATTAAATGATAATTATAAAGTTGAATTGTTAAAACCTCTTTATATATCAAAGGGTTCTATCAATAAATTCTATCCATGTATAATTCCAATTAATGAAAGAGAATATGAGGAAATTATACCACCAACTGATGGATCAATAGTAGAGAAAAAAAGCAAATCCGTTAAAGTTAATGTTAAATATATAGATAGTATAAATGCTTCAGACTTAATCACAGAATATATGTTAGGTAAAATGAAAGAATATTTGAATAATACATTATAAAAAAAGCCACTAATTAGTGGCTTTTTTATTTATATAATCTGTTATTTTTTCATTTAATTCATCTTCATCTACATAACTTTCAATATCAGTTATTTTATTTATAGTTATTTGTTCATCAGATAGTTGAATTTCCATTATTTCTCTGATATCTAAATTTTTTAAATCTAAATATACTCTAATATTATCTAAATATATATTATCAAAATAAAATCTATAGTACTTGATATTATTTTTTTCTATTATTTCATGTTTTGGTAAATGTTTTATTCCTTCATTAAGTTTTTGCATATATTCATTATATAGATCATCTACATATTTATCTCTGGTTATATCTCCAATTAATTTTTTTATATCATTAAGAATGGGAACATTAAGATTCTCTAAAATATTAAAAACTAAATCAAAATTATAATAATTTAATATAATATAATCAATCAAATCATCATCACCTAATTGATTATCTATTTTATAATCTTCATCTGTTATTTCAGTATTTATGATATTGATAAAATTACCTACCCCATTATATGAATCAATGATATATTGTAAAATAGTTTCTAAAGTGTGATATGATAACATAGACCTAAAATCACTTACATTTGGCTCAAAATCATTAAAATGCATACAATCTTTTAATAATTCCATTTTACCAGATTTGCTAAAATATTTATTTTGATCTGTTATTATATAATTGAATTCATAATATTCAATATCAATATATGGTGTTTTAAGAGACCAATTATAATAATCTGCTAATTGTTTATAAGTTATGTTTACTGGTTTATCCTCTACTAATAACATTGTTATACCTTCTTCCATGATTTTATTTTTATATGTTATTAAACCATTATTAAATCCAATATTATTGAGATCATAGGTATCGTATACATATCCATCTAAAACTACTTTTAGTTTAAGATGTTTAGTTATTAATCTTATAGAATCCGTAAATTCAGAAGTGAGATCTAATTTTGATCTTTTACTTGGTTTTATGATAATTTTATAACCAAGTATATTATTTCCTAATTTTAATATATCAGTTGATTTATATGAATTGCCTTTTGTTTTTACATAATCTTCTATAAATGTATAATCAATGTTTATATTATATTTATTATCATAAAAATCTAAGAAATAATTCTCAATTTCTTCGATTTCACTAAATTTATATAGTTCTTTTATATCAAAATTATTATTTTCATTTATAAAACTTAAAAATTTTTTTATTTTCATTTTAATATTGATTCTATTTCATTATTTATATCTTCTTTACTTGGTGATGGATAGATATCTCCTATATAATCAAGTTTACAACCACTACATGAATCATTTATAAAATTAATAAAAATACTTTCTATACTATCACCTATTATATTATCCAATTTTAAATCTACTATCCAATCATTTGAATATAAAAAACGATAATATATTTTATCATTTTTTTCAATTTTAGTATAATCTTCAGATATATATTTTTTAATTGATTTTTCAAAATTAGATTCTATAGCATCATAATATGATGATACTATGTCATCATTGTATAAAATCCTTAATGTTTGTTTAATTTCTATTACAATATCACAATCTTCAAATAATTTAATAAAATTTTCAGGATCATTTTTCATAATATAATCAATTGGATCTCCCTCTATATCATATTCTTCTAATAATTGATTAAATTCATCTTCACCTAATTCTTTTTGTATTTTTTCATATATTAATCTAATATTAGAGTCATTTATGTTATATTCAATATCAGATTCTAAATCTTCTACATTATATTCATAATCTATATCATCCCATAATTCATTATATCCATCTTCAGTATCTAAAAATTTTTTATAATAATCATTATTACCAAGTAAATTAGATGCTAAATCAACCCTTTCTATATCACAATACATTTTATTGTCAATAATCTGAACATTTGTCCATTCATAAAATTCAATAAAATCCTCAATTGATATTTGAAATGGCTCTTTTTCTGATATAATTAAACTTATATCATTTAACTCCTTACCATTAATATAGAATTTATCTTTAATTTTAATGTCTTTGATATCTTCAAAATTCAAACTATTATAATTCCAATAACTATTGTTACTAATTGATATGTTTAATCCAGCATTTTCTATTATCGAATTACAAATAAAATTAAATTCATTTGTTAAATCCTTTTTATTTTTATCATTTGCAATTATTAATATCTTATATGCTAAATGTACATTTTCCCCACCATATAATAATATATTTGTAAAAGATGTTTTTTTTATTTTTCTAATATAAGAATCATCCCAATATTTATCTGGAAAAGATAATCCTCTATCTTCTAATGTGACTTTATATCCATTATCAATTAGATCTATAAAAGCATCATAAAAAACAGCATCACTTTGATATTTATGTTGTTTTAGAAAATCTAATTCTTCTATAATATTTTCATTAATAAAATCTAAATACTTTTTTAATTTCATATGTTTTTTGTTTGTATATATATATAAAAAGAAAATCTAAAAATATTTTCTTTTTTATCGATAAAAATCTATAATACTATTTGTATTTATTATTTCATCTGGTGCATTTTTAATAATTGAATGTTCATTATTATGTGATATTAAATAAGACTTTTTATTTATTTTTTCTTTAATAACAACTGGTGTTATTTTATTATTATACCAATATTCAATTAAAACTATATCACCCTCTTTATAATAAGATTTATATTCTACTATGTATTTCATATCATATATATTAAAATATTTTATTATTTTTTATATCGTTTCATAATTTCTATTAAGAATGGATCACGAACAATATCATCTTCAGTGAACTCAATAAAGCCTATACCTTCTATATTTTGTAATCTATCCCATGCATCTTCTAACCCACATTTTTCATCTTTATATAATTTTATATCTATTTGGTCAGTATCTCCTAATATTACTATTTTTGTGTTTTCAGATATTCTGGATATAAAAGTTTTCATTTCTGTTACTGTACTATTTTGACATTCATCAAATATACAAAATGATCCAACTGGTTTCCCATTTTCATCCCATTTCCCAAATGTTGAACCTCTAAGAAAGTTTAATACTGTATCTTTTATAATATTTCTTTCTTTAAGTAATTTAGACATAGCATTACCTACTAATTTGGTTATGTTATCATAAAAGTGTGTGTAGTGGAAAAAGATTTTTTCATTTAACTCTCCAGGTAAAGTACCTATTTTATTATTACTAACCTCTACATATGTTTTTGTTAAAATTATACTATCTATGTTTATCTTAGGATCTTTAACACATTCTAAACCAGCCATTAGTGCAATCATTGTTTTACCTGTACCAGCACAACCCTTAACAATAGTAATTCTATTAGCCATTATAGTATCGTACATTTCCCTTTGTTTTTTGTTTTTGAATTTGCAATTTATCTTAAAATGAGGGACAATATAAGATTCATCATTTTTTTTGGGTTTCTTTGAATCTGGTTTATCATAAGATTCTTCTACATTAGACTTTTTTTTCGCCATACATTTTTTATTTTTATATATTAAAAATGCTGTTTGTTATTGGATATAAATAAAGCAATGAGTTTTTTAATATATAATAAAAAAGATTAATATAAGTGAAAAACGAAAATGATTTAATATATGATTTGATTTTTTCCACTAAAACAGAATATAATATTGATATATCAGAATATATATCAGATATTTATGATTATGAAACTTTTATTAAAAAAATGAAAGTAATAATGAAAAGAGCTAAAGTCAAACTATTTTCAGAAGAAGTAAAACTTAGTAGCAGATCTGTTATTTGGGTTATAAAAGTAAAAAAATAAAATATGTGGGAATATAATAATGATAGTAAGAAGTGGTATTCAATCACTGATTCAATTTCTAAGGTGGATTTTGATTATTTGAAAGAAGAATTGAGTTTAACTCGTTTTTACTCAAGATGTTTAAGTGGTTCAACTTATACATTACAACAAGATTTAAGTGATATATATACAACTTCTTATATACCAAGAAATTGGTATATAAGTTTAGAAGGTTCTGTATATACTGATACCTCATTACCATTAGAATATGCAAATCCTATAACTAATGTAACATTATCTGATTATAATAAATTCATATCTGAATATGGATTAACAATGAAAAATCTATTCACTCCTTCTCGTTTGATAAAAGATACTAATAATTATAAATATGTAGATGTGGCAACAACTGGTGTTATTAACATCTCACTTATTGGTAAAGATTATTATATTGATGGAGTGAGATTATTAAATGGGCATAGAATATTAGTTAAGGACCAAACCACTAATGTTGTATTATTAAACACAACTGATCCAAATACTTATTTTACATCAAAATATGAAATTATAGAAAATTTAGGAGGAACTATTGAATATCAATACTATAATAATACTAATGGTATTTATGTATATAATGATGGTGTTTTAATAAGAGATGTTGATTTAGATTTATATGATAACACAATACAATATAGTGTTAACGTTAAATTAGGTGAAGTTAATATAGGTAAACAATTTCATTTATCAAGATTGCTTAATGGTTATTATCCTACTATAGATAAAGATCCTATTGAGTTTAAGGAAAATAAAAATTGGATACTTCGTAATGCTATAGATTATAATAACTTATATGAAATAAATTATTATGATATAATAAAAAATCCAATAGAAACTTGTATCTTAGATGGGTTTACTTATAGTATACCTGAAAGAATAATTAGTATAGGAGAATTTGGAGTTATTTTGAATACACAAGAAGGTGTATCAAATATTATTAATAATAAATATCATGTTAATTTAAGGTCAATTACACAAACCTCTAATTATTATTGGGTTTGTGGTGATGATGGTATATTATTGAAAATACGAAAATATGATTTTAATATTGAAAAAATAAGTATTGATACCACATATAAATTAAAAAGCATTTCTTTTATTGATAATCTCAATGGGGTCGTAGTTGGTGAATTGAATACTATATTTACTACAAAGGATGGTGGTGAAACTTGGCATAAAGTACAATTTGAAGCTTTTAACTTATATAATTATAATTCAGTTATTTATGATAATAACACATTTTATGTTGGTGGTGATAATGGAGTATTTATTAGTTTTAATAAAATATCAAATGGATGGAAACCATATAAAAGAAGAATTGCTAAAATTAATCATGAAGAATATCTATTAGTAGATGATATTAATAATTTACATAAGGTTAATGATTTAATTTATATTACTACAGACGAAGGAAATATCATAATATATGATATAAACAATCACTATAATTTACCTACTGATTTTGTTTATATGAATTTTAATACTAATTATAATGATATTAGAAAGATTATCAATAAAGGAGATATATTTTATTTTATAGGTGAAAATATATATAGCTTTGATATAAATAATTATACAAATACTGATATTACTACTAATGTTATAAATGGACAAATAGCAGATTTGGAGTATTCTTTATATGTAAATAGTTTATTTAATTATGATGATACTAATCTACTTATATGTGGAAATAATTCATTATTGGGTATTAATGATTATATAACAGATTTTATAACTTTTGATTCTACATTTGAAGATAGATTAAAACCTAAAATGTTAATATTAGATTATGATATTGCAAGCAAATTAAATTTCTTTGATGATTTTGGGAATTATAGATTGCCAATTAATGTAACTTTTAGTTCTACTGATAATCTATCAATTACAGATATAGTAGATCAAAAAAGTTGGCTTACATATTATAAAGATTCTATAAAAACTTTTGAATATTGTAGTACAACTCCATTAAACCCTGAAATATTATTTTCTACTACTTTTGAAAAATCTAGTATAAATACTACTGAAAATATATTAAGCAATTATATTTCAAATAGTTATGATGATATTAAATTATTAATGCCTACAACACAAAGTAGATATGATTCAACTGGTTTATCTTCTATTACAAATCCAAATTCAACTTATAAAATACTTTTGTATGATTATTTATTAATCTATAAAGTATCAAGTAATTATCCAGTATCTATTGGAGATGTTATGAGAATTGAGAGTGATATAATTGATACTAATCTTATTGTCAATAAAATAGTTGAATTTGGATCTATTAAATATTTATATATGTATAGTGAATTTAATGAAAATATTAATACTGATTTGAAAATTGGGTTAAATATAACCAATTTAAATAAATATTTATCTAATACAGAATTAGTAAATAAATTTAATAAACATTATATATCAAATGGTTATAATTTAGATTATGATAATATATTTACTATATCCTCTGTATTTAATACTAATACTGCTTATTATAATTTACAAATTAATGTTATTACAGATTCGAATAATAAATTAATGCAATATAAAGATAGTTTCCTCAATTTTGGATATTCCCCAACTTATAATATTAAGGATTATCTAATGAATATTAATACAAATTTAGATAAGGAATATTTAGTAATGCCAATTTATAGAAATATGACATTAGGTGCTTTAAGTACTACTTCAATTTACAAAGAATCTAATAAATTGTTATTTGGGACAGATTTGAAATTAGAATATGATACTATATTTATTAATACTTTTGTAGATATTATAATTAATGGTGTAACTACTAATAAATTATTAGTTATGAAAAAATATTATGACACAATTACAGATTCTTATATAATTGAGTTTCATAAAAAAATAGAGGGAAGTAATATTGGTACTATTGATGTTGTATCAAGGAGAACTTTACAACAAATTAGTGATGATTTAAGTATATTAAATAATATACAACAAAATAAGAGTAAAAGTAACTCATATATGGACATGGGTGATACTTATTATAGTTATGAAAATGAATTGAAATTCAAAATACCTACTGATTCTTATGCTAAAATATTATTATCAGATTATAATATTGTTAGTAATTTATCTTCTATTTTATATGTAGATTATAAAAATGAACTTGCGTTAAATATTACATCATTTGATGAAAATAAGGAAATACAGATTATAAATACTTCTGAATATAATAATAAGATATATATTACTTGTTTAGAAAAACATGGATTAGAAGATGGAGATTCAATTAATTTATATTTAGGTGATGATTTCATTTATAATGGTTATCACAATATAGAAAGAATTAATGATTATGATTTATTAACTGATATAGATTATGTACCTACTACCATTGGTTATTTAAGATATGTTAAAAGTGATCCATTCTTAAAATACCAACCAATTGATTTAATTGAATTGGGAATTAATGGGGAGGGTAAACAAGCAATAGAATTATCAATTGAAAATGTTGAATATAGAAATAATAAATATGGCCTTTATAATATTAATTATGATAAATATAGATTTAGAATGGTTGATGGATTAAATATTAAAACAATTAATGATAATTTCCCTTGGATATTTGAAGCTGAAATATCAGATGCTATATTAGGTATAAAAGACAATAAATTAATATGGTATAAGGGAACTTGGTTAAGTGGTAGATGGTTTGGTGGTATATGGGAATCTGGTACTTGGAAATCTGGGGATTGGTATGGTGGTGTTTGGAATTCTAATTATATCGATGATAATATATTAAGTGTTGAGGTTGATTACAATACAATAGATAATAAATTATCAATGTGGTATGATGGTAGATGGTTTGGTGGTACTTGGAACAATGGTACTTGGAACAATGGTAGATTTTATGATGGTACTTGGAATAATGGGGTTTGGTGTGATGGTATTTGGAATAATGGTACTTGGAATAATGGATTTTTTAGTGGTGGTGTTTGGGTAAATGGTACTTGGAACAATGGTACTTTCAATTGTGATTTAGGTCATGCCTATTGGTTAACAGGTAGATGGTTGGGTGGTGATTTTGAAAATGGTATGTGGTATGATGGAATATGGGAACAAAGAAATAATGTATCAAGATTTGGAACAAAGGCTTTCAATTCAAGAACAGCAAATTGGCAAAATGGGACATGGGTAGATGGTGTATTTTCATCAGGATCTATTGATAGTGTTTCTGATAATCATAAATACTCAATTTGGAAAACTGGTAAATGGGTTTCTGGTAAGTGGTATGGTGGAATTGCTTATTATATGAATAGTAAAAATATGACATGGCACGGAGGTATATTAGAAGAAATTGAAGTTATTGGTATCAATAATAATAAAATATTATTAAATGGTGTATTTAAGTTTAAGATAGGTGATACAATAACATTATTGAAAGATAATGTATCAACAGATTATATAGTATTGCAAATAATTGAAAATATTAATACCACAGAATTAATTATTAATTATGATTTTAATATTATTATTAATAATGATACTGGATATAGGTTAGTATCTGTTTTTGATAATATATATTGGGAATCTGGTATATGGTCCAATGGTGTATTTAGAAATGGAACTTGGTATGGTGGAATTTGGTATAATGGTATTTTTGAAAAAGGATTTTGGCAATAAAAAATTAATATATATGTTATGATAAAAAAATATAAAGAATATGTTAGTATATTTGAAAATGATGATATTTCAAATAATACTAAAGAATATCCAGAATTAACTAAAAACATCAAAGAAATGATCGAACAAACTATTGAAAATTCAGGTGGAGAGTATAGTATGTTTATTGATAGTTATATCAAGTCACCAGAAGATGTAAAAATAGAGGGTTTGATAAATGATAGTGATATTTATGATTTCTATATAAAATATAGAAATGAAATAGATGAACTATTAAATGATGTTAGATTTTTTGATACAATACCAAGTGAATTAAATGTTCTTGGTTTATATGAATATATAATAACAGGTACAAATAGATCTATAACAGAAATTGTACAGATTTTAGTCAATGAAAATATAAAATAGTAATATATAAATAAAAATAAATAAATTAAATGGCATCAACCCCTTTATATAAATTCTTAAAAAATCAAGCTACATCATTTTATTGTTTACCAAGTAGTGCAGAAGATTTCAATGCTGCTTATCAAAATAGTAACTATAAAATGTATTTTTCTAAATTTGCTTTGGTTAATTTTCCTAAACAAAATTTAATTGCAGGGACATCATCAAATCCAATAATTATGGATTTTGATAATTCATTCTATAAGTCAGTTAATGCCACCCCAACAACTAATTTTAGTTCAGCTATTATAGAATCTTTACGAAATTATGTAGCAAATCAAGAAGTTATTATAAAAGAAAGTAGATTGTCTAATAATAAATATTTTTATGATACTAATATATTAGAGACAACTAGTGAAAAAATATTTTTCAAATGGCTTAAAAAATTAAATCTTATTGATTTTGAACCAGCTATACCAGAAGATGAATATTTTAGTAATTTATTAGAATTTCAACGAGGAAACTTAAATGATCCTACTTATTTCCCTGAATATCTATGGAAAGAAAGAGATGTTATAGATTGGATACCATTATATTTTTATGAATCTGGTGTAAGTGGATTTGTTGGTAAAATGGAAATAGAATTTTCTAGCAATACCAATTTCAAAGTAGGTGATAAAATAAATATTTATAATATATCAAATACTACTATTATTAACAATGGTGGTTATAATGATCGTTTAATTGGATCAGATACTGAAGAGGGAGTATATGCTGAAGTGTTGTATATTATACCAGCAGATTCAACCAAAGGTCAAAGAATAGTAACTGATATAGATACTACAATATCAACACAAACAGATAGCACTGGTTTAATTCAATTAGTGTATAATAGATTTATACAATATATTGGTGAAATTAGTGGTGTTTCAAATGTACAAGAGGCCAATCGTAGTTATACAGAGGTTTATGCTCATATACCAGATCATACTGGAAGAACACCTGATATTTTATTTAGAACAAGATATGATATCAATTATAAACCAAATTTAACATTTCCCATATTACCAAGTCAATATCAACCAGAAATATTAGGTGCTGAATTATTTAGTTCACCAATAGTGATGAATCCTCAAAATTATCCAGGTTCATATTTTGCTCAATATGATACCCCTGATTTTACTTATGAAACCTCAACTGGTGATTATTTAAGAAGAAGTGGTGGTTATTTTGGTATAAGTGGTGATATTAATAATCCAATTGTTAATAGTAATAAATTAGATGGATTAGGTATAGATTTCAATACAAATCATTATGTCAAGATGAATGGTTATAATAATACTATAACTAATTTTGATCAGTTCAATGCTCTTGAAGTTAATAATGAAATACCTTCTGATTTTGAATTCAATGCTATTTTGTGGTATTATGATGTACAAAAAACAGATAGTGATGGTAATCTACATACAACTACTAATCTTTATGGGATATCATTTTTAGATAATCCAGATAATAATCCAATTGAATCTGAAAAATATAAAAGATTTCCAACTTATAAAAAATTAGTATCAAATGGAGAACAAGATGGTACATCATATGCATTTAGTCTAAATCTTAATTTTAATATAATTAATGATAATCCACAACTATCATATAATCCAGAAGCAAATAATTCATTATTTAGTATGAACTTATTTAATGATGCTATGAGACGATTAGCTTCTACTAATGATAGTTTTCTACAGATAATATCTGAAAATATTGCAGTTAAAGAGGAACTTAATAATCTAAAGCAATTACTTTATACACAAACTGATATAAACACAATAAATTCTAAAATTAGTAGTCTTGAAAAATTATTAAGATTGTATTCTACTAATCAAATTACTGATAGTAATAGTATTAAAGTATCAATTTTACCAACTAGTCCAAGTTCAATTGCTTTATATAATATAGAACCCTCATATGATAAAATATTTAATATTAAAACATCTAATTTATATAATATAAATACAATAATTCCTACTAATATATCAGTTCCTGAAAATAAAAACTTTTTAATTAATGTTATTAATGATGATGTTACTGAATTAAATACAGATAATCTAACTTTATTATTAGATAAGGATCTTTATTATAAACAAAGTGTAGATATAATTATAAATGCAACTGAATTATCAACTCAAAATAAGAAATTAGATATTTATGTAAATACTATAGTTCCATCTATGAATAATTTAGTAACAACTGAAGCTTTATTAATTGGTGAATTGGATTTACCTATTTATTTCAACACTAAATTAAATCAACCTAATAGTGCTTATAATTGGTCAGATTTTAAAATTGATATAGATTTTGATAAAACTATACAATATAATAATGATTTATTAGAAATACCAATGAATATGAATCACTTAATAGTAAATAATTCTATTAAAGCTGGAGATGTTCTTAATTTATCTAATTTACACTTAAATACTGGAACATATTCTATAGATTATTCAGGTCAATATGAAGTCAATAATGTAGGTGTTACTAATAGTATAGTATATATGGATATAAGTTCAAATGATCAATTGACTAATTTTTGTAAATATACACCACTTATACATTCAGCTACATCAAGCATTTTAGTAAATACCCCATATTTCAAATTAAATAAGGGTATGAAAATAAGAATTACTAGAATTAATGAATTAGATACTATCATATCAGATAAATATCAAATAGAAATCACTGAATTGAAATAACATGATTTTATATTTTAATATATAATTAAAATATAAAATCATATTTATGAGTTGTTCAACAAATTTATTTGGAAATAAAAGCCAATATATAAAAACATATAATGGTGATGTAGTATCTATAGAGGGTAGTATAACCACAGAAAAATTATTACTATCAGATCTTAAAATACCTTATAAACAAATACTAAAAAGCAGAATTATATTAAAAGCTGGTCAAGTGAATTATTTATTAAATCACCTTGGGTTAGGTAATGAAGCTACTTTTATTTTAATAAAAGCTATTTATAATCAAAAATCTATTATAGAAAGTGATAATTATATATGTTGGAATTATTCTGATAACATATCTAAGATTAATTTTATGGATGATGTTATGTTATTAACTGGTAATTCAATACATAGAATTCCACAATTGTACTTAACTAACCCTAATCTTGATTATGATGTAACTTTAGATGTTATGGTAGCTGTTATTGATAATGCATATGCTAATAATGTACCATCTAATCAGTCTGTGGCATATTTCAGGGGGTTAGAATATACAGATATTAAAAATCATATAATGGGTGAATCAATTGTAATAAATGATAAAAGCACACCAGTTAAACCTTTAATATACTTATTATTAGCTAATATAACTGAAATAAAGATAGATTTTGATACTTTAACATTGAATGATGTTAATAATGGAACTATTATGCTTAAATTCTTAACTAAAAATGATGCTATACAAGCTTATTCTATAATTGATAATCCTGATATATAAATTATTATAAAATAAAAATATAAAATATGAATGAACAAGAATTAAATAATTGGTGGTTAACTTTATCTTTTAGTGAATTATATACTATACATAATACCAATATAAGTAATATTCCACCTTCTTATCAAAGAATAGTATACAATAATTTGTATGAAGAATGGAAATTATTTGATAACACTGATAAAGAAAATTGGTATAATCAATTGTATGTAGAAGATAATAGTGGTGGGTCAGATTCACAATCTTATAATGAAATGGGAGCATGGTCAGCTTTAACTAATTATGTTTCAAATGATTTAGTATATAATGAAAATGGTATATTTAAGTGTATTGCTAATAATATTAATTCAATACCAACTATAAATAATGTAACTAATTGGAAATGTATATTCAATAGTATTTCGATTTCAGATACTATTTTTGAAGATTTAACTACTTCTAATAAGACATTAGTTGGAGCTATTAATGAATTAAATGGTACAATAGGAGATATAAATACTATATTAGAGAGTATATAAATAGTGAAAATAAATACACAAAATGTCAAATATAGAAGAAAATTTACAGAAATTAATTAACACAAAGAGTAATATTAGAAATAGTATTATAAATAAAGGTGTTGAGGTGCCAATATATGAAAAAATGGAAAATTATAATAATTATATTGATAATATATCAAATGAATATAATAATGAATCTGAATAGTTGATGTTATTTTTGATAATCCTATAGAATATGAAAATAGTACAAATGTTGATGTTATATTTAGAATTAAGAGCAATGGTGGTGTTATAGATAATAATAATTTTATTATTGAAATTAAACAATCTAAAACCATTAACTGGACTCAAATTACTGATTTTACAATTACTGATAATACTGATGTTACTACACAACATGGTTTTGATAAAATAGTAACTAGTACTTTAACAAATTTAGTATATAAAAATTATTATGATGAAACCTTAGGTGGATTGAAAGAAAATGATAATAGATATGAAATAAGATGTTCAATTGATAATATTATATATTCAGAACCAAGAACATATATTACAGGATGGGGTAAATATTTTGATAATATTTTTGAATCAGCACCTGATATATTAGATACTGATGGGAAAAAAAGTCATATTTTAGTTACTATATCACCTACAATTGATTTGAGTGGTATACAAGGTGATAATTATTATGTAACATCTGATGGTTATTCAGGTGTAGCAAAAACACATACTTTTGATACAAATTATGATATATCTATATACACACAAAATGGATATATAAAAAGAAAAGTTAAATATATTATAGTTTATAAGGTAGATAATAATGAAATATCAAGCATAAATGTTAACAAATATATTTATATGTATATAAATAATGGATTAATTGGAGCTATGTATAATTCAACTCCATATAGTTATATAGAAAATGTAAGATTCGGAAGTAATGTTATTTTTGTTGATAATAGTTACTTTAGTTTTTCTTCATGTTGTAATTTAGAGAGTATAATTATACCAAATAATTTAACTCAACTTAATGCATTTAGTGAATGTTATTCTTTAAAAAGTATAATAATCCCTAGTACTATAAATTTTTTAGATAGTAGTTGTTTTAAATATTGTTATTCAATTGAGAGTGTTAATATACCAAATACAATTACAAATATGGATAGTTATATATTTAATGGTTGTTATTCCTTAAAAGGTATTGTCTTACCAAATAATGTAATCAATTTTTATGATACTTTAGTTAGTTGTAGTAATTTAAAAAATGTTGTTATACCAACTACAGCAGAAACTTTAGATGGTATTTTTAAGTATTGTACTAATTTAGAATCTGTATATATACCAGATAATGTTAAATCTATGGCATCAACATTTTATGGTTGTTATAAATTAAAAAATGTAAATATACCCAATTATCATTTATTAGAATTGGATTATACTTTTTATAATTGTTATTGCTTAGAAAAAATACACATACCAAATAATGTTACATATAAATCTCATATGAATGTGTTTTATTCTTGTTATAGTTTATATGATATATCAATTGATAATGGTAGAAGTGAGTCTTTGGTTATTGAGTATCTAAATCAACACAATCGTAGTTTTATTTTATCATTAGATTCAATAATAAATATTATTTATAATTTAGGTAATGTGAGTGGTAAAACTCTCACTATAGGATTTGATTATGTAAATATGTTACCTAATGAAATTAAAGAAATTGCAACTAACAAAGGTTGGATATTAAATTAAAAATAAAATCAATAATAACATGAAAATAATAGAAACAGAATTTAATTATAAAATTTTAGTATGTGGTGATAATATATCTTTATATGAAAACAAAGAATATTCAGAAGGTGAAATACCTTATTATTTCAAAATAGCATATTTACCCTTAAATTTGGATTTAGAATATTGTAAAAGTAAATATTTAGAAATCCCGGATGAGGAAAAAATATTACCTATTATTGAAGATGAATATAATAATAAATATAATAATAAATAATATAAAATGGCGAGCATATTAGAAAATTTACAGTCTATTATTGATAGCAAAACAAGTATAAAAACAAGTATAAGTAATAAAGGTGTTACAGTACCAGCAGAAGCTAAACTTAATGCTTTACCTGCTCTTATAGATAGCATCGAGCAAGGTGGTGGAGCTCCTGAAATAGTAGATGTTGTGTTTGCTAATCTAGTTGAAAATGCTGAATCTACGGATATAGATGTGGTGGTTAGGATTATGAGTAATGGTGCAAATGCAACTTATGGTGTGCAATATCGTCCAGTTGGTACTGTGAATTGGATTGAAGCTCCAACCCCAGTTGTAACTAATAATACAGATGTTAAGACACTACACAGCTTTGACAAAATAGCAACTACAACTCTATCAGAGTTATTATACCAACAATCTTGGGATGCTAATTTAGGTGCTTTAAGAGAAAATAATAATAGATATGAAGTAAGAGCTTATATTACCGGAACTACTAATAATTATGTAACTCCAAGAATATATACTACTGGTTGGTCTAAGTATTTTGATAATATTTATGAAGCTACTAACGATTTAGAGTTAGGTGGTACAAAGAAAAAAAGAGCTATTGCAGTTATCCATAGTGCTAATTTAAGCACTACACTATCCCAATTAGGAGGAGACTATTATAAGACTTCTGACGGATACTTGGGTGTTAATAAAAATCATATATTTGATGAAAGTCAAGATATTCCTATTTACCTTGAAGATGGAATTAATATTAAGTATTATATTAGGTGGGTAATTTTATACACGAATGTTGCAACTGTTAATATTGATATTAATGATGCTACTAATAAAAACTATTTGTATTGCTATTTTGGGAATTGTACTCCAAATTTAGTATTCAGCACCAATGGAAATAATTCATCAAAAGTAGAGGGGGTTAGATTTTCTCCAGTCACTAATGTTACAAGCATAGGTTATAATGTGTTCCGCTATTGCTACTCTCTTACCTCAATCAATATCCCCAACTCTGTTACAAGCATAGGTGATTATGCGTTCGGCAGTTGCTCTTCTCTTACCTCTATCACTATTCCTAACTCTGTTACAAGCATAGGTGATGATGTGTTCGACCGTTGCTCTTCTCTTACCTCTATCACTATTCCTAACTCTGTTACAAGCATAGGTGATTATGTGTTCAGCGGTTGCTCTTCTCTTACCTCTATCACTATTCCTAACTCTGTTACAAGCATAGGTTATTATGCGTTCAGCAGTTGCTCTTCTCTTACCTCAATCAATATCCCTAACTCTGTTACAAGCATAGGTGAATATGCGTTCAACAGTTGCTCTTCTCTTACCTCTATCACTATTCCTAACTCTGTTACAAGCATAGGTTATTATGCGTTCGGCAGTTGCTCTTCTCTTACCTCTATCACTATTCCTAACTCTGTTACAAGCATAGGTTATAATGTGTTCTACAATTGCTACTCTCTTGCCTCAATCAATATTACTAACTCTGTTACAAACATAGGTGATGTTGTGTTCTACGGTTGCACTTCTCTTACCTCTATCACTATTCCTAACTCTGTTACAAACATAGGTAATGATATGTTCTACGGTTGCACTTCTCTTACCTCAATCAATATTCCTAACTCTGTTACAAGCATATACCATTATACGTTCCACGGTTGCACTTCTCTTACCTCAATCAATATTCCTAACTCTGTTACAAGCATAGGTTATTTTGCGTTTGGCAGTTGCTCTTCTCTTACCTCTATCACTATTCCTAACTCTGTTACAAGCATAGGTGATTTTGCGTTCCAAAGTTGCTCTTCTCTTACCTCTATAACATTTTTATCAATACCGACAACTTTTCCAACAACCTCAATAATTAGCAGCACAAGAAAGGTATATAATGTAACACTACCTTCAGGTTGGAATAAAACAATAAATTTAGTGGCAAGTACAACTACCACAGATTGTGTTTTAACTCATAGATGTATTTTAGATATTTTCAATAATCTTGCAAGTGGTGTAACTGGGTTAACACTTACTCTTGGACCTACTAATTTAGCGAGAATGAGTGTAACAGAAAAATTAATAGCTACTGATAAAGGTTGGACTTTAAATTAATATAATCAATTGAAAATTAATATATAAATTATGATAAAAAGATATTTAGAATTTATAGTAGAAAATAATAATTCTGATGATTTGGGTAAGCAGATAGAATCTTTATTTAACGATGAATATATTAAAAATTTAGTAATTAAATATACTAAAGATATTGATCCTTCAATTAAATTATCAAATGTTATTAATTCATTAGATATTAATATTAAAAATGATCTTAAAAAACAAGTAGATGATTATTTGAAAAATGGTTTAACAATGAAAAACCCAGAAGTAAATGCTTATGTTGATATAACTAAACAAATATTGAGTGGAAGGGGAGTATTTACTTCTTTCTTAAAAGTATTGACTGCTTTAGGTAAAAAAGATATTCAACCTAATTTAGATGATTGTCCAGATGATTTTTTATTTATATTTACTTGTGAAATACCATCAAATGATGTTAAACAAATATTTAATAGGTTTAAGTCATTGGTTAATTATATTGATAAAATTGATTATACTAAAGACATAACTAAATTATATTTTGGTGTAAAAAATAATAATTTAGAATATGGATTTTTATATGAAGAATTAATACCGATAGGTTCTTTTAAGTTAAATACTCAAAATCTTAAATGGATTTCTCAATTGCAAAATAAATCAGCATATTCATTGAAAAAAGAAATAGTTAATTTATCTATGAATGATATGATATTATTAAATACTATAAAAGATGATATGAAATCATTTGATATAGGTTTTCATGAAAAGAAAATGAATCCTTTTATAAGTGATAAAATAATATCATTTGGATATTATGGTTGTGGGAAATGGGATGATGGTAAATTGGATGAGGAAGAATTATTAAATATTAAAAATAAATTAAAATCTTTCATCTTAAGTAAAAAATGGAAAAATAAAATCACATATAAAGTAAATGGTAGTTCTTTTTGGCTTTATATCTATATAAAAATAAAATAATAACATGAAATATTTGAAACAAATAAATGAAATGAATAATAATTATGACTATATAATAGCTAATATTAAAAATAAATATAATCATAATATAGTATTAGATATGTATACTAAGGAAATTGAAGAATGGACTGATAAAGGTATAGAGTGGTATGAAAAAAACAATAATGGTGAAGCACAAGAAATTATATTAGATAAAATAATAAATTGGTACAATGATAAATATGATATCATGGATACTGAAACTGAAAATGAAATTCGAGAAAAACTAAAACAAGAATTCTCATTCCTATATTAATTATTGAATTTTTATTAAAAAATATACATAATCCATATGAGTGGTTTTAAATTCTCAATTGCAGTGAAAGTAGCCTTAAAATGCATAAGTGCTGATTTGATTGATGTTGTTCCTATTGTTGATAATTTTGAAAAATAAAACAAATGGAACAAGAAATTAAACAAGAAAATAGAGAAATAAGATAAAAATGTTTTAAAAAATGTTCCTTATGTAGTAAAAAATATAAAAAACCATATATTTCAAAAAATATATGAAAACAACTTTTGTTTCTTATTTAGTAAGATTGAGAAAAATAAAACAACATGTTACTTCTGATATTTTCAAATGGGTCCGAAAATTAAAATATATACAAACTTATACATTTGCTATATTCTTTGTCTTTTCTTTTGGAAAAGGTATTAACGGAACGATAATAAAACATCTTTAACTTTGGATCTTTCTAAGATTTTAGGTTTG
>JALOAD010000071.1 GCA_023228995.1 Candidatus Muiribacterium halophilum
TGAAACGCTTGAAAATACTGTGAATTCCATAATTATCAACAGCATTGATATAAAAATTAATTTTTTGATATTAGTCATAAATCCTCCGTGATATATTACATTTTAAATATTATCGGTAATAGGTAGTAAAACAATTAAAAATTAAAAATTAAAAATTAAGAATCAAAAATCAGTATAATACAAAAGATTTTGTTTTAGATTTACCAGAATTATTTTTTTAATCCCTTTTTAGAATTTAAAGGTCTTCTTCCTCTGGGGTAAAATCGTTAATTTCATTTATATTCTGATTTAATGTTGTAAATGAATTAACTTTTTGAGTAATTTCAGGCATATTGTGTATTTCTTTTAATGCTTCATAAGCTTTACCAATATAATCAAGAGATTCATCATCAGCAGAGTATTCTTTTGTCATATTAGCAAACATAAAATAAATCTCAGCTTTTATTTGAGGAGTTGTATTAGGATTAGCAAGCAGATCTTTACCTTTTTGATAAGCTATTTCGTATTTATTAGAAATGAAATTATCTCTAATATCTTCAATTTTTCTTTGTTCAATAGTACTTGAATCATCTCTTTTAGAATTTCTACTATATGTATTTTTTAATTCAGCTTGAGCAACAAGTTCTTTATTTCTAATATACATTTTTAATGGATTTATAACAAATTCATCATGCGGAAGAATTGTTTTTTTGTTTATTAAATTAATAGAAGTTTTTATAGGAAGTTTTTTTTCAATTTCAGAAGTATGTTCTGATTTTTTTTCATTACAACCTGTTAAAAAAAAACATAACATTGTAATTATAAATATGCTTGACAGTTTTGCCATTATATAATAAAATACCTTTTATATTCAAATGCCGGAGTGGTGAAATTGGTAGACGCAGTGGATTCAAAATCCACCGAGCCTTGGCTTGTGACGGTTCGATTCCGTCCTCCGGTACCACGCTTTTAACATTTTATCATTAAAAAAAAAATTCAACAAGTTTTATACTAATTTAAAAAAAATAAACCCTCTTAATTTTTGTTTAATAAGAGGGTTTAAAGTTAAGCGAGTTTACATATGTATCAATTTTATCAATTGTTTAATAGAAAATGGTTTTTCTATAAAACCTGATATATGAGGTAATTCAAAATCTGTAAAATTATTATATTCAAGTTCAGCTGACATAACTATAATTCTCATATTTTGATTATAATCTTCTTTAATAACACTCCTTATAAGTGTTAACCCATCCATAACTGGCATGTTTAAATCAGTTATGAGTGTATCAATTGTATTATTTTTAATTATGTCAATTGCATCCTCTCCATTTAAAGCAAAATGAACTTGGCTGATATTTTCTTTAAAAACACTAAAATATCTTTTCATAAGTTCAATTTGAATTTCGCAGTCGTCTACAATTAATATTTTCATAATTAAAACCCTAAAGTGTCATCACTATCTAATGGGAGAATCTTTTCACTATTGGTTTTCTTTGTATTAAAACTAATATTTGTTTTTTTCTTATATGGTTTTTTGTTTGAATTAACATTATTTAAATTAATTTTAACACCATGTACAAGCATATTTAATGTTTGTACAATTTCTTGAAGTTGTGAAGCTTGGGCTGTTAATTCTTCTGATGCTACTGCTGATTCTTCTGAATTTGCTGCAGAACCTTGTGTGTTTTTTTCTATTTCAGATACAGCAATATTAATTTGAGTAATTCCTTTTGTTTGTTCAGCTGATGCTGTAGATACTTCATTTATTAAATTACTAATTTTCATAACAGAATCAGTTATTTTACCTAATTGATCAGCTACATTTTTAGCAACATGAACACCGTTTTCTGAATTAGCTTTTGATTCTTCAATTAATGAAGCTGTATTTTTTGCAGCTTGAGCAGATCTTTGAGCAAGATTTCTAACTTCTTCAGCAACAACAGCAAAGCCTTTACCAGCTTCACCAGCTCTTGCTGCTTCAACAGCTGCGTTTAATGCAAGAAGATTAGTTTGAAAAGCAATTTCATCAATTGTTTTTATAATTTTTTCAGTTTCGTCAGAACTTTCTTTTATCTTTGTGATTGCAGTCATCATTTTAGCAATAGTAGATTTACCATTTTCTGCAAGTTTTTGAGCTTCATCACTCATTATATTAGCTTGTCTAGCATTTTCTGCATTTTGTTTTGTCATTGAAGAGAGTTCTTCAAGACTTGCTGAAGTTTCTTCAATAGATGAAGCTTGCGAATTAGCTGTGTTTGCCATTTCTTGTGAAGATTGACTTACTTGATTTGATGCTTGTGCAACCTCCATACTACCAGAATTAAGTTGATTAATAATTTCATTTATTGGAAGAGTTATTCCTCTTACTATAAATATTAAAGCTATTATTGATATTATAGTACAAAATAATGAAAAATAAATAACTGTTTTTTTGATAAAAGCAACATTTGATTCACTTTCTTTTTGATAAAAATCATACATTTCTTCACTTATAGTAGCAGCTTGTGGACCGATTTTGTTTATTTTTTCTGTAAGATTATTTGTTTCATTAATTAATTCTTTGGTTTCAATAAAATATTTATTATAATTTTCAACACTTTCTGATATTTTTGAAAGGTTTAAATCTACATCACCTAAGGTTTTTCTCATTTCATTAAGTATTAAAATATTATTTTTAATTCTTTTTATCTGATCATTATATTCACTTAATCTTGTTTCACTTTGTTCACTTGCATAATGTATTTGACTAATTCTAGTTTCTTGAAATAATTGAAAAACATCATCATTAAAAACACTGTTATATTTGTCGATTTTTAGGTTTTTTTCCATATTATTTTCTGAATATATTTTTTCTTTAATTTCTGTTAATTTATTACTAAAATTACGCATTAATAAAACAGTATTTGATATTTCTTGTTGTAAATTTTTACTTATTTTACTATCTTTATCATTTAAAGTAAGATATGAAAGATAATGCTCTTTATAAATTTGAACAAGTTTATCTAATTCATTAATTTTCCCTTGTATAAAATTATTATCAGTATCGTCTTTTATATCATTTGAAACTTTAAATAAATCATCAATTTTAGCTGAAGCCATATCAATATATTTTTTATCTTGAGTTCTTTGATAATTCATTCCATAAAATCTTGTTTCAAAAATAAGTGCATTTATATCTGTGAATTTTTCTAATGTATCGTGTTCTGCCATTAGATTATTCAAAGAGTTCCATGAAATTCCGCTTATTACAAGTAAAAAAAATATAATTACACCAAAACCAGCTGATATTTTTGTACTAAGTTTTAAATTTTTCATATAATTCTCCTATTATATTGAGTTTTCTGTGAATATTTTGTCAGCATCAAGCATAATTCCATGTCTTACTTCGCCTGTTTTATTATTCATAGATAATACTATAATGCAGGTTTTCTCAGTGATTTCAGCTTTTGATATACCAAATCTCACTCTAAGATCAATTACTGGAATAACTTTACCTCTAAGATTAATCATTCCTCTAATGTAATCTGAAGAATTTGGAAATTTAGTAACTGTCATCATCCCGATTATTTCTTGTACTCTGAGAATTGGCAGTCCGTAAATTTCCCCATCAAGTGAAAATGTTAGGAACTTATTGAGACCCATTTTGCCTCCTTTTTATTTTTATAATATGTCTGCAATGTATAAATTGTAGACATTTAAGGCGGCTTGTGGTTTTTTTTAATAATAACTTGGAAATAAAACCTAAAAGGTTGTAATATGAGCTAAATATTAATATGAAGCAATGACACTTTAGATTTAATTACAAAATGAGGTTTAATGTAAATGTATTATTAGTTGTGGGGATAAGGAGAGTATATGAAAAAAAATATTGAACTTCTTTATGAGGAATTTCTTAATAATATTTCGGTTAAAAATAATTCAAAAAAAACTTATATGGGAAGTTTAAAACAATTTTTTGAATATATTAAAAAGAAAAATATTAAAAAACCTGAAACAATTACAGTAATTGATTATATTGAGTTTTTAAAAAATAAAGAATTATCAGATTATACAATAACAAATTATATAGTTGTTTTAAAAAAGTTTTTTTCATGGTGTTATCATCAAGGATATTGTGAAGATATAACTTCTAAGATAAAAATAAAACAACAAGCAAAAGGATTTAGAAAAAAAACATTAACAATAAAGGAAATACAAGAACTTAATTCTGTTTTATGCAAAGATAATATTATTGGAATGAGAGATTATACTATTATTAATCTTATGATAAGGACTGGATTGAGAACTATTGAAATTAAGAGATTGAATTTTGGCGATATAAAAAAAACTGGTGATTATCATATACATTATATTCATGGTAAAGGAAGGACAGGTAAGGATGAATTTGTATTTTTAACAAAAAAAACTTATAGCATAATACTTGAATATAAAAATAAACTCAAAAGTTTGCACATACCAATTAATGATAACAATCCTATTTTCTTTTCGCTTTCACGAAAAAACTACTTAAAACCCCTTACGACACGTTCTTTGTCAAGAATTGTTAAAAACTCTCTTTCATTAATTGGACTTACAAGCAAAGATTATTCTGCTCATAGTTTAAGACATACAGCTATAACATTATGTCTTCTTGGAGGAGCAACTATACCAGAAGCACAAATTCCTGCAAGACATAACAATATAAATACAACATTAATATATGCACATAATATTAATAGAATGAAATGTGCTCCAGAAAAATATATAGATAGAATAATTTAATTATGCTTATGTCTACAATTTATACATTGAAGACATAAAAAAGTATTTGTTTATGCGACTTATCAGTTTATTTAAATAATATTATAACACAAAAAAACTTAAAGTAAAAGTAAAAAACCCACAACCTTCAAACACTTTATGATTTTTTATGATTTTTTTTCTTTTTATGGTATTATATTGAAAAAATGCATGTATAAAAAAAAGTGAGGTTTTTATGAAAAAATTTAGTTTTTTAATTATTGTTTATGTTTTTTGTATTGTTTGTTTTTCTGGAGATTTTGTTAGAATATTACATACAAATGATTTTCATGGTCATATTCTTCCTAAAGTTGATAGAGATGGTAATGAAATTGGCGGAATAGCTAGAATTGCTAAGAAGATTGAAGATGTTTTGTCAGTACATCCGCAAACTCTTGTGCTTGATGCTGGGGATTTTATTTCTGGTTTTCTTTATGCCAATTTTGATACTGGTGAAACTGTTGTCGAAATATACAAGCAAATTCCTTTCACTGCAATTGTTCCGGGTAATCATGAATTTGATTATGGTTATGAAAATATGAAAAAAATATTAGCTCCTTTTGAAGATAAAATTGTTTGTGCTAATGTTTATAGTAGAGGAAAGAGAGTTTATCAGCCTTTCATTATTAAAGAAGTTAATAATCTTAGAGTTCTTATTATGGGTGTTACTACTCCTGAAATTAAAAGATTTGCTTTAGGTCTTGATGAAGCTGGTGTTTTTGTTTCACTTCCTCAAAATGAAGTTAGAAAAATTCTTTCTCAAAATAGGGATAAATTTGATGTAAGTATTCTTATTTCACATATTGGATTTGAAGAAGATGTTAAAATTGCTCAGGAATTTGCAGATCTTGATATAATTATTGGCGGTCATACTCATACTTTATTAAAAGTTCCTCCTGTATTTAATAATACAATTATCAATCAGGCTAGTGCTTATGGTGAAAGATTAGGTTTTTTAAGAGCTTATTATGAAAAAGTAAATGATAAAACTGTTATGAAATATTTTAACTCTAATCTGATGATTCCTCTAGCGTCTTGGGGTGAAAATAAAATTATTAAAAATTTAGTTGATAAGGCTGAACAAAAAGTCATTGCAATTTCGACTCAAATTGTTGGAGAAGCTTTAGATGTATTTCCTGCGGGGAAAAAAGATGTAAGAATGGGTGAAACTGAAATTGGAAATCTTATAAGCGATTCTTTATTATATCTTTCAAAAGCGGATTTTGCTGTAATGAATGGGGGCGGAATTAGAGCTTCATTAAATAAAGGTGCAATTAGTGCAGCTGATGTTGAAAAAATTCTTCCTTTTAAAAATAATGCAATTGTTATAAAAGTTACTGGAAAAAAACTTATTGAAAATTTTGAAAATTCTTTGCAAGGTTTAAAAATACCTAAGTTATCAGGAGCTTTTTTGCAAGTTGCTGGAATGAAAGTTGAATATGATCTTGAAAATGAAAAAGTTATGTTATTTACAAAAGATGGTAAAGCTATTGAAAAAAACAAAGAATATACTTTAGCTTTAAATGATTATATGAAAAATGGTGGAGATGGTTATCTTTTTAAAGAATGTGAAGAAATTAATAGTTACATTACTGGAAAACCTTTGAAAGATGTTTTAACTGAATATATTAGAAAAGTTCAAAAAGTTAGTCCAAAAAAAGATAATAGAATAGTGATTAAATAGAAGCAGTACTAAAGCAGTATTAAAGCTTTATAATAACAGGGCAAAAACAATATAAAAGCAGATTATATAAAAAATTGTCATCCCGGTACTATTCTGAGCCGGGATCTGTTTTTTTTTTTACCTAAACCCCCTAAACCCTATAACCTTTTTACTAAACCCACCAACTTCATTAATTGTTAATTTTATGATATAATTTAGTTAAAATTATATTGGTGGCATTATGTTTGATAAAAAATTATGTGATCTTCTTAAAGCTAGATTTTCAATTATTTATATACCAACTTATGAAGAAAACAGAGTTCTTCAAAGTATTAGTTTGCTTGTGAAAGATCCGGTTAAAATAAAAACTGTTAGAGATGTTTTTGTGTGGACATGGACTGATGGTTTTGTTTCTGTTAACAATGACGAGGGCAAAAAAGCTCCATCTGATAGCAAAGATCCTGTAAAAGCTCTTGATTTTATTCAAAAATATAAAGATCCTTCTGTGTTTATAATGAGAGATCTTCATGTTTTATTTGGTTCGGCAAATCGTCCTGGTGATGCTAATTTAATTAGAAAATTTAGAGATATTGCTCCGATTATAAGACAGGGAATTTCTCCAAAAACAATTATAATTACTTGTCCAATTACAGTTATTCCGGTTGAACTTCAAAAGGAAATTAGTATTCTTGATTATCCTCTTCCTGATTTCAAACACATTTATAAAGTTTTAGATGAGATAATTGAGGCTAATAGAGAAACCGGAAGAATTAAGATTAATGTTGATTCTTTTGTTAAAGAAAGACTTGTAAAAGCTGCACAAGGTCTAACTCTTCAAGAAGCTGAAAACTCTTTTGCTCGTGCTATGGTTGAAGATGGTAAGCTTGATATTAATGATGTAGATATTATTTTTGAAGAAAAAAGACAAATTATCAAAAAGACTGGAATTTTGGAGTTTATTAATTCAGAAGTTAAGATTGAAGATGTTGGTGGTCTTGAAAATATCAAAAAATGGTTAAAAAAAAGAAATCGTTCATGGTTGGATGATGCTGCTAAATATTGTCTTCCTAATCCTAAAGGTATGCTTATAACAGGTGTTCCTGGTTGTGGTAAAAGTTTAATTGCCAAAGCTGTTAGTTCTATGTGGCAGCTTCCTTTGTTAAGGCTTGATATGGGTAAGATTTTTCAAGGTATTGTTGGTTCTAGTGAAGAAAATATGAGAAAAGCTTTAAATACGGCTGAAGCTGTTTCTCCTTCGATTCTATGGATTGATGAGATTGAAAAAGGTTTTTCTGGTACTGGAGGAAGTGGTGATTCTGGTGTTACTGCTAGGATATTTGGTACTTTTTTGACTTGGATGCAGGAAAAAGAAAAACCTGTTTTTGTAATTGCAACTGCTAATAATATAAGTGCTCTTCCGCCTGAATTCTTAAGAAAGGGTAGATTTGATGAGATTTTTTTTGTTGATATCCCAACTGAAAAAGAAAGAGAAAATATATTTTTACTTCATGCGGTTAAAAGGTTAAAAAATAAAGAGGTTGTTGGAAATTTCAAACTTTCAAAAGATTTTTTGAAATTTCTTGCTAAGCATACTGAAGGGTTTGTTGGTGCTGAGATTGAACAGATTGTAATAAATGCTCTTTTTGAGGCTTTTTCAGAATCTAGATCTATTAATTCAGAAGATTTTGTTAAAGCTGTAAAGAATATTGTTCCTTTATCTATAACTATGGCTGAAGATATTATGAGATTAAGAGAATGGGCTAATGTTAGGGCTGTTTCTGCAACTGCAAAAGAAGATAGAAAAAATTATGAAATGGATGGTAATAATATTTCAGAAGAAATTATTGAAGATGATAAACAAGGGATTTATAAAGAAAGAGGTGGAAGAACGGTGGATATATAATAAAAACCGGGATAAAACCGGGGAAAATCGGGATGAAACTGGGAAAGAGTGAAACAGGGAAAGAGTGAAACCGTGACAGATAAAGCCGTGACAGGTGAAGCGTGACAAAAAACAAAGTTATTATGTCACCGGAGAGTCGAAGACTCTTGTTACAAGCAATTTTTTCGTAAAAAAATTGCAGTCACAGTTTCTTAGGCTGTCATCCCGGTACTATTCTGAGCCGGGATCTGTTTTAAAGTAGTGAAAGTGTGAAGTGGGAAAAAGTACAAAAATCTTTAAATTAAACAAGGAGTTTTTATGTCTGTTTCGCTTGCTATGATTCCTGTTGCAATTGCTCTTAGAATAATGATGGGTGAGGAAAGTTTTAATCAGTTTGTTGAAAGTTCTCAGGTTAAAATTCCTGTTGGAGTTAAAAATTCTGATGAACTTATTAAACTTGTTAAAAAATCAGGATTTGATATTAAAAGATTTGGTAAGAGTTATAAATCTCATTATAATGGAAAAAATAATTATTTTTTTTGGGATTTAATTGATGGAATTTGGAATATTTGTTTGAATCGCTCAATTCCTAAACAAGATATTGATAGGATTTTAAATGATATTTCACAAGGTTTTGATATAAAAATATCAGCTGATATAAATATTCAAAAAAATATCAGAACATTTCCGACTATATTTAATGATGAAAAAATGCTTTTGAATACTTTGAAAAAAATAGGTCTTGAATATACGGTTGGAGATAAAAACATTATAGTAAATACTGTTGAAACACAACTTGATTTTGTTAAAAATTCTACTGGTTTTTATTCTGTTACTGTAAAAGATGAAACAAAACTTCCTGAAATCTATAAAAGTCTTACTGATATTATGAGAATTTATAAAGAAAAAGTTCAGCAACATACTTATAATAATGTTGTTGAAAAATTAGAAAAGAAAGATTATAAAATTGAAAATGAGGAAAGGTTATTAGATAATACAATAATTCTCACGGTAAGTGTTGATTAATATGGATAAAGGAAAGAAATTTAATAAATATATTAATAAGCAAGTTGATGAAAAAATTGAAAATATTATAAATTTCTTTTATAAAAATGTATTTCCTGTTAATAGATTTTATATATATCCAAATATTCCATGGAAAAAATTTGGTATTGCTAGAGAAAGGTTTGTATTTTTGCAAAAAGAAGAGCATTTACTTGGTTTTTATGATGATACTTTATTTGGAAGTGGAAAAGATGGTTTGGCAATTACCACAAGAGGAATATATTGGAAAGCAATATTTGCTGACCCTGAATTTCGTAAATTTGAACAGCTTTGTGATATGAGCATTGAATATAATAACATTAATAGGTTTTTTTTAATTGATAATCAAAAGATTTATATGAATATGCTTAATAAAAATGATATTAATAATGTTGTGATGTTTTTGAAGAAAACTAGTCATTTTTTTAAAGGATTAGAGCTTTCTTTTGAAGAAAAAAATACATTTAATAAAAAAACTGAACAACTCTTTACTGATAATAATGAATATGATATTAAAAAAACAGATTTGAATAATGCTCCAAAAGATATTCTTTTTATTCTTGAATTTTTTGATTTAGATAATACTGATAATTTCATTAATGTGAGAAAAAATCGTAATGGTTTTGATTCAATTGAAGAAGCTGGAGAGGTTTTAGGCCTTTCTCCTCATGAAATAATTCTTATGGGTAAAAATTGTTTTATTGGTAAATATAAATCAAATTGTAATAGCAATGATAATGATGATGAAATAAAAAAAACATTTAAATTTGGAAGAAGAGTAGTTGATTATTAGTGATTTAATCCGATTATTTAACTGGAGGTTACAATGTCAAAAAAACTTATTATCAAGATATTACCGGATGGTAGAATAGAAGCAAATACTTCTGGTATAAAGGGTAAAGAATGTCTTTCATATATCAAAATTCTTGAAGAACTTTTAGATGCAGAAACTTATAAGTCTGAATTTACTGAAGAATATTATGAAAAAAATATTGTTAATAATGATGTTAATATTGATAATAAAATTAATCAGGAAGTAAAAACTAAAATTTGAAAGAAGAAATTTTTATCAATAATATAATAAAAAATACAAAAGTTGAAGGTCCTGGAATTAGACATGGTCTGTGGTTGCAAGGTTGTGAAAAAAAATGTAAAGGTTGTTTTGCAAAGCATACTTGGGATATAGAAAGCGGGCAAAAATTTACTGTAAAAGATGTAGTTTCAGAACTTTCAGATTCAGAAGATGGTATTACAATATCTGGTGGAGAACCATTTTTGCAGGCAAAGAGTGTTTTTAATATTCTTGACAACTTGAAAACTAAAAGTGTTATCCTTTTTACAGGATTTACAATGGAAGAGATTTTGGAAAACAAAAATATTTTTATTTTAAAATGTATTAATAAAATAGATGTTCTTATAACAGGTAGATATGTTCAGGAAAACCCTGAAAAATCAAGACCTTTTGTAGGATCAGAAAATCAGAGATTTTGGTTTTTAACTAATAAATATTCATGGGATGATTTTAAACAATTAAAAAATTCTATTGAAATAAGGATTAAAAATAACGGTAATATTGTTATAAATGGCATGGAAAATCCTGAAAATATCAAAATGTTTAGTTATAGCGAATAAAACTGTCTATAATATATTAATTTAATTATATATTATAAAAAACGTTGCGTTTTGGTTGACTAAATAAATTTTTAAGTTTAATATTGTATTAATGAAAACAACAAATGAAAATGAAAAGATTTATATTTACCCAAGTGAAAATATTTCATCAGAATTTTTTCAGAGTATTGAAGATGAAGTTTCTAAATTACCAAAATTATCAAAAATAATCATTAATTTTAAAGATATTTCCTATATAAATTCAGAATCATTAAGTGATTTTTCAAAATTTATAATAATTATGTTATCTAAAAAAATCAAAATTGAAGTTTGTGATGTAAATAGTAATCTTATGAATATTTTCAATATAACTTGTTTAGACAGAATTGTTAAAATAAAATCCTCAACCTCTTAAACCCTAAAACTTTTTTAATAACTATTAATTTCTTTTAATTGATTTTTGTAATATAATGTAAAATGAAAAATATTAATTAATGAGAGAGATTTATGAATTATTTTGTTATAAATAAAAACAATCAATATAACAATTTTATAGTATCTCGAAATAATGAGATTTTTCAATTTCGTAAAAATATTGACAATTTTAACATTAATATTGTGGAAGGTATAAGAGGAATTGGAAAAACAAGTGTTATAAACAAGTTTAATGAAATTTTGAAAAATGAAAGAAATAAAAATACTTTTTATATATCTGTTAATTATATTAAAAATTTTGAAGATGTAAAAGACGAGTTTGATAAAAATATACTTTGTCTTCTTAAAGAAAAACAAAATTCAATTGTGTTTTTAAATTCAGATAATTGTTTTGGATTAATTGATTATATAAAAAAAGATATTTTAGTTAAAAGCCATGTTTTTTTTGAAACTTCATCTAAATATATTTTATCTAGTCAGGATATTGGAAAGATTTATATATATAGAATAAACGAATTTAATAAAAAAGAAGTTAAAAACTATATTAATACAGTTTCAGGAATGAAGTTTTATGAAAAATATTGTGATTTTTATGATGTTATAGAAAACATAAGCTGTGGTATTCCAAAACTTCTTAATAAAATATTAAGTCTTATCTCCAATTATGAAATAGAACCGAATGAAATTGAAAATTCTGATTTTCTTAAAAATATAATTGATATATATATGACAGAGAATAAAGAAAAATTCTCTTTATTTTCAAAAGAACTTCAACTACTTTCTTTCAATTGTTTTAATGTATCTTTTGATTATTTTTTTGATAATAAAAAATTTATTAATTTTTTACGATTGAATCTAATGATTGATGAAAGTAATAAAAATAAAAGTTTGAGAAAGATTTTTGCAACATATTATAGAAATTCTACTTTAAAAAAAAATAAAAATGAGATATATGAGTTGATTTTAAATAAAGTTTTTAAAAATAATATTTTTGATATTGAATGTCTTAACAAAATGCTGTTAATGTCTGAAATATGCAATAAAATAGAACAATTCGTTGATTATACTCTCAATAATATAATTCCTGTAGATGTTTATCGTAATAAATTAAATTTATTATCTGATATTGTGTGTAATATTTTAAAAAAAACTGATTATAGGAAATTTGAAGTTGAAAAAACAAGAATAATTCTAAAAAGTCTTATGTTTTATAACAAAGATGTTGAACTTGAAAATGATATTGAAAAGCTAAAAAATGATGTTGAGTATTATTCAATTAAAGGTAATTATTATATGGGAATTAATGATTTTGCAAAAGCACTTAATAGTTTTGCAAAAGGTATTGAAAAAGATAATGATATTTTAAGACAAATTGTTATTAATTATAGAATGAGCAATTGCTATATTGCCCTCCATGATTTTAATAAAGCTTATGAAAATTATGCAAAAACTATTGAAATTATAGAAAATCTTGAAAAAATTGCAGACAAAAATGACAAAAAAAGTTTTTTTATTATTAACTCAATTAAAGGTGCTATTTATCGTTCAAAAGGTTTTATAAGTTTGAATAAATATAGAATATATGAAGCTATTGATTATTTTATCAGAGCTGAAGAAAAACTTGTTTTGTTAGAAGATTTTTTTGGGCTTTCTACAACATATTCTATGATTGCTCTTTGCTATACAAGACTTGATAAATTCGGATTATCTTTGAAATATTATAGAAAACATGTAGTTATTGAAAAAAAATTAGCTTCAAAAAATCTTAAAATATTAAGATTGAATTTTATTATTGATTTTTACCTTATACTTAAAAAAACTGAAAAAGCTAATAAGTTTATTAGAATATTAGAGTCACAACTTGAAAGAGGTTTTTTGACATATCGTTATAGAATTGCTATGTATGATGGTTTGGTTTCGATTTTTAAAAATGATTTTGAAAAAGCCGTTTATTATCTTGAAGAAACTCTTGATATTTTAAAGGATAATTCTTATCATCTTTCAAATCTTCCTCTTCTTTTTAATTATGCTAAATGTCTTTTTTTAATCAAAAAAACCGAACATGCAGCTGAAGTGTTCAAAAAAGTTCTTGATATTTCTGAAAAAAATAATATGGAAATGTTCAGATGTCTTACTATGTTTTTTTTAGGTAAAATATACACAGATACTAGACATTTTTATTTTGAAATTTACTCAGATATTCTTAAAGAACTTCCTGCCGAAGCTAAGCAGTTTGTAATTAAAGAGATTGAAGAATTTAATAATATGGAAGATTATTTTCAAAACATGTATCCTTATAATGTTAGTAATATTGAGGGTACAAAGAATTGTGATAACTATGATATTTTGAAAATCAGATCAAATAAGAGTAATTATAAGTTTTTTATTGATTTTGAAAATCTTGAAATGCTTATTGATGGTGTGGAAAAAAATCTTTTCAGAAAGAGAAATCTTATAAAGACTATTATTGTTTTGCTTGAAGCTAATGGTAAAACTATTTCACCTGATGAGATTTTTGCCAAAGTATGGGGTAGGAATATTTCTGAAAAATCAGATAAAAACCTTTTGAGAGTTACAATTCACTCTATAAGAAAAATTGTTCCTGATTATGTTGTTTATGATTCTATAAATGATGGATATTCTATAAATGGAGTAGATAAATATTGTATAATTAGGAAATAAGAGAGTTAAAGGGTTAAAGGGTTGAGGGTTAAAGGGTTGAGGATAATAGCGAAAAAAAGTTATTGCTTTTTTAGTGAGGTTTTTAAACTAGACCGAAAGGTCTTTACTAACGAGCGAAGCGAGTGCTAACTGTATTTACCACTTTACTGTTTGCAGGGTTTTGTTTTTAACCCTCAACTTCTTAAACTCACTAACTTTATTTATTGTTGTCTATTCTGAGCCGGGATCTG
>JALOAD010000015.1 GCA_023228995.1 Candidatus Muiribacterium halophilum
GAAGCATATAATATACGGATGTATTATAAGTGAACGAAGGTAAAGAGATATTTTATATGGATGTAAAATATCGAATGGTACCGAATGATTATTTTTTTGCGTTATTGTAATGATAAAAAAATTAAAAGCAGCATCCCGGCTCAGAATAGAACCGGGATGACAAAAACTGAGAATAATGAAATACTATCTACCGCTTTATATGTTACAACCTCACCTATTACCTACTTTTAAACTTTTTTTGATTTTCATGTAAAATTCTTCAAGTTCTTTTGTATAATCAAATCTTAGCATTGTTTCCAAAAAATCAATAGCTTCAACAAATCTTCCTTGAATTAAAAATACAGCAACAAGTCTTTTTACAGGAAATATATATCTTTTTGAAGATAAAATAGCTTTTTTGTAAAAAAATTCAGCTTTATTATATTCTTCTATTTTCTCAAAATAAAAACCTTTTGTTGCAGTTATTTTGGCTGAATAAAAATTATTTGAAGTAAATTCACTTAATTTTTCAAATTTATTAAAATCATCTTCTAATACATATAAAAAAGCAAGCTTTTCAAAACCATTAATATTTCCTTTGTAAATATCTGTATAAAACTCAGCTTTGTTTTTAAAATCTTTATCATTAGAATTTAATAAACTAACATTTATTTCTGAGTAAAATGGTAATAAAAAAGCAAAAATAAATAAAAAGATAACAATAGGCAAAAATATAAAACCTATTTTTTTTGATGAAATATATTTTATATCATTATTTTGATTTTTAAATATAGATATAATAAAAAGATATAAAATAAATCTATGTGCAGATAATCTTAAAGGAAATGAAAACATTGATAATACAGCAATAAGAACTAAAAAAACCTTTGTGTGATAATCTGTAAAATCAAAATATTTAGAACCTTTTATCAATATAAATATAAATATAAAAATAATTAATCCATATTCACAAAAAAGTTCAATATAATCATTATGTGCATGAGTAATATTGTTTCTGTTTTTCCATAAAAAATTATTATCAGGATTTTTTAATAAAATATTAGATTGTATATCTACAGCTTTCCAACCATAATTACCACTACCAATACCTTTTAACAAATTTTCACTAATTAAATTCATTGATATTTTATTAAGGTATAATCTGTATTCAATTGAAGAAATTCTCGAAATACTATCAAATTTTAAAATAAATAAAATAATAAAACTTAAAATCAATCCTGTAAAAAAATACTTTAAATTTTTTCTTGTTAGTTTTGGTATTAAAATAAATAAAATAATTATTAAAAATCCAATCATCCCATTTCTTGAACTAGAATAAAATACTGTAAATATATAAAAGAAAAAAACTGTATATGATATTAAATTCTTTTTTATTTTAATAAAATACGATGCAATAATAACAATATAACTTGAAAGAAAATTCTGATTTCCAAAGGTTGAATACGAAAAAACTACATTATCAAACAATATATTCCAAAAAAATGAAGATAATGCGGGAATTATTCCAGAATAAAATATAAAATTAACAGGAATATTTCTTTGTAATGAATTTAAATTAAAAGAAAAAATTAAAAAAATAATTACAAGTATTTGATAAAATAAATTATAAACAGTTATTATTTTAAACGAATTTAATGCTGCACTTAAAAAAAATAATAGGGCAAAAGATATAAATAAAACATGGAAGTTTTTATTTAATTTAAAATCTTTTTTATATTTAATTAATTGAAAAATATAAATAAAACTTAATGATAGCAAACATAGTAATTCAGCAAAAAACTTACTCTTTGTCGCTCCCATATCTGCTATTGGCAAAAAAAACAAAGGAAGAAATAATATAAATATTTTTTTTACATTATCACTTTTTATCAATTTCAATACCAAGTTTTTTAAACTTTGCAAGAATTCTATCCTCAATATCTGTATTTGAAAGACTTCTTATATTTTCAGCAATATCAAGTGCTTTTTTGTAAGCTGTAATCGCTTCATCTTTTTTTCCTAATTCAAGAAGAGCATCACCAAGCTTTATACCAGCATAAACTTTATCATCATCAACAGGGGAATTTGCAATTATTTCTTTACTGACTTTAACAATATTTTCATGCTCATTTCCTCTTTCATAAATTTTAAGTTCATCAAAAGCTTTTTCCATCTTTTCGTATTTTTCACCATATATAGGAAATTGTGATAATTCTCTTTTTAATTTATTAACTCTTATAACAAATTTTTCAGGAATATGAGAAAAAAGCATAAGATTTGATACAAGTCTTATGTTTTTATAAGCTTTAAGAAAATCTTCAGGATCTCTTGTTACAGAATATAATTCTTTAAATAATACAGTTTTTTCAAAACATACTTCTATTGTAAATAAAGTATCCAATTCTTCACTTTTTTTACCTCTTGAATTTAAAGCTGTATCAAAAAGACCTGATGCTTTTCTATATTCTTTTCTATTTAATGCTATTTTACCTAGATGATATTGAAAATAAGAATAATCTTTTATAACTCTATTAAGATAATCTGAAGATTTATCAAAATCACCCTTTATACCATGGTGATAAGCTAATTCAAGCAATATATCATCTCTTTCTTTTTCAAGTTTTAATACAAATTCTTCATTTTTCTTCATTTCTGATTCAAAATCATCGCTTAATATCTTTTCAAAAAGTTCAAGTGATTTTTCCATTTTACCAAGTTTCTGATAGCATACTGCTAGATAAAAATATATTTCTTCATTTTCGATTTCTGTTTTTTTAATATTTTTTTCAAATATTTCACAAGCTTTTTCAAAATCAGCTGCTTTGAAATATCTTTTACCTTTTTCTACACTATTAGAATTTCCACAAGAATTATTAAAAATCAATAGAAAACTCAAAATTAGCATTATTATTTTATTTAACATTTTTAAAACTCCTGATTTATTTTTGTGAATTTAACTCTCAAAAAACTTTATTACATCTTTAATAATATAATCAATATTAAATTCAGGATTAAATTCTATATATTTTCGAATTTTATCAAGCAATGGCTGTCTTACAAGCATATCTTCAAAATTAGAACCATATACTTTATTATAAGGAATATATTCAATCAATGAATCTGATTTAAGCTTAGTAACAATTTTTGTTGCAAGCTCTGTTATAGTAACCTGTATATCGCTACCTATATTAAATACATTTCCGTAACATTCTTTTTTTTCACACAGAGCATAAACAGCATTTACAACATCTTCAACATGAGTAAAACATCTTGATTGTTTACCATCACCATATATTGTGATTGGTAATCCAAGCATTGCTTGTTTTATAAATTTTGGAACTACCATGCCATATTCTCCGATTTGTCTTGGTCCACAAGTATTAAAAAATCGACCAATAACTACAGGAAGTTTTTTTTCTCTAAAATATGCAAGAGAAAGAAATTCATCTAAAGCTTTTGAGCAAGCATAATTCCATCTTGAAACATTTGTCGAACCTACAACTCTATCATCATCTTCTTTAAGAGGTATATTTGTATTTTTACCATATACTTCTGATGTTGAAGCTATAAATACTGGTGTTTTATCTATATTAGCTATTTCAAGTATGTTTTCTGTGCCTTTAACATTAGTAATAATACTTTTTATTGGATTTTCAATTATATATTTAACACCAACTGCTGCTGCAAGGTGAATAATAAGATCAAAATCTTTAATATTTTGTTTAAGAAAATCAAAATCTGTTATATCTCCATATATAAAATAGAAATTTTTGTTTTTTTCAAGCTCTTTTATATTTTCTTTTCGTCCAGTGGAAAGATTATCAATAACAGTTACTTTCCAACCATTTTTAATATATTTT
This sequence comes from Candidatus Muiribacterium halophilum, assembly GCA_023228995.1. Lineage (GTDB taxonomy): Bacteria > Muiribacteriota > Muiribacteriia > Muiribacteriales > Muiribacteriaceae > JALOAD01. Next base: position 3,840 of record JALOAD010000015.1, read on the forward strand.
TCTGAAAGATGAGAACCTATAAAACCCGCACCACCTGTTATTATTACTTTTTTCATACTTTTCTCCACTCTTTTTTTGAATATCCAAAGATTATATCATTTTTTTTAGTACCAGTATACTTACAAATTGCACTACATTTTGATAGAAAGAGAAAAAATATGTGTTTATCTTTAATACTATTTAAACTTTCAAAATTCCCCTGACCTTTAGATATAACAAAATCAGCATTTTTATATATTTCATTAAACTCATCAGAACACATTTCAAGACATGTTCCAGGAGCGTCATATCCATTATCAATTACTTTAACAACCTTGTCTAGTCCAGCAATTTTAGCATCTATCATAGTTGCATCATTTATAACAGTATCACCTCTAACAACAAAAGTTATATCGAGTCCAAATTCTTTAAGATATTCAATGAAAAATCTATCAAAAAATATTTCTCCAGCATTATCACCAAGATAAAGGAGTTTATTCCCAGGTTTAAGAAATTTTTTAAAATCATCAATAAAATTAATTACTATATCTTTTTTTATTATTTCATTTACCTTAACATCAATATTAAGATTTTCTCTTTCTTTTTCTGTTTTTATATCAATAATATTACCTGCAATAACAAGCTTCACCATAGTTTCTAAATTATTTTTATTTTTTTCGAAATATTTTTTTATACGCTCTGTTTCTTTCAACATAAAATCATTGCTTATATCTTTAACATCAGCATAAGGATCTTTTTTTATTATATTACGAAGTTTTCTATGAACATCTGTTGCAATATACATTGGAGCTTTTTGAGGAAAATTACTTTTAACAAACAATGATATTTCTTCAAGTATATCTTTTTTTTTTTCTTTAGAAAAATCAGTCTGATCAAGTACATAACCTGCTTGTTCTATAATACAAGGAACACATTCTAAAAACGAAATCATTCTTTTACCTCACAAACTATTAAAGAGTTATTTTTACCAGCAAATTTATTTTCATTTGTATTTTGATAACTATAAATTATTCTTTCATTAACATCAAATTCTTTATATTCACCAAGATTTGCATATATCTTATATTTTACTTTTTTATCATGACAAAGTTCAAAATACAAAAGATCATTTTCTGCTGTACAAATTCCAAGTTTCATATCGTTTGCAAAAATTTCATCTCTAAGTTTATTTATAGTTTTTATATGGTTTAAAACATTATAGTCTATATTATCCCATTCATAAGTTAAAGTATCATAATTAAAATATGCCAAACTTCTTTTATGTTTTTTTAACTTTATATCAAAATCTTTTTGAGCTTCCTCTGTAAATCCAAGTCCGTAATTTAAAGGCAATTTATTAGCAATAAGAGTATCTGCTGTAAGCCCAAAACAAGAATTTGGAAATAAAGCTGACAGTGCTATTTGAAACATTGCTTTTTCTCTGTTTTTGGCAAAAATCGGTACACTATCGCCAATAACAGGCATTGTAAGTATTTTTGTTTTTAATTTATTAGTTTGATTTAAAAAATATTTAAGACTTTCAGCTTTTTCATCAATAACAGTAAAAAGATTTCCTGTATAATAATCAAAATTATGCTCAATACTTAATTCATCTCCAGCTTTATTATCAAGGTTTTCCATTATTAAAACAAAATCTTTTGGTAAATCTTTTACCATTTTATCAATCATGTCAGAAGGAAGTGCATGAAACATATCTCCTCTCAAACCATCAACTTTATATTCGTTATTATAATACAATGGAATCTGACAAATTTTTTCCCATAAATCATTAATTGGAGATTGACCCGGAAAATTGGATGATTTTAAAACTGCTTGTATAAAAAACGGAGGTTTTTGAAGAATTTCTTTACCTGAAAATTGAATTATCTCATCACAATAATCGTTAAAAAGTCTCAATGGAGTTACATCAGTCCACGCTGGTTGCGGATCATTTACACAATCACTTGTACAAGGTGGAGTTATAATTCCAAATTCTTTTACAATTTCATCTAAAAAATCTTCATTATCACCATGTTTTTTTACAAAATCATTCCATTTTTTTTCATTTTGTCTTTTTGGTGAAAACTCAAATAATTCTGATATTTCTTTAATAGGAAGACCTTGTAATACTTTATCAATAACATCTTTTGTCATAGAAACAGATGATTCAAGACCATCTATAGGTGTTTGTAATAATTTTACAAGTTTATTTGTATTTTTTGGTTTTATCCAATAAAACCAATCTGGATTTTCAAGTATCCATAAAGAATCTCTTGCAGCTGTTCTTGGAACCATATCAATAAATACTTTTATACCACATTTATGACTAGCCTGTATAAAAGCTTTAAAAAGTTCATTTTCAGTCATTTTTGAATAATTATCATTTAAACAACTGTCAATTTTATAATAATCTTTTACAGAATATGGACTTCCCTTTGTACCTTTACGAAATATCTCACTTCTCATAAAATTAGGAAGAAGCATAATACTATTAAAACCACATTCAGCTATAAAAGGAAGCATACATATTGATTTAATTAAATTTCCATTATCAAATTCTTTAACATTATTATGTTTATAAGAAGTAAAATGCTGTAAAAAAAGCTGTAACATATTATTATTATTTTTCTTTGTAATTTTAAAATTTTCAATTTTTTCAAGTGATACTTTTAAAAAATCTGCAAAATCTTCATTATTACCAATTCCATATAGGTTTTTCCAACTTTGTGGTATTATAATATCTTTGAAATTTGAGGTTTTTTTTAATAGTTTTTTTAAAATCATAAAAATCTCCGTTTATTTAATTGACTTTTACCTGTTTTTTTATTTATTATAAATCAATGTTTGATAAAATCAATGTATTTTTAAATTATTTAAGTAATAAAACAGGAATTTCAAGAGATATTATAAAAATAGCTCTTATTTTTGTATGTCTTTTTCTTATTACAAATATTCTTGAATCAGGATTTACATTAAATACAAAAGGCATAATGTCAAATGCATTAATATCATTTAGTTATATTACAATAATCATAATGTCTGTAATATTTCATGAAACTTCGCACGGTTATGCTGCTTATCTTTTAGGAGATCCGACTGCAAAAAACATGGGCAGACTTAGTTTAAATCCTTTAAAGCACATAAGATTACCTGCTTTATTTGCAATGTTTGCTGTAATGCTTCTTGGTATAAACAATATTTTTATATACATAATAATTGGTATTTCTTTTGCAAAACCTGTACCTTTTAATCCAATTTATTTTAAAAATCCTAGAAAACAAAGTGCTTTAGTTGCTTTAGCTGGTCCTTTATCAAATTTTGTTTTAGTAATAGCAGGTTTTTTAATTTTAAAACTTTTTGTTCAGTTAGGAGTTTTTTCCAATGAAACTCCTTATTTAATATTAACAGTAGAATTTATAAAGCTTTTTATTTATATTAATATTTATCTTGCTATGTTTAATCTTGTACCAATACTTCCTCTCGATGGCGGAAGAATACTTTATGGAATATTACCTGAAGAAATAGCTAAAACTTATGCTACAACTGAAAGCATTGGTTTTATAATAATAATTGTATTATGGTATTTTGATTTATTCAGGTTTATAGCACCTGTTGCAATAAATATATTTAACTTTTTAGGGAGAATAATTATATGAATATGTACGATCTTATTACAAAAAAAAGAGATGGTGGAACTCATTCTCAAGAAGAGATCAGCCATATTATTAAAGGATATATTGAAAACAAAATTCCTGATTATCAAATAAGTGCTTGGCTTATGGCAGTGTATTTTTCTGGAATGACTGATGAAGAAGCTGCAAATCTTACTATGACAATGGCAGAATCAGGTGATATGATGGATCTTAGAGCAATTAAAGGGGCAAAAGTCGATAAACATTCAAGTGGTGGTGTTGGAGATAAAACTACTCTTGTACTTGGTCCGATTGTTGCATGTTGTGGCGTAAAAGTTGCAAAAATGTCTGGAAGAGGTCTTGGTCATACTGGCGGAACTCTTGATAAACTTGAAGCAATCCCTGGGTTTAAGATAAATATCGATCCTAAATTGTTTTTTGATATTGTAAACACAACAGGTCTTGCAGTTGTTGGTCAGACAGGCAATCTTGCTCCTGCTGATAAAAAAATATATGCATTAAGAGATGTTACAGCGACAGTTGACTCTATACCTCTTATTGCAGCTAGTATAATGGGTAAAAAACTTGCAGCAGGCAATGATGGAATAGTTCTTGATGTAAAATGCGGTAAAGGTGCTTTTATGACAAATCTTGCAGATGCAAAAAAACTTGCAAAATTAATGGTTGAAATAGGTAAAATAAAAGGTAAAAATATGTCTGCTGTTATATCAGCTATGGATCAACCTCTTGGAAGTAAAATAGGAAATGCTCTTGAAGTAGAAGAAGCTCTTGATACTCTTAAAGGTAAAGGTCCTGAAGATTTCACTCTTTTATGTATTGAACTTGCAGCAGAAATGCTTAAAGTTGGACATATTGGAAATTCAAAAGAAGAAAGAATTTCTCTAATTAAAGAAAAAATTTCTAATGGTGAAGCTTTAGAAAAATTCAGAGAAATGATTAAAGCCCAAGGTGGTAATTCTGATGTAGTTGATAATTATGAAATAATGGGTAAAGCTTCTCATATAATTGATTTTGTTTCAAAAAATTCCGGTTTTATAAGTGAAATCGATGCTCTTAAAGTTGGAAAAGCTGCTATGTTTCTTGGTGCAGGCCGTGCAACTAAAGAAGATAAAATAGACATGACAGTTGGTATAGAACTTTTCAAAAAAATCGGTGATAAAGTGCAAAAAGACGAAATACTTGGTAAAATATTCTATAATAGTGATAAAAAACTTGAAGAAGCAAAAAAAATGCTTATGTCAGCATATAAATTTGAAGAAATTAAAGAAAAATCTCCAGTACTTATATATGACATTATTCATTAGAAGGAAATCCAATGATTAGATTTTCATCGTTTTCAGGACAATTTTATGAAGATACAGAATATAAATTAAAAAAACAGGTCTCAGACCTGTTTTTTGATTTTAAAACAAATGAAAAAAGAAAAGTACATGGTATAATTGCACCTCATGCTGGATATATATTTTCAGGCAAAGTCGCAAGTGCTACTTTTTCTAAAATCAATATAGAGCTATATAATAACCCTTTATTTGTGCTTCTAGGACCGAATCATTCAGGAAAAGGTAGTGCTGTTTCTGTATCAGATGCTGAAAGTTGGCACAATCCTCTTGGAATAGTTAATATAAATAAAAAAATAATAGAATTATTAAAAAAAGATAGCTTTTTTGATATAGAACCATTAGCTCATAAATTCGAACATTCTCTTGAAGTTCAAATACCGTTTATTCAACATATAATGAAAAATAAAAATTTTGAAATCTTGCCTATTACTTTAGCTTTATACAAATTTAGTGAATTAAAAAATTTTAGTGACCGGTTAAATAAAGCTCTGCTTTCGCATTCAGGTGATATAATTTATATAATATCAACTGATTTCTCTCATTATGTAAGTCAAGAGGAAGCTTTATTAAAAGATAATATTGCCATTGAAAACATTTTAAACAAAAACAGTGAAAAACTTTTTAATGATGTTTTAGAACACGATATTTCAATGTGTGGAATTTCTCCTGTAACAGCTTATTTAAATATAATAGAAGATAATAAAAAAATATATGGAGAAAAAATTATTTACCAAACTTCAGGTGATATTATGCCGATGAATGAAGTTGTTGGATATGCAGGAATTGTATTTTATAGAGAGGATTAAACAATGAAAAAAATTTCACTTCTTATAGTTTCTATTATTTTTTGTATAACAGTGTTTTCTGATACTTACAACTTTGAGGATAAAGGTAAAAATTTATTTGACGATGCTGTTTCAAATTATAAAAACAAAAATCTATATCAATCAAAAGATTTATTTAAACAAATAATATCTGAAGTCCCTGACTCTGATTTTGCAAGACAAAGTTATTTTTATCTTGGTAAAATAAATAATGAACTTTCAAAAGAACTTGAAAAAGAAAGTATTGAATATTTTTCAAAAACAAGTCTTATATACAGCAAAAATGATGTTGGTCTTGAAGCTCTTCTTGAAAATGCTAAATTATATAAAGAAAACAATAATATAGAAGAACTTGGAAGAGTTTATAATAAAATAATATCTGAATTTCCTTCTCATTATAAAAGTGAAAATATATATTTTTTATATTTTGATTATTTAACATTTTTTGAAGAAAAAGAAAATTTATTTTTTAAATATATTGATAATTTCAATGAATCTTTAAGAGCTTCAGCATTTTATTCAAAAATGTTTGAAAATTATGTTCTTACTGGTTCAACAAAAAAAGCTGAAAGAATATTTGATTATACAGAAAAAGAAAATATATCTAAAAAAACATTAGAAACTTATTATACCAATACAAAAGAATTAAAAAAACTTTATCAATTAATTAAAGATAATGACAAAAAAGTTCTGGATTTCAATAAAAGACTCTATAATATAAATGAAATTGAAAAAACTTATGAAAAAGTAATTTCTAATGATAATGATACTGCTCTTTTGTTTGAATTTGTAGATTTTTTAATTGCTAATAATAATTACGATAAAGCTTCAGAAGTAATAGAAAAAAATATGTATTCGGTTAACGAAGAACAAAGACCGGCTTTTATGCTTAAAGTTGGAATAATACAAAATAAAGCAAAATACTATATGTCTGAAGATGGAAAAACTTATGTCAAAGATGTAAGTGATATAATTAAAGCAAAAACTAAATTTGAAGAAATTATAATTGAACATAAAAACAGTGAAATTATTCCACAAACTTTATATGAAATAATACTTATAGAAAAAGATCATCTTTTTAATTGGAATAATCTTAAAGAAAAAGCCCAGATTCTTATAAAAGATTATTCAGAATCTATACAAGCAAAACAAGCGAAAAATATACTTAAAAAATATAGATTATAGAGTTTTTCCTATTTTTTCAAGTATCATTTCTTTGTCAAATGGCTTTACAATATAATCTTTTACCATTCCACTCTGAATAGCTCTAACAACTGAAGACTGTTCTCTTTTAGCTGTTATCATCATAATAGGTATATTAATTTTATGTAATTTAAGTTGTTCAATAACTTCAAATCCATCCATTATAGGCATCATTATATCTAAAAGTATAAGATCAGGTCTTTCATTTCTTTCTTTTATTAGTTCAATTGCTTCTGAACCATTTGATGCAGTAATTATTTCAATATTTTCAAATGAATTTTCTATAAGTTTTGTAGCAATAAGTCTAATTTCAGGACTATCATCTACAATAAGTATTTTTTTTGGTTCTGGTCCTAAATCTGAAAGATTTTCATCAATATTATTTACATAAAAATCATAAAGAGTTTTTACATAACTTTGATCAAATTTAGCTTTATCTTTTTTCATTATTGAATTAAAGACATGATTAATAGAATAACCACCTCTATATACTCTACTTGATTCCATTGCCTGAAAAACATCAGCAATTCCAACTATTCTAGAATATTTTGGAACTTGTATTCCTTTTTTATTCTTAGGATAACCACTTCCATCAATTCTTTCATGATGTTGATAAGAAATATAAGCGATATTGCCTTTAAATTTTGACATTTCTGATAAAGTATCTACTCCAAAAATTGTATGTTTTTGAATATCAAAAAGATCGTTGAATTCTAGTTTTTGAGGATTATTCCAAACAAGATCCCTTACCTTTACCATGCCAATATCATGTAATAATGAGCCTATTGCAAGTTCCATAAGTTCATCTTCTGGCATTTTGCTTAAATGACCAATAAGTACTGACATATAAGATACATTTATTGAATGAGATATAACATAATTATTTAAAGTATTGAATTCTGCAAGTCTAACTGCTGCAATTGGATCAATTAAAACTTGAGATACTATTTTATTTGCTATTTGAATTATAGATTGTGAATCTATTGCAAGATTTGCTCTTGCATTTTTTAATAATGATTCGGTTGAATCTACACTTTGCTCATATTCTTTTTTAAACAATTCAACTGAGGGAGCCTCATATTCTATTTTTGTAAAACCTGTCTCAATAAAATCAGTTTTGCTTGTTAATTTTTTTTGAAGACCATCTTCATCAATATTTTTAAAATCATTTATAACTGGTGTATTTATTTTTATTGATAAAAGTTCAGATTTTGCATCTTTTACTTCAATTTTTTTTTCAACTTTAATTACTTTTTTGGTTTCTGGTATTTTAACTTTTACATTTTCAGTATTACCTGCAATATCAAGTTTTTTCATTAATGTTACTAAATGAGTATTTAATTTTGCATCATTTTCTGAAAGTATTTTAAAACAGATTTTTTGTATATTTTCTTTATCATAATCAAGCATTATATTATATATTTCATTATTCGTATAATTATCATTATTTTTCATTGAATATATAAGAGGAGTTATAATATCATCTTCTTTTTTAAGCTTTTTTATAAATTTAAGTATTTTATTTTTAATATCGCTATTTGATTGTTTAGAATATAAAGCTAAAAAATCAAGTGGTGATTTTTCAGTTAAGTCAGCTTTTACAATTATATCTAGTACCTGTGAAAGCACTTTTTCGTTTTCTATAGTGTTTATCTTATCAAAAAGAGCATTTCTTATATCATTATTTTGTATATTTTCTTCAACTGTCTTTAAAAGATTAAGTATTTCCTGATAAGAAATTTCATTAATACTTTCAATTTTTTCTAATATAGGGCTAATATCCTCATCACCATCTTCATTTTCTTCTTCTATTATATCTTCGTCTTCAGATTCTTCATCCTCAAGAACAGAAACCATACGAATATTTCTTGAATCAAGTTTTTTTATATAATCATCTGTCAATGTAATTCCAGCATCTAAAAGTATTTCTTTGTTTTTATCAAAAACAGGTCTTCCTAAAACCATTCCTGGTTTTAATGCTCGAACTGATATTGTTTTCATAAACTTAAACCTCTAAAATATTTTGTTATTTCAACCTTATTACCTAAACTATTATACTTTAACTTATCAACTATAGAAGTTACAAGTATTATTCCACGACCATTCTCCTCTAAAAGCCGTGATTCATAGTCTGGCATAGAAGAATTTCTAAATCCTTCACCTTGATCTTCAACACATAATTTTATCTTTGATTTAGAAATATAATAATCAATAAATATTTTTTTATCATTATTATACTTATTACCATGTTTTGCAGCATTAATAAGAATCTCGCTAAATGCGAGTTTTACATCAAATATTTCATCATCAACTATATCAAGTTCTTCAAGTAGTTTTACAATATTATCAACAAAATTGTTAATTTCCTCAATATCACTTGATATTTCAACACTTTTTTCAACTTTGAAGTATTTTTTATCATTCTTTTTTATAACAATAAGGGTCGTATCATCATGCTGTGGAGCATTTTCTGTAAATTCCTCTATGCTTTTTAAAATATTTCTATGTATAATAGGAGCAGTGTTCTTTGCATTTTTTATAATAATATCATGAAATCTTTCAAAACCATATTCTTCTCTTTCATTATTCATAGCTTCATTTATTCCATCTGTATAAAGAATTATTATATCATCTTTTTCTATCTTAACTGATCTATTAGGATATTTAACTCCTTCCATTATTCCTATAGGAAGTGCATCTGCCTCAAATTCTATTATTTTTTTTTCTTTTGCTTTATATATAATTGTTGGAAGATGTCCAGCATTAGAAAAATACATCTTATTTTTTAAACAATCAAAATAACATGCAAAAAAAGTTATAAATTTCCCTTCATATATATCACCAGCAACAAGATTATTAAGATTTGTTAAAAGCTCTCCTGCTTCGCTACAATTTTTTATTTCAACTTTTAACATACTTCTAACCATTGACATAAGTATAGCTGCTGCAATACCTTTGCCAGAAACATCTCCTAATATTGTCCAAAAACTATTTTCACTTAGTTTATAAAAATCATAATAATCTCCACCTACTTGTTTTGCCGGTAAACTTGTAGCAACAATATCATAATCATTTATAACCGGAGGGTTTTTAGGAAGAAGACTTATTTGAATATCACGAGCTAATTCAAGATCTCTTTCAATTTTTTGTTTTTCAACATATTGATTGTAAAGAGCAATATTTTGAAGAGAAAATCCAGCTTGCTGAACAAGTGAAGAAAATATCTTTTCATCCTGTTCTGAATATGGTTTATTAGTCTTTCTTTCTCCAAGAAGTATAACAGCATATAATTTTTCATTATACATAAGAGGTGCTGCAAATGCAGAATTTATACCAAATTGTTTTGATAAATTCTCTTCTTCGATTTCTTTTTGATTAATTATTTCATTACTATTATCAAAATTATGAAAAAAATCAAAAACAGGATAATTTCTACCAGTTTTTTTGTTATCTGTAGAAATTATAAGTTCAAGATGATGATTTGATCTATCATATTTAAATATAAAAGCTTTCTCAACACCAAAAGCTCTAATACTCATTTCTTGAAGAATTTTAAAAAGATCTTTTTCATCAAATATTGTACTTACTTTTTTTACAAATTCATATACAATTAAAAGTTCATCATAAAGGTCTTTAGTTTCTGACATCTTTATCTCTAAATTATCACTTTTTTCAATAAGCTGTTTATATATCTTTTTTTTAGCAAAAAACACAGCCAGTATATTAGAGGTTATATTTATAATATTTGATATTTTAGGAGTAATCTCGAAATCTTTAAATACAAGTACAAGAAAACCTTCAAATTCACTTTCTACAATTAAAGGAGCAACAACATAATAAGAATCATCGACCTGATATACTGTCTGTTTTCCTTCTTTTTTTACCCAAGCAAGTATATTATCTTTTTTTAGAATTGAAATATCATCATTGTTTTTTGAAAACATGTTTCTATCCATTATAATATTATTTTCACTATCTGTAATAAAAGAAGAATCAGCTTCAAGATAATCATGTATTGTATCAAGAATAATATTTAATGTAGCCTCTATATCAATAGATCTTGTGATCTTTTCAAAAAAACTTTTAATAAATTCATCAAATCCAGTTTTTTCAGCCTTAAAACTATTATATTCTTGAATATCATCATCAATCTCATCAAATACAAGATCGTCTATCAATTGGTCAAATTCATCTATCATTTTTATTCCTCTACTAATTTAAGAAAATCATCAACTTTTTTTAATTCTAAATCAAGTTCTTTAGATATATGTTTTATCTGGTCTTTTTCAATATTAAGTATTATAAATGGTTCTTTTCTAAGCTTTGGTATTACAGAATCTCCGTCAAAACCAAAGTGTTTAAGTTTGCATACAAGATCTGCAATATAAATTATTGAAGTTTCTTTTTTACTTTCTCCATAAGCATATTGAGGCTGATGATGAAAACCAATTACATTTCCTAATTTTGATGGAAGTTTCCATATTTCTGCCATTTTTTTACCTATCATAGCATGATCGGTTCCAAAAATTTCTTTTTCAGCAATCTCAATTGGAATATTTCTACTTGAAGCTTCTTTTATACATTTTATAAAATCATCATGAAAATACTGATCAAGAATTATAAGACCAATATCATGAATAAGACCAGATACAAAAAAATCCTCAGCTTCATTTGCCATTTTTGCATGTTTTGCAACAACACCTGTAGCTACAGCAACTCCAACTGAATGTTTCCACAAAGTTCTTCTATCAAAATCAGCATCTGCTTTATTAAAAAGCTCACATATTGATACAGACAATGCTAAATTTTTAACAGCATTGAATCCCAATATAACAACAGCTTCTCTGATTTTTTTAACAGTTCTTGGAAAACCATAATAGGCTGAATTAACAAGTTTTAAAGTTTTAGAAGTCAATGCTTGATCCTGTGATATTATTTTATTAAGATCATTTGCTGTAGTATTTTCTGAATTAGCCATTTCAAGAACTTTTGCCACAATTGTAGGTAATGTTGGCAATTCATCTATTATTTGAAGTTGTTTTAAAATATCATTATAACTCATTATAACTCCTCAACTAAATCTATAAATTTAAACTTTGTAACATCAACTAATCCTTTATCTGTGAGCTTTATATCGGGAATCACTGGAAGTGCTAAAAAAGCCATAGTTATAAAAGGATCTTTTAAGCTAACTCCAAGTTCTTTACATATAGAGTGAAGTGATTTAATCTTCTCAGATACTTTTTCAAGACTCCACAAACTCATAAGACCAGCAATAGGCAATGGAAGAACATCAAGAACTTTACCATCGCATACAACAGCTTGTCCACCATTATTTTCTTTAATAATTTCTGCACATTTTATAATATCTTTATCATTTGTACCAATTACATTTATATTATGAGAATCATGACTTACACTAGTACCAATTGCACCTTTTTTTAAACCCAAACCCTTTACAAAACCTGTTCCAATATTTCCAGTCCCATTATGTCTTTCAAAAACACAAAATTTAAGAATATCATTTTCAACATCACTTTGAGCATATTTGTTTTTTATAAGAGGTTTTACTTTTATTCTTTTGGTTATTATCTGTGACGGAATTATTTCAATTACATTAATTATTGACTTATTATTAACTTTTATTTTTATTTTTTCAGGTTCTATAATAGTATTAATAGATGAAAAAACAGATTCATCTACAATATCAATGTTTTCAAAAATTGCTTTACCGTTTTGTGCTACAAGTTTTCCATCCTTATATACTTCTTTTATAATCATTTTTGAAAAATCTTCTATAACAAGCATATCAGCTTTATAACCTGGAGCAATAGAGCCAAGTTCTTTAAGACCAAAATATTCAGCTGCATTTTTACTTGCAAGTCTTACGGCTCTTACAATATTTCCCTGCTCAATCACAAGCATTTTTACCATATTATCAATATGACCTTCTTGTATAAGATCATCAGGATGCCTGTCATCTGTTGAAAAAAAACAAAATCTTTCATTGAATTTATTTAAAAGCGGCATAAGATCAAGAAGGTTTTTTGTAGCAGAACCTTCTCTTATCATAATATACATACCCATTCTAAGTTTTTCTAAAGCTTCTTCAACTGTTGTGCATTCATGTTCTGATGTAACTCCAGCAGCCCTATAAGCACATAAATTCATTCCAGTAACCATAGGAGCATGACCATCTATAATTTTATCATGAAACATTTCTAATTTATCCATAACATCATCACAAGTATTTATAACACCAGGATAATTCATAAATTCACCTAGCCCAAGAACATTAGGATTATCGTGATATTTTGACAATTTTTCTGCTGAAAGCACAGCTCCTGAAGTCTCAAGATTAGTTGAAGGAACACATGAAGGAAGCATTATAAAAATATTAAGAGGAATTTTATCAACAAACGATAATATATAATCAATGCCTTTAAGACCTTTGACATTAGCTATTTCATGAGGATCTGCTATTACTGTAGTTGTTCCTCTAGGTACAATAGCTTTTGCAAATTCAGAAGGACTAACCATAGAACTCTCAATATGGACATGACCATCAATAAATCCAGGTGAAAGATATTTCCCTTTGCAGTCTTTTTCGATAATCCCTTTATATCCTGGAACTATTCCTGCAATATAACCATCACAAACAGCAACATCTGTAATATATATTTCTCCTGAAAGTGTATTTATAAGATTTACATTTTTAAGGACAAGATCTGCCTTTTCTTTACCTGATGCAACTCTTATAAGTCTTCTTTTATTCATTTTTTCCTCTAATTACTATAGTTTTACCATAAAATCTCTTAATATAACATTTGCATCTTTTACAAGATGTTCTGTATTAATTGTTAAATGCTTTCCATTATTATAAACAACTTTTCCATCAATAAATACTTTATCAACATTTGAAAAAGCTGCTGAATATACTATTGAAGAAACAGGGTCAAAATAAGGAGAAGAGTTGATTTTCTCAAGATCTAAAATAACTATATCAGCTTTTTTACCTTCTTCAATACTTCCAATTTCATTTTCCATACCAACTACTTTTGCACCTCCAAGTGTAGCCATTTTAAAAGCTTCACCTGCATTCATGCAAGTTGGACCATGAAATGGTTTTTGAATAAGTGCAGCAAGTTTCATCTCTTTGAACATAGAAAGATTGTTATTACATGGAGCTCCATCTGCACCAAGTCCTACTGTTATTTTATCTTTAAGATATTTAGGTATAGGAGCAATTCCAGAAGCTAATTTCATATTTGCAGACGGACAATGTATTACTTTAATATTGTATTTTTTTAAAATTTCTCTTTCTTCATCATCTACCCATACACAATGTGCAAGAAGAAGATTTTCTCCAGCTATTTCTTTTTTTTCAAAATATTCTATATTTTTCATACCTGTCAATTCTTTGACTAATTCTATTTCTTTTTTGTTTTCAGAAGCATGAGTATGAAAAAGAAGACCTTTATCTTTACAAATATCTGAAACTTGTTTTAATAATTCATCAGTGCAAGAAACTGCAAATCTTGGAGCAAAAGCATATTTTATTCTTCCATCACCCTTTCCATGATATTTATTATATAAATCAAGTGAATCCTCTATTGATTTTTGAGTATCTTCTTTAAGAAAATCAGGCAAACCTTTCCTATCCATCATAGTTTTTCCAAAAAAAGCCCTTATTCCACTATTTACAAGTTCCTCAGCTATATATTCAGTATGTCTTATAGTTCCCATATCAACTACAGTAGTAGTTCCACCCGACATAAGTTCAGCAATACCCATTTTTGCAGATATACTAATAGATTCAGCTGTATGCATAGCTTCAAGAGGCCATATTCTTTTTTCAAGCCAATCCATTAATTCCATGTCATCTGCCGAGCCTTTAAAAAGAACCTGACATAAATGAATATGACTTTGAACAAATCCAGGAATTATATATTTATCTTCAACATTTTCAATAATAGCGTCTTTAAATTCTTTTTGAAGATTTTTTCCAATTTTTTTTATTTTTGTATCTTTAATAAGAACATCAGTTTTTTCACAGTAAAATTTCCCATTATTCAAATATGTAAGTACTGTTCCGCCTTTAAGAATTAACATAAATCACTCCCGTCTAAATATATTGTCTTTTTATGTAATTGCCTGATATTTCTCCTAATATACCTTTATTTATATCATAAACAATTTTACCATTTAAAATAGTATTCTCTATTGCACAATTAAAAGTCATTCCTTCAAATATTGAAAATCCAGCTTTTGAAGTTAATTTACTTTTTTCAACAACATGCTTTTTTTTTGGATTTAATATGATAATATCAGCATCACTACCTTTTCTCAACAAACCTTTTTTCGGAGATATACCAAATCTTTTAGCAGGATTTTCAGATAAAACTCTGTTTAAATTGTTCAAAGATATTCTATGTTTTAAAAAACCTTCACTAAATAAATATAACAAAGTATGCTCCAATTCTGGAGTTCCTGCATATATATTCCATATATTTGAACCTTCAAACTGTTTTTCTGTCCTGTATTCAAATGGATTATGAGAACTTGATACAATATCAATATCACCTTTTACTATAGATTGCCATAAAAAAATATTATTATGTTTTTTTCTAAGTGGAGGTATAAGCTTTGACAAATTACCAAGACGATCACAATCTTCATCACAAAATTCAAGATAATGTAAAGCTGTAGAACAAGTTACATCAACATTATTTTTCTTTGCTTCAGAAATAATTTTTACGGATTTTTCACATGATATATCGTTAAAATGTATTCTAATATCAAATTCTTTAGCTAATCTCATTATTGTAGATACAGCTATTTCTTCAGCAATCTCAGGTCTTGCTTCAGACCATGCTTTTGGAAAGTTTTTATTTTTCATTTTAAATTTTCTAATATTATAATCACAAATAAAAAAATCTTCAGAATGAATAATAAAAATATATCCACTATTTTTAAACTGATTAAATAACTCATAAAGATGACCATTATCTAAATGTTTTATACCTGAAACAGTTGTACTTGTATAAAGTTCAATGCCACATGCTCCAGAATCCATAAGAAGTGAAATATCTTTAAATTGTCTTTTATCAACTTCGTCTGCTGTAACTAAAGCTGCTAAAACATAATCGCAATAAGATTTATTTTTAATAATATCAAATTTTGCATTTAAAAGATCTATATTTTTTATATATGGTACATTGGCAGAACCCATATCAACCACAGTTGTTACTCCGCCCTTTATAGCAGCCTTTGAACCTGTAGTAAAATCCTCTCTGTGAGTATATCCTGGATCATTAAAAAAAACATGAGAATCTATTACTCCTGGCAAAAGATACTTGTCTGTTGCATCTATTATTTTGGCATTTATATCAACTATATTTGGAGCAATTTTTTCGATTTTACCAGAAGATATCAAAATATCAGTTTGAATTATATTACTTTCAAAATCAATAAAACCATTTTTTATTAATAAATTTTCAGACATAATTATACCTCATAATCTGGCAATTATACATTAAAAATAATTATTTGTAAAAAAATATTAATAAAAGAAAATACTAAAAAAAAGTTAACTCTTTCAACACTTTACTATATTTTTATTTTATCAAAAATCCTTTAATGCATCATCTATATTTTCAAATACATCAATGATTTTGCCTATTCCAATTATTGAAAGCAAACGATCTATATAAGTGTTTTTATTAACAATTCTTATATCACCTTCTTTTTCTCTCAATTTTTTAGTTTTTATAATAATTATGCCTAATACTTGGCTAACGACAAAATTCACTTTTTCAAAGTTTATTATTATTTTATTAATGTTTTCAGAAAGCACTGTATCAAAAACATCTTCAAATTCTTTAACATTTTCTTTTGTCATATCATTATTAATATTTATGACAAAAACCTCACCGTATTTTTCAATTTTTACCATTTTCCCCTCCAATGTAAAAACCATCTATCGCATTTTCCACACTATCGAATATATCAAAAATCTTATCAAGCCTAAGGTTTTTGACCATGTTAAGAATATCAGCCGAAACTCTTATAAATTTTATATCTCCTGAATTATCCTTACATTCAATAAGTTTATTTATGAGAACACTCAAACCATTACTACCAATATATTCAACACTCTCAAAATCTATAATAATCTTAAAATTACCTTTACTAATTCTGTTTTCAAGAATTTTATCAAGAAACTGACTTGAAATAAAATCTATTCGACCACTCAATTCAATAATGCAAACTTCATTAAAATACTTTATTGCATATTTCAAAAATTACTCTCCAAATACAAGGAATCTTTCAATGATATTATTGTCAGTTATTTTCTTTTTACCAGTACCATCAGAGTCCATTACCCATATTTCATCATTGCCTTCTCTGTCAGAAACAAAAAATACTTTTGTACCATCTGTTGAAAAACATGGATATCTATTATCATAACTATCATCTGTTAATTTTATCACTATACCTGTAATAAGTTCAAGCTTATAAATATTTCCTTTTCCACCACTTCCTTTTCTGAAAAAGACAAGGTATTTCCCATCTTTTGAAAACTTTGGATAATAATCATCTTTACCGCTTGACACATTATGCGGAATTAAATTTAAAGCATTTACTATTTTTCCGTATTCATCAAGATCAGCAACATAAAGTTCGTATTCTGCTATTGAATTTCTATTTGACACAAAAGCAATCTTTCTAGTATCAGCAGTTATGATAACATCAGGAAACTTTATACTTTTACCTTCAAACGATAATTCTTCTCTTTTTTCTGAACCTGAAGATGACATTGAATAGAGTGAATTTCCATAAATATAATAAACTCTTCCTTCCTGACTCTCAACAGGATAAAATTCATCTCGATTTATAAACTCAGAATTTTCAGTCTGAGTTATTCTCACTTTATTTGCTCCATTCTTATCCATAACATAAAGGTCATAATTACCAGAACTATCTTTATCTGATGCAAAAAACACACCAGAATAATCTGCTGTAGTTTCTGGACAAGTAGATACATAAGAACTTTCAGTTAACATTGTTGTAGCACCTGACTGAGTATTTAATCTGTATATTACACTATCTCCTTCATAATATAAAAATCCATCAGCTACTCCACCAACAGTATCTCCGACTCCAGGATCATCTCCACCACCTTCTCCAGCATCTATATTTATCCTCGCAGCAATACTAACACTTTTTGTATCACTAGCAAAAAAATCAAAAACATAACTATTTCCTGTTATTGGCATAAAAGTCATTTTAGAAATCGGATTTTGACCGGTTAAATCTTCTGAAATATTCATTATGACATCTGGACCAGATACTTGTTCCCATGAATAAGTTAATCTTGTACCAGTTGTAAGATCATAATCTATTCCATATCCTTCTATTGTAACATTACTACCACCGGCAACTTTAATATAACCATCATTTACACCATCATTTTCTTTAATATAAGCAACTGGCCTAAAATTAGTATGAGTAATATCTGTAGAAACATAAACATTAAAACTATCCATACCAATTCCACCCATATTATCAACCATTTTAATATTTACTTTATGAATTCCAGGAGTATTGAAATAATCTTTTCTATTTGAACATACATATCTTGTTTTAAAAACATCATGTAAATCCCAAATCATATCATTGTTAAAATCAAGATAAACATCAGTAATCTTTCCATTCATATCAGGATCATAACTTTTTTCTGTATATATTTTTATATAATCATTTGAATAAGTGTAAGTATAAACATCAGGTCCAGCATCTACAATAGGAAATCTATTTTTTATTGTTGTTCTATCCTGAGAATCTATTTCTATAACTTCATTTTTTGCATCACCAAATAATTTAATTCTATAAAGTTTCACATCATTTTCACGAAAATTAAGGTATAATCTGCCATATTCATAAGTTAAAGTATTATTTTTGAATGTAATTGCCCTGAATCCAAGAATATTTCTATCTGAAGTTTCTATTTTAAAATAACCTGAAGAATCGGTAACTGTACTTATTGAAGTCCCGTCAACAACTACTTTTACACCCGCTAACGGAGTTTCACCACTAACTGGTGCTATTGAACTGCTTTTTAAAACAGGAGAACTGTTCAAAGAAGAACTTTTAAATGCATAACCTTCAATTTTTGAGTAAAAAGTAGCTGAACTCATAACTGAAAAATCATCTTTACCGCTTGAATCGCAACCAGTAAGAACAAAAAATAATAATGCTATAATCAAAATGCTATATAAAAAAAAATTACGCATAAATCCCCCAATATTTTTATTATATATATCGGAAAATCAGGAGATTAATTTAAAAAAACAAGAATTATAGAAAAAACTGTGAAGCTGTGACAGATAAAGCGTGACATGTCACTTTGTGACATTAGTGACAAAAACAAAGTCATGCCGGGATGACAGGTTTTTAATTTCCAATGTCGAATGTTGAATGTCGAATTTTTAGAGGCGTTAGAAAATTTTCAATTAAAATAAAGTATGAAGGATTTTCTATAAACAAAAGCAAAAAAAAATCTACTCGGTAACTTGAGTGAACGTTGCGAAGCATATAATATACGGATGTATTATAAGTGAACGAAGGTAAAGAGATATTTTATATGGATGTAAAATATCGAATGGTACCGAATGATTATTTTTTTGCGTTATTGTAATGAAAAAAATCAAAAACAGATCCCGGCTCAGAGTCATGCCGGGATGACAGGTTTTTCCCATTTCCCAGTTTCATCCCGGTTTTATCCCTTCACTCTCTCGCTCTCACTCTCAACTCTTTAACCTTCTTTTAACCCTTTAACCTTCTTTATATTCACTTAACTTCCCCTGGTGTTGGTGAATCATTAACAACCCAGTCATTAAGTGAGTTTGTATCAATAAATTCTATTTTTTCAGAAGAACCAAAACCTGTTTTATTATATCTTCTCATTATACTAAAATTACCAGAAGGAACTGCTGTAGAATCAACACATTCTCTTTCATTCGGAGAATTCCACTCTTTTAAATTATAAACTACTCTTACATCTTCTTCTTCTCCAGGAGAAAAACTGCCATCATGATTTGACCAACAAACAGCATCAAGTATTTTTCCGCTACCTTTTGCTTTAAAAATAATTTGCTCATCAGTTGATACAAACGCAGTTTTTTCTGCAAAAACATAAAGTTTTTTATTATCAGCTTTTTTAAAGTCTTTATACCAACCCTGTGCTACTACAATAAAATCACCAGTCTTTACAATTGTATCGTCTCCAAACATCTTAACAAGACCATCGTCTTCAATGTAATATCCGCCAATATCTATACCATTACCATTATTTGCATCGTCAGCACAATATATTTCTACCCAATCACCACTTGGATCGTTAAAAACAACTTCAGATATATAAAATGTAGGTTCTTTAATATCAATTTGAGGAATTTCAACAACACTTCCATTTTCAGAATCAAATCCATCACCATAACATTTAGCAACTTCATAATAATATTTCATTGCTATTTCATTATTATTTTTTAACACAACAGTACTTTCATCATTTACTTTACCAGCAGCTGATGTCCAGTTATAAGAACCTGTTATTACAGTAGGATCACTATTTGTATTAGGATCTATAACCATAAATTTATGATGAAGAAAACCTTTATTAGTGTCTTTTTTTACATTAAGTCCAGCTTCTTTCATTGGCTTATAAGAGCTATAGCTAGAATTACCCTGGAAAGCATCAAAAACACCATATACTTTGACACCACGATTTCTTTTATCAATTATAGCATTCATTATATCTTCATCAGTAAACGTAAATATACAAAAATAAATACTATGATGTGCATTTTGTATTTCATTAATAATAACGGATTTTACATCCTGTTTAGGAGAAAAATAGTTTTTAACCTTAGTATCATCAACAATTATTTCAGGATGATCATAAGCTTCTTTTTTTATGCTAAATTTACCTTCATCAAACATTTGTTCGAATTCTTTTTTGTATATTTTTGCCATAATTGGAGAATCAAATTTAAGAGCATTATTATTATTTGAATAAGTACCTTTAACAGTAACATTATAAGAACCCATCCAAACATATCTATCATCAATTATTACAAATTTGTTATGGCATTGTCCTCTATCGATTCCATCACCCATTTTATCTGTCATTATTTTAATACCAGCATTTTTAATTGGTTCAAAAACTTCTTTATATTTATCTGTTTGAAAATAATGATCTTCGGTAATAAGTTTTACTTTTGACGAACCTAGTCTTTCTGATCCTCTAACAAGCGCATTTACAATATCCATATTACCCATTTGATATAAATGTGCATAAATATAATACTCTGCACTATCTATAAGCTTTATAAGTTCAACATCAATTCCTCCACTTTCTGGCGGATTATTAAAATAACTATTTATCTTTGCAGCAAAAGTAAATACCACACATAATATTATTACTAAGATTACCATGCTTTTTTTCATATATATACTCCTTTACTACTATACTAATTTCTTTAATTATAAGAGGGATTCTTCAGAGTTTCAACAAGTATTTTTAATTTATACCGGAAAGCTTGAGAATTATGCTTCCAATATCTGTATTATCATGAAACCCTCTGAAAAATTCAGAATGTTTTCCCATAGCCCAAACAGGAGTAACTGTAGAAGTTCTTCTATTATACATTTCAGGCGAAAGAGTGTTTATACCAGCTCTTTTACATAATACATTTGATACTGTTCTTCTAAAATGTTTTGTATTCATTGAACTTTGAACTAAATTATATTCACTTTTTGACAAATTTACGCCAGAATATACAGCAACTATCTCCTCTGCATTTGTTCCGGCAGAATTTATCTTTGAAGTCATATCAAGTATAGATACTTTTAATGTATCAAATACAATAGGATTAAAATCAGCTGTTACGTATAAACCACCACAATCAAAACCAGAAAGTATCAAAAATAGAGTGTTTTCATCTTTTTTTATAAATTCTTCAACCATGCCTGTAATTCTATCAATTTGTGCAATTTCCTCAACAGAAGATTTTACATCAAAATCATCAAGAGTTCGATAAAGATTACTGTTTTCTATAAGAAGAAAAAATCCATTTTTAGATTCAGCTAACATATCAAGAGATTTTTTTACCATTTCAGAAAGCGATATATTACTATCTTTTCTATCAATTTCATAAGGAAGATTTTCTTCTGCAAATACTCCAAGCATTTTTTCAGAAAAAGAGAAGTTTCTTAAACCATCTTTTGAATTAATAAATCTATATCCAAGTCTCTGAGCTTCTTCAATATAATTTTTCTGATCTGTTCTAACTCCACCTTCAGCTTGAGGAATAAAAACTCTTTCTCCACCGCACATTATAATATCTATATTTCTTTTAAATAAAAAATCAATTATATTATTGATATCTTCAGATGAATCAGCATGAGAATAAAATGGTGCTAATGCTTCAGAAGATATTCTACCATCAGTTACTATTGCTGTCTTTCTATCTATAACACCCATTCTTTCAAAAAGATTACTTTTAACCTTTCCATTTGGAAGAACTGATACTTTTCCATTATCTGTCTTAAAACCTGTTGACAAAGCTGTTGAATTTGCAGCCGAGTCGGAAACCCAAAAATCTGCACTGTGATTTGTCATATAGCCAGTATTATCTATTTTATCAATATTAAGAGAACCATAAGGACCTGCTTTAAAAATTCTTGCTATGGTCTTGTTATTAAGACTTAAACCATCGGCTAGAAGAACTATTATATTTTTTACCGGTGTTATGGTCGATACTTTATTTTCTATTTCTGTATCTATTGCAAATATTACAAAACTATAAATAACAATAAAGCAAATTATAAGTTTTTTCATGTATTCTCCCAATTTGTTATTATTTTTTTTGCATTTTCAATATCTTTCATCATATTAATTCTTAATTCATTAAGGTCTTCAAATTTCCTTTCTTCTCTTAAAAACTCAAGAAATTCTACTTTTATTTTTTTATTATACATATTTTCAAGTTTTTTATCAAAAACATAAGTTTCAATCTTATCATCTTTTTCAAAATTTATAGTAGGTGCTCCGCCAATATTAGTTATACTTGAATAAATCTCATTATCAATATGAGTTTTTGTAATATAAACTCCTGGAAAAGGTACCAGTTTTCCACTTTGATTGTTTTCAATATTTAATGTAGGAACTCCAAGCTGATTGCCTAGCATATTGCCTTTTTTAACAATTCCCTGAACAAAGTAATTATAACCTAGAAAAAGATTTGCATGTTTTATATTATGTTCTCTAAGATATTGTCTTATTTTTGATGAAGATATTCGATTTCCATTAATCTCAACTGGTTTTATTATAATTGCATTTTCTTTAAAATAATCTAAAATATCTTCAGCTTGACCTTTTCTTTGATAACCAAAATTAAAATTTTCACCGACAATTATTCTTTTAGGATTATAATTTTTTATTAAAAAAAGAATAAATTCCTTTTTATCCATATTTTTAAAATAATCATCAAAAAAAGGAGATATAATATAATCAACACCAGCATTTTCAATTATTTCAAGTTTTTCATCTGGTTCAGTAATATAATAAGTTTTAAGTTTATTTATATAAATAAGAGGATGATTATAAAAAGAAAAAACAACTGAAGGTATATTATCAGCTTTTGAAAGCTCTATAAGTTTGTTTAAAAGAAATCTATGTCCTTTATGAACTCCATCAAAATTTCCAATTGCTATATTACATTCTTTAAATAAATTTTGTTTTATATTTTTTAAAATACTCATATAAGCATTATATCCGGCTTTAAAAACTCTCCCTCAGTTTTATATATTGCAAGTAATCTACCAGTTCCTATCTCTAATATTTTTATTTTTTCATCATTATTGAATTTTTCTTTATTTCTTATAAAAACACCATTACTTAATCTCTCTGTATCAGAATAATATAAACATGGAAGATCAATATATTTTGAAGGGTCAATAATATTATTTTTTATATCTTCAATAGTATTAATATTTTGAAGTTCTTTTGAATCATCAATTAAAAAATCACCAGTACTTGTTCTTGTAAGAGCTGAAAGACAGCTTGGAATATTAAAATGTTCTCCTATATCTCTTGCAATACTTCTTATATAAGTACCTTTTGAACATTCAACTTCAATTATTATATCAGGGGATAAAGTATCAATAAGTTTTATAGAATAAATATGTACTTTAACAGGTTTAAGTTTTGGTTTTAATCCGCTTCTTTGAAGTTCATAAGCTCTTTTTCCGTTTATTTTTTTAGCAGATATGTCAGGAGGAAGTTGCATTATACTACCTGTTATGCTTTTTAGATATTTTTTTATACTCTGATTATCAGGAAATACAAAATCTTCTTTAACTTCAAATTTTTCTCCTGTAATATCAAGTGAATCTGTGGAAAAACCAAAAGTAATCCTACCAATATAACTTTTTTTTCCTGTCATAAAAAAATCAGCTAATTTTGTAGTCTTCCCTAACATTACAAGCAAAACACCTTTTGCCATAGGATCAAGCGTACCAAGATATCCAATTTTAAATTTTTTTGGAAGAATTTTTTTAAGTTTTCTAATAACATCAAATGAACTTATTCCACGAGGTTTATTTATATTAAGAAGTCCAAACATTTTAAAATTTCATAACGACAAGAGAAACATCATCGTCAATATCCTTTTTTCTGAAATCATAATATTCTTCAAAAATTTTTTCCATTATAAATTCAGGTTCAAGCTTTGTATGAGATACAACTACATTTTCAAATCTTTCTTTTTCATTAATATAATTATCTCTGCTTGAATTATACTCAATTGCTCCATCTGAATATAAAACAAGAACATCACCCTCTTTCCAATTACATTTTTCAACAGTAAATTCCTCATTATTAAACGAACCAAGGAAAATACCGCCAGACTTAAGATTATTAACCTTTTTATCACTTATTAAAAAAGGATAATTATGTCCAGCATTCACATACTGTATTTCTCTTTTTTTTGTATTAAATATTCCTGTAAATAATGTAATAAAAGTTGTTTCATTACCAATTTCTTTATAAAGCATTTTATTAAGGTCTTTTACAAAATCACTTACTTTAAAATCTATTCCTCTATCTAAATATGCACTTATAAGAGAATGTACAATAACCATTGTCATAGAAGCATAAATACCTTTACCTGATACATCTCCTATACAAAACATAAAATTATCATTGTCAATAGGAAAAATCTTAAAATAATCTCCACCAACTTCAAATGCAGTTCTATAAAAAGAATACATCTTTATATTTTTATAATTATCAAGAGAACACACTATTTTTTCTTGAAATTTTCTCGCTAGATCCATTTCTCTACTAATTTTTTCCATTTGAACTATATTTTTATGAAATCTGATATTTTCAATAGCATGACCAATTTGAGTAGAAAGAATTTCCATAAGATTTTTTTCATTTTCAGTAAACGGCTGTTTATTATTTCTTTCTGTAACATTAATTATTCCAAGTGCTCTATTATCATTTATAATAGGAACACACATAAAATTTCTTTCTTGATCTATTACCGAACATAATGAATTAAGTACTTTTTGAGTAACCGAACCAGCTTTTTTAATCTTTTCATTTTCAATAAAACCAGATGTATCAAAACCTTTTCCAAGCTTTATAAAAGGGATATTTTTATCATCGAGTAAAACTATAGAACATCTTGAACAATTCATTATTTTAAGAATTTTTTCTATTACTATACGAAGAAGTGCATCAAAATTAAATACAGTAGCAACTGACGCACTTATTTCCTGTAAAAATTTAAGTCTATCAAGTTCATTATTATCTGCCATTTAAATTAATCTCTTTAATAACATTTAATATTTTTTTAATATTATCAAGTGTATTGCCTTTTACATTAAATCCAGCTGCGTTTTTATGTCCTCCACCACCAAATCTGACAGCAACTTCAGATATATCAGTTTTTTTGGACCTTATACTAACTTTTTGCTGTTCTTTAGAAATTTCCATAAGAACAAAAGCAATATCAATCTCTTTATATATTGTAAACTGATTAACTATCCCATCAGTATCTTCCTGAAAACAATTTGTTTCTTCAAAATCTTCAATAGTTATATAAGAATACATAGCATTATCTACTTTTTGCGATCTAGAAAAAGCTTTTTTTATAAGTTCAAACTTTCTTGCAGGAAAAGATCCATAAAGTTTTTCCATAAGCTGAGGGTAATTGACTCCAGTAGCAATAAGATGTGAAACAGCATCAAAAACATCACTTTTAGTATTTTGATATCTAAAAGCTCCCGTATCTGTAATAATTCCAGTAAGAAGACACAAAGCTATGTTAATATCAATATGTTCTAAATAATGCTCTCTAAAAAATTCACATAAAATAAGTGCAGTAGCTGCTTTTTCAGAATCTATTAGATTATGTCTTGCAAAACCTGAGTTAGTATGATGATGATCTATACATACTATTTTTTTTCCTCTCAAATCACTTTCCTCGAGACCTATACGGCTTATTTCAGAAATATCAAGAACAAACAATACATCAAAATCCCGAGCTTCAAAATCATCCAAGTCATAAATATTTTTTGTTTCTGGTAAAAAACTATACACTTCAGGTACTTCATCTCTAAAAAATACTTTTGAATTTTTGCCAAGTTTTTTCAACAGAAGATCTAAAGCTATAGAAGAACCTATAGAATCACCATCTGGTCTCATATGAGAAAAAATTGCAAAATCTTGATTTTCTTGTATTAATTCATTAATCCTGTTCTGGACGTCTTTCATCGTTTAACCTCTTAAAAAGTCTATTAAGATAATCAACCTGTTCTGGAGAATCATCATATATAAAATTTAATTTTGGTGTAAATTTTATCTTTATTCTGCTTGAAAATTCTTTTTGTATAAAACCTCTTGCATTTTCAAATACAGTTTTAGCCTGTTCTTTTTCTTCATCTGTTAAAGAATATATACTATAATATACTTTTGCATTTCGCATATCAGGAGAAATATCAACAGAAGTTATTGTAACAAAAGACATTCTAGGATCTCCCATTCTTGTCTCAAGAATGTTAACAATAATATTCATTATATCTTGATTTGATCTTTTTAATTTCCATTCAAGCGACATATATTATCTTTCCTCTTCTCTTTCCTCAATTATCTCAATTATATCACCTTCTTTGAGATCATTAAAGTTTTCTATTCCAATACCACATTCAAATCCTGTAGCAACTTCAGATACATCGTCTTTAAATCTTTTTAAAGATGAAAGTTTAGATTGATATATTTCTGTACCATCTCTAATAAGTTTAACTTTTGATTTTCTTTTAACAACTCCGTTATCAACTTTACAGCCTGCAATAGTTCCATGCTTAGGCACTTTGAAAGTCTGAAGAACAACAGCCTGACCAATTACAACATCTTTATATATTGCAGCATACATGCCTTTAAGAATAGCTCTAATATCATCAATCACTTCATAAATTATTTTATAAGTTCTTATTTCAACACCTTCTTTTTCAGCAAGTTTTGTAGCATTAGAACTCTCTCTTATATTAAAACCAATTATTATTGCATTTGATGCAACAGCAAGGTTTACATCTGTTTCACTGATTATTCCAACTCCAAGATGTATTACATTTACATCAACTTCTTCATCAGAAAGTTTTTCAAGACTATCTTTTAAAGCTGTTCCAGTTCCACCAACATCTGACTTAAGTATTATACTTAATTTCTTCTTTTCAGCTCCAACATTCATGCTTAAAAGTTCTTCAAGAGTTTTTCCTTTATTGCCACCTGAAAGTGCTTTATATTTTATAATAGCTTTCTGAACTATTTCACGAGCTATTTTTTCATTATGAACTACTTTAAACTTGTCTCCAGAACGAGGAACATCATTTAATCCCATTATTTCAACTGCTTTTGAAGGTTCTGCTCTTTCAACTAATTTACCATGTTCATCAAACATTGCTTTGATTTTTCCATAAGTCATTCCAGAAACAACAATATCACCTTTATGAAGAACACCTTTTTGGACAATTATAGTAGCTAAAGGACCTTTTCCTTTATGTTTATATGATTCAACTACAATTCCTTGAGAAGGTACATCATAATCAGCTTTAAGATCTTCCATTTCCGAAACTAAAATTATCATTTCAAGAAGTTCTTCAATATTTATACCGTTTTTGGCAGAAAGTTCTACCATTATAGTTGTACCACCCCAATTTTCAGCAACAAGACCAATATTTGATAATTCTTGTCTTACTTTATCAGGATTAGCACCAGGTCTATCTATTTTATTTATAGCAATTATTATAGGTACTTTTGCAGCTCTAGCATGATCTATAGCCTCAAGGGTCTGTGGTTTTAAACCATCATCAGCAGCAATTACTATTATTGCAATATCAGTTGCAGTAGCACCCTGGGCTCTCATTTCAGTAAAAGCTTCATGACCTGGAGTATCAATAAATGTAATAAGATTTTTATTCCATGTTATCTGATAAGCTCCAATATGCTGAGTTATTCCACCAGCTTCTCTTCCTGCAACATTAGTATGCCTTATATTATCAAGCAAAGTAGTTTTGCCATGATCAACATGACCCATAATAGTTACAACTGGTGGTCTTGCTCTAAGTTCATTGCTTATATTTTTATTAGCAGATTTTTCATCTATTTTTAATTCAGTATCAAAACCAAAATCTTCTGCAATAAGTGATGCAAGGTCATAATCTAATGGTTGAGCTACATTAGTTACACCAAGAAGCATAAGTTTTTTTATTATTTCATTCTGAGGAAGTTTTATCATTTCAGAAAATTCTTTTAATCCAATTAATTCAGGTATTAAAATTTTTTCTTTTACTTCTTCAATTTTGTGTATGTCTTCCTGCTGTTCTGGTTTTTTCTTATCATTTACAATTTCTTTTGCATCATATTCTTCTTTTTTGGATTTCATAGCTTGTCTTTTATGTCTTTCTTCTTTGGAAAACTTTTTACCTGTTTCCATTTCAATAATTTCAAGTTCATCAATAATATCCTGATCAATTATAGTTTCATCTTCATCAATTTCACCAGGTTTTATATCTGCATTAATAACTATTTCACCTTCTGTTATAAGTTTAGGTACTTTCTTTTTTGCAGTTTTGGCAGCAGCTTTAGCCTTTGTAAGAGGCTTTTTTGGCAGGTTTTTTTTATATGTTTCAGCAGAAGCATTTTTTTTAAGAAGTTCATACTCCTCGTCTGATATCGTAGAAGCATGATGTCTTTTATTCAAAGTTATATCAAGCTTTTCACACATATCATAAATGTCTTTATATTCCATTCCCAATTCTTTTTTTATTTCAGATATCTTCACGATAAGCCCCCTATTAATCTAATAATTTTTCAACTTTCTTTCTCTTTTGAGACTCACTTACAATGTCTATTCTTGCACCAACTAATCTTGCTGCAAGTCTAACATTCTGTCCCTCTTTTCCGATAGCCAGAGAAAGATGGTGGTCAGGCACTACTACCTCGGTATTAATACCACCAGTTTCATCTCTAATTTCAATAGAGACAACTTCAGATGGAGCGAGAGCGTTGGTTATATATCGTTTGATGTCTTCATTGTATCTTATAACATCTATTTTCTCGCCTCTAAGTTCATTAACTATCTGTTGTATTCTAACACCTTTTACTCCAACACAAGCACCAACAGCATCAACTTTTTCATTTAAAGAGACTACTGCTATCTTTGATCTGCTTCCTGGTTCTCTTGATACGGAAATTATTTCAATTACACCATCTATTATTTCAGGTATTTCATTTTCAAACAATCTTTTTAAAAAATCTGTATTAGCTCTTGAAAGAAAAACCATTGAACCTCTTATATTTCTTTTCACATCAGCAATTACAGCTTTTATAAGTTGTCCGGTACGAAATCTCTCTCCAGGTATCTGATCTTTTTTCATTATAACAGCTTCAACCTGTCCTATATCAACTAAAATACTTTCATCAGTTTGAACTTTCTGCACTTTACCCTGAATAAGACATCCAAGTTTTGACATAAAATCATTAAAAAGATTGTCTTTTTCAGCTTCTTTAATCTTCTGCACAATTATTTGTCTAGCAGTTTGAGCTGCAATTCTACCAACACTTTCAGGAGAAAGTTCAATATTAATAAAATCTCCTATTTTAATATCAGGATCATGTTCTCTAGCTACTTGAAGTCCCATTTCATTAATATTTTTAGCACTGCCTTTGACAACTTTCTTACTTGCATATACTTTTATCTCTCCATCTTTCTCATCAAATTCAATATGAAGATTTTCGATATCTGCAAATTTTCTTTTAATAGCCATTACAACTGAACTTTTTATTGCGTCAATAACTACATCCTTTTCTATGCCTTTTTCATTTAAAAGCTGTTCTACTGCTTGAAGGATTTGAGCATTCATCGTAAACCTCCATTTTTTTATGAAAAATTAAAGGGCGACATAATCGCCCCCAATTTATACATTATTGGACTATTTGGATAAATATAATACAAAAAAAATTCTTTTTCAAGTCACATTATTTTCAAAAGGGAAAAATTCATCTTACTATCAGCATATAAAGGGAAAATAAAAAAAGAAATATAAATATTAGAATTTTTGAATTTAATGGATTAAATATCTTTAAAGTATAAGAATTTTGTTCAAGTTTATCTATTACAAGCTCAATATTATCTTCGTCAAATACAAAACCTCCATTTTTTTTACTTATATTTTCAAGAAAAACCATATCAGGTTTTAAATTAGATATCTCACTTAAAGAATCAAATACACTAAAAAAATATGTTTTTTCATAAATAATCTTTGAATTAGCTTCAATTCTTGCATCAACACGATAATCTCCAGTGTTTTCTAGTAAATATTCAAGATTATTCTCACCTTTTTTTTCTCCATTAATATAAAGAGATATGTTTTCAGAAAGATTACTTTTCACATCAATAAATAGTTTTTCTCCAATAACATAAGTTTTTCTATTATGAGAAAACCTAATACTTTCACTTGAACTTGAATAATATGAAATAAGACCAGAAAAAAATTTTTCATAAATATTAACAGGTATATCAGATACATTTACAGCTTGTGAAAGAGATATCCTATATAAAGGACCAAATTTGAAAAGAATATATTTTCCTTTACCAAAACTAAAAACAGAAAGTAAATTTTTTTTAGTTGATGAATCATAAAGAAGATCTATTGAAGGTTTATTTATATCAATATCAACAAAATAATCATAATCTGATATTTTATCCCAAACTAAATTATTAGTTAAAATTTTAGAAGATATTTCAAAAAAAGGAAATCTTCTGTATTTATCAGGAATTGAAAATGTATTTCTTTTTTTTACAATATTATCAGGTTTTCCAAAAAACGGAATTGTAAAATCTAATGAATTTTCACCTACAAAAAACATATAAAGCCCACCGTTTTCTATATATTCCCTAATTGTATCTTCTGAAAATAAAGAACTTTCAAATTCAATAACTGCATTATAAGAAGAATCAATGTTTTCTGATTTTTCATTTTTTATATCAAGTTTTCCGTGTTTTTTTAAAAAATTACCTAAAAAAGCTTTTTCAGGTCCAGGATAAACATAAGAAAGCAAGAATTTTTTAGTATCTTCAATAACAGTTATTTTAAATTCCCTTGTATTATTATCTTTATCTGTTTCTTCTTTAAATGGTATAACAGAAACTCTAAGATTATAAATACCTTTTTTTAATGAAATTCTTTTTTTGATTATATTAAGTCCTTTATATAATAATATTTCTTCTTTTTCACCATTAAATTCCAATATTGAATTTTTACTTTCATTTCCTTGTAAAAACACTTTAAAAACAAATTCATTTTCAATATTTTCAAATATATTTTCCGGCAAATCAATATCAGATATACTTATATCAAAATTTTCCTTTCTATCTTTTAGTCTTAAAGAAAATATTTTTGAAGCTGAATTAATCGATTTTTCAGGTGGATTCTGATTTCCATCACTAAGAAGTATTATATTTGAAAATAAAGGTGAAATTTCTGATACAGCTTTACTTATATCTGAAAGACCATTGTATTTTAGAGCTTTATTTTTATTTTTACTTAATATTCCAGAAAAAAAATAAACATTATCAATTCCTGTTTTTTTTTGAATTTGAATTCTTTTTTCATCAAGATCTTCAACACTTAAAGAAACATCCTGAAGAATAACTGTATTTTTTGTAAAAGAAATTTTATTTTTTAATGAAATATCAATATCTACAATCAGAAAAATAATTAAAATTAATAAAACTATTCTTAAAATCAATTTATAATTTAATTTCAATTATATCCTCCATTTATCACAAAGATAAAATTCAAATAACATAAGAATTAAAGCTAATACAAGAAGTATTTTATCTATTTTTATTTTTTTAAGAGATTTTTCAATATCATCGTATACAAAAATATCTTTTGTATATACAGATTTATTACTTTCTTCAATTGGAATATTGAGAAATATCCTTTCTCCTTCAAAATCATAAATACCAGGTTTTACAAAACAAACACTTTCATTTGAAGAAGAAATACATCTAAAAGGAATATTTTCTTGTCTAACATTATAATATCCTATTTTTTCTTCAAGAATAATATTTAATACTTCATATACAAAATATGGTGAAAATACTATATCTGTAGATTCTTCTGATAATATTCTATTAAAAAAATATACTGTACTTTTTCCTATATTATATTTTATAAGAGCTGGATTTCTATCATTATAATAAGCTATAACTTCTTCCTCATTAAAATCTTTTAAAAAAAATATATTAAAAAAAGAAAGATTTTCAAAACCAAGTTTATTTTCAATTTTTCTTGTACCACCTGTTTTTTCAATTATTTTAGCTTTTAATATTCCTTTTTCATTAAGAAGATTAAACTTATTTACATTATCTTGAGGAAATATAAGTATTGTTTTACCTTTTTCTATAATTTCCTCAATATCAGATATAGAATTTTCCAAATTATTTGTATCATTAATTATAAGTATATGACTTTCATCAACTCTTGCATTATTAATAGAACTAATATTAAACGGGTTATAGTTTGAATTTGAAAGAAAAAGATTTTTCAAAAAATAATTAAGTTTTTCCCCTGAATAAAGAATGTTTATATTATTTATTGATTTTAAACCAAAATAATAAGTATTATCCCATTCAATAATATCACCTGAAATTTTAACATAAAAATCATGAATAGAATTGTTTTCAAGTTTTATATTAAAAAATAATTTTTTTTCAAATTGTGCTTCTATTATATCACTTTTTTCAGCAATAAGAACATCATTATAATAAAGTTCTGACTTAAAAGGAATAGAATAATCAGAATCATTAAAAAAATTAATTCCAATCAAGTTTTCTTGACCTGAAAAAGCTGGTGAAGGTAAAATTATATTTTTTACATATATATTACTTTTCCAATTTTTGCCAATATTAACAAAATTAATATTTTTAAGATTATTATTATCTCTAATATTTTTAAAATTTATTTCTTGATTATCTGAAAACACAATAATCTTACCATTCAAAGACGATTCTGAATATATAAATCTTAAATTCTCTTC
Source organism: Candidatus Muiribacterium halophilum (assembly GCA_023228995.1). Classification (GTDB taxonomy): domain Bacteria; phylum Muiribacteriota; class Muiribacteriia; order Muiribacteriales; family Muiribacteriaceae; genus JALOAD01. The sequence goes on from JALOAD010000015.1 coordinate 37,519, forward strand.
AACATCAAATATACCTTTATAAATTTCCATTGAAGAAAGATTTCTTTCTACTGAAGGTATTCCATTTTTATAAAAAATATAAAATATATTGTTTTTTTTATTTTGCTTTTTAATTGTTTTGAGTTGTCTTTCAATTTCATTTACATAATAATCTTTATCTTTATAAGAACTTAAAACAGAAGTTGAATTATCAACAATTACAATGATTTTAGCTGAATTTACAGTTGACATTGTATTTAATGATAGTGAAGCTGCTGCAAAGACAACATTACAAATTATTAAAATTCTTAAAAGCATTAAAAACAACGCTTTATAATCTAATTTTTTCTTTGTCTTTTTCATAACATCTTTTATAAATCTTGAAGTAGGAAAAAATATTTCTTCAATTTGAGTTCTTCTAAGAAAAAACAGTATTATTGGAATTATTGCAAATAGCAAAAAATACAAAAAAACAGCATTTAATACGCTCATGTTCTTCTACCAAAAAAACTATTTAAAATTTCTACAGGATTATCATCTGTTGAAACATTTATATAACCAATACCACTTTCATAACATATATTTCTGATTTTTTCTTGATTTTTTTTAAATGCTTCTTTATAATTTTCTCTAATATTATCAGCATTTACTCTGAATCTTTCATTAGTTTCAGAATCTATAAATATTTTTTCACGACTATATGGAAAATCTTTTTCTCTTTTATCATATATATGAAATACAATTACTTGATTTTTTCTATGCTTAAAATAACTTATAGACTTTTTAAGGTTTTCAGAATCATCTATCATATCAGAAATAAGTATTATAAGACCTCTTTTTTTCATTATTCTTGAAAAATTTAAAAACGAGTATGAAAAATCTGTATTGCCAGATATTTTAATGTTTTCTAGAAATTTAATAAGATTTGAAAAATGTTGACCTTTGTTTGAAGCTGGAAGAACTGATTTGATTTTTTCTGAAAAATCAGCCATACCAACAACATCCATCTGTCTCATAAAAATATAAGCAAGACTTGCTGACAGCATTTTAGCATAAAAAAGCTTTGAAATATCTTTTGAGTTTTCAAATTTCATAGATTTTGAAGAATCCAGTAATATCCATACATGCATATTAGTTTCTTCTTCAAATTTTTTAACATATAACTTATCTGTCTTACCCCAGAGTTTCCAATCAATATTTTTAAGCTCATCTCCAAATTCATATGGCCTATACTCAGAAAACTCAATATTAACACCAGAATATGGACTTTTATGAAATCCATATAAAAATCCTTCAACAACTTTATCAGCCACAAATTTAAGATTTTTTAATTTATATAATTCTTCAGGATTAAAAAAACTCATAATTTTTCAAGAATTTCTTCAATTATAGTATTTTTACTCACACCATCAGCTTCTGCTGAAAAATTGGAAATTATTCTGTGTTTTAAAACAGGTTTTACCATATCAATAATATCTTTTTCACATACAGCAAATCTACCTGATAAAACTGCATTAGCTTTTGCAGCAAGTATAAGACTTTGAGAAGCCCTTGGACCAGCACCATAAGAAAGCCATTTTACAGCAGTAGCATTTCCTTCCGAAGGTCTTGTAGCTCGTATTATATCAACAGCCATCTCAACATACTCAGAAGATACCGGAACTTGTCTAATTATATTTTGCACATCAATTATATCTTGTTTTGATAGTACTTTTTCACAAATTGCTTTATATGCAGAAGTAGTATTGTTTACAATCTCGATTTCTTCTTGTCTTTGAGGATAATCAATATCAATCTGAAAAATAAATCTATCAAGTTGAGCTTCAGGTAAAGGATATGTGCCTTCTTGCTCAATTGGATTTTGAGTTGCAAGTACAAGAAAAGGTTCATCCATTATATAATCATTGCCGTTTACTGTAACAATATGCTCTTGCATTGCCTGCAAAAGTGCTGCTTGAGTCTTTGGAGGTGTTCTATTTATTTCATCTGCTAGAATTATATTTGAAAACACAGGACCTTTAATAAATCTGTAATATCTACTTTTATCAGATTTTTCCTCAATTATTTCAGAACCAGTTATATCTGATGGCATAAGATCAGGCGTAAACTGAATTCTTTTAAAATCAAGTCCAAGACATTCACAAAGTGTAGATACCATAAGAGTTTTAGCAAGACCCGGAACTCCAACTATAAGACAATGTCCTCTGGTCATAAGTGCTATAAGCAATAGTTTTACTATATGCTGCTGACCAATTATAACTTTTGACATTTCAATTTTTAGTTTTTCATAAGAATTATTGACTTTTTCTATTTTTTCTATCATTCTTCCTCCAAAAAAAATGAGGTAATACTTACTCTGCTCTATTTATTCAGAAGAGTATTACCCCAATACATAATTATTCATTATTTATTCTTAATTTTTCATTATTCATTATTAATTATTAATTTTTCATTTTTCATTTTTCATTATTTATCACTAACCAGCCTGATTAATCATTTCAAGCATAGGCATAAATATAGCAAGTACTATTCCCCCAATAACAACACCCATGAATACAATAACAATCGGCTCAATTATAGAAGTAAGTCCTTTTACCGCTGTATCAACTTCCTGATCATAAAAATCAGCAACTTTACTTAACATTACATCAAGTTCACCTGTTTCTTCACCAACTGCTATCATCTGAATAACCATTGGAGGAAACACTGCACTTTGTTTAAGAGGTTCAGATATACTTTCCCCTTCTTTAATAGATACTCTTGTTTTAAGAACAGCTTCTGTAATAATTACATTGCCAGCTGTATTTGCTGTAACCTCAAGAGCTTGAAGTATAGGAACACCGGCTGATATCAATGTACCTAATGTTCTTGTAAACTTAGATACAGCAACTTTTCTTAGTAAATTACCAATACCTGGTAATACAAGAGAATAAGTATCAAGAAGTCTTCTCCCTTGTTTAGTATCAAAGAATTTTTTTACACCCCATATTCCAAAACCAATTCCAATTATAATAATTATAAAATATTTCTGGAAAAAAGATGAAAGTCCTAATAATATCCTAGTTGGAAGCGGTAATGTTGCATCTCCCATACCTTCGAATATTTGCTGGAAATTCGGAAGTACAAAAGTTATAAGAAATATAACAACAAGTATTGCAACTGAAAATACAACTGCTGGATATGTCAAAGCACCTTTTACTTTTGCTTTAAGCTGTTCTGAACTTTCTAGATAATTTGCCAATCTTTCAAGAATCTGATCAAGAATACCACCAGCTTCACCAGCTCTAACTAAATCGCAAAATAAAACACTAAAAACCAAAGGATGTCGTCCTAAAGCTGATGAGAATGTAGAACCTGATTCAACATCATTTCTAACTTGAATCACTATTTCTCTAAAAGCTGGGTTTTCAACTTGATCTTCCATAATATTAAGACATCTTACAAGATTAACTCCTGATCCTATCATTGTCGCAAACTGTCTTGCAAAAATTGATACTTCAGAAGTTTTAACCTTTTTTTTAAAAAAAGTCATTTCTTTGCTTTTCTCTTTTAGAGGGCCAACGATAAAATATCCTTTTTCTTTTAACTTCGCAATAGCCATATCTTTACTAGAACTATCAATTTCTCCAGTAAGAGTTTTTCCATCACGGGTCTTGACCTTGTAAGTATATTTTGGCATTTTACTGAACTCTCCCTATATAGTTTTGTGCAATAAAGAATCAATCTTTTATATAGTATTTTATTACATAGAAGATTTAAGCATTCTCTTTAATTCGTCAGGATACATAGTAGCATTAAGTGCATTATCCATAGTTACCAACCCTTTATGATACAATGTGGCAAGACTCTGTTCAAAAGTCTGCATACCTTGATTCTGACTAGTCTGCATAACAGTATATATCTGATGCACCTTAGATTCTCTAATAAGATTCTGCACTGCTGAATTGTTTATAAGAACTTCACATGCAGGAATTCTACCTTTACCGCTTGCAAGCGGAAGAAGATTCTGAGCTACAACAGCCTGAATAACAAAAGATAACTGAGTTCTTATCTGTTGTTGTTGATAAGAAGGAAACACATCAATAATTCTGTTTATAGTCTGAGCAGCATCTGTTGTATGCAAAGTAGCAAAAACAAGATGTCCTGTTTCTGCAAGGGTCAATGCTGATTCAAATGTTTCAAGATCTCGCATTTCTCCAATAAGTATAACATCAGGATCCTGTCTTAGAACATGCTTAAGAGCACCTTTAAAACTTGTTGTATCCTGACCTAATTCTCTCTGATTTATAATTGATTTTTTATGATAATGTAAATATTCTATTGGATCTTCAATTGTAAGAATATGACATTTTCTTGTTCTGTTTATTATGTCTATTACAGCAGCAAGAGAAGTCGATTTTCCTGAACCTGTAGGTCCTGTTACAAGAACAAGTCCTTTAGCAAGTTTTGCGAATTCTTTAACTTTATCAGGAAGACTCAATTCTTCAATACTAGGTATTTTAGATGGAATAACCCTAAAAGCAGCTCCAATACATCCTCTTTGTTTATAAACATTTACCCTAAATCTACCAAACCCATGAACAGAATAAGAAAGATCAAGTTCTTTTTTTTCTTCAAATTCTTTTTGCTGATCAGCATTTAGCATATTATATATAAGACTTCTAGTATCCATTGGAGTAAGAATATCAAGATCAGTTGCTATAAGTTCGCCATCGACCCTAATAATAGGCGATGCTCCAACTGTAAGATGTAGATCTGATGCTTCATTATCGATTACCAAATTTAACAGATCATTTAAAACAAACATTATTCCTCCTAAATTATGCTACGGTAACTGAAGTTACTTGTTCGACTGTTGTTGTTCCTAAAAGAAGTTTTCTTAAACCTGATTCTCTAAGAGTGTACATTCCTTCAGCTCTTGCAACTTTTCTTACTTCGGTGACTGATTTTTTTTGAATTATCATTTCTTTTAAATTTTCGCTTATAGGCATAACTTCATAAACACCAGTTCTACCTTTATAACCTTCGTTATTACACATTTCACAGCCTTTCCCTTTATAAAATACCAGATTGTTAAGATCTATATTTTTCATACCTAATTTTATTAGAAGTTCTGGAGTCAAACCAAGGCTTTTCACAAGTTCAGGTTTTGGTTTATATTCAATTTTACAATTATTACATATAGTTCTAACAAGTCTCTGTGCCTGAACTAGTATAACAGAAGTAGCAACCATATACGATTCCACACCCATATCAATAAGTCTTCCAACAGTTGACGCAGCATCATTTGTATGTAGAGTGGAAAGCACTAGATGTCCTGTAAGAGAAGCTTTAATCGCAATCTCAGCAGTTTCATAATCTCGAATCTCTCCAACCATTATAATATCAGGATCTTGTCTCAAAAATGATCTTAAGGCTGCTGCAAAAGTAAGTCCAATCTCTGGTCTACACTGAACTTGATTTATACCATGAAGATTATACTCAACAGGGTCTTCAGCAGTCATTATATTAACATCTGGTGTATTTAGTCTATGAAGTCCTGAATAAAGTGTAGTTGATTTACCAGAACCGGTCGGACCTGTCACTAGAAGAATTCCATTAGGCTGTTCTAAAGCTCTATTGAATCTTTTAAGCGATTCAGGTTCAAAACCTGATTTTGTAAGGTCAACATTAAGATTTGACTGATCAAGTATTCTCATAACTATTTTTTCACCATATTGACATGGTAATGAAGAAACTCGAAGATCTATTGGTTTACCATTAACTTTTATTTTTATCTTTCCATCCTGCGGAAGTCTTTTTTCTGCAATATCAAGTTTACTCATAATCTTTACACGAGAAGTTATAGCAGCCTGAGCTTTTTTAGGTGGATTCATTCTATTATGGAGAACACCATCATATCTAAACCTAACTCTAAGATCTTTTTCATAAGGTTCAATATGAATATCAGAAATTCCGCCTTCAACAGCTTGAGTTATTAAAAGGTTAACAAGTTTGATTATGGGAGCATCATTTTCGCCAAGTTCTGCATCAAGATCATCAAGATTATCAAGAGATTCTTTCTCTTTACCAATATCTGCAAGATCTTCAATAAGATTACTAACCTGACTATCTGCTCCAAACGCATTATCAAGTGCAGTACCTATATCTGAAGAAGTAGCAACAACAGGTTTTACAGACAAACCGGTCATAAGCTGTATATCATCAATTGCAAGTATATTGAGTGGATCTACCATTGCAACAGTAAGTTTATTTCCAACTTTATTAATTGGAATAAGCTGATATCTTCTTGCAATATGCTCAGGTACAGTCCTAGCAATTGCAGGGTCAATAAGGTAAGTTGCAAGATTGACATAAGGAATTTTCATCTGTTTTGCCAATGCTTCAACCATATCAGTTTCTGATACAAGATCCATTTCTACAAAAATCTTTCCTAGTCTTTTACCAGTCTTTTTTTGAATCTGCAAAGCTTTTTGAAGTTGTTCCTCGTCTATAAGCCCTTCCTCAAGAAGAGCATCTCCAATCCTGAGTCTTTTAATTGGCATTACCATTTTTTATCACCTCGGTCAAATACTTGTCTATACAATAATAATCGTCAAAAACATCTATTCCGGTAAATATTTTAAAGTTTATCAAAGCTTGCTCAATCAATAATATTACACCATTATAAAAGGCTAAATTATTGATATTATAGTTAACATCAAAGATTTTATCACAATCAAAATTCGTTTTCAATTTATTGTCAATAACATTTACCGGTGTCGAATTTACAAAAAAATAACCTCTATACCTTTTTATATCATTATATTCAATTAAATCATTTGAATATTTTTTTAAAAACTCATCTTTATTTGCTTTATACTTGTTTCTTGTAATAAAAACAGGTTTTATATTAAAATTTTTGTATAAAGAGTAAGCTATGCTTTTTGCCGTTATACCGGTTCCTGCAATAATAAAGTTTTTGGAAAGTATTTTATTTCTTTTAATAAAATTCACAAATCCATCTCCGTCTGTGTTAAAAGAAAAAAATCTATTTTTAATTTTTATTACTGTATTTGCACCACCAATAATCTTTACATCCTCTGAAGGTTCAGTATATTTAACTATTTCTTTTTTAAAAGGATATGTTACATTGAATCCTTGCAGATTTTTAATTTTTATCAATGCACTTATAACTTCATCAAATACATTTATAGAAAATGAAAAGCCTGAATAACAATTATTTAGGTTGTATTTTTTAAAAAGAAAATTATAGATTTCAGGCGATAATGAACGAGAAATATCTTCCCCAATTAAAAAATAAGAATCAATAAACATTCTTATCTAAAGAAATTTTTGCAGAATTAATTGCACTATCAAGTGTGTCATGAAGTTCAAAAACTCTGGTTAATTTAGATATTTCCAGAATGTTTCTAATTATCTTATTAACTTCAGCAAGTTTTATCTCACCATCAATTTTTCTTGCATTTTTAAGAAAACCCGCAAGAAGTCCTAAACCAGAACTATTGATATAAATAACATCTCTCATGTTAAGAATAAAATGTTTTTTTCCCTGCTCAATAAAGTTATTGAATTCTCTTTTAAAATTATCATTAGCAATTTCTGTTATTTCGCCTTTGAGATTAAAAATCACAATATTTTCAACAGGTTCTGAAAAATCAAACTCAAACCTATCAGTCATCAGTATCTCCCTGTTTGCGTCTTTTTAATTTTGTTTTCAAGAGTTTTGAGTAATTCATAAGCTCTGCTCTCAAAATCCAAAACTGAAGCTTTTCTTACAATTTCTTTAAAGTCTGAAATTTTTAAAAGCTTATAGTAACAATACCCTAAATAATAGTAAGCATTAATGTTCTTATTGTCAATTTTTATTGCATATTCAAAAAATTTTGAAGCCTGAACATAATCTTCTTCAATTATTTTCTTTTTACCTAATATAAACATCTCAGGCGAAAAAACAAAAACTTTGTTAAAAAACGAATCACTAACATATACTTTCCCAGCATTGTCTACCGTCACAAATTCAGGATTTTTTAGAATACCATTTCCAATTTCTGACATAAATATATTATTTTTATCAAACTTTTGAACTCTTCCATTGTATTTGTCACATATATAAACATTTTCAGAATTATCTCCAGCTATACCCGCTGGTCCTCTAAATTGAGTGGGATTTAATCCTCTTTCACCTATATAACCTTTAAACCTATATTTATCATCTAATATTTCAACCCTATCATTTCCATAATTTGTTATAAGAATATCACCATCAGCTCTTACAAATATATCAAATGGCTGATCAAGATTACCCGGTTCTCTACCACTTTTATTATATTCTTCATATAAATTCATATATCTATCAACAACTTTTATATTATCATTAAGTCTATCAGTTAAAAAAATATTATATTTATCATCAATAAAACTTCCAGAAATCATAGAAAAATTCAAACCTCTAATACCAACATCTCCACCGTATTCAGCTAATATTTTACCATCTCTAAATATTATTTTAAATGAATAATTTCCAGTATCAGTAATAAGATATCTTTCTGTTCCAGGTATTTTTTGAATATCTGAAGGTTTTTTTAAAGCAGCATCTATAATAAATAAAAATTTACCATCTTCAAAAACGCTTATTCTATTATTTTCTCTTTCAGCCACATACAAACGGTTATACCCGTCATGAGCTACTCCTGTTGGATAATATAACTGACCTTCTTTATTTCCTTTTTCACCATAAGTTGCGGTATGATGATAATAATTTGCATTAAAATTGTTTTCTATATTAATATATTTATAATCATCTATAAGTTCGGTAAGTGGAAATGAAAATCCTGTAATAAAAAATATAAAAATATAGAAACATAATATTAATTTTCTCATAAGTCTATTTTCGGTTATAAATATATTATTGTTAAGTTTATTGGATGCTTTTATAACATTCCTTGTATAACTCATGTTATTATTGTAATATTTAATCATAGAATTCAAATGATTTTTTTATAAAGGAGTTTTTTATGAAAGTAGGATATATTCAAAACAACCCTGAATTTGGAAATATTAAAAAAAATGTAGACAATATCTATAATAAACTTGAAAATATAAATAACACCCTTATAGTACTTCCTGAATTATTTGCTAGCGGTTACAATTTTACCGACATTTCAGAAGTAAAAGCATTAAGTTCACAAAAAGATAAAGGTTATATATGGGAAGCTCTTTCTCATATATCAAAAAAAAATAACATTACAATTGTATATGGTTTTGCTGAAAAAGATATAGATAAATTCTTCAATTCATGTAATATAATAGAAAAAGGAAAATTATTATCAACATACAGAAAATCTCATCTTTTTTATAAAGAAAAATTATTTTTTTCCAAAGGAGATTCACTTCTTGAACCTGTTAAATTATCTAACGGTGTAAATATTGGCCTTATGATATGTTTTGACTGGATATTTCCTGAAACTGCAAGAACTCTCGCTCTTAATGGTGCTCATATTATAGCCCACTGTACAAATCTTGTTCTTCCGTTTTGTCCTGATGCAACTATTACAAGATGTATTGAAAACAAAGTCTTCACAATACTTTCAAATAGAATAGGAAATGAAAACAGAGGAAATAATAATCATACATTTATAGGATTAAGCGAAATAGTCAATCCAAACGGAAGTATAATAAACAGGTCATCAAAAGACAAAGAAGATTTATTTGTAACCGAAATAAATCCTTTTGAAGCTGAAAACAAAGAAATCAATAATTTTAATAATTTATTTGAAGATAGAAGAACTGATTTGTATTTTGAATAAGAGTTAAATAGCGAGATGGTGAAGTGGTGAAATAGTTAAAGCTTTAAATCCATTTCGCTAATCAAAATATTCAGTGAATATTTTGTTTTATGTTCATTGAACATTTTGACCTTTAACCCTTTAACCCTTTAACTATTTAACCCTTTAACTATTTAACTATTTTTATTGCTTTTATCGCTTCACTTAAATCATTTAGAGTAAAAGGTTTATTTACAATTGAAGAAAAGCCATATTTTCTATAATTTTCAGCAATATCGTTTTGTGAATAACCACTTGCTACAATAACTTTTATATTTTTATCAATATGCAATAATTCTTTCATAGTCTCAACACCACCAAGACCACCTTTTATAGTAAGATCCATTACAGCAAAATCAAATCTTAAACCAGCTTTATATTTTGCAATAAGTTCCTCTCCTTTTTCACATTCTTCAACCTCATAACCAAGCTCTTCAAGCATATATTTTATAACTTCTCTTACATCCTGTTCATCATCCATTACAACAACTCTTCCCTTGCCTTTGACAAGAATTTCATTTTCATAATTTTTTTCTTTTATAATCCCCTCAATTACAGCTGGAAGAAATATATCAAATCTTGTTCCTTGATTTTTTTCAGAAAAAACTTCAATAAATCCTTCATGATTTTTTACAATTGCAAGAACTGATGCAAGACCTAATCCTGTACCTTCTTTTTTGGTTGTAAAATAAGGATCAAATATTCTTGAAATATCATTTTTTTCAATTCCATTTCCAGTATCTTTTACTGATATTTTAACAAAATTTCCCGATTTCCCACCTTCATTAAAAAGCGCCTGATTTGTAGCTCCAAGATATACATTTCCTCCATCTAACATAGCTTGACAAGAATTAATAATCACATTATTTATCACCTGTTTTATCTTTCCGATATCTGCTTCAATATTCCATAATTTATCTTCTATATCAAGTACAAGCCTATTATTTGTACCTCTAATTGAAAACTCAGCTGTATCTTTTATTGCTTTTTTAAGATTTATAAGTTCTTTGTTAGGAGTTTCTCTCTTTGCAAAAGTAAGAAGCTGCATTGTAAGTTCCTTTGCATTCATACATGCATTTTCAGCATTTTTTAAATGTTGATATATTTTTTCATTTTTATTGAAATTTTTTTCAACAATTGAAATATTTCCTAAAACACTTGTTAAAATATTGTTAAAATCATGAGCTATTCCTGCGGCAAAAAGTCCAATTGATTCAAGTTTTTGAAGATTAATCATTTCTTCTTCTATCTTTTTTTCAACCCTTATATCTCTAAAAGCAATTACTGCACCATTTACTTTACCTAAATTGTTAAATGTAGGTGCGATATTCATATAAATTGGGATATTTTCTGGACCTATTGTAATATTTTTAATTATTTTGTTATTTTTTTCTGTAGTAACAACTTTTAAAATAGGATTATACTCATTATTATTTAATTTTATATTGCATATACTTATGTTTTTCCCTATTGAAACATCACCTTTGGATTTTATAATATTTTGTGCAATTTTATTTATTAAGAGAATATTTCCTTTTTTATCAGTATTTATAACTCCCTCTTCTATTGAATTTATTGTAACAATTATTCTTTCTTGTTCTTCATAAAGTTCTCTTTCCATTCTTCGCTCTTCTGTAATATCAACTCCTATAAATATTATATTGTCATTATCAATAGGAGAAAGCATTATCAAAAGTTGTTTATCATAATTATTATCATAAGGAGTGAATAATATTTCTCTTATAAATATTTTCCCAGATAATATTTTATCTTTTACATGCTGAATCTCATTTTTATCTAAATTTTTCCAGAAAGTAAAAAGATCAATATCAGAAAAATCATTTTGTGAAAGTCCTGAAACCCAAGAAAACTTTCTATTCATCTCAAGAAACCTGAATTTTTTATCAAGAAGACCAATCATATTTGGAGAATTTTCAAAAAGAGTTCTGTATTTTTTCTCAGAACCGATAACTGATCTTATATATGAATATTCCTTTCTCAAAAAATCAAATAAAATTAAAAGAATAACAAAAAGTATAATTATAAATATATAACTAAAATTTCTATAATTTGTAACAAGAGAATTATTAGCAAGAAAAATAACTTTCCAATTAGCATATTTCAAATTTGCTTCTTCCATATAATAAGTGAAACCATTTAATTTAACATTTTTATGATTTATTTGTGAAAATAAACTTGTATTTTTTAAACCTTCAAACTGTCTTGAATCAACAATATTATTAAAATCATATTCATCTAACTCTTTAATAACTTTTAGAACATATTCTTTATTATTACTCATAAGTATTACACCTAAATCATTTACAATAAAAATAGGATTTTCATCAGGAATTATACTTTCAACTATATCAAGATTTTTTTTAATAACAGCAACTCCCTTTATTTCACCATCTTTCTTAAAAGGAAAACTTGTATAAAAACCTCGTTCATTTGTTGTAATTCCAACAGCAAAGTAGTATGTAATAATACCTTCCATAGCTGTTTTAAAATAATTTCTAAAACTATAATTATAACCTAAAATTGATGTTGTAGAATCTCGATTTGAAGACACAACAGTATTCCCATTTTTATCCATAACATAAACTACAGAAGCTTTAAGAATATCAAAATACCTATCAACAATAATATTACTTTTTAAATAATCCTCTTGCTTTTTTTCATCAAGATAATCAAAAATAATATCTTCTTCCGCAAGAAGTCTAACTCCTTTCATATAAATCTCGAGATTATCATTTAATACTTTTGATATTTCACGACTTTTAAATTTTGCATCTTTAATAAGAATGTTTTCAGCAATATTCTCAGATATATTTATAATAAAAACAGATATAATAATCAATATTACAATGCTGGATAAAAAAGATATCCATATTATCTTTTTATTGAAAACATTATCTTTTTTATTATAAATTTTTTGTAAAATATATAAAAAAACTCCTAAAGAAATAAATAATAAACTATATAACGATATAACTGATATATCTACAATTAATCTTAATGTTGACGCTAAAGCAATTAACAAAAAAAATAAATATATATTTTTTTCAGGATTTTTTTTATTTATCTTTTTCATAAAAAACGGAATACTTGAATTAACAATAGTGAATATTGACAATATAAAAACAAAATTGTTATTTAAAAAAACAGAGAAAACTTTTGAAAACAGATAAAGTAAAGAAAATAAAAGAAAAAATACAATAAAAATATTTCTTCTTAAATATGGTTTTAAATAATAAAGAGCTAAAAATATACTCAAACTTATAATTAAAAATATTTGAATTTCAATTACAATTCCAACGATTTTAGAATTCATATTAAAAGCTTCTAATAACTTATATGAAGCAAAAATAAATACAATAAAAGAAGAAAATCTTATATGAGAATTTTTTTTAAGTTTTAATAAGTAAGAAATTATTAAAAATAATATCCCTATAGAAAAATTATAATATACTATATTTTCAGAAATAATATTATTCATTAAATTATTATAACATAACTGTTTATACTATTGCTTAAAGTTTTTTTTATAAATATAAAATTTATTGTCTGATATTTGTTCTTGAAATATTATTTTTTCATCATCAAATAACAGATTATTAAGACTTGCAGGTAAAATATTTCCATAACAAAAAACCGGTTTTTCTTTATCTTTTAAATCGTAAACAAATAAATAATCTCTACTATTATTAGAACATATAAATCCAAAATAATTATTGTTAATAGCATAATCTTGTATTTTATATAAATTGTTAAATGAATTTAATAAATTAAAACTCAATCCATTATTTTCGCTCTTATATAAACTAAGCAATTTATTATTATCGATTACTATATATAAATTACCACCACTTTCAAATATATGTTTTTCTCCATCAGTTAAAGTATTTATAACTGGTTTTTTTACAAATGTTCTACCATTATTATAGCTAAAAAAACTAAAACAAGAATTATCTTTTATAAATGAAAAAGATAAAATGTTTTTTACAGAACTTAAAGCTATGTTTTTAATATCATCAATTTTTTCAAATTCTATAAAATTAGAATATATATTATTCAAATCTTTGTCAGCAACACTTATATAAATACCTTTTCTTTCATCAATAAATGATTTTTTAGTAGCATCAACTTCATAAAGAGTATGATCTTGTTTTTGAACAATATTACTATCTTTATATTTTTCAATAATATGGTTTATTTTATTATTATATTCAAAATATATAGAAGGAGTCTTTTTTGACATTATAATATGCTTTTCATCTATTAAATAATTATCAATATCCCAAAAAGGATTTGTATAAATACCAAAATATTCATCAAATGAATCAGAATATTTTATAAAAGATTTTTCTGCTTTTAAATCTTTTTTAGAAATAATTTCACATGCATAAGGTTTTTTTAATAAATTTATACATTTAGGAATTTCAAGTTTTTTTATATTAAAATCTTTTGTAACAACATTTAATTTTATAATATTATACTTTTCATCAATAATAAATAAATTTTCATTATTTAAAGCTATATTAAAAAACCCCATATTTGATTCATAAGAGTAAATTTTATGTATATCTGAGTATATATTAATATAATATGCTGAAAATATTGCTAGAATAAAAAAAATAAATAAAAGTACTAAAAATCGTTTATATTTTTTCATAATTAAGCTTCTCCTTTATATTTTTATAAAATAAATTACTTTGTTTTTTTAAACAGTTCATTTTATTAGAGATTTTTCCTTTTAAAACAATACTATTTAGAAATTCAATATTAAATAATACATTATAACAACATGCATTTAAAGCACATTTCAAAAAATCAACTCCAGACATTATATCACATTCAGTATTATTAATATAATTTTGTGTTATTTCTTCTGTTAAAGAAAATACAATTAAAATATTTTCTATAATTTCAAGAGGAATTTCACAACTTTCTAAAACAACTTTTTCTTTATACTCATTTGAAAGTTCTTCAAATTTAAGAAATTTTTCAAAAATATAGCTATCTTTATTCATAAGAATAAACAAATTACCTTTTATTAAATCAAGTTTTTCAATATAATTATAAAAAATATCTTTTACATTATCATTATTTTTTAAAATAATTACACAAGACATTCTTATTAGAGAAATACCTAAATTTGCAACATAACACGCTGAAGCTCCACCACCAGGTGGATTTTTAGAATTACCAACATTAAAAGCAAAATCAAAAAGATTCATTTTTTCAAGCATATAAAATCCTCAAATAAAAAATTCATTTATTCTTTTGATTTCTTCATGGATTTCATTGTCTTTAGGCTTTCGTGGAAAATTATACCAATCACCAGTAACTTTTTCATTATAAAAAGGTCTATTACAACCTTCGCAACCACTTGTTCTAAAAAACTCTCCATCCCCAAGAATTCCTGGAATTTTTTTATAATTTACTTTTTTTACAAAATTATTTTCATCAAAAACAATATCATTAAATTCAATTTCTTTTTTCTTTAAAAGATAAAATATAGCCTGACATAATCTATAATATTTAATATCAGGGGATTTTTTTTCCTCTAAATATCCTTTCTTTTTAATAGGAGTATAAGCAAAAAGACTTACATTAATTTGTTTTAAAAGAAAAGAGTTTATTAACGAGAAAAGTTCATAACTAGTCTCACCTAAACCAATAATCAAATGAGCAGATATTCTATCTGGAAATTTTTCAACAGATTCATATAAAAACTCAATATTTTTTTTAAAATTTTTATGTTTTATAAAGAAAAATTCTTTTTCTGAAGCTACATCTATTGCAATACCAATTCTATTAACACCACATTCAATAAACTTATACATAAGTTCTGGATAATTCATAAGATCTATAGAAACATTTATATTTATATTAAATTTAATATTATCTCTTAAATATTTAATAATATTTAATGTCATAATTGAGGTTTTCTCAGATTTTGTAACTTGAATGCATATATTTTTAAATTTATAACCTTTTTTATTAAAAGCTTGAACAAAAGTATAAATATCGAATTCAGGCCACATTACTCTTGAAAGCCTTGTTTCGCCTTCAGATTGAGAACAAAACTCACAATTATTATTACATTTATCACCAAACATTAAATAAGCAGTAGTTGGATCAACAAGATTTTTAACCCTATTCAAACCAAGAACAGCTCCAGTTCCCTGAGATATTTTTATTTTATAAAACACAACATTCATAACTATACTCAATTAAAAATTTATTTTCTAAAGCATATTTTTCAGCTTCTTTTGAAGGCATTACAATTTTATCAACACCAAGCTTTAAAGCTTCAATATCAAGCTTTCTTCTATAAATCCCACCAGGTCTCATACAACCAAGAGAAACATTTTTAATTTTACTTTTTCCATACTTTATAATATCAAGAACATCTTCAATATTAGGCGATTTAAATAATGCAAAATCAGTATTTTTATTTACTATAAGAACTAAAAAAACAATTTCATCAAATCTTTCAGATAAATAATCAATAGCTTGTTTTTCACCTAAAATTTCACCTTCATTCACTCCAATCATAACATGAGGAACAACTCTTATTTTATTTTTTAAAAAATTATCAATAGAATGAGTAAAATCCTTTTGAGTAAAAAAATCACCATATATTCTTTTGATTGTTTCTTTATGAATTAAAAAATCAAAAGATACGCAATCTGCAATTTCTTTAAGCTTAATAAAATCAGAATTGTTTTTTATTATACCTGTATGAATATTTAATTTGATATTTTTATTTTTTAAATCTAAAAGTTCATTAAAATGTTCTATAAAAGGAACACAACCTTTATCGTTCATACCACCGCTTACAAGTATAGAAGAATATTTATCATTTTTTATATCACTAATTTTTTTCATATTTATAAGATAATGTTTATTACAATAAGGACAATTAAGAAAACAATTTTTATTAGTAAGAGATATTGAAATAGTTTGTGAAGGTTTTACAAATTTAATATTATTCACGTCTGTCTGGACATTCAAGATCATCACAGAGTGCACATATGTAATTACAATCTTTTCTTTTTTCTTTTTCTTTTTCCTTCTTAACACCTACAACTTCTTGAGATTTTTTCATTTCATTTTTTGTTTGATTTTTTATTTCAACAATTACTGCTTTAGGTTTTTCTTTTATTTCTTCTTCTTCTTTTTCTTCTTTTTTTTCTTCTTCTTCTTGTTTTTCAATAAAATCACTATAAACATTTTTATATTCTTCATTTATATCAGATAAATTCTCATCTTTTATAATATTCGGAATTTCTATATTTTCTTCAATTATTTTTATATCTTCATCTTTTACAAATTCCAGATTATCAATTGTTTCTTCTCTTGCCGCTTCTTCTCTTGCCGCTTCTTCTTTCACAGTTTCTTCTCTCACAGTTTCTTCTCTCACAGCTTCTTCTTTCACAGCTTCTTCTTTCACAGCTTCTTCTTTCACAGCTTCTTCTCTCACAGCTTCTTCTCTCACAGCTTTTTTTCTCACCGGAGCATATTGACTTCCCATGTATTTTTCACCATTTATAATACCAATTAGCTGAGAATCAGGTTTAGCAATAACATGACTTGAAATAAGAGTATTATATTTTGTTGCTACTTCAATACCACATTGTATAGATGATTGAACCGCACCAACATCACCTTCAATCTTTATAGTTACACAACCAAAATTTGCTTCATAATTTAATAATTTAACATCTGCTGCTTTAAGGCAAGCATCTAAAGTTTCTATAGAACTTGAAAAACCCTTTATCTCAATCATTCCCAAAGCTTTCATGAAAAAAACCTACCCTGTTATATTAAATTCGTTGTATTTACCCGTACTATTATAATACTGAACACTTACTTTTTCAACATTTGAATGTACCGACCCCTTTTTTACCGACTCAATAAACATTTTAACCTGCACATCATTTCCTTCACAGCAAATTGTAACAGAT
Organism: Candidatus Muiribacterium halophilum; assembly: GCA_023228995.1. Taxonomy (GTDB): domain Bacteria; phylum Muiribacteriota; class Muiribacteriia; order Muiribacteriales; family Muiribacteriaceae; genus JALOAD01. The sequence goes on from JALOAD010000015.1 coordinate 55,301, forward strand.
CTATCAGGATTATTTCTTACAAAACCAGTCAAGCTTAGATTTTTTGCTATATTATAAACAAAATGTCTAAATCCAACTCCTTGAACTTTTCCTCTAACAGTAATTTGAGCAGCTTTTGGCATATTATTTACCTCTCAGTAAATCATAAAATTAAATACTACAACACATCGAAGAAATAGACAAGAATTTATAAAAAAATCTACTCGATAACTTGAGTGAACGTTGCGAAGCATATAATATACGGATGTATTATAAGTGAACGAAGGTAACAGAGGCTGTTGAAAAACTAAAAAGAAGAAACATTGATGCAGAATAGGGTCTGTGCCGATCTCAAATTTTAGCTTACATAGGTCGGCCTGACCATGCTGTTTGATTTTAAAGTTAAGTTTAAAAAAAAGAAAACCTGTTTTTTTCAACAGCCTCTAAAATACCGAATGATTATTTTTTTGCGTTATTGTAATGATAAAAAAATCAAAAACAGATCCCGGCTCAGAATCATGCCGGGATGACATTTTCTCAGAATAGTACCGGAATGACATTTTCTCAGAATAGTACCGGAATGACAGGTTTTTAATTTCCAATGTCGAATTAAAAGAAAAAACTTTGAAGCTGTGACAGATAAAGCGTGACATGTCACTTTGTGACATTAGTAACAAAAACAAAGTCATGCCGGGATGACAGTTTCTCAGAATCATGCATGGATGACATTATATTAATTTTTTGTTTATTTAATCATAGAACTCTATTATTAATCTTTTCAATTTTATTTGCCGATAATAGAATTATAATAATATTTAATGAGAGGATGCCAATGATTTCAAGACTAGAGTCAGCAAAAACTTTAAGACTTCTTGAACAAGGACTTGATTGTGCTTCTTTTAGACATAGAATAATCTCAAACAATATCGCAAATGTTGATACTCCAGGGTTTAAAATATCTGGTGTAAAGTTTGAAGATAAATTAAGAAAAGTTTTAAACGATGATGGTATAAAAGGAGTCAGAACTCACGCAAATCACATGCCTGTTGGACTTCCACAATATAATGAAGTTATTCCACAAAAAATCATGTTCACAGATACTAATTATAGAAACGATAAAAACAATGTTGATATTGATGTTGAAATGGCAAAAATGAGTAAAAACTCTATTTATTATGAAGCATGTATAACAAGAACAAATAGTTTTTTCACTAATCTTGATGAAGCTATAACTAAAGGCGGAGGTAGATAAAAATGAGAATATTTGGAGCAATTGATGCTGCATCTTCAGGTCTTACAGCTCAGAGATTAAGAATGGACTGTATTTCAAACAATATAGCTAATGTTAATACAACTAGAACTAAAGAAGGTGGACCTTATAGAAGACAAGTTCCTGTGTTTTTACCAAGACAAGAGCAAAAATTTAATATACCATTTCCACCAAGAAAAGGTATTGATTCAATAGGAGAAGGAGTAAGAATTGGAGGAATTCAATCTGATAATTCTGAATTAAGAAAAGTTTTTGAACCTGGTCATCCTGATGCTGACAAAGACGGTTATGTACAGTATCCAAATGTTCAGATAGTCAAAGAAATGGTTGACATGATATCTGCAAATAGATCTTATGAAGCAAATGTATCTACAATAACTACAGCGCAAAACATGGCACAAAAAGCAATTGGTATTGGTAGTCGTTAATGACAGCTAATATTAATTGGGTAACTGCATTTGTAACGATTTTTACAATAATAGATCCTTTTGGTCTAATTCCAATATTTCTTGGAGTAGCTGGAAAACTTGAAAAAAAACAAAGGATTAAAACAATTTTTTTATCATGTACAATAGCATTGATTGTTTCTTCGTTTTTTTTATTTTTAGGAAAACCTTTATTAAAAGTATTAGGACTATCTTTTGAAAGTTTTTATATAGCAGGAGGAATATTACTTTTTCTTGTAGCATTAGATATGCTTTTTGCAAGGCCAAGAAGAACAAGAAACTCTCCTGAAGAACAGGATGAAATAACTGATAATTATCTTGACATTTCAGTGTTTCCTCTTGCAATACCAATGCTTGCAGGACCAGGGACAATTGCTACAATAATAATGTTCGCTTCTTCAGCAAAAAACATATTGGATTACGCAATAATTTTTGGATGTTTCGCAGTTTCACTATTAATATGCATGTTTTCAATGTTGTTTTCTGAATTTATTTTAAAATTACTAAAAAACACTGGACTAAATGTTATAGACAGACTTATGGGAATGATACTTTCAGCTATGGCTGTACAATTTGTTTTAAATGCATTAAAAAATCTTTCGATTATTTAAAGATATTTTTATAAAAATTAACAATAAAAGAAATAATAATAATTTCCATTCTATATAACTTTTTTCCCATAAAAATTTTGAATCAAAATGTTCATGTTTATGATGATGATGTTCATCTTTATCATGATTGTGAAAAACACCATGTTCACCATCTTCTATAAAATAAACAGGATGTTCTTCATGAAATTCACTATCTGAAAAATTAAATTTAATTTTCATATCTTTTATAACATTATCATAAAATTCAAACTGTTCATTATTTTCTGTAGTTTTATATAACATACGTAACATTTTAATGTAATTTCCGTAAAATAAATATTCTAATGGATCTTCTTTTTCAACCTTTTTTGTCTTTGAAAGCTCAAAAGCTATGAGAAGCGCTTGTTCAGCATTTTCATAATCTTTTGTAAAAAAAAGATTAATAAATCCAATTTCACCAAGTATTTTATGAATTTTATTATGTTTTGGATTTTTATGAATAAATTCGTTAAGTATATTTAAAGCTTTATCATAATTTTTTAAATTTTTTGAATACATATAAGAAAGGTATATTGCTCCAATGTGATTATCTTTACTTAATGTATTAAACATTTCAAGCATTGATATCTGCTTGTAAATATCATTTCTAAAATCCTTTTTTATATGATAGAATTCATCAATTCTTACCCATAATATAGAAGCATAATATTTTTGAAAAGCATTTTTTAATATTCTAACAATATAAAAATCATCAAATTCATTGTTTTTAGTAAAGTTATATTTTGGAAAATAAAAAACATTAATTAAAATAAAACTAATTAAAAAAATTAAAAATATATTTCTTTTACTAGTTAATATCATATTTCCTTTCTCTCAAAAAAATAAGAAAAAATATTTATTATTAAAAAAGAATATAAAAATGAAAAAATCAATATATATATAATATAAGTAAATGGAATGTGTTTTCCTGATATATAAGCTCTTATTATCTCAGAATAAAAATTAGAATCAGGTATTAAAAAACCAGATATTTTTTTAAGAAAAATATACTGAGTATTTGTTGATATATTTAAAACAACAGTATAAAAAAATAAAAAATAACTTAAAAAAAAGCCTTTAATAAAAGAAAAAACAAGAAATATACCAGATATTATAGAAATCCATACAAAAAATTTCAAAAGATAACTTATAAAAACATAAATAAATGCAAGCTTTAATCCATCAAAAACAACACTTTCAAAAAATAATAACAAAAATATAATCAATAAATTTAAAGATAAAGTTAAAAAAATACCTTTTATTTTCCCAATAAAATACTTTTGTTTTGAAATTCCTCTTCCTAAAAGTAAATAAATTCTTTTTTCTTTTAAATCCACACCAATTTCAGAATATATCCATAATACAAGGAAAAAAAACACTAAAAAAGATAAAAATGATAAGTTAATTCCAATAAATATTTCCCAAACAAAATGTTCTGAAAGAGTATTTATGTAAATATAACTTAAAAGATTAAACAATAAAAAAAATACAATCAATGAATAGCTTTTTTTCTTAAATAAAGATATAAAAGTATATTTTGAAATAGTATCTAACATCCTATAGCCTCTTTTTCAAAAATATTTCTCAAACTTTCAAAATCTAAAAACTCTTTAGTTTCTTTGATTTTTTTTATATTTGAATTATGAAGTATTATAAATCTATCAGAAATATCCCATACAAGCTCAAGATTATGCGATGTAAAAAAAACTGTTTTACCTTTTTCTTTCATATCTAAAATTGATTTTTTAAGATTTCGCTGCGCAGTTATATCAAGACCAGAATACGGTTCATCCATAAGAATAGTATTTCTTTTAGATAATTCACATATTACAATACCTGTTTTTTGTCTCATACCTTTAGAAAAATCAATAATTTTTTTATCAAATTCATTTATACCATAACTTTCAAGTTTTTCTTCAACTAACTTTTTATTAGTTTTAATTCCTTCAAGCTCAAGCAGATAATTAATACATTCAATTGCAGTGAAATCTTCAAAAAAGTAAGGTAATTCAGGTAAAAATATAAAATCTTCTTTTTCTTTAAAAAATATATCACCTTTATCAGGTTTTGAAATTCCACTTATAAGTTTTAAAGTTGTAGTCTTACCTTGTCCGTTAAGTGCAATAAAAGAAACAATTTCATTTTTATATATATCAAAAGAAACATTTTCAAGTATTATTTTATTAGAGTATTTTTTTGAAATATTATTTAGACTGAAATTTATATTCATAATTGAATCCTTTATAAAAAAAATTCTTTATAATAATTTTACAAACAAAAAAAAACCTTGTCAAATACACTAAAAAAAAAAGCCTCCATAATAGAGGCTTTTTTATAAAATATAAATTACAAATAATTAGGATTGACCTGGTTCGTTATTAGCATTACCATGAATACTACAAACAACACCTTTTTTACCTTCATATGAATAAGAACCGCCACCAGTACAAGTTGGAAATTTACCACCTGCAAGATAATCCATTATTGCAGACTGATCTCCATCACCAGTAAGTGCTACTGTATCTGTACCACCAACTTTAATAGTATCACCTTTTGTAGACTCCATATTAACCATTTCTATAGCAGCCTCAAGGTTTTTTGAGTTACCCCAACAAGTTTTTTTCTTAGCTTCTTCTCTTGCTTTTGAGAATCTTGGTAGAGCCATACCGGCAAGAATACCGATAATTGCAATAACAATCATAAGTTCAATAAGTGTAAAACCTTTTTTCTTTCTAATAAACATATTCTGCCTCCTTTATTTTTTTGGTTTTTATACCTAATTTAATTATAACACATATAGTTTGAAAGACGCAATAGGAAATTAAATCCTATTTAATTGAAAAACTTAAAAATGTAATTAGACAAATTTAACTATATGTTATACAATATAATATGTTCTATAATAAAGTATAAATTTACTGAGGTAAATATGAAAAGTATAAATTATAAAAAAACCAATGATCATATAATATCATTTGAAGGTTTTATTGACTCAATAGAAGATGCTGCAACTGTATCTGAAATTTTTGATAAAATATCAAAAGATAAACCAGAAAACATAATAATAAATCTTGAAAAAGCAGAATATATAAACAGTTCTATTCTCGGTGTTTTTATGAAATATTATAGATTAATGCCATATTCAAAAATTTCAATAAAATGTTGCAATCCTTATATAAGAGATTTGTTAAGAATAACAGCACTTGATAAATTTTTTATACTAGATCCATCTGAATAAATTTATTTTCAAAGTGTATTATAAAGATTTTTAACTAATTTAATATCTTGCCATGTCTGTTTTTTTATTATACTTGAATTTTCATTTCTCTCATTCCTAACAATATAACTTGGATGATACATTGGAATAACCTTAATATCGTTCCAATCATAAACATTACCTCTAAGTTTTGATATACCATCTTTTTTATCAAGAAAAAATTTTGTAGCAGCATTTCCCAGAGTTATTATAATAGAAGGTTTCATAATCTCAATAATATAAAAAAGATAAGGAGAACACAAAGCAATTTCATCTTTTTCAGGATTTCTGTTTTCAGGAGGTCTACATTTAACAATATTAGTAATAAACATATCTTTTTCTCTATCAAACTCAACAGCTTCAAATATCTTTGTTAATAATTGTCCAGCTTTACCAACAAATGGAATTCCAGATTTATCCTCTTCTTCTCCAGGACCTTCTCCAACAACCAATATCTTTGACTCTATATTACCCATACCCGGAACAGTTTTTATTCTAGTCTCACTTAATCTACATAAAGTACAATTTTCTATAGTATTGCAAAGTTCATTTATTTCTAATTTTTTATCCATAATCTCTTATCATTCCCCTTGTTGAATCTTTTTGTGTTTCTTAATAAATTCAATCGCATTATCTATATTTCTAAATATCTTATCTTCGCCTATTTTTAATATAAGTTTTGATTTTTTAAATGCAATCATTGGTTGTGCATTCACACCAGATAATAGAATAATAATACCTTTTTTTTCACAATTTTCAATAAAATCTTCCAAAGCTTTAAGACCTGTAGCATCAATTGCAGGAACATGTCTCATTCTAACAATTAAATACTCAGGAAATTCTGACATTTGATACAAAGCTGTTTTAAATTTTTCAGCAGCTCCAAAAAAGAAAGGACCATTTATCTCAAAAACAAGTACATTTTCAGGAATCTGCCTATTAACTATAGAAAAAGCATCTTTTGCTATATCTTCCATATCATCTATATCTTTACCAATAAAATCAGCATTTGATACTTCAGACATTCTCTTCATAAACAAAAGTCCAGCCATAAAAACACCTGCCTGAATAGCAACAGTAAGATCAATCAAAACTGTAAGAAGAAAAGTTGTAAGCAATACAAAAACGTCACTCTTAGGCGATTTCAATATTTTTAAAAACAACCTCCACTCACTCATATGATATGCAACCACTATAAGAATTGCTGATAAAAGACACATAGGTATCAAAGCAGCCATTTTTCCAAAGAAAAGAAGAATCAATAACAATGTAAAAGCATGTACAATACCTGAAATTGGAGAAAAAGCACCATTTTTAATATTAGTAGCTGTTCTTGCAATTGCTCCAGTTGCAGGAATACCCATAAACATAGGACAAATAATATTAGCTATTCCTTGTGCAACAAGCTCCATATTAGAACGATGTTTTCTACCAGTCATACCATCTGCTACTACTGCTGAAAGTAAAGATTCAATTCCACCAAGAAGTGCAATCGTTATTGCAGCTGGAAAAACAAGCTTTATTTTATCAAATGACATATCAGGTAAAACAAATGCCGGAAAAGCCGAACTAACTTCACCAAATCTTGAACCAATTGTTTCAACAGGTATTTTAAAAATTTTAACCAACAATGTAACAAATACAAGTGTAAATATTGTTGAAGGTATTTTTTTAGTTATTTTAGGAAAATATACAATAAGAAAAAGTGATAATATTCCTAATAAAGTTGAATACAAATCTATATTATTAAAATTTTCAATTAAAAACTTTATTTTTTGATGAAATTCTGCTGGGAAAGTACCTTTTACAATTCCTAAAAAATCTTTCAACTGACTAGAAAAAATTATCAATGCAATACCAGAAGTAAAACCAACAGTAACCGGATATGGTATAAATTTAATAATACTACCCATTCCAGAAAAACCCATAATTAAAAGTAAAATACCAGCAATTACAGTCGCTGTAGCCAGTCCTTCATAGCCAAAATCAGACACAACTTTAAAAATAACAACAATAAATGCACCTGTTGGACCACCTATTTGAAACCTTGAACCGCTAAATATTGAAATAAGAAATCCAGCTATTATAGCAGTATATAATCCTTGTTCAGGTTTAACACCAGAAGCTATTGCAAATGCAATTGCCAAAGGAAGTGCAACTATACCTACAATAAAACCAGCAGATAAATCTTTAAAAAAATGTTTTGAAGTATAACCTTCTTTTAACGAACTGATAAGTTTTGGCACAAATTCATTCTTCATAATCCGCTCCTATTGAAAAACCCTGGCTCAATTACTTTTATCTAATTATTATATTAATACAACAACATAACATAAACAAGAAAAAGGATAATGTTTATTTTGGACCTTTAATCCCAGAACCAGTAATTACACTATTCCCATTTTTAGAAGGAATTACATTAATCTGAAGTGGAATTCTGTCTTTTAAAGCTTGAACATGCGATATTAAACCAATTATTTTACCAGAATGTTTTATTGCAGCCAGTGTATTAAGTGCTGTATGCATAGTTTCATCGTCTAGAGTACCAAATCCTTCATCAAGAAAAAGTGATTCAACACTTACCTTACCTGAATTAATCTCAGAAAGACCTAATGCAAGTGCAAGACTTACAATAAAACTCTCTCCACCCGATAGATTTTTTGTACTTCTAATAATCCCAGCTTGATAATTATCAATTATATTTAATTCTAATGGTTTTTCTTTATCTCTAATTAAAAGATATCTGTCAGAAAGTTTTTTAAGCTGATTATTTGCATATCTGACTACTATTTCAAAAGTTAAACCTTGGGCAAAATTTCTAAACTTTTTACCATCAGCTGAACCAATAAGTTCATTAAAATCATAAAATTCACTATAAACTTTTATATGTTTTTCCAACTGATTTGATTTATCACAATGTTTTTTTTTCTTTTCTAAATCAGATTTTAATTTTTCATTTATTGCTCCAGTTTTCTGATTTATCTCATTAATTATATTATTAATATTTAAAATTTCTTCAGGTAAATTCGTTATATCAATATTTTTTAATTCCTCTGATTTATTCAATTCTTCTGAAGTAATTTTAAATTTATTCAAATTAACATCAATATCATTTAATTTTGAATTTAAAATTTTGCTTTCACTATATAAAAGCTCTTTTTTTTCATTTAATTTACTTATTTCATTTTTTTGAAAATAACATTCAAATAATTCATCTAAATTTTTAAAATTATTATCAATACAAATTTTATTGATAATTTTATCTATTTTATCAAATTCATTATTATATTTTTCAATTTTAATTTTTACTTCTTCATATTTATTTTTTTTAATTTTAATTTCATTTAAAATTTCATTTAATACATTATTAAAATCTTTTATCTCTATATCTTTTTCATTAAACTTATTTTCTATTCTATTCTTTTCTTCATCAGTATTCTTTTCACCAAATATATTTAATCTTTGTATTTTTAGATTTTCAAAATCAATTTTATAATCAAGAACTTCCTTTTCAATAAAATCCAAATTATCACTTTTATTTTTAAATAATTTTCCTATTGAAACTAATTCTAATTCTTTTAATTTTTTTTCATTTTCAGCTTTATCTTTTTCGATTTTTGTATTTTTAAAATCATCATATTTATTAAAAAATTCAGACATTATATTTTCATAAATGTTTAACTCTAAAATTTCATTAGTTAATAAAACTCCACTTTTAGTTATTTTTTGGTTATTTAAAGTTATATTTTCTTTGTTATCGGTTATTTTTTTTAAGTTTTCAGCTAAAAGATCTTTTGAGTTATTTAAACCTTTTTTTTCGACAGATTTTTTTTTGTCCAATACATTATATTCTTCATTAAAAACTTTTTTATTTTCTTCTAAATCATATAACTTTTTTTTATTAATTTTTAAATTTAAAAGTTTTTCATTAAATTCTTTTAATATAATCTGTTTTTGCTCTTTTAAATCTTTTAGAAATACAATAATATTTTCATCAATAATATTTTTGGGAAGAATATTAATTTTATTTAATTTTCTTTGAATTGTAATTATTTCATGTTGTATAAATTCATTATCTTTATTAAGGTAATTGTTAATATTATCAAGTTCTGTAATTTTATTTTTCAAATTATTTATTTCAGACAATTTATTCTGCATAGAAATTCTATTTTCCTCAAGAGCATTTTTTTCTTTATCAAATACTTTTATATTTTCTTTTTCAGAAAACGGATGTTTTTTTGAACCGCATAAAGGACAAGGAACACCATTAACAAGATTGTTTCGCAATTCTTTAAGATTTTTTATATTATTTGATAGAATAAATTTTTTTTCAAGTAAAGAAACAGTTTCCTTTAAAATATTATAATTTTTTTCTAATAATTTTAATTCATTATTTTTATTTTCAATTTCCTTAGAATTCAGTTGTGTTTGTTGAATATTTTTAGAAATTTTTTCTTTCTTAATATTTAATTCTTTGTATATTTCACTTACATTATCAATGTTTCTAATATAATTTTTATTTTCTTCAATAAAATCAATTATAAAATCTTCATCTTTTTCTTTTAAAATATTAATAATATCATCGTTTAATTTAGTAATTTCTTTTTCAATTTCTTTCATATTTATTGAATTTTCAATCAAATTTTTTTCATTAATTTTTAATTCACTTTCATAATCTAAAATATCTTTTTTTAATTTTTCAGAATTTTCCTCTAATATATTAACTTCTTTATAATTATTAAGATTATTTGAGTGTAAAATTTTCAAATTAGTATATTTTTCTTCTGATATTTCAACAATTTCAAGAGAATTCAACTTTTTTCCCATTTCTTTAATTTTAAAAATCAAATCATTTATGAAATGCTGATTTTTATCAAAATCCAATTTCACATTTTTAACAATTTGTTTTTCTTCATTAATTACTTTTTCTTTATTAAAAATAGTTTTGTTCAGATCGTTTAATTTAATATCAATTGGAATTATCTTATTAATATTTTCATAAACAATTAATTTTTCCTCTTTTACTTTTTTAAATTCCTCTTCCAATTTAACTCTTAAAAATTCTTTCGTTTTTATTTGTGATTCAATATTTTTAATTTCATTTTCTAATAAAACCAATCTTTCCATTTCATTTTTTTTAAATTCAATATTATTTTTATATAAATTTATTTCATCAGAAAAATTCATTGATTTTATAATTTTATTTAATTTAAGAATTTCAGGTTCAAAATCTATTATCTTTTTTTTATTATTTTGAATATCATTTAATATATTTTCCCGATTATTTTCATTTTCTGCAATTTTTTTCATAAAAGATAATTTATCTTCTAATATATTCTTCTTTTTTAAAAGTAATTCTTCTTCATTTTTTTTAACTTTCAAAACATTATTAAAATCATCAATTTCCTGTTGAGAAAAAAGTATAATATTACTTAACTCAGACTTTATAATTTCTAATTCAGATTTTTTAATTTTATTTATTTCATGAACTTTTTTTGAAATATCACTATATATCTTTGTACCAGTTATCTGTTCAAGCATTGGAGCTTTTTCATCACCAGAAGATTTAAGAAAATCTGCAAAACTATTTTGTGCAAGCAACATAGAACGAGTAAATCTTTCAAAATCCATACCAGTTTTTTTTACAATCTCTAAACTAACTTCCTTTAATTTATTTGCTATAATAATTCCAGTTTTATAATCCGAAAGTTCGTGTTTTGGAGACTGCAAATTACCATTAAGATTTTTTTTAGCTTTATTTTGAGAAAAATGACTCAAAAACTTACCTTCATCTGTTTCAAAAAGTAATTCAGAAAAAAAATACCCAGTATTTCTAGTCATAACTTCATTTGAACCTTCGGTTATTTTACCAGTTCTTGGAGTTTGACCATATAAAGCAATACAAATAGCATCAAGAATTGTAGATTTTCCAGCTCCAGTAGGACCACAAATTGCAAATATACCATCAGATAAATAATCTCTGTGAGAAAAATCTATTATCCATTCACCTGAAATAGAATTAACATTACAAAATCTAAGCCTAAGGATTTTCAAAATTCCTCCAATTGAACTATCAAATCATTCCGAGTCTAAAACTTTTTTATAAACATCATTAAAAAGTAATCTAAAGGTTTTTTTTTGTTCTTCACTAATATTATTAACTTCAAGACAATTATCAAATACTTCATCAGGAGTCAATTCTTCTAGTTTAATTTCAGTTTCATTTGTATTAAAAACCATATTTAGGACTTTTTTGTTGTTTATCCTTAACACTTTTACATTTGAATCTTTAACGATTTCATTTACAATAAAATTTAAGCCTTCAATTATATCATCACCATTATATTCAATTTCAACCCAAGAATCATTTTGTTCCTTTACAATAAATTCAAGTTTTTCCGTTATAAAATTAATATCACCAACTATTTTTTCAAGCTTTTGAAACCATGGTATATCAAATTCATTAATAATAGTTTCATTATTTTGCATTTCAATAATTATAACTTTTTTACTCTCAGAAATTTCTCCAAATCCCATTGGTAAAGGAGAACCTGAATATCTAATATTTTGTCTTTTACCAACTTTTTGACAAACATGAAGATGACCCAAAGCAGTATAATCAATACTTTCAGGAAAAACATTAGAATCAACATGAGTTATAGTCCCAACATAAAGTTCTCTTACACCATCTCCGTCAATAGTTTTTCCACCAGCAGTAAAAAGATGACCTGTAAAAACTACTGGAATATAATAATCTTTATTATTATTTCTAATTTGATTTATTTTTTCAGTTAAAATACTATAATGCTGTTTTATACCCTCAATAAGTCGTAAATTCTTATCTTCAATACTTTCATTATTCCCAACATTTCTAATATCCCTATCTCTAAGATAAGGAACTGCACAAACAATAACTTCTATATTATTATTAGAATCTCTAATCTCAATAATTTCTTTTTGTATATCATCGCTAATTGAACCAATCACATGAATATTCAAAGGTAAAAGAATTTTTCTTGAAGCTTCCAAAAAAGAAGGGGAATCATGATTGCCGCCAGTAATTATAACATTTTTGCAACAAGTTCTAGACACTTTTGCAAGAAAATCAAAATACAATTCTTGAGCATAATTTCCTGGAGTACCAGTATCAAATATATCTCCACAAACAAGTAGAAGATCAATTTCCTGTTCTTTTATGGTTTGTAAAAGCCAATCAAAAAACTTTTCAAACTCATTATATCTTCTTTCGTTAAAAAGCATTTTACCAATATGCCAGTCAGATGTATGTAGTATTTTCATGTAAATCTCCTTTTTTTATTCTAACATTTTTAATATAAAAATTCATTAGCATATAAAGACTCCTAAAAACATTCTATAAGAAATTGAATCCTATAATTATATAAACAAAAATCAATATAATGTCATCCCTGTACTATTCT
>JALOAD010000072.1 GCA_023228995.1 Candidatus Muiribacterium halophilum
TGACTTTTCTAAGCAAAATTTATGATTAAGTATTTTATACAAAGAAAATGCTTTTTCTATATATTTATATTTTTTTAAGAATTTTTCTTTATCTTTATCCTTTAAAAAAACATCTATCTGTTCTCTGAAATGATCTGTTATCTTAAGTCCAAACTTTTGTATGTATTTTTTGTGATCTATACCAAATATCCTTTGTCTTTTCTCATCTTTAAGGATTATATCCTGAATATCTGATATAATATTGATATGAGATCTTTTCATTCTCATATTACTCATCTTTTCAAGAAGTTTTGAGTTTAAAGTATAAAAAACACCCATATCTTTATTTGATTTAAATTCAGATTTCATCTTTTCAACATATTCTTTAATATTTTCTTGGTAATTTTCATCAACAATATTTTTACATAATAATTCAGAGTCTTTTTCTATTTCAGATACAGTAAAATCATATACTGCTTCAATACTCTCTATAATACTTTTATTATTTGCAAAAGTCTGTGAAAGATTCCCAAGATAATCAAGAATTTCTGCCTGACTTCCTATATTATCAATTTTATCTGAAATATCTTTATTAATCACCTGAATACTCAAAACTTTGTTTTCTGTTAATAAATTAACACCAGAAACAGCTTCAATATAATCAAGATTTATACTCCATGAAATAACAGAAAATAATAGAATTGTTAAAATATACAATGTTTTTTTCATAATTTTACACCAGTTTGCTTATATTTTTATAGATTATATCTTGAGTTTTTTTATGATATTATTCTTTGACTGTTTCATGATATATTTTTAGTTTATTAATATACTATTATATTGTCAAGATGTTTTTTAACAAAAAGACAATAAAATTGGTTTTAAAATACTTTTAGAAAATTAAATATTTTTATTTTCATAAATAAAGAAATAAAAGAATTTGATATGTTATAAATTAATTTATATAAATATCAAAAAAATTTTATTTTTTATTTATGGTTATTTTTTCCATAAATTTTAATTTTCAAGCTTTATCCGTATATATCAGTGATATCCGTGGTAAAAAAAGTTTTGATTTATGAATTCCCATGGTCATGGGAATTGTACGAAAAACTCAAAACAAGAGCGAGATCCCGGCTCAGAATCATGCCGGGATGACAAAAATTCAGAATCATGCCGGGATGACAAAAATTCAGAATCATGCCGGGATGACAAAAATAAAAAAAATTAGATAGTTTAAAGAGTTGGGGGTTGCGGGTTGAAAACCTGTGAATAGTGTTTTGGTGCCTAACCCTAGTATCCCTGCTCTTTTCCGGTATTATAAATCTTTTTATCTTTTTACTTAAAATCTTTTAGGCAATTTATATACATAAATAAATTCAACCTATCCATTGGTTCGATTCCTGATATGTCATTATTGGTTTGCTTGAATTGTGAAATTTCTTTCATTTTAGTATTTAAAAAAGCATCTATATCTTCTCTATTATCTTTAATTATTTTGTAGTAATCAGCATCAAATGGTTTTTTCTTTTTAGTCCAGTAATTTTTGGGTAAAATCTTTTTTGCATATAATCTTAAGAAATATTTTTCAATTCCATTGTTATATATAAGATTATCTGGAAGATTAAGAATAACATTATGAAATTCTTTATTTGAAAATGGGAATATTCTTTTTACTGTAGGGAAATATTTGCCATTACTTCTTGTTAATCCATGTTGCAAAGGAATTTGATGATAATCAATAGTAAAATGTATTATATCTTTAATATCATCAAAAGTATAATTTTTCATTGTTTCTTCAAAAACAAATTTAACTCTTTCCTTTTCAAATAAATTATAAAGAAGTTTGGGTTTTAACATAGAATATTTATTTATAAAATAATCAAAATCTTGAAGTTTTCCTATATCTCTACAATATGCAACTCCCATTAATTCATCAGGTCCAAGTCCGTTTATAAGTGAGGTTGCTTTCATTTCATAAGATTTTTTTACATGAATTAGATCATCATAAACGCCAAGATCTATAAATGGAGAAAAGAATTTGTAATTAATTATTGTTTCTATGAAATTTGAGCTTTTCTGATATTCATAATTTTTCTTATAAAATGGAAATCTTTTAATTCCATTCTCAACATCTTCAAGCTGTTCATTTGTAAATATAGAAGAACCTACTATAGTTTTAGGATTATTAATATAATTAAAACAAATAGATGAATCAATGCCACCTGAATACATTATATATGGATTTTTTCCAGCTTTTTCCATATATTTATAAAGAATAGAATGAATTTTAAAAAATGATTTTTCTTTATCATCAAATTTTGATATAAAATCATATTTTTTTAAAATAATATTGGATTTTTCGACTTTAAGTGAAGAAGCACAAGGTATTGGAATTATTTTTTCATAAATTGAAAAAGGATAAACATTTGCTTTAAATATTGCAAGTTGTATTATTCCATTAATACATAAATTAGTTTGTGAAATTTTTCGCAATAACCTAATATCATCGCTTATATAAAAATAATTTTCATCTAAATAAATAAAATATTGAACTTCAAGATAAAAATCAGAAAATATAATATTATTTTCAATACTTAAACCTGGTGTTTTTGTGTTTTTATTTGAATAATCAGGTGAATTTGAATAAAAATATAAATCATCAGAATTTAAAATTTCCATTTTTCTTTAATCAACTCCATGATTTTTTTATTATTTTCAATATTTTCAGCACAAAAAATCATATCATTCTTAACAAAAGAATGCTCTGTATTTTCCGGTGTGAATTTCAAATAATAATCAAGAGCTTTTAAATATTCACCTTTCATTTTTAAAATATAACCCATATTCATATAATCAAAATTATCTTGTAAATTTTTATCAAATATCTTTTGTAAATAAATAAAAGCTTTTTCAAAATTTTCACATTTTATAAAACTAACATATCTTTCTCTTAAATAAGCTTTATTAAACTCCAAGTTAATTTCAATAAAATCTAAAAAGTAATTAAAATAATTATCAAAACCTAATTTTTGAGAAATTCTTGCAAGTTCAAGGTAATAATCAGTGATATTATATCTTCTGTATGGATATAAAGAAGTTTTTATAAAATCTTGTAATAAAGCCAAACTTTCGGGTGAAATATTGTTTTTATGAATTATATTTGATGGAATTTGTATGTTTTTTTGTTTAAATTTATAGTGTTCTGTATTTATTGAATAAAGTTCTTCAAATCGATAATCCTTATATTCTTTAACAAAATCTACATCAATTTCATTGTAATAAACAATATTATCAACTTTATATATAATATCACCATGACAATAATAATATTCACAAATTTCTTGTTCATGAACAAATTCTTCGTTTTGCCATATAGCGATGATTTTAGTTTTGTTATCTGAATAAATATCAATAACACTCTCAAGAAATAATAAATCAGAATGTAATATATTGGAAAATTTCATTTTTAAACCTCTATTAAAATAAGCGAGTTTGTGAAATGGATTTAAAGCTTCTACCATTTCACTCTTTCACTCTTTCACTCTTTCACCATTTCACCATTTCGCCATTTCACCCTTTCACTCTTTCACTCTTTCACTCTTTCACCATTTCACCATTTCGCCATTTCACCCTTTCACTCTTTCACCATTTCACCCTTTCACTACTTCCCGGACTTTCCAGATTTTTCAACTATATTTCATCCAATTTATTACTTCTTTAAATGTTGGTCTTTTACCATACATTAAAATTCCAACTCTATATATTTTAGAAGTTATATAAATAAAGAAAAATATCGCAACTATATTTATAACTAATGATAAAATTATTTCCCATAACTCTGGCGAAGCGACTGTTATCCTAACAAACATCATCATTGGTGTAAAAAATGGTATAAATGACATTATCCTAACTGAGTCTGATCCTGGATTGTTCATTGCATTAAAACTAAGTATAAAAACTGCAACAATTAAAAATGTAACGGGGGTTGCAAGCTGTCTTGCATCTTCTTGATTAGAACAAAGAGATCCTGCTGCTAAAAATAAAGTTGCATATTGGAAAAATCCTGTTACAAAAAATAAAATAAAATAAAGAAAAATTGATATTTCTAAATTGATTAACCCTTTAAACTCTGGAAATGCTGATTTTAAATAAAGAAAACTTCCTCCGCCTAAAATTGTCCATATTGTAAATTGAAATAATCCAACACTTCCTACTCCAAATAATTTACCCATCATAAGCTGAAATGAAGTGCATGAAGAAAGCAATACTTCTAATACTTTTGATGTTTTTTCTTCAAGTACACCTGTTAAAATGGAATTAGAGTATAAAACAGTTGTCATATAAAGAATTATCACAAAAAAATATGCAGTGATAAAATCTTTTCCTACTTTTTCTGTACTTTTACTTCCATCTTTACCGATTTTTAATGTAATTACATTGAGTTTTTTAGTTAATTCACTGACTTTATCAGGGTCAAGTCCATAATCTTGTAATCTAACTTTGGAAACAATGCTACTTATTTTACCTGAAATTGTAGATATAAACTCAATATTACTCAAAGATGCTGATAAATACTCAAATTTACTTGAATTGAAAACATTTTTTGGAATATTTATAATAGCGAAATATTCTTTTGTTTCAATTTTTTTTCTGTATTTTTCCTCATTTGAAATATAATCTTTAGGGTCTATAAATGAAATTTTATATTTTTCAGATTTTTTATCATCTAATAATGAATCTTTTATCTTTGACTCAAGAACTCCTGTATTATCAACAAAACCTAATGCAATATCACTTTGACTTGTTTTCATAAAATAAACAGGAGCAACGCTTATTATAAGCATAAATAATGGACCTAAAAAGGTTCCAATTATAAAAAACTTAGATTTAATCTTTGAAAAAAATTCTCTATATATCAAGGTCATTATATTACTCATTTTTCCCCCTTGCCAGAAACACATTGAATAAATATATCATTAAGCGAAGTTTCTATAGATTCATATCTTGATATTTCAAGATCTGTAAGAACAAGTCTTTTTAAAAAACCTGTTTTTGAAACATGATTTTTTAATGTTATTTCCATATAATTACCAGAATCATCAATTTCTGATACTTCTTCAAGTTCAAAAACTTTTGAATTATCTCCTGAATAATATACTATAACTGAATTTTTTGAATTTTCTTCTTTGATTTTTTGAAGATTTCCTGATAAAACAACTTTACCTTTATTGATAAGACATATGTTATCACAAAGTTTTTCAGCATTTTCCATAAGATGTGTTGATAAAATTATTGTTTTACCTTCTTTTTTTAAATCAATTATAATATCTTTAAAAAATCTTGAGTTAACAGGATCTAAACCTGAAAAAGGTTCATCCATTATTATAAGTTGTGGATTATGATTTATTGTAGATATAAACTGTATTTTTTGAGCCATTCCTTTTGAAAGTTCATTAACTTTCTTATTTGCCCATTCAATCATTCCTATCTTTTCAAGCCACATCATAGAATTATCATAAGCTTGCTTTTTTTTCATACCTTTTAACTCTGATAAAAAAACAAGCTGATCAACTACTTTCATTTTAGGATAAAGTCCTCTTTCTTCTGGAAGATATCCAATGTTTTTTTTATGTTTTTCAGTGAATTTTTCACCAAATAAAAATACTTCTCCACTGTCTGGAGCTGTTATATTCATTATCATTCGCATTGTAGAAGATTTTCCTGCTCCATTAGGTCCTAACAATCCATAAATACTGCCATCTGACACCGACATATTAACATTATCAACTGCTACAAATTTCCCATAAGATTTACAAACATTTTTAACTTCAACCCTTTCCATTAATTCCTTCCTTTATTCCATATAATATCATCTCATTTGATTTACCTTTCATAATAACTGGCTCATAAGCATGAAAAGTTAAATCACTGAATAATTTCTTATTTAATTTATTAAACATAAATTCACTTATTAAAATATCATCTTTATATATTTTTGTCTGACTTTCAATTCTTGAAGCAATATTAACTGTATCCCCAATAACTGTATATTCCATTCTATCCTTAGTACCAATTTTACCTGAAACAAGAATTCCTGTATGAATACCAATACCATGAATAATCTCAGTATATTTACTTTCAGAATTAAATTTTTTAAGTGCTTTTCTAATTCCTATTGCAGCTTTTAAAGCAGCATCAGCATGATTTTCCACTCCAAAAACTGGTGAAAATACAGCCATTACTGAATCGCCTATAAATTTATTTATAACTCCTTTATTTTCAACAATTGGAGCACATATATAAGAAAAATATAAATTAAGAAAATCAACAAGTTCTTTTGGCGTCAAGTTTTCAGAAAACGGTGTGAAATTTCTAATATCTGTAAACATAACTGTTGTTTCAATCTCTTCACCTTCTAAAAGTTCAGAACCTTGACTTATTAATTTTTCTGCAATTTCAAGAGAAACAAATTTGCCAAAAGTATCTCTTATTTTTTCTCTTTCTTGAAGACCTTCAACCATTTCATTAAAATGACCACGCAGTTTACCTATTTCATCATTTGAAAGTACTGAAGCTTTACTTGTAAAATCTCCTCTTGATACCATATTCATTCTTTCAATTAGTCTGTTAATTGGACCTTGAATACTTCTTTTAAACCAAAATATTGAAAAAATTTGAGGTATTAAAAAATATATACCCAGAAGAATCATTATAAATAATGGGAAAAGTAAATAAAAAAATAGTCCAATATCAAAACTTGATTCTAAAAAAACGCTTTTGATAACTCCAAAATGAAAATTCATTGGTATATACAACAATAAAACAATTGGTAATATAGAAAACAATATTATAAACAATGAAATTCGTGAAGTTATATAAAATGATTTGCCATTTTTAAGTGAATAAAGATTGTTTTTAGAAAAAACAGAGAATGCTATTTTATTTTTTATATATTTTTCACTAAATGCGAGATTTATATAGCTTGCAAGAGATGAAAATAATAAAAATGATACAAAATAAATACCAGTTATAGAATTAAATATACTTCTTGTAAGTCTATAAACAAATAAAGTCCTAAAAATAAACCCATATAAACCATAAACCCATATAAAACTAAATAATGCAAAACTAAGGTTTATAATTCTTTCTTCGCATTTTCTTGTATATGGAGAAAAACCAAAATTATACTTATAAACAGGCCATAACCAGAAAATAATAAAAACAAAAATAATTCTTCTAAAATGAATAAATTTATAATCAAAATATTTTATTTTTAGATTTTCCTCTACTTTAAAGAACATTTCTTTTATTTTTTTATTAATAAAAATAGAACTTTTTGTAATATCTATATTTTTATTATCAATATTAACTCTTAAATTATAACCTTGATTATCATTAATTTGATCAAGTTTATCTTTTTTTAGTTTTTCTTTTAAATTATTTTTAATTTTTTCAAGTCTGTTTTTAAAAGGAAGATTCTCATCTCTTATTTCTCTAAAATTTTCACCCATTCTATTAATTATTTCTTTTTGTTTTAAATTTTTTTGTTCTTCTAAAATATCAATTTCTTTTAAATTACCTTTCTTTTTATTTAAATCAATATTTTTTTGAATATCTGATAATTCCTCAATATATCCAGTTACTATCTCTTCATTAACAGTATTATTAATAGAAGCTTTATTTTCTTCAATTATTTGAGTAATTTTTTGAAAATCAACTTTTGAATACTGTTCAAAAAAACTAACAAAAAAATTAACAAATACCACAGTTATAATAAAGTAAAGATACAGAGGAATATAAAGTTTACGAATAAAAGAAATGATTTTTTTAAAAGTATATTTCATAAAATGAATTTTAACAGAAAATAAAACTTAATTCAAAATAAACACACTCTCCGCATCAAAGAGCATTTTTTTATATTTTTCAGTATCAATAGCCTGAGGATTATCGCAAAAAACCTCATAAGGAACAGATTTTATATTTTTATCATTAACATATAAAAAACTAACTTTCTGACCAGGTAAAACTGTGATTTTATGATTTGCCAGAGTAGCAACTGCACATGAAATATCAGAATTAACCTTATAATCCTCAGCTTTCTTTGATATTGTTTTTACAATACAAAGTTCTAAAGCATTAAAATCATTTTGCTCAAGTCTTTGTAAATATTCTTGAGTTTTATCGTAAATTTTTGACATGTTTTCATTATAATCAATAACTAAATCGCAATTTTTTAAAATATCAAATACTTCTTGCTGATAGTTTTTTATAAATTCAGGAGTATCACTTCTTCTAATATGAATTCCTCTCATTTTAACTTTGTTATCCTTAAATACACCAAAATACTTATTAGGAACTCCAATTTTATCAATTTTACCCTTTAAAAAAACAATCCATTTATAAATACCCTCAATATTAATAGAAAAACCTGGATTATTGGGAAAAATTCCTGGAAAAACTTTATTTACCCTATTGTTAATTTTATTTTTTAAATCATTAAATTCAACTTCAGAAGCATTAGCTTTTTGCACCCAAATAGCATCTGTAAGACCATGAAGAACTCTAAAGCCATTTTCTTCAGCTATTTCCTTTGAAAGAAGAAGAAGTTCTCTGCCAATAGCTGTTGTACTCTCGTGACATTCAATTCTACCAAACCTTGCTCTCTTATAGCCAAGATAACCAAAACTTACAACAAGAAGCCATTTAAGAGCAATTTGAACACTATTTAAAATATTTTTTTTATTAATGTTTTTTTCTTCAAACATTCTTTTTTTAGTAATAAGCCTTCTATTAAGAATAAACTCAATAGATTCAGTGATAATACCCTTTTTTTTGTCACAAATTTTATAATTAGTACCTGGAAGTTTTTGCTTACAATCTTTATGATCACAAAAAATCGTTTCATAAGATAAATTATAATTAACCATAATCGATGGATACATTGAAAAAAAATCAAGCTCACAAACATTTTCAAAAATACCTGGAATAGGTCTAAAACTAAGTCCACCTTTATCTGCATTTATAAGATTAGAAGCTTTTTTTATTTTTTCAGCTTTAGTTTTTCTAAATGGAATAAGAATATTTTGTTCAAAAGCTTTTTTTGTTTCAATAGAAGTAATCACCGTCCCCGGAGATGTTCTCGCAACTCTCTGCAAAGACATACATGAAATCCTTGAAAGATCAATTAAACCCTCAATACCAGTTTCACGAAAGAAAAATGAATTTTCAGGATCAATATGTATTCTTCCAGATAAAAAAACAAAACCAGATTTAAAAATAATCTTTCCATAAGAAAAATAACTTTTTTCTTTACCAATATTTAAAATTTTCATATCACGATTAAGATTTTTAAAACCAATATCCTGAAATCTCTTCATATATATAAGATCCCCATGCTCACAAATAATAATATCAGGGTCAGTTTTTTTTATAAAATCATCTACAAAATCAATATTATCACCCGAAACAACATAATCTCTACCTTCATATGAAATTAAAATATCTGGAATTATATTCATTTTAAAAGGATCTTTACCATTACAATCAGGTTTAATATATAAAATTTTCATAAAAGGAATTGTATAATCCAAACTATCACAATTTTCCAGAGAAAAGACAATATTATTAACTCTAGTCAAATCAATATCAATCCATGAAAAAGGAAAAATTCCATTTGAATATAAAAATATTTCAACAGGAGAAAGGTCAATATTATAAACTTCAGTAATCACAGGAATATTACTTTTTTTAATATAATCAGCAATTTTTAAAAAAAAATATGGATTTTTACAAGTAATTTTAAGAACCTCAACTTCACCTTTTATAATATCATTCATTTTTTCAAAATTAAGTGTAATAAAATCCTTAAACTTTAAAAAAAAATCCTTAAAAGTAATATCTAAATTTTTATTATATAATATATAAAACCAAGGACAAAAAGGAATTATAAAAGCTTTTCTAATATCATTTTCACAAATACCCCATAAAATAATACCTCTTTTATCAGAGTAAATATCAGTCAAAAAGATTTTCATTAGAATTACCTTTTTTAAACTGTTGAATTTCTTTATATTGCTCAATAAGAATAGAAAACAAAATAGCTTCAAGAGGATAAGGAGCATTTGAATTAGAAATAGCTTGAGAATGTACCTTAGCCATAGCAAAAAGTCTATCAAAAATTTCCTTATCTTCTTTTCTCAAAGCTCTCCTAAACTCAGACCAATTATCTTTTTCACTATTAACAAGCATAGTAGCCGAAAGCAAAGTCCTACCCATAAAATTCTCCTAATCCTATTAATTTATCTTTTAAATCTTTTACAAAAAACTTATCATCCATGTTAAAACCAATAGAAATCTTCATTTTTTGAATAATATCACTCGCATGATTCACCACATTTTTAATCTCATTTTTATTATAAGAATTGTCCATAAGTAAAATATCCATATAGTATACAAACACAAAATCAAACTCACTTTCATCCAAATTCTCAATAGTATTTAAAAGCTGATGCACAGTAAACATTCGAGTAATATTAAGTTTTTTAAGAATATTCCTATAATCAACATGAGTATATTTAGCTTTTCTAACAATACTATAAGGATCAAATCTATTACCACAATCAATAATAAGAACATTCAAATCACACAAAGATAAACGAAAAAAAAGATCATCAAAAAATTCCTTACTATCAACAACCTCAATAACACTAAAAAACTCATTATTTCTAAAAACATCAATATCCCACATAAATCATCCAATAAATCATTATTTTTAAATATTTATTCAAAAAGTTCAATCATTAAGAAGAATCAAATAATTCAACAATGTATTTTTACTATAACCGAAAATAAACCGAAAATCAAGAAATAAAAAAATCAAATTAAAAATCAAAGTATATACTTACCGGTAGGTATATAGGATATAAAAATTTAGCGAATTTTTTTATATACCTACCGGTAAGTATATAATTTATAGAAAGAATAATGAGAAATTATTGAAAATCTAATGATAAAAACAATTGAATTCCAGAATAAATCAAATCATATATACTAATGATAAATTCAATTAATATTTGGATTGTTAGGTAAAGAATCTGGAGAGCCAAAACCTCTGCATGCTGGACAGTCTTTATTACCAACAGTTCCTTTGCCATCACACAAAGTACAATCTACAACATTCTCAGGTGTCCATGACCAGCCATCACCAGAACAAAATTTACAATCAGCATCCTTGCCATTGCATCTTTTACATTTATATAAAGTTTCTTTTGAAGGATCGATCTGATGAATAGATTTCCCAATTAATGCAGTATTCCCTCTATCAATAATATACCTTACCATATTAATTTTTTTCTGAATTACAGAATAAATTTTATTACTTTTTGAAACATCACTATTTGTAATCAAATCATGTATAAGAACATTAATTTCAGACATAACTTCAAGAAAAACATTATAATGAAGTTCCAAATAAGTCTTTTGACTATATATATTTTTAATGGTTTTAAAAGATTTTGTTATTTTCTCTTGATTATCACCAACATTAACATTCTCAGAAGCCATAATACCATTGCCAAATATCAAAAATATAAAGAGATACATTAATATCTTTCTCATAAAACCTCCATTAAAATCAATTTGTATTTTAAATATAACAAATTATATATATAATATCAATTATTAAAGTTAAAATCTAATTAATCTTAGTATAATCTCTGATTATACCAACAAGAATACCCTGAATCTGAACTCTATCTGCTGAAAGTATAATAGGTTCAAAATCTGAATTAGCTGGTTGAAGTCTAATATTACCATTTTTTTCATTATAAAATTTCTTTAAAGTAACCTCATAATCATCAACTAAAGCAACAATAGTCTGACCATTATAAGCAACCTTAGAATTTTCTACAATAACAATATCACCATTCATAATATGTTCATCTATCATAGAATTACCT
Organism: Candidatus Muiribacterium halophilum; assembly: GCA_023228995.1. GTDB lineage: Bacteria > Muiribacteriota > Muiribacteriia > Muiribacteriales > Muiribacteriaceae > JALOAD01. The sequence continues at coordinate 11,940 of JALOAD010000072.1, forward strand.
TTAACTCTCAAAGCATAACAATCAGAAGATTTCATATAAGAAGGAACTTCAATATGTTCAACAGAATCAGTTATAGCATGAATAGGTTTGCCAGCAGTAACATAACCCAAAAAGGGAATTTCATTTTCAGAAATCTCAGAAGAATTATCACAAGCAATATCAACCCTACCACCATCACTTTTAACAAGAAAACCTTCATTTACAATATTATTAATATGTTCATGCATAGTAGCAACAGATTTAAGTCCAAAATAATCACATATTTCTTTCAAAGTAGGAGAATAACCATTATTATCAATATAATCTTTGATATACTCCAAAATCTGTTTCTGCCTCTTAGTAATCATTTCTTCCCCCTCTCAAAAAGCAATTAATAATTAAAATCTATGAAATATTAAATATAAACAATATATAAAATTTTACCCGAATAAAAACCGAAAGTCAAATATTAAAAAAAATAGGAGTGTAGGTTCTTGACATTGACATATATTTCTATAATGTAAAAAAAACTGGGGAATCTTAAATGCACTTTTTTGGGTATCTTTACATTAACATTTGTAACATTTATAGAAAATAGAAGAATTTAAAATTTCTACCTATATTTCATATATCTAAATAAAATCTTTTATGATATAATATATAAATGTCACCTACTATACTTAAATATAAAAATTTTAGATTTTATTTTAATAGCAGAGAAGAAACAAGGATGCATATCCATGTTAAAACTCCTGATGGTGAAATGAAAATATGGTTAGAACCAGAAGTTAGCCTTGACAAAAATTTTGGTGTAAAAAATAAAGATGTTCTTCAGATATTAAAAATTGTAATGGAGAAAGAAAATGAATTTAAAGAAACATGGAAAAAACATTTTAAATCATGAAATATCAAGTATCAATTCAAATGGAATTTGGTTTATATTAGATGAAAAAGAGTATTTTATTTCTTTCTTAGATTATCCAAGTTTTCAGAAAGCATCTCTTGAAGATATCTTTAGTTTTGAATTTTCTTATCCTGATCATATATACTGGAAAAATTTAGATATTGATATTGAGCTTGATTCACTTACAAATCCTGAAAGATTTCCATTAGAATATTCTTAAATTGTATTATTTAATGGTTTAACAGAATTTTTTTTAATCATTGCTTTCAATTAGAGTTTTTAAAGATTGTATATTACAATAATATTCGCTATCTAATAATTCTATAATTTTTTTGATTTATTTTTTTTGTTTTCTACTATATATTTAAATTAAAAAGTTAAATCTTTTTTTAATTGCTCCGAGAGAGCTAAATACAGTTAGCATCGTTAGTAAAGACCTTCGGTCTAGTTTAAAAACCATATTAAAACTCTTTAAAGATTTTCCTATCTCACTATCTCACCACTTCACCATTTCACCATTTCACCATTTCACCACTTCACCATTTCACCATCTCACCATTTCACTATTTCACCATTTCACCACTTCACCATTTCACTATTTCACCATTTCACCATTTCACCATTTCACCATTTCACCATTTCACCATTTCACCATTTCACCATTTCACCATCTCACCATTTCACCATTTCACCATTTCACCATCTCACCACTTCACCATTTCACTACTTCACCATTTCACCATTTCACCATTTCACCATTTCACCATTTCACCATTTCACCATTTCACCATTTCACCATTTCACGCTTCTGTACTGTTTTTATACTATTTTTTAAATGCGAAAAGGGTACCGTTTCCGACAC
>JALOAD010000016.1 GCA_023228995.1 Candidatus Muiribacterium halophilum
TCCAAGGAGAAATTAAAAATTAATAATGAAAAATGAAAAATTGGAAAAAATAAAAGATTTTGCTTTGAATTGTTCATTGTTAATTTTTAATTATTCATTATGATTTATCATAAGCCGTATCCACAGAAAATAGAAAAGGGTCAAATTCGTAATTCTATAGACCAGGCTGTTGAAAAATGAAGTTTTATTTTTCAAAATTAACTTTAAAAATAAACAGCATGGTCAGGCCGACCTATGTAAGCTAAATTTAGAGTTCGGCACAGACCCTATTTTGTATCAATCTTTGAATTTTTTAGTTTTTCAACAGCCTCAGACGGTTTGACCCATCGCTCCTTAGCAGATTCGTGTGAGATTGATTATGTGAAGCGTATAGGAGCAATGTTGAATTTTGGATGTTAAATTATAAAAGAATTAAAAAGTTTTAAATCCACTTCACCATTTTACCATTTCACAAAAAAATGTTCAGTGAACATTTTAATTCACAGGATTTAATAAACTTATGACATATCAAATACTTTATTCAGTGATTTTTAATAATAAAAATATTTAATTTTCTAAAAGTACTTCTAATTAGATTCGAAGCATCGCTAATTTTGACGAAGTCACAATGTGGCTTAGCCACACTAATCTCTAATTGCTTCTAGTGTTTTAACCCAACAAACCCTATAAACCGTTTTAACTCTACAAACTCTATGAACCCTAATAACGCAACAAACTTTTTTTTGCTATTAAGTTTTTGTTTTAATTCGCCGATACCTTATACAGAATAATATTAAGTTTTTTGAGAGGGTTTTGTGAATAATAGTTTTGATATTGTTAAAAAACAACTTGGGAAAAAAACAATTTCACCTTGTGAGATTGTTTCTTCATGTCCATTTGGATTTCCTGATGTTATTAAATCATTACCTTCATCAAATAATCTTAGTATTAAAACAATTTTTTGGCTTACATGTCCTTATTTAAGAAAAAAACTAGCTTATTTAGAAGAAAAAGGTTTTATTAGAGAGTTTTCAGCATTTTTAAAAGAAAATAAACAAGAATTAAAAAAATATTCAAATAAATATAGAAAAATTAGAAATAAAATTCTTAAAGATAATAATCTTATTGATAATATACCTAAAAATATTGTTGAAGCTGGTATTGCTGGAGTTTCAGAAGATATTTATGCTAAATGTCTTCATGCACATATTGCTTATTATTTATTAGATAAAGATTATTTTCCTGGAAAATTTATTGAAAAAAAAGTGGGAGATTTATTTTGTAATGGTAATCCTCCTGTTTGTTCAAAATTTGTGGGGGTGAAGAATGCTTAGAGGTATTTATACATCAGCTTCAGGTATGCTTGTTGAGCAGGCTAGGCAGGATGTAATTACAAATAATCTTGCCAATGTTGATACAACTGGTTTTAAAAAAGATTTAGCTATTTTTCGAGATGAACCTTCTATGGATATGCATAGAATAGATGATAATAGAAAAATATTTGGTAAAAAACTTGAGCTTGATTTTAGACCTTATATTGGTAGAATGGGCACTGGTGCATCAATTGATGAAATTACTACAATTCATGAACAAGGTATTCTTCAAACTACTAATAATAAAACTGATTTAGCTCTTATTGGTGATGGTATGTTTGCTGTTGAAAGTCCTAATGGTATTAAATATACAAGGGCTGGTAATTTTAGAGTTGGTGCTGAAGGTTTTCTTGTTGATGCTAATGGAAATAAGGTAATGGCATTAAAAGAACCTGCAATTATGAATAAAGAAAGTATTATTACAAATCCAGATGGTGAATTTGCTCTTAATGCAAGTTATGTTCCACTTGATGGTGCCGAAGACTTTAAAGTTGATTTAGATGGTAAAATATATGTTAATGGTGAATCAGCTTATAGGCTTATGATTGTTAACTTTGATGATCCAAGGCATTTGAAAAAAATTGGTTATAATTATTATGAACCAGCTGATGAAAGAGTTGGTTTTGGTAGATTTGGAGAAAATACAAAAATTGAACAGGGAATGCTTGAAAAATCAAATGTAAATATAGTTAGAGAAATGGTTAATATGATAACTGTTATGAGAGCTTATGAATCTAATCAAAAAGCTATTGCTACTCATGATGGTACTTTGGGAACATTAATATCAAAAGTTGGTGCTAGATAATAGTCTAAAGGAGGAATATGTCTTATGATGAGATCACTTTACACAGCAGCTACAGGGATGAATGCACAAGATCTAAATATCAGTGTAATTTCCAATAACCTTGCGAATGTTAATACAACAGGGTTTAAAAAACATAGAGCAGAATTTCAGGATCTTTTGTATCAAACCTTGAGAGAAGCTGGGACTCCGGTTGCAGAAGGAAGAACAGTTCCGGTTGCGGTTCAGACTGGACATGGTGTTAGATCTGTTGCTACTCAGACTATTTTTTCACAAGGTGATTACAGACAGACTGATAATCCTCTTGATATTATGATTGAAGGTGATGGTTTTTTTCAAATTCAAAAACCTGATGGTAATATTGCATATACAAGAGATGGTGCTTTTAAAATTGATGGAGCTGGAACTATTGTAAATTCAGATGGATTTTTTCTTGAGCCTCAAATAACTGTTCCAGAAGGAACTGAAAGGGTTCAAATTGGTATGGATGGAACTGTTACGGCTGTAATTGGAGATGAAATTCAAGAAATCGGACAAATAACTACTGTTAATTTTATAAATCCAGCTGGTTTAAAAAATACAGGTAGAAATCTTTATCAGGAAACTGTTGCTTCAGGACCTCCTGTTGGACCAGGGATTCCAGGACTTGAAGGAAGAGGAACTATTCAGCAAGGTTATCTTGAAATGTCAAATGTGTCTGTTGCTGATGAAATGATACAGATGATTATTGCTCAAAGAGCTTATGAATCAAATTCTAAAGCTATTCAGACTTCAGATTCTATGCTTGGAATAGCAACTGGATTGAAAAGATAAATAATATAAGTTTTTGATAAATTGTAAAAAAGGATTCAGGTAAAATCTGAGTCCTTTTTTAAATAAAATTTTTTGTTTAATACTTTTATGTAATGTAATATTGAATAATAGGAGATTGATTTGAAAAGAATTTTTGTTTTTATAATTTTATTCAATATTATTTTTTGTAATGCAACTATATTGAAAGAAAATATAATTGTAAAAGGTAATGTAATAACTCTGGGTCATCTTTTTGAAGATATACCATCTAAATATTCTGATACAAGAATTACAGATACTGCTTTGCCTGGACAAGAAAAAAGAATTAATGTTGCTTATGTTAATCAAATACTTTCAAAATTTAATCTTCCAGTGCTTGATCTTGATACTATAACCTATATAAATGTAAAAACTTTTTCACATGATATAAAATCCAGAGAAATTTCTGATTTTATTGGTGAAAATTATAATATATCTTTTCCAGTGCTTATAAATTATAAAACTGCAACTGTTTCAACTGATGAATATATTTTTAGAATGGACAGACTTGGAAAAACAAGATTCATTGTAGAAGTTATTGGAAAAGATGAAAGTATTCTTAAAAAATTTGTTGTTAATTTTTCCGAAAGAATAAAAAGAACTGTTATTGTTAGTAATCAATATATAAAGGCTGGAGAAAAACTTTCTATAGACATGTTTGGATATATGGAACTTCTTATGCCTGTAAAAACTGGTGAAATAATAGAAGACATCAATGATATAAAGTTTTGTATGGCTGCAAAAGACCTCTCACCAGGTACTGTTCTTCTAAAGAATATTATCGATTATGCCGAAATTGTAATTAATGGAAGTATTGTTGAAGCAGTAAACGATGGAACAGGATATGTAATATCGCTTAAGCTTGAAGCAATGCAAAGTGGTAAATATAATCAGATAATAAACCTTAAAGGTATAAATAACAGAAGAAAGTATAGAGGGAGGGTAACAGATGAAAACAAGGTGGTTCTTATTTTTTAGTATTTTATTTTTAGTAAATTCATTCGCAGGTTCTCTTTGGGCCAATTCAAACGGAAAATCTCTTTATACAGAAGATAAAGCACATAAAGTTGGTGATATACTTACTGTAATGATTTCAGAAAGTGCTTCTGCAACTCAATCTGCAACAAGAGATACTAAAAAGAATTTTTCTGGTGGTATGAATGCAGGAACTGGATTTCTGTCAAGTATAAGCGCTGGTTCTGCAAGTTCAAATAATACATTTAAAGGTGAAGGTTCTACTGAAACTTCAGGTAGAATATCAGCTACAATATCTGTAAAAGTTATTGAGGTTCTTCCTAATGAAAACCTTGTTGTCGAAGGTGTTAGATATATGAATGTAAATAATGATGTTCAAGAAATAAAATTAAGAGGTGAAGTAAGACCAAGAGATATAAGTAAAGGAAATACTATTGATTCAAGATTACTTGCAGAAGCACAGATTATTTATAAAGGTAAAGGTCATATTGCAAGAAGTCAGAAACCAAATCTTTTTCAAAAAATTATTGGAATGTTATTTTAGGAGAATATAATGAAAAAATTAATTGTAATATTGACAATAATAACGGTTGTTATACTTTCTTATAGTGAAGGTTTTACTGTTAAAATAAAAGATATGGTTCGATTTGGAGAGGATAATAGGGATAATCAACTTATAGGATATGGTCTTGTAGGTGGTCTTGATGGTACAGGTGACAAAAATAAACTTGCTATAAATACAGCTATTAATTTTTTAAATAATTTTGGTATTGTTACAAATAATCAGGATTTTACTACAAAAAATATTGCAGCAGTTGTAGTTACAGCGACTTTACCAGCTTTTGCAAGATCTGGAGATAAACTTGATGTTACAATATCATCTATAGGAGATGCAAAAAATCTTCAAGGTGGAGTTTTATTTCAAACACCTCTTGTTGGTGCAGATAAAAAAGTTTATTGTGTTGCTGCTGGACAAGTTTCTATAGGTGGTTTTAATGCAGGACTTGGTGGTGCTGGAGCACAAAAAAATCATGTTACAGTTGCAAGAATTCCAAATGGTGGAATTGTTGAACAAGAAGTTCCTGCTCAATATTTAGATGGAAATAAACTTAAAATAATGCTTAAAGATAAAGATTTTAATGTTGCTCAAAAAATAAAAAAAGCTATTGATGAAAAATATGGTAGAAACAGAGCAAAAGCAGTTGATCCAGGTATGGTTGAAGTTGAAGTTCCATATTCATTTATGGATAATCCAGTACTTTTTGTAACTCAGCTTCAAAATATTGAAATTGTTCCTGAAATGAGTGCAAAAGTTATTATAAATGAAAGAACCGGTTCAGTTGTTATAAATCAAAATGTAAAAATTTCTCCAATTGCAATATCTCACGGTAATCTTAATATTCAGATTAATGGAACAGATAAATTTGGTAATGTTGTTCCGTTAAAGAACGGAAATACCTTAAATGATATAGTTTCTTCGCTTAATCAGATGGGAGCTTCTCCAAGAGATCTTATAGCTATTTTTCAAATGTTAAAGGAAGCTGGAGCATTACACGCAGAACTTGAAATTATATAAAAAATTAAAGTTGTTGATTTTCCTCTGATTTTGTTATATTATTAATAAAGTATTAAATTGGATTGGAGGGGTAAAATGAACAAAAACGATTTAGTAAAGGCTATTGCAAAGAAAGCTGAAATTTCACAGGCTAACAGTTCTAAAGTTGTAAATGCTTTTATCGAAGTAATCACAACTAACCTTAAAAAAGGTGAAAAAATTAATCTTATGGGTTTTGGTTCTTTCGAAAAAGTTAAAAGAGCTGCTAGAGTTGGTAGAAATCCTCAGACTGGAAAAGAAATTAAAATTAAAGCAAGACACGTTCCAAAATTTAAAGCTTCAAAAGCATTAAAAACAAACATTAAATAATAATAATACTCAAATATTACATTTGATTAAAAGCTCTCATTCGAGAGCTTTTTTTATTTTAGTCTGGTTAATGGTAAAAAGTATTGTCTATCGGTTTGTTTTATTTGATTTTTTTATTTAAAATCAGGTTATGAGAACTTTTTTTGTAATGTTAATTTTTTTAAATATATTTCTTTTATGTGGTTGCGATAAAAAAAAACCAGTAGATAATGAAAATTTAACTGTTATAACAAATAATGACAAAAAAGCTGAGGTTGATAATTTATTAAAAAGAAATAAGCTAAAAGATATTATTTTATATGTTGATGAAAATGAAAAAGATTTATATTTAAATGAAAAAAAATTATTTGCATATTATAAGACTGGTGATATACAAAATGTAATAAAGTTAGGGAATATATTAAAAGAACAAAGTTCTATTGAAAGTATAAAATTACTTGCGAAAGCTAATTATATTTTAAAAAATTATAGACAATTTGATATAAATCTTAGATTACTAAATCCAAAAGATATTGATAATGAGCTTGAAAATATGCAAAAAAGTTATAATAATAGGATTATTAACGAAAAAAAACAAAATACAGATGATTTAAAAGCTAAACTTAAAAAAGCTGAACAATATTATAATCAGATGAATTATGTTGATGCAATAGATATTTTAGAAAAAACTACTAAAAATGATTCTATAATATTTGAGAAAGATAATAAGGTTTTTTTAAGAGATACTTATTATCTATTAGGACTTGCAAAAGAAAAGATGAATAATCCAGATGAAGCAATATTTTTTTTAAGAAAATCTAATGAAATTGAATCAGATCATGTGGAAACTCTTAAAAAACTCGGTGATATTTATTTTTTAAGAGGAAGAGCAAGCTTGGCTTTAACTTATTTTAAAAAAGCTTATGAATTATCAGGTGATGTAAATATACTTGGTAATATGGGAATTTGTTATCTTAATAATCATGAATATTCTAAAGCAATGGAAATTCTTGAAAAAGTTTATGAAAAAGAACCTGATAATATAAATGCTGCTTATAATCTTTTTTTAAGTTATTATTATCTTGGAAAAAAACTTGATATGAAAGCATTAGGTGGCAAACTTATGCTTGAGCTTCCAAACGGTTCTGATCTTAAAGCAAGAGTTGAAAGTGCTTTAAATGATTCTAATATGGAGAATCCTGATGAAATACATTTTTAGTTTTATTTATATTTTAATCTTTTTTACAAATATATTTTGTGAAATACCAGATATAAAAAAATTATGGAAAAAATATGATAATGATAAAGTTAATGTAATTCAAACTCAAGGAGAACTTCAAAAAGCTTATGATTATGTTGAGTCTGGGCAATATGAAAAAGCACTAGAAATATATGAAAAAAACCTTAATAAAAATATAAATTCATCTCATCTTCATACAGCAATTGGTTATTGTTTTGAAAAAATGGGTGATTATGAAAAAGCTATACTTTTATATAATAAAGCAATATCTTTAACTCCAGTTGATCCGGTATCTTATAATAATCTTGCTTTTATTATTGCACAAACAGCAAATTCTGTGGAAGATGTTATTCCAGCAATAAAATTCACAGAGCTTGCTTTAAAGTATAAAAAAAATGATATGTCTTTTTTAAAAACTAGACTTTTTGTATTAAAACAAGCAGGGCTTGAAGAAAAATGGATTGATGCGGTTGAAGGTTTTTTAAAACTTTTTCCTAATATTGTAGATATTAATATTGAATACGGTATATATCTTTATCAAAAAAAAGATTATCAGAATTCTAAGTTTTATTTAAATAAAGGTCTTCCTGATAAAAAAGCATTAGAATATTTAAATAAAATTCCAAATACTGAGAATGTTGTAGTTGAAAAAGAAAATATAGATAAAAAAATAGTTCAAAATCAAAAATCCACAAATCTTGATATTTTAAATGCTAATTCTACAGATGTTTATGATGATAATCTATTAAAAGAGTTTTCAGAAGATTATAAAGTAAGGCTTATTGATAAGGATTTTAATAAAGAAAGTTTATCAAAAAAAATTAATAAGAATTCTGAAAATAATTTAAAAATCGAAGAAAATATAAATTCTCCAGCCTCACCTGGTATATTTAATCTAAGAATATCTTATGATGATGATTTTGATAAAGGAATTACTAATTATACTGAAGGTTATTTTGAAAAATCTTTAGAATATTTTGAAAAATATTATGATTATTGTATGAAAAATAAGATTTTTAATGAAAAATTATCAAGAAGTGCTAAGTATATTGGGCTTATTAATACAAAATTTGGTAAAAGCAATGATAAATATTGGGATATAATTGATTTTATAGATGAATGTGTATTTGTTGAAAAGCATATAACACTTATAACATCAAAAAGTTATTCAGAAGCAAGACAGAATCTTGAAGCAAGATATCAAACAAAAAATAGAGATGAATTCTCAAATATTTTAAATTATAGGATATTGAATTTTGATAAAAAAAACTTTTCTACTTCTATAAATGAACTTATTGATATTGAATTTATTTATAGCTCATCTGATCTTAAAGGAATTTCTGTTAAATCACAGGAGTTTTTTTCGGAAGGTTATAAAAGAGTTATTGAAAAAAAATCAACAGCTCCCGAAAAGTATTTTAATCTCGCTATAAATGAAGATCCGCAGAATTTTTTAGCATATCTTAATGCTGGTATATTAAATATAAAAATTGAAAATTATAGTGAGGGTTTTGATAGTATTAGAACTGCAATGCTAAGATGTCCTTATAATTCTGATATTTATAAAACTATAAGGTCTATTTATAATTCAGTAGCTTTATATTTTTATTAGAGCGTTATTAAAATATTTATTTTAAATTAATGGTTTTTCAATTTTATTTACTTCATCAATAAGTTGATCTAAGGTAAGTTCTCTCTTACAGAATTTACTCCATAAATTGTCAATATCTTTTTTTACATCTTGTCTTTTTTTCATATTACACTCCTATTAAGGTTATTAAACTTCATAATATTATCGGTAAAAAAGAAGAGTAATATTATAGTTTAAATGTAACTCTTACTTGACTATACAATTATCCGTATGTAGTATTTACAGTGAAAATTGTTTTTTAAATTTTACAAACGCTCATAATAAGGATGAAAATTAATGATAATTGTACTTGAAAAAAATATAAGCGAAGAAAAAAAGAATTATATTTTAAAAAGAATTTATGATTGTGGATTAACTCCGCATATTTCTGTAGGAATTGAAAAAACAATAATAGGTGTTGTTGGAGATGAGAGAATACTTCAAGGAAAACCTATTGATGGAATTCCTGGTATCGAAAAAATAATTAGTATTTTAAAACCTTATAAGCTTGTAAGCAGAGATTTTAAAAAAGAAAATACAATAATAAATGTAAAAGGTAATAAAATAGGAGATGGGAATTTTGCTTTTATTGCTGGACCATGTAGTGTTGAAAGTAGAGAACAGATTGATAGTACAGCTGAATTTTTGTTTAAACAAGGTTTGTTTTTTTTAAGAGGTGGAGCATTTAAACCAAGAACTTCACCATATAGTTTTCAAGGACTTGGAAAACAGGGTTTGGATTATTTAAAAGAAGTTTCAATTAAATACAATATTGGTATTGTTTCAGAGGTAATGGACACGAGAGATATTGAGATTTCATATAATTCTATTGATATTTTTCAAGTTGGGGCAAGAAATATGCAAAATTATAGTTTGCTTACAGAACTTGGAAAACAGGATAAACCTGTACTTTTAAAAAGAGGAATGTCTTCAACTATAAAAGAATGGCTTATGGCTGCTGAATACATAATGTTAAAAGGAAATTCAAATATAATTCTCTGTGAAAGGGGAATTAGAACTTTTGAAGATTATACAAGAAATACACTTGATCTTTCATCAGTTATTGCAATTAAAAAAATGTCGCATTTACCTGTGCTTGTAGATCCTTCTCACGGGACTGGAAGAAAAGATATGGTGTTACCAATGTCGCTTGCTGCTAAAGTTATTGGAGCTGATGGTGTTATTATTGAAATTCATCCTGAACCTGAAAAAGCTCTTTCTGATTCTCAACAATCTCTTAATTTTGAAGAATTTGAAAAACTTATTAAAAAAGTTAGTAGTTTAAAATGTCCAGACTGACAACTCAGGTTTTTAATTGTATAAAAGATTATAAACTTATTGAACCTAATGATAAGATTATGGTTGGCTTATCAGGTGGAAAAGATAGTTTTGCTCTCCTTAGATTATTATCTTTGTTAAAAAAATCTATAGGTTTTGAACTTTTTGCATGTCATGTAACTTTAAGAAAAAAAGTTGAAATATCATATTTAAATATGCTTGAAAGTTTTTGTAATAATCTTGAAATTCCATTATTTATAAGAAAAACAGACATACTTGATTATATTGAAAATCATAAATTAAAAAAAGATATTTGCTTTTTATGTGCTCATTATAGAAGAAAAGAGCTTTTTCTTGAAATGGAAAAGCAAAAAATATATAAAATTGCTTTAGGTCATCATAGAAACGATGCAATTGAGACTTTTCTAATGAATATATTTTATTCAGCGCAAACTTGTACTATGATGCCAAAACAATCGCTTTTTAGAGAAAAAATTACTTTAATAAGACCTTTATATACAACTAATGAAAAACAAATTTTATCTTATGTAAAAACTAATAATATTCCTGTTTTTGAATATAATTGTGGTAATTCAAAAATATCTAAAAGAAAAGAAATAAAAGATATGATTGCTAACCTAACTTCTGAAAATTCTAAAATTGAATATAATATATTTAATTCTATGCATAATATAAATTTGGATTATTTGCCAAAAAAAGAAAAGTAGAAAATGGTGAAAGGGTGAAAGGGCCAAAATGTTCAGTGAACATTTTGTTAAGTAAAACTGTGACAGATAAAGCGTGATATGTCATTTTATGACATTAGTGACAAAAAACAAATACACTATGTTACAGGAGACTCGAAAAATCTTGTTACAAGCAATTTTTTCGCAGAATAAATTGCAGTCACATATACTTTATTCTGTCATCGTGATATTATTCTGAGCCGGAATCTGTTTTGTGTTTTCTAACTTTTTTTAACTAGGTTACCGGTATATATTTTTTTCATAGAATTTTAATTTTTTAAATGGTATTCTTTTTTTCTATCTTATTCATTGAGTAAAAAAAAGATTGGACAACAGATATTTTGTTATATATCATTAACACTTATTATCTGAGTTTTAATTTAGTAAACAAAGATTTGTAATTGTTTGGATTAAGGGTAAAAAATTACATTTTTTATCCGAATCTTTAAGCTAGGAGGAATATGGTAAATGAAAGCTTTGGGCTATCACGTAATGTTGGAACTGTTTGATTGCGACAGAGAGATATTGAATGATGTTAATAAAATTGAAGAGCATATGATTTATGCTGCTAAGAAGGCTGGAGCCACGATAATAAGTTCATCATTCCACCATTTCAGCCCACAGGGGGTTAGCGGTGTTGTAGTTATAGCTGAATCCCATCTTGCTATACACACCTGGCCTGAATACGGATATGCTGCTGTTGATGTTTTTACATGTGGCAATACTGTTGATACATTTACTGCTTACAGATATCTTAAAGAAAAATTCTGTGCACAGATTGTTAAAAGTTATGAAATGAATAGAGGCGAGTTGTACGGAAACAATATAGTTTCTAAAGCTCAAGAACTTCATGTTGAAAAATTAGAATTTGAAGAAAAAGAATTAGAAAAGAGAGGAAAAGAAAATGCTTGATAGTGGCAAAATCAGGTTTTTAGAAAAACATACTGAGGATTATGGTATTTTTATTGATATAGATGAGTTGCTTTATTGCAAAAAAAGTAAATATCAACTTGTTGAAGTTTTTTCTTCCAAAACATGGGGAAAAGTTCTTTTGCTTGATAGAAATGTTATGACAACTGATAGAGATGAATTTATTTATCACGAAATGATTACACAAATACCTTTTTATACTGCTCTTAAACCAGAATCAGCACTTGTAATAGGTGGTGGTGATGGTGGAACTGTTAGAGAACTTCTTAAACATAAGGAAATGAAAAAAGTTACTTTAGTTGAAATAGATGGAGATGTTATTGATGTATGTAAGGAATTTTTTCCAAAAATAGCATGTTCTTTTGATGATCCTAGACTTGATGTAAGAGTTGATGATGGTATTAAATTTGTTAAAGAATGCAGTGAAAAATATGATATTGTTATTATTGATTCCTCTGATCCATTTGGACCGGCAGAAGGTCTTTTTAGAGAAGAGTTTTATCAAAATTGCAAAAAATGTCTTAATACTGGCGGAGTTCTTACTTGTCAAGCAGGTAATGCTTATATGACTGATGAAGCTTGTATAGCTTATAAAAATTTGTCAAAAGTTTTTAAAAATGCTGGTTATTATTTTGCTAATATATTAACTTATGGTGGATTATGGGGATTTACTTTTGCATCTGATACAAGGCATTATTTTGATGATTTTGATAAAAAGTTATACAATGAAAAAAATATGGATTATAAATATTATTCTGAAGAAATTCACAAAGCATGTTTTGCTCTACCACCATTTTTCAGGAAAAAACTTGAAGAATACGGAAAGTAGTAGATGTCTTTTTTTAAAAGCTTTATAAAATTTATAATTATAAGCACTCTGATAGTATCTGGAGTGCTTTTTTATATTAAAAAAACCAGTTCTAATGATAATATCAAGCATTCATATAATGAAAATATTGCTGATACAATAGAAATTCAAAACATAATAAAAAAAGAAATAATAATAGAAAATAAAAGAAAAAGTCTTTCTCCGCTTGATGAAACTATTCATGCTGTATTTGAAAAAGATAAAGATATAAAAGACCTTTTAAAAGAAATTACAGATTCTACTGAAATAACATTTGTAATTCCTAAAAATTTTGATTCAATTCGAACAGATATTGGAATGGATATTTATTCAATTAAAATAAAAGATATATTAGATATATTTCTTTCAAATGAGCGATATATATGGTTTTCTAAAGATACAAACAGTATTATTATACTGGAGAAATAAAATGATAAGATGTAAAGTTTGTGGTAAAGAGCTTTGGGATTTGAATGCTGATATTTGTGATAATAATAAGTGTTTTATTGAATGGGAATTTGAAAAGAAAAAAAAATATGAAAAAATAAAATTATTTCACGAAATATTAGTTATTGATAGTGAAAAAAGAATAGATCTTTTTCCTTCAAGACCTTGGACTGCAAGTTGTGTTGATAATCTATATATTAATATGAAAAAAAAATGGTCAGCTGAAAAAACCTCTCTAGAAACCAAAAGAAAACTTGATGAGGTTAAGTTTATGGAAAGAGTTTTAAAAAAAGTTGGTTATAATAATCTTAGAAGAGTTCTTGTAAAACTTGAAAAAAATAAAAAAAAGCAAGATATATCCAAAGAAATAGATTGGTTAAGAGAAATCGGTGTATTAAATTTCTTTGTTTATTTTAAACAAGAAAAACAAGAGCCATAACTAAAGAAGCGATAAGAAGATAGCTCATATCAGTTAATGCATTTATCATTCTTTTCATAATTTCCTCCATAAAAAAATAAACAGGAATTATTTAATCCCTGTCTATAATGTCGGTATATTTAAAGAAAAAAATTAGATTTTTTTAATAAGTTTTCTTGAAGGTTTGAATTTAACTGTTTTTCTTGCTTTACTTTTTCCAACTGTTCCATTAGGAAGTGTGTATTTTCTAGGAGTTGTCTTAGTTAAAGTAAGTGTTCCTATATAAGGAAGATTTGTTTTCATGTCAGATTTAAGTTCTTCTGAAATAACAGTTACTGTTTCATCATATATCCGTGAAACCAGGTCCTGAGTTAAATTAAGATTTGCTGCTATTTTTTTGATAAGATCTTTTTTTGCCATTTTCTCCTCCCAAACAAAATTTTGTAATATTTAGAACATTAAATATGATTATATCCGAGTATTTATAAAAAATCAATAATTGATAAAAAAAAAAACAAAAAGTAATAAAACATGCAATTTTAAAACAAAATATAACAATTAATCAGATTTAGGTTGAATAGCAAATAGATATATTATATAATTATTTTAAAATAACAAGTTTAGTATAAGATGGAGTATTATGGAAATAAATGAATTGAAAAAAACTGTCCTTGAGAATATTGATTTAGAATCTTCTGAAAAGTTTTTAAAACTAATTAATAATATGTTGGACAATCCAGAAGATAAAGATATAAAGGCTTCTTTTGCAAATTTCTATAATGAAGTATATGCAAAAATATATGTCAAATTTCCCTATGAAACTGATGATAATCTAAGAAATTTTTTAAGATATTCTTTTGTTGAGGATTTTTTGTCGGGTGATAATATTACAAAAATATCTAATTTTGATACCGATGTTATACATTCGGTTATGGATGTTGATTATCCTATATTATACGCTGATGAATGGCTTGAACTTGTAAATTCTGATGAAATACCTTCAACTGCGGGTGATGATCTTACAAAAATGACAAAAAAACAAACTCCAGCTGAAAAATTAAAAGAATTTCTTCAAAGACATGGTAATGAGAAAAAAAATCTTGATAAAATGGTTATTTTAAGACAATCATATATTACTCAGATACATAGTGAATGGAAAAAAATTCTTATGACAATTATTACCAAAGAAGAACTCGAGTCTGTTGAATTTGAAAAAAAATTAAAAAATGACAGAAATGTTTCATCTATACTTGATTATCTTCCAAAATTAAATGCTATTAATTCTCGTATAACAGGTTTAATTAATCAAATGAAAATGGCTTCAAAAACCATTGATAATCTTAAAGATAATGTATCTGATGAAGATATGCAAAAAATCAGAGAATCTGAAAATGAAGTTCTTGTTGAAGAATTAAAATCAGTTAGACAATTATATAAGATGTGTATTGGTAGGCAGGGAAATGAAACTCCATATCTTTGTGATCATAGTTTTCCAAATGAAATTCTTGATAGAAAAAAAGCAGCTTTACATATAGAAGCTGTTAGAAAGATAGATCCTACTATATTTCAAAGAACATTTTTAAAAATAGATAGTGATAATCCTCCATATACTCTTTTATGTCCTGTTTATGGTAAAAATGGAGTTTGTTGGGAATCAATTCCAAAAATAAATAAAGAAACTGGACGAGGAAAAATTGCACTTCCATTATATCCTGAAATTGAATCTGATGTTGTTGTTATAAAAGCTCTTGGTGATTATAGATGGCAAAAAGAAAAAGAAATTGCAGGTTTTAGATGGATGAATGAGGGTTTGACAGGTCAATATTATATGTATCATGAAGGATTAAAATCTGATAAGAGAAAGGGTAAAAAAGTAATTCCTTTTAATAATGATCTTAAAGAGAGTTTTATTGAAAATTATATTTTGTGGATAAAGTATGAAAGTCATGGAATGCAGAAACTTGATAAAGAAGTTAGAAAAATATTTTGGTTTTCTATTCCGTTTTCTACAGAAATTCAGGATACTCTTAAAGATAGAGGATTTCATTTTAAACAGCTTTGGGAAAATACTCAAAGAAAATCTATGTCAGATGGTTATTAATAGAATATTATTTTTAGGAAAATAAAAGGAAAAATTATGCTAGGTGAAAAAAAAGTTTCAAAAGATGAAAAAATTTATTCATTTGCAGATAAAATTGAAGAAATTGTAGTTTTAGATAAAGTTCTTATCAAAGATAATGAAGGTCAAGAATTTATTTTAAATTTTCCTTTTCCAATTGGACTTATAGAAAAAAAACTTGGTATGAGTTGTCGTGTTGAATATATTGCTTTACAAGAAGAAAAAGTAAAAGTTATAGATATAGATGATAAAAATTTCGAGCATTTTTATAAATCTTATGAAAAATTTAATAGAATAAAAGATGATAGATACTTGAATTTTGTATATTTTCAAGAATTATGCTTTGTAAAAGAAACTAGAAAATATTTATTTAACATTATATCTAAAGATAACATTATAGAGGATAAAGAAAGTTATTTTGAAGATGCTATGAAATCCTATACTCTTGATAAATATACAGAATATCTGGATAATATTATTGGGATATTTTCGTATTATAATATTTCAGAACATTATAATAAAAAAGCTAAATTTAATCAGGCTAAGGCTTTTTTTGAAATAGGTCAATGTAAAAAAGCAGTTGATATACTCAAAGAACTTACAACTGATGCTGATTATGCAGATTCCGAAACTTATGATCTTTTAGGTAAATGTTATTTTAAAATTGGACAACTTAAGCAAGCTATTGAATACTCGGCAAGAGCTGTTGAATATAATCAGAATTATTATCAAGCATTTCATAATCTTGCTGTATATTATATAAAAATAAATGATATTCCAAATGCAGCAGATTGTTGGAAACAAGTTTTAAAGATTAACAAAGAACATAAAAAAGCTAAAAATAATTTGGCTATAATCAAAAAAAATGTAGGTTAAAAATGGGATTAGGTAATAAGAAAGAATATTTAAGCTTTGATATTTTCAAAAAGAAAAGATTTTGGAATTTGATGAAATTCTTATTTATTCCAGGAAAAGGAAAATTAAATTACTTTCCCTTAAGATACAATATTGATCCTTCAAGTGTTTGCAATCTTAAATGTCCTTATTGTATTCATTGTAAAGATAATGATAATACTAAAATAAAAAAATCTATAATGAGTATGGAAGATTTTTTAATTATTTTTAATAAAATCAAAGATTATGCATTGTTAATTGAATTTTATAATTTTGGTGAGCCTTTGCTTAATAAAAATTTACCTGAAATGATAAAAATGTGCAGTGATTTTGGAATTAAAACTAGAATTTCTAGTAATATGAGTGTTGATGTTGGTGAAGATTTTTTAAGCAGGCTTATTGATTCTGGAATTAACAGAATAACATGTGCTGTTGACGGGCATAATGATGAAATAAATAAAAAATATAGAGTAGGGTCAAATTTTGATATTATAACAAAAAATATAAACACTTTAGTTAAATTAAAAAAAAGTAAAAATGCTAAAAAAACGGTGATTTCATGGAGAACATTGTTATTTGAATGGAATTATGCATATAAAGAAGATATAAAGAAAACTGCTATGGAATTTGGTGTTGATGAAATTAATTTTGATCCAGGTAGTTTTATGCTAAATGATCGTAAAGTATCTTGGGATATTTCTAATAAAAAATGGAAAGATAGTAAAAAAAAGTTTTCAAAAGATATAATTAATAAACAATCAGGAAAAAAATGTAGCTTTTTGTTTAACAGTACTATTGTAAATGCAAATGGTAATCTAATTACATGTTGTCTTTCGGGTGAAAAAGAGGCTGAAAACAAAGAATCTCTTGTTTTAAATTCTTTATATGATGTTTGGAATTCAAAAGAGTTTATAAATACTCGATTGTATAATCTTGGAATATCAGATGACAGACAAAATATTTTAGAATTATGTAAGAAATGTAGATTATTGTAAAATTGAATTATTTTAATAAATGACATTTTATTATATTTCTATTAAAGCTCTAAATTATGTATTTAATCAGAGGGTTCAATTATAAAATAATCAGATATTTTTTTTGCTAATTTTTTTATCGAATGATTTTCTTCAATTTCTTTTCTTAATAAATTCCTGTTTATAAAAGGTTTTGTTAAAATCAAATTTTTAATATCATTCTCAAAATCTTGTTTTGTAGTTAAAAAAACACCTTTTCCATCAAGATGTGAAAATAATTCAATAGCACTTTTATTGGAAGTAATTACCGGAATACCCATTGCCATAGGTTCAATTATAACTTTATCAAGCGAACCTGTATCCGATAAGTTTATAATAACATCAAACTTTTTATAAGTTTCAAATATATATTTTTTTGGAATATTTTTTGAGTAAAAAATATTTTTATAATTAAAATTAAATATTTTATCAAAATATTTTTTATCAATTTCAATCAAAGGTTCTCCAATAATTGTTAGATTAATATTTTTATTTTCAATTTTATTAAAGACTTCAATCATTTTATGAATATTTTTTGTTTCTGAAATTCTTCCAAAAACTGCAAATTTAGAATAATTACATTTCTTATTTTTTATAAATTTGAAAAAATCCGTATTTATACCATGTCCTGTAAATTCAATTTTAGATGTTTTATATTTAAAACTTTCTTTGGATGGTGAAAATATTTTATCACTTAATAAAGTTGCTATTTTTAGAGCTTTTGTAACTGAAGAATGAGCATACCAAAAAAGTATTGGAATTTTATAATAAAGTTTGAATAAAAATATAAACGGTACAAAGTACGCAGCCATATGAACAAAATAACCATTAATTTTATAGTTTTTATGTATTTTAAATAAAATTTTATATAACAAAATAATTGAAGATAATCTATTGAATTTATCTCTTTTAATTGAAAATACTTTCACATTTTCATTGACTTTAAAATTTGAACTTTTAACTGTTATTACAAAAACTTTATCAAAGTAAATAGAAATATTATTTACCCAATCTATACAATGAGATAAAACTTTTGATTTTTCATTCATTTCCATGTTAAATATTAATAAATTCATATTTTTTATACTATCAGATATTTCTTTGCTTTTAAATTGTTTTGTCTGCTGGTAAATACTTAAATACTGTTTAATATTCTTTTTCAAGTCGATTAGTTAGTAATAACGCTTTTGAGAGGGTGATATGAAAATAAAAAGAATATTTATATTGTTTTTAATATTATTTTCTTTACTTTCTTATTCAGCTCCATCAGCTCTTTTCAAAGGTTATATATTCGATAGAAAAAGTAAATATCCAGTTGTTAACGCTGAAATTGAGTGTGGCGGAAAAATAACTTTTTCTGATTCTAAAGGGTATTTTGAACTTAAAAATCTTATTATTGGAAATCTTATAATTCGTGTTAAAGCAAATGATTTTATGGATTATAATGATATTGTTAAAATTACTCATGGGAGTAATTCTCAAAACTTTTTTCTTGAAAACAAACCGATAATGGTAAAAGCTCGAGGTATTATCGAAAACGAGGATACAGGCCTTGGAGTTAGTAATATTAATATTTCTTTTGATAATATAATGGGTCAAACAGATGAATTTGGGGAATTTTTTATTAACAATCTTAATCCAGGTAAATATATTGTAAAAATACAACATTCAGATTATGAAAAATATTTAGAAGAAATTACTATAAATGAGGCTAATGTTAATAATTTTAAGTTTTTTTTAAAACCGCTTATTAGATATGGGAAAATAATTGGTGAGATTAGAAATATTGAAGGTGATCTTGTTTTAAATGCACAGGTTTCTGTTGGGAATAATCAGCCTGTTAATGTATCTGGCGGCAAATATGTTTTTGAGGATATTGTTCGTGGAAAACACAGAATTGTAATATATTCAGATTCTTATGAACCACATGAAGAATATGTTGTTGTGGAGGAAAGTTCTAAAATAAGGACTATTTTAAAAAAAGATCCTGATTTTAGATATGGAGAGTTTGAAAAAAGAAGAAAAGATAATAAAGAAATAAATAATATTGTAAATAGTGTAAAAGGTAGTCTTGAAGGAGTTGTAAGAGATGCTCAATCATTTAAATTTATATCTGGTGTTACTATTACAATTGAAGATAAATACACAGTTTCAGGTAAAGATGGTTCTTATTATTTTCATGATATAATTCCTGGTGAATATACAATGAGTATTATTTCAAGCGATTATGGTGTTTATAATGCTGATATTATAATAAGACCTGGAGCAGGAATATTTAATATATCTCTTGCTTATGAAAATAAAGATTCACTTATTTTTGGTAAAGTTTATGACAAAAAAACTCAAAAACCTGTAATTGGAGCAAAAGTAGTTATTGGAAATAAAGAATTAAAAACTGATGAAAAAGGTTTTTATCAGTTAAAAGTTGATCTTGATGATTATGTTGAGGTTAAAGTTTATATTGGTCATATTATGTTTTTTAGAAAAGTTGTTTATATTAATTCTAATAAAATAAAAAATGATATTTTTCTTGAGGTAGAATAATGCCTACATACTTTTATACTGCAATGAATGCAGAAAATATAAGAGTTACTGGTAAAATAACTGTTCCAAATGTTGAAAATTTGAAAAAAGTTCTTATAGAAAAAAGACAAAAACTTGTATCTATATATGAATCTCCAATAAAAAGTGTATGGCAATGGAGTACAGTATCTGATAGAAATATACTTCTTTTTACAAGATATTTTGCATCTTTAATAAAAGCTGGTATATCTGCTTTTAAATCAATAAATATTCTTTATAAACAAGAAAAAAATCTTAGATTAAAAGAAACACTTGGAGTAATTTCTCATGATGTAGAGAACGGAAGTGCCTTATACGAAGCTTTTTCAAGGTTTCCAGGAATGTTTGATAAAGTTTACATTGGACTTTTAAGAACTGGTGAAGAAAGTGGTAGATTATATGAACTTTTGGAAAAATGCTCAGATCTTATTGAAACAAGAATTGTAGTAAAAAGGAAGATAATAGCCATAGTTTCATATCCAGCGATAATTTTATTGCTTATATTAATACTAGTATTTGTTATATTTATGCAGATTGTACCTAAATTTCAGACTTTATATGGACAAATGGGTCTTACGCTTGATGCATTGCCACTTATTACAAAGGTTGTTATTGGGGTAGCTGATTTTATTCGTACTTATTTTTTTTATGAATTAGGTTTTATTGTGCTTTTTGCAGGTGTGTTTTTTCAAATATATTCAACTAAAGCCGGTAAACTTAGAATTGACAGACTATTTGTAAAAATACCTATTATTAAAGATATTATTATTAAATATTATATTGCAAGATTTTCAAGAAATCTTAGTATTCTTTTTGAAAGTGGTTTTTCAATTATTATTGCTTTTGAAAGATCTGATGAAATTGTTACAAATTTAGCAGTTAAAGAAAATCTTATAAGAGTTAAAAAAAATATCGAGCGAGGAAATACGGTAAGTGAAGCTTTTGCAAGTGTTACAATGATACCTGAAATTTCTCGTGAAATGATATCAATTGGTGAACAAACAGCAAATTTTGATAAAATGCTTATAAATATAGCTGAATTTTATGAAAAAGATCTTGATTATGTGACAGAGACCTTTATGAACTGGATTGAACCGACGATAATAATAGTGTTAGGTTTTTTTGTTGGAACTATATTGTTATCAATATATTTGCCAGTATTCTCACTAGCAAGCAATATGAAGATGAATATATAAATATAAGTTGCAGAATATTTTTATAAAAATATTTTGTAAATAAAGAGAGAGGAAATATATGAATAAAGTAACAAAAGTGCTATTGATAATACTTCTTACCGCACTTTTTGTGTTTGGTGGAGAAGCTAATGAAATATTTCTTAAAAATATAGAAATAATTAATGATGAAAACAATTCTCAAATAATTATTGAGTTTGATAATATAGTTAATAATTTTTCAAATACAATTAAAGGTAATAATCTAGTTATAGATATTCCTGATAGTTATCTTTCAATGCTTGATATACCTATAAAATCTACTATTTCAGATATTAATATAATACAACCTATGCAATTAAAAAAAACTCCACCAGTTACAAGAGTTATTTGTGTGTGGAAAAATCTTAAAGAACATACAGTTGAAGCAAAAAACAATAAAATTGTTATTTTATTAAAGGGTAATCAGACAAAAGAAGAAAATATTGAAGATATTTTAATAAAAGAATTAGGTCATGATAGAAGACTTGATGAGTGTATTGAATGTAATGATGATGAACACGATTATGTTGAAAGTATTAAAAATGAAAATACTAATTATAATGTTCAAAAAACTGTTTCTAAACCAGATAATTCATTTAAAACTGAAAATATAAATTTTAACTTTTCCGGAATGAGTTTAAGAGAAATATTTGAGACTTTATCAAATCTTACAGGATTAAATATTATTATAGATGGTGAGGTTAAAGAAAGAAATCTTAATCTTTATATTCAGGAATTACCTGTAAATGAAGCTCTTGATCTTGTTGTTGCCTCATCAGGACTTGCTATGAATAGATTTAATGAAAATACTTGGATAATATCTGAAAAAGATAAATCAAGAGAAATTCATCAGAAAAAAAATCAATCTATTTTTAGACTTGTTAATGCTGAAGCTGATAAAGTGCTTGAATTGATATCTTCTAATACAGTTTTAAGTCAAAAAATTAAAATTGAAAATTTAAGTATTGATAAAAGAATAAATGCAATTCTTGCTTATGATACTCAAGAAAACCTTAGACTTCTTGAAAAGATAATTTCTGATTTTGATAAAAAAAATGGTCAAGTTACTATAGAATTACATATTGTTGAGATGAAAAGAGAAGATCTTAATAATTTTGGTCTTTCTTTTGATCAATTTCCTTTAACACCACAAAGTATAGATGTTTTGAATATTCCATCAAATATTAGTATATATAGCAAATTGGAAGCTTTGGAAAGTCAGGAAAAAGCCAATATACTTTCTTCTCCAAAAATAAGAGTAGTTCATAGAAAAACTGCAAAAATTGAAATTGGAGATGAAATTCCTGTTCCTTATTATACTTATGAGGAAGCTCATAAATATGTTACAGAAGGAGCTATAAATAATTTGAGAGTTATAGAACCTCTTAAAAAATTTGAAAAAGCTAATGTTGGCATAACTTTAGAAGTTACTCCATATATACATGATAATTCAGAAGTTAGTATGGATTTGAATATTGATGTTTCCGACCTGTTAAAAATTGATAATGATGGTCAACTTTATACTTCTACTAGAAATACAACTACTTTTGTTAGACTTAAAGATAGAGAAACAGCTGTATTAGGTGGATTAATTAAACAAGAAGAAAGAAATGAAGATTCAAGAATACCTGGATTTCAGAGAATTCCTATATTAAGGTCTTTGTTTAAAAATAAAAGAGTTTCTAAAAAAAATATGGAAATGCTTATGTTTATTACACCATATTTTGTGAATGGTGAAAATAACGAAGAATATACAGTTAGTAAAAATTCAAATTTAAATAAAAAAGATAATTCAAATAATTTGAAAAAAGTCGATAATGAGTATTATAATGTTATTGGTGATTTGAGAAAAGTGTCGCAATAAATGAACCGGTCACCTAAAATCATTTTTTTGTCTTAAGTTTGATATTTAATGTAATAAAAAAAGTTTTTTTGGTTATTGACAAAAAATAAAAAAAACTATAACATATTATTTATATGTAATGTTTTTATATTAAGGTTATCATAAGGGATAGTCTTAAAAAAACAAGGAGGTCGTTTATATGACTAAAAAAGGTTTTTCACTAGTTGAACTAGTAATTGCACTTGGAATCGTTATTATTATGACAGGTGCTGCAGCTTTATACTTGGGAGATATTTATTTTAAATCTCAGGTTGCTAAATCACTTGGTGACATGGAAACAATTGCTAATTCACTACTTCTACACGATACTGAAAACGGAGCAAATTTATTTGAAACAGATTTACCAGGTTATGTAGGAACTGCAAGTTGGTATAAAGAAAAAGATACTCTTAGAAAACTTCTAGGTAATTATCTTGCAGTTTTACCTTCAGATCCATGGGGAAATACTTACAAAGTAAATGCTTATGCTGGTTGGGTAAAAACTTATGCTTCAGATTTTAAAATTGGTGGAACTTCAAAATATGAAAAAGATATTACTACATATTATCTTCCAGATGATCTTGCAGTTTCTAAAGTAAGAGTTCAGGATAATAATGCTAACCTTAAAGTTGATACTAACGATACTTTGATGGTTTTCTTTACTAAATCAGTAAGACCTAATAGTACAACAGTTGCTGTACTTAATGAAAATCCAGTAGCTTCCAGAAGACTTATTACTATTGGTGGTTTAGCTGGTGATGATGCAACTGGTTGGTTTCAATATCAGGATTTCATAGGTAGTATGCCTAATGGAACTGAAACAGATCTTGCTACTGGTGGTCCGATTGTAGGTGCTCAATATTCAAGACCTAATGACTCACCATTTACTTATAATATTTTCTCAAGAAGTTTAAACGGAAATCTTGCAGGAATTGCTGGTGCTGATGACTTTTTGACAGTATGGAAAATTGGTAATGAAGTTTATATTCCAACTGGAGTTTTTGCTAATGGTGCAGTTGGTGGAGATAATAGAGGAATGGCTTATGTAATCTGGGAATCAACTCAAGGTTATTTAAGTGGTTATAAAACTGTTGGTGAAAAAAACAAACTTTATCTTCTAAAACAGGCTGGAGAAACAGCAAAAAGAACAGTTACTTTTAGAACATTACTTGACTAATTTTAATTAGTTATAAATAAAAGCGGTCATTGCGACCGCTTTTTTTTTTGAAAAAAAAACAAGCTTAATCTATAATCAATTTATGAAAGAATTATTAACTCTTGTAATACCAGTTTATAATGAAGAAAAAGCTTTAAATATTTTAATTGAAAAATTTGTAGAATTAGAAAAAATGTTAAATATAATATTTGTAGATGATTTTTCATACGATAATTCAAGATTAATGTTAAAAGAAAAAGATTTTAATGTAATTTCTCATCCTTATAATAAAGGTTATGGTGCTAGTTTGAAGACTGGGATTAGAAATGCAAAAACTCCTTATATTTGTATTATGGATGCGGATTTTCAGCATAGAATTGAAGATTTATGGAAACTTACCCAATATATGAATGATTTTGATACAGTAATTGGTGCAAGATCATCTGAATCTCATTTTCCTTTATTTCGCAGACCTGGTAAATTTTTAATTAACAAATTTGCTTCTTATGTAGCAGGATTTAAAATAAAAGATATTAATTCAGGATTAAGAATATTTAAAAAAAATGATATTGAAAGATTTATTGATATACTTCCTAATGGTTTTTCATTTACAACGACTTCAACTTTGCTTTTTATAAAATCTGGTTATTCAATAAAATACATACCTGTTACTGTTGAAAAAAGAGTTGGAAAAAGCAGTGTAAAAATAAAAGATGGAATTCGTACTTTACTTTTAATATTAAAAACTTTAATGCTTTTCTGTCCTTTAAAATTTTTTGTTCCTTTATCAGCGTTTCTGCTTTTTAGTGGATTTGGATTTATTGGTCTTGAATTTTACTTATATAATATTATTAATGTATCAACATCTGCTTTGCTACTTTTTATAAGTTCTCTTCTTGTGTTTCTTTTTGGTATGATAAGCGAGCAGATTTCTCAGCTTAAAAGGATTACAAGATAAATGAAAAAATGGACTGTATATTTAAGGATAGTAGGTTTTGTACTTTTTTTTTATTTTTTAAAAAAGATAAGTTTAGATTGGGATTCAATAATAAATGCTATAACTCAGGTTGATAAATATCTTTTTAGCTTAGCTTTATTTCTTAGTTTTGCATCTGTATTTCTTAGAGTTTTTAGAATGAATATTATTATAAAAAAAGTTAATAGTGAAAATATTTACTATTCCTTTTTTGAAAAATATCTTATATATTTTACTTCTTTATTTTTTGGTTCAATAACTCCTTCAAGAATTGGTGAAGTTGTAAAAATGCGATATTTTGCAAAATTAGGTAAATTCAAAGCTATATTTATCATTGTATGGGATAGGATATGGGATGTTTTTTATATATTAATTCCTGGTATTATATCTTTTTATTTTCTTGGACTTAAAAACTTCTTTTATATTTCAGTTTTTGCGGGAATTTTATTGATAATTCTTTTTTTGATTTTTAGAAAGTCATTAATTAAATTTATACCCGAAAAAATCAAAGTTTTATTTAAAAAAGAAAATCTTATATTTAATTTTAAAGATTTATTTTATATGAACTTTTATACTTTTTTAAGTTTTATTTTTTATTTTATATGGTATTATCTTCTGTTTTTAATGATTGGAGTAAAAGTTCCAATTATTTATATGTTTTGGCTTCAATGTTTTACTGTTTTGATAAATGTTCTTCCAATATCTATGATGGGAATTGGTACAAGAATGGCTGCGAATCTTTATTTTCTTGGTAAAATTGGAATTAGTGAAAATAATATTGTAGTATTTGAGTTTATAATATTATTTTTTTATATTATTACAATTGTTGCGGGATTTGTGTTTTGGAATTTACTTGAACATATTATAAAAAGGAGACCAGAGACTTATGAAGTTTAAAAGTAAAATAATATTTATTTTATATTTTGTTTTTATTTTTACATTAGGATGTAAACCTTATTTTATGCTAGATGATAAAGGCAAAATTGAGAGAATAATTGAAAAATATGCGAGTTTTCTTGATTCAAATAAAGTAGAGGAATCTTTTAAATTATTAACTTTTATACATGATGCAAAATCAAAAAATTATAAAATGTATGAAATGGCACAGAATCTTGTATCAAATAATTATGAAGAAACAGATTATATTTTAAAAGAAATAACAATAAATAACGATTATACAGCTTCGGTTGAACTTGACATGGTGTTTTCTTCATATAAACCTGTTGCAAGAAAAATAAAAGTAGAAACACAGTTTTTTATGTATAAACCTGAAAATTCACAGATATGGTTTATTGCATCAGGTAATGAGGATTCAAGGAAAAAATTTCTTAATAATGTTAAAGAATCTGAAGGTTTAAAACTTGTATCTGACAAAACTTTTTTTTCATGGAAAGGTAGTTGGGTAGAAGAACAAAATATAAAGTTTGAAAATGGAAAGACTTTTTTATTAAAAGATAATGAATGGATTGAGCAAAATTAATTCTATAATATTTAAGACATTATTTATTTTATTTTTTTTAATGTATCCTGTAACATTTTTAATGGTATTTTGTTTTTTAATACCTGGATTTTTTTTATGCAAAGGTAAAATTGAGTATGTAATTTTATACTCTTGTTTATTTTATTATTCAAATATTCTTTTAATTAATTTAACTAAATTAAATATTAAATTTTTAATTACAATTATTTTTGTTGAGATAATATCTTTTCTGATTTTTAATTTTAAAAATACAAAAATTATAAAAATACCTAAAAATTTATATAATTGTATTTCTTTTGTAATTCTTATATCAATTATAATGGGATTTTTTCTACCGTATTTTAATTTTTCAGATGCAATGTATCATTATTCATTTTTAAGAAAGATTTTAACAGAACAAAAATTTATAAATTTTTCTCCATTTTATGGAAGTGAATTTTATGATATAAGATATTCTTATTCTTTTGTAATTCCTTTATATTCGTTTTTTGTAAAATTGCTTAATAATATATTTTCTTTGAATTCAAGTATAAGATATGTTTGGAATTCAAGTAGTATTTTTGTTTATATATTATCTGTTTTATCCTGGTTTATATGTATAAAATCATATTATGGTAAAAAAACTGCAAAAATTAGTATATTTGTTTTTACAATACTTTTTTTTGGTATAAGTTCTGATTTATGGAATGGTCTTGCTTTTTCATTATCAATTTACCCTCTTTCTTTTGCATTATTTATAATGTTGCCGATTATTCTTTATGTTTTAAAGCAAAATAATCGATATCTTCTTATAATTTTAGGGTTTGTATTATCTGGAATACATATTTTTTATGCTTTGTTATTTTTATTTCATATAATAATATATTCTTTGATAAAGAAAAGATATTTTTATATATTTTGTTATATTTTAGGGATATTACCAATAACAATGCTAAAATTTTATAATTTTAATATTCAAAATGAATTTTTTAACAATATAACTTCAATTTCGTATAATTATCTTTTTAAACATTCAATGAATGGAGTATCAGGATATATTAATGTTATATTATTTTTTGTTTTTATGATTTTTTATAAAATTTTTAAAAAAAGAAAATTCATATTTTATCTTTATATTGCTTCTATTATTCTTATTTTAATTACTCCATTATTTAGTAAAATAATTACTTTAAATTCTCAAAAACTTTTAAGGATTTATCAGATAATTCCGCCGGTTTTATATTTTTCTCCGGTATTTTTAATTTTTTATAAAAGAATGAAAAAAACAATTATATTTGTTTTTATTGTATTTTTATTAATTACAACATTTAATTTAACAATTAAGTCTAATAAAAGTACATTAAAACAAGCTCTTGCAATTGAAAAAATTCTTATAAATGCTGATTTAAAGGGTAAAATATTATGTGATCCTTCTTTTTCTATGTTAATTACAAGTTTTACATCAGCTTATGCAATATCTGTACTTCCTGAGTATTCTGCTCCATCTGTTAAAAATATATATGAAAGACAAAAAGCTTATGATATGTTTTTACAAAAGGGTGAAATAATCTTTGAATGTGATTATGTATTGATTTTACCTGAACATAAAATATTTGCTGAAAAATACAAAAACAAAATAAATATTGGAAAAGATTTTTATTTAATAGATTTAAAGAAAGGGGAATAGAGAACAGCGGGGAAAACACCGGGATGCGGGGTTTGGGACTTGGGAAAAAAGATAAAGGCAAGGGAAAATGGGAAATTATAAAATACAAAAGTGTTGTCATCATGGTATGATTTTGAGACGGGATCTTATTTTATTAACTTTTATTCTTTGTATTGTTTATATATCAAATATTGGAAATTCTTTTACAACAAGAGATTCTGCTGAATTTTTGCAAGTTGGCCAGTTTCTTGATATTTCACATTCTCCTGGAGCTCCTTTATATGGAATATTTGCCAAAATTGCTTTTTTTATTGGAAAATATAGAGGAATAAATTTTTTATCTTTTGTTTTTATAATAATATCATTTTATTTTGCTTATAAAATAAGTTTAAAATTAAATATAAATATTTTTGTTATATTTTGCTTTTATCTGCTTTATAGCGTTAGATATTACGGAGTTATATCTGAGATATATTCTATTAATTTATGTTTTTTTACAATAGCTATTTATTACTTTTTAATTAAAAACAATAAAAATCTTTTTTTTACTTTAGGGCTTTTATGTACTATAACTCCTATAAATATTGTTTTTATAATTCCATTTTTTTTATTTAAGCTAAATGAATTAAAGCAGAATAAAAAAATTATTCTACTTTTTTTATTACCTTTATTATTATGGTTTTATATTCCAATAAGATCTATAAATAATCCCCCACTTGATTATGGAAATGCAGATAATTTAATTAATACAATAAATCATATAAGAGGAAAAGACTTTAAGGTTGCTTCTAATGTTCTTGATTTCTCTAAAGATATATTTTTGCTTAATATCAAACAAATAGCTTCAAATCTGTTAAAAAGACCTGAGAGTTATGTTTTTTTAGCAGGTTTTATATTTTTTATTAAAAGAAAAGATTATTCTAATAAAAATATTTTATATTTTTTATTTAGTGTTTTTTTAATATTTATTGTATTTTTTATTTTACTTTCATTGAGAATTGAACATAGTACTCACTTTTTAATACCTGGATTTTTTTCTTTATATATTATTATGGGTATTTTTATTTCAAAAAGTAAATTTTTGATAATAATTAGTTTTTTTATATTATTTTTTGTAAATATATTTCCATTTAATATTGATAACTCTGAGTTTGTTAATAATTTCACAAACAATATAATTGATTCAATAGAACAACCTGCAATTTTTTTTACTTCAATTGATAATAGGAATTTTTATTTTCAATTTATGGATAATTCAAAATTATTAAAAAAAGATATTATTTTTATAAATATGCTAAATCTTAAAGATAAATGGTATTTAAAAAAACTTTCAAAAAAAATTAATATTCCTCAAATTGAATCGGATAATATTGAATTTAATTTGAATTCTATTATTGAATTAAATAAAAACTCTAAAAATATATATTTTGATTTAGAAAATCCTAATTATAATGTTTATTCACAAGGTCTTATATATCAGCTTGAAAAAACTTCATTTTCAAATAAAGATATTATTAATAAAATATGTAATATTCCTAAAAAAAATATTAGTTTATATAATGATCCTGAATTGTATAATATAATGATATCCTATGATATTATGTTTAATAAGTATTTGAATATTAATAAATATGATGAAAATATATTAAAGGAATACAATAAATGGCAAGAATTTTATACTGGGGATTTTTATTAATTCTTTTTACTCCATGTTTTTTTCAAAATGAAGCTTGGGTTATTGAAAGACTTTCAATAGTATTATTTTTTACAATAATTAGTTTTTTTATTAAGAAAGATAGCTTAAAACTTACAAAATTTGATTTTTATATATCGATATTTTTTATTTTTCAGATTGTATTATCAATTTTTAGAGATAATTTTTATGAAAGTATTTATTCAATATTTTGGTTTTTAAGTTTATTTTTAGGTTCTATTTTGTTAAGAAATATTAAATATACAAGGTTGAGAAGAAATATTCTTTTTACAATATATTATTTTGATTTTCTCATAATAGCTGATTATTTTAATGTTTTTAATTATTTAATGTCATTTTTTAAATATGGATTTTTATCTCAAAGAGGAGAGCTTATAGATTCAAGTTTATGGTTTATTAATGGTAATATGCTTGGTAACTTTTTGCTTTTTGCAGCAATTCCTGGCGTTATTTATGCAAGAAAATTTAAACGATTTTATTTATTAAATTTATTTCACGCTTTTGCAATATTTCTTACTGGTAATTTTACAGCTTTATTTATTTTTATATCAATTCATATATTTAATATTTCAAAAAACAAATATTTTAAAAAAACCTTAATATTATCTGCAATTATTTTAGGAATATTATTTTCAAGTTATATTATTTTTTCTCAAAATATAAATTCAAGTCTTTATCATAGAAAAATTTTATATAAAACCGCTATTGAACAAATTATAGAAAATCCAATTTTTGGCAGTGGAGCTGGACTTTTTAGATATAATTATTATAGATTGCTGCAAAATTTTGATATAAACAAAGATTTTGATTATTTACCTCCATCTCATTATGTTCATAATGATTATTTACAGATTATATCTGAAAATGGTTTTTTTGGAATTATATTAATTTTCTTATTTTTTAATTTATTTTTTAAAAACAAAAATAATCAAAATTTTATATATATTTTTGCATTTTCTATTATAGCTTTTGTTCAGCATATACTTTATTCTGAACGAGCTTTGTTTTTATTTATAATTTTTTTATGTTCATATAATTTTAAAAATACTATAAAAATAAAAACTAAATATATAAAATTATCAATTTTTATATTATTAATTTATTTTATTTTTATATTTATAGGTGCTCTTGGTTTTGAATATTCAGAAAATCCTCCAAAAATGGAAGTTTTTTCTATTATAAGACCTGGATATTCTTTTTTATATACAAATATAGCTTTAGCTTATGGTAGAGAAAAAAACAATGAAAAAACCGAAGAATATTATGTAAAATCAATAAAATATGATAAGTTTTGGGGAGAACATTATTATAGATATGGAAGATTTTTAATTAATAATAATGAAATAAAAAAAAGTTTGGAAAATTTTAAAATTGCAATTAATTATAATAATTTAAGAAGAAAATTTGAAATAGCTCAAGAAGCTTTGTATTATACATATATAACAGGGAATAAAGAAGAATTTGAATATTTTTATGAATTATCTGAAAAAAATATTTTTTTCGAAGATCAGAGGGTTCATTTTGAATCAATTAAAAAAAGATTGAAAAATAATTAATGTTATTGTAAAATATTCTGCAATCTATATTACCCGCTGGTAAATAAACTGTACAGGAGTGAGATTATGAAATTATACGATTCAGACAAGATTAGAAATGTCGTTCTTTTAGGACCGTCAGGTGCTGGAAAAACTTCAATAGCAGAAGCATTTCTTTTTAATTCAGGAGCTAATAATAGACTTGGAAGTGTTGATTCTGGAACAAGTGTTTGTGATTTTCTTGAAGAAGAACATGAAAAGAAAATGTCAATTAGCGGAAAACTTGCAGTTAACGAATGGAATGAATGCAAGATAAATCTTCTGGACACTCCAGGTTCACCAGATTTTCAGGGTGAAGCAATTAGAATGTCTTATGTTGCTGATGGTTTTGTTCTTGTTCTGGATGCATCTTCTGGAGTTGATGCTCAAGCAATTAAAAGTTACGAATATGTTGAAGGTAAAGCAGGTCTTGTTTTTATAAACAAAATGGAAGTAGAAAGAGCAAATTTTAATAATGTACTTTCTCAAGTTAAAGAAAGAATTTCATCTACAGCTATTCCAATTGTAATTCCTATGGGACTTGAAAAAGATTTCGTTGGGGTTATAGATCTTATAAATGAAAAAGCTATAACAGCTGATGAAACTGGTAAAAATTTAACTATATCTGAAATTCCTGAAGAATATGCAGATGAAGTTGCAAAATACAAAGAACAGCTTATTGAATCAATTGTTGAAACTGATGAATCAATGATGGAAAAATATCTTGAAGGTGAAGATATATCAAATGAACTTCTTATTAATGCTTTTGTAAATGCTTCCAAAAAAGGTCAGCTTATGGGAGTTTTATGTGGAAATGCATCAAAAAATATTGGTGTTTTAAAACTTATGGATTTTGTTACAAATTATCTTCCTGCACCGACAGAAATTGAAAACATTGTAGCAATTGATGAAGAAACAAATGAAGAAATTGAATTTAAAATTGAAACTGATAAAGATTTTACAGCATTTGTTTTTAAAACTATGAGTGAAACTCAATCTGGTGAAAGTGCTTATTTTAAAGTGATGAGTGGTAAATTCAAAGCTGGAGAAATTAGAAATGTAACAAAAAATAGTTTTGAAAGAATAAATAATATATTTTCTTTAAGAGGAAAAGATAAAGTTGATTGCTCAGAATTAATAGCTGGAGATATTGGAGTTACTGTTAAATTAAAAAGTACTGGTACTAATGATACACTTTCTTCTTCAAAAAACTTTGTTGAACATAAAAAAATTAAGTTTCCTGAAGCTTTAATTGCAATTGCAATTGTTCCAAAAACACAGGCGGATCAAGATAAATTAGGAACTGCTCTTAATAAACTAAGAGATGAAGATCCTACAATGAGAGTTGTTTTTAATCCAGAATTTCTTCAAACAATTGTATCTGGAATGGGAGAACAGCATCTTAATGTTGTAATAAATAGGCTGAAAAAAAGAAATGGACTTGAAGTTGAAGTTGAAAAACCTAGAATAGCTTATAGAGAAACAATAAGAAATTCAGTTAAGACTGAAAAAAAATATAAAAAACAGTCTGGTGGTAAAGGTCAATATGGTCATTGTCTTCTTGAAATGCATCCTCTTGAAAGAGGTGTTGGATTTGAATTTGTAGATAAAATTTTTGGTGGATCAATTCCTGGAAAATATGTTCCTTCTATTGAAAAAGGTTGTAGAGAATCAATGGAAAAAGGTACTCTTGCAGGATATCCAGTAATTGATATTAAGGTTGTTGTATATGATGGATCTTTTCATCCTGTTGATTCATCTGATATGGCTTTTAAACTTGCTGGTTCTATGGCTTTTAAAGATGGTATGGATAAAGCATCTCCAGTAATTCTTGAACCTATAATGGAAGTTGAAGTAGTTATTCCTGATGAGTTTATGGGTGATATTATGGGTGATATGAATGGAAGGCGTGGTAGAATAATGGGTACAGAAGCTTATAAAAAAGGTTTTACAAAAGTAAAATCTACAGTTCCTGAATCTGAAATGTATAAATATATAAATGATTTAAGATCTATGACTCAAGGACAGGGTACATTTACTATGAAATTAGATCATTATGAAGAATGTCCTTCAAATGTTCAGGAAAAAGTTGTTGCCGAAACTAAAAAATTAGAAGAAGAATCAGATAAATAAAACTTTTTAATAAAAAGAGAGGTGAAAACCTCTCTTTTTTTTTGGAGAAATTCTTGAAGAAAATAGCTTTTATAGTACCTGATTTAGGTGGTGGAGGTGCAGAAAAAGCACTTCTTGTTTTAGCAAACAAATTTAGTGAAAAACATAAAGTCATTATTGTACTTTTTAAAAAAAAAGGTGTTTTCTTAGATTTTGTTTCAGATAAAATCAATATAATTTCACTTAAAAAAAATCATAAAAATCTATTACATATTCCTTTATTATTATTAAAACTTAGAAAATCATTAAAAAATTCAGATATAATTTTTTGTGGATTTCAACTATTTACAGAATTTTATGTTTTATTATCATTATTTGGATTAAATAAAAAAATTATTCCTGTTATACAAACTAATGTTAGTTTTATGATGAAGAAAATTAATATATACAATTATTTATCAAGAAAAATTATAGGTTTTTTATATAATAGAATGGATAAAATTGTTTGTGCAAGCAAAGGAATAAAATCAGATATTATAAATAATCTGTTTGTAAAAGAAAACAAACTCAAAGTAATTTACAATCCATTATATTTTTTTGACCAAAACGAAGGAAAAATAATATACTATTTTGAAAAACCAATTTTTATAACTCTTGCTAGATTAAGTTATCAAAAACGAATTGATACTACTATAAAAGCTTTTAATGAGTTTTTAAAAGTTAAAAAACATGGAAGTTTATTGATTTTAGGTGATGGTGAAGAAAAAGAAAATCTTATAAAATTGGCAAAAAAATATAATATAAGCGAAAAAGTTTATTTTAAAGGATTTGTTCATAATATATCAGATTATCTAAGATGTTCTGATGTTTTTTTATTAACTTCAGATGTAGAAGGATTCGGGAATGTACTTATAGAAGCTATGTATTATGGTCTTCCTGTTATATCAACAAATTGCACAGGACCTTGTGAAGTTCTTGAAAACGGAAAATATGGTATAATAGTTAATAAAGGTGATTATAAAAAAATTTCTGAAAAGATGATTTTTTTAACTGAAAACTGTAAAATTTTAAATGATATAAAAAGAAAAGGAAAAGCTCGGGTAAAAGAGTTTGATATTGATAAAATATATGATGAATATGAAAAGATCTTATGAAAAATATGTAATAACTCTAGGTGGTGGAGGTTCAAGAGGACTTTCTCACATAGGAGTATTAAGAATAATAGAAAAAATAGGTTTGCCAGAAAGTATAATAGGATGTAGTATTGGAGCTATTGTTGGAGCTTTGTTTGCAATATATAAAGATTCAAATGAGGTTCAAAAAAAAATAGAAATTATTATTGAATCTGAAGAGTTTAAAAAATTCAAACTCGAAAAAGCTGTTAATATTTTTTCATCTTATATTATGATTACTGCTTTATATACAAAAAGATACCTTTTATCTCAAGAAAAAGTTAAAGTTCTTCTTGCTAAAGTAATTCCTGAAGATTTAATGTTTGAAGATTTACAAATTCCTTTGAAACTGGCTGTTTTTGATTTAAAAAGCGGAAAACAAGAATTTATTAACAAAGGAAAAGTTCTCGATGCTGTTGTTGCTTCTTCTGCTATACCTGGTGTTGTTGAACCTCTTGAAATAAATGATAAAATATATGTAGATGGTGGAATTTCAGGATCTATTCCTTATTATATTTTAAATGAAAAGAAAAAAAATATTGTGGTAAATGTTGGATATTATCCTGAAAATTATGAACAAAATAATATGCGTTCTGGTCTTCAAATATTTTATCGTTCTCTTGAATGGCAACTTTATTTTTATGAAATGCTTACTGAAAAAATGTTAAAAGAAAGCAATAAAATGCTTATTCTTTCACCTGAAGTAAATAAATTTCAATTAAAGGATTTTGATAAATACAATGAAATAATAAGTCTTGGTGAACTTGAAAGTATTAGAAGAAAAACAGATATAGAAAAATTTTTAAAGAAAAAATTGTTTGGAATTTTTTAATTTTTGAGAAAAACACATTAATTGTGTAAAATAGGTTATATATGAAATTGTTAATATATTTTTTTATAATATTGCAGAGTTTTTATGCTTTTTCCGCAGAAAAAGATGATCTTTTATTTAAAGGAATAGATTTTTTTCAAAAGCAGAATTTTGAAGAATCAATAAAACAATTTGAAAAACTTATTGACCTTTATCCAAGAAGCGGAGAAGCTTATTTTTATTTAGGCAATATTTTTACTAGACAAGAAGAATATAAAAAAGCAGAACTTAATTTTATCAAAGCTCTACAGATTGATCCTAAATGGAGTGCAGCTTATGAATCTCTAGGTAATGTTTATTTTAAGCAAGGAGATTTGGATAAAGCTGTTTCAACCTATAAAAGTGCTCTTAAATATAATCCTGATAGTCCAGAAGCTTTGAAATTTTTTGGAGATAATTTTTATTCAGTAGGTAATTTTTCTCAGGCTAAAAAAATATATTTAAAATTAAAAGAAATTGAGCCAAATAATCCTGAAATTTCTAAAAAACTCGGTTTTGTATTTTTGAGAGAAGAAAATCTTGAACAAAGTTTAAAATATTTTTCTGTTTATTCTGGGTTATATCCTTTTGATATTGATGTTTCAAATAGAGTTTTTTTAATGAAATTTATTAAAAATCAACAAAATCCACCTGAACTTATTGCACAGGCAAAAATAGATCTTTTCAAACAAGATCTTTCTTCTCAAGATATTAAAGGAAATTATTTTTTTGAAAAAAAAGAAATAAAAGAACAACAAATTATAAAAGAAGAACAAGAAAAGGAAAAAAATAAGATAAAAGTCACTACAAATATATTTTTATCAATAGCTGGAAGTCTTTTATTAATTGTTACAGGTATTTTGATATATCTTATAAAGAAAAATAAAAAAGAAAATTTTGTGTC
Organism: Candidatus Muiribacterium halophilum; assembly: GCA_023228995.1. Taxonomy (GTDB): domain Bacteria; phylum Muiribacteriota; class Muiribacteriia; order Muiribacteriales; family Muiribacteriaceae; genus JALOAD01. The sequence goes on from JALOAD010000016.1 coordinate 36,667, forward strand.
TGATGTAAATAAAAAAAGCTATGAAAAAATTACCAAAAAAGAGTTAAAAGAAGCTGTTGAAATTAAAGATATGAAAATTCTTTTAGAAAAAGCTAAAAAAATCGGTGATATAGAGGCTGAAAGGAATTTATCTTTAAAACTTGCCGAAAAAGGTGATGTTGAAGTTTCAATCGATACAGCAAGAGATCTTGAATTAGAAGGTAAAAACACTGAAGCTATTGAAATTCTTAATAAAATAAAAGATAAATGTGATAAAGAATATCTCTCAAATATATACATAGATCTTATTAGAATAATGCTAAAACTCGATATGACGGATAAAGCAAGAGATATATTTGCAAAATTGAAAGAATTAAAAGAAATAAATCTTAATATTTTTATGAGAGATGTTGATAATTATCCAAATTCGTTTTTTGAAGATGCTGAACTTTTCAGAATAATAACAGATTTTTTTATAGATAATGGAAAAACTGGTAAAGCTAAAGCTCTTATTGAAAAATTTATAAATATATCTGAAGATGCTGATGCTGTACTTGCTTTGCAAATGAAGCTTGTAAGAATACTTAAAGAACAGAATCTTAATCGTGAAGCAGTTAGCATGCTTTCAGACCTTATTGAAAAAAGACCTGAAAAAATCGAATATTATTTTAAAATAGTAGAAGGTTTGCTTTTGTTAAAAGATTATAAGAATTGTACAAAATACATTAATACTGTTATAAGATCATTTCCTGATAAAACAAATGAATTTATTAGTAATATAATGGATAATATTGATAAATATTCAGCAAACAGGAATTTCTTTGAATTAATGAATAATTGTTTAAATCATGAGCATCTTAGAAAATACAATGATATTTTCTTTCAAAAATATATTGAAAAATTCAAAGATGAAAAAGCATATAGCGAATATTATGATTTTCTTAGAATGTTTAGAGAAGAAAAAGCTCTGGAACTTATTGAAGTTTTTATAAAAGAAAAATGGAAAAGTAAAATAGATTTGTTTTTAAAAGATCTTAACGATTATTTACGAAAAAATCCTGAAGATTATAAAAAAATTTTTACAATGGCAAAAATGCTACTTCTATCTGGTAGAGATTCTGAAGCTTATATTTTATTTAAAAAAATATACGATACAAACAAAGATATTTCTGCTCTTAAATATCTTTTTGATATATCAGTCGCTTTAAAAAGAGAAGATGATATTATCTTGAATGCTCAAAATTTAATAAAAAATAACGAATATATGAGTGAAATTACAAACAATCTCGAAAAAATTGAAACTGATAATAAAGCTATAATGTATTTGTATATTGATGTACTTGATAAAAATAGTGAAATTGATAAAGCTGTTGAAAAACTTCGTTATTATGAGATAAAATTTCCTGATGATATTAATTTAAAAAAGAAATTTGCAGATATTCTTTTTAAAAAAAATCCAAAAGAAGCACTTGATAAATACAAGACAATTATTAAAATAGAACCTGATAATGCTGAAAACTGGTTTAATACAGGCAAAGTTTTTCAAACTCTTAATGATATAGATTCAGCTAGAAAATCCTATTTAAAGTCAATTTCTACAGGTCTTGAAAATGATAATTGTTTTAATACTATTGTTAATTTTTTAAAACAGAATGGTTTTTTTGATGAAGCTTTACTTCAAATTGAAAAAATAAAAGATTTTGGTATAAAAAACACTGTTAAAGAAGAAGTTATAAAAGAAAAAGCAAGATTTGAATTTAAACTTATAAAAAAATTAATTTCTAAAGAAATAATACCTGAAAATTCTCAGCATATTATTGATGGTAAAAATATTAATGTTTTAAAAACTGATTTTTTAAAAAGTATTGAGAATATAAAAGATCAAAATATTTTAAAAAGATATTTAGCAGAACAACTTTTAAAAATGCAAGCTTATGACGAAGGTATTAATCTTATTCAAGAACTTCTTAAAACAGATGATAATAGTGAATTACATTTTATTCTTGGCAAACTTTTTGCAGCTAAATCACTTCCAGAAATAGCATATAAAGAATACATAAAAATAACATGGTTTGATGATATAGAAAACTCAAATGAAAAATTATATTATCTTGGAAATTATTTTGAAGAACAAGGACTTGAAAAAGAAGCTTTACATTTTTATAGAGAAATTTTTGCAAGAGATGTTAATTATAAAGATGTAAACTCAAAACTTGAAAGGCTTGATAGTAATATTCTTTTAAGTAGAACAATTGATGAATCTACTGGACTTACTCTTGAAATTAGAAAAAGATACGATGAATTTATTGAGATTGGAAAAGGTGGAATGGGTATAGTTTATAAAGCTCTTGATAAAAAGCTTGGTAGAAAAGTTGCATTAAAAGTTATGAATTCAGAATTTGTTAATAATAAAGATGCAGTTGATAGATTTCTTACAGAAGCAAGAGCAATAGCTTCTTTAAATCATCCTAATATTATTGGTATATTTGATGTTAACTCAGGTAAAAATGTCTATTATGCAATGGAATATGTAAAAGGAACTGATTTAAGACAAATTCTATTAAGTAAAAAGAAACTTCCAACAATACAAGTGTTTTCTTATGGTGAAAAAATATGTACAGCTCTTGAATATATTCATAATAATAATATTGTTCATAGAGATATTAAGCCTGAAAATATAATGATAGATACTACAAACAATGTAAAACTTATGGATTTTGGTCTTGCTTGTGAAGAAAATATTGTAGTGAATGATGTAATGGGAACTCCTTTTTATATGTCGCCAGAACAAATAAAAGGTGGAAAAATCGATAGAAGAACTGATATATATTCTCTTGGAGTTACTTTCTATCATTTATTAACCGGTGTAATACCATTTGATGGAGATGATATAAAAAATAAACATCTTAATGAAGAACCTCTTTCCCCATCTGCCCATAATAGTGAAATAAGTCTTGATGTAGATAAGATTATTTTGAAATGTATGAAAAAATCACCTGATGAAAGATATAATAATATGACTGAACTCAAAAACAGTATAAAAGAAATTCTTTATTGAAATTTTTATAAAAAATCTAATTTAACAATTTTATGATGTTCTCTGTAAAAAATTCTGTAATTACATTTTATACATTCTAATTTATTATGATGAAATTCGTTGATATCTGATGATTTTCTCATTTTTTCACCGCATAATGGACAATGCATTAAAACCTCCTATAGAGAACTAAATTAACTTATGAATATTTATCGGATAAGCTAAATCAAAACTTAAATAATACCGATAATTAATAAAATATCAGGAGGTTATGTATGAATATCAAGAATTTATTTTTTATATTAATAATATTAATACCATTATATACATTTTCAGTTACATCTGGAGAAACAGTTGATGAACAATTAAAAAAAACAGGTTTTACTGCATTAAGAAGCGTTTTAGAAGAAAGTAAAGCTAAATCAATTAGATATAAGAGTATTTATCCTGATGAAAATATAGGAGAAAAAAAAGCTCAGGCTGATACAATATATGGCAATGATTATGTTATAAAAGATATTAACGATGCAGATGATGTTTTTAAAGATAAGATAATTAAATATTATCCAGGACTTCAAGGAACAACTTTAACAGGACTTACAGGTCTTATAAACACAATAAGTGCACGGACTTTAAAGAAAGGTCAATATCTTATTGGTGCAAAATATATGTATTCAAAAATTGTAAAAAGCAGTGGTAAAGATCTTGATTTTCAACCTGGCGAAAAAGCTGATTTTTCTTCTATATATATAAATGCTGCAATGGGTGTATCTAATAATTTTGAAGTAGGTTATACATTGCCTGTGCATACATTAGATATACAAGATGATATTTTATTTCCATATACTATGAAAGAATCAGGTGTAGGAGATGTTGCTTTAAGAGGAAAGTTTTCATTTCCTTTTGGTAATGAAAAAGGAGCAGCAGCTTTTGGATTTGGTATAAAACTTCCTTCTGGAAATGATGAAAACCTTGCACCAGCACAAGTAACTGGAGAACCTGATTTTGAAGTTTTCGGAGCAGTTAGTACTCAGTTTGGATTAATTAATGGTCATGTTAATATAGGATATTCTTTTACAGGAAATGGAGATGATGTTACCAAACCTTATACATTTAATGATGATAAATTTACTTTTAATGCTGGATTAGAATATTCAAAAAATGATTTTATAACTATAATATTGGAAATAAATGGGGAAGATTGGGGAGCTTTTGGCGATAAAGCTGATTTAGTTGCAGGAGTAAGGGCTAAAATGGGTGAAAAAATACAGGGTGTTCTTGCATTTCCTATATCTATGACAAATGAACAGTATTATGGATATGATTTTAAACTTATAATGGGTTGGGATTATAAATTTTAATATGTTTAAATTCAATATTGTTCTTGTAGAACCGGAAATTCCTCCAAATACAGGTAATATAGCAAGAACTTGTGCTGCGACTGGTTGTAGACTTTTTCTTGTAGGTAAACTTGGATTTAGTACTGAGGATAAATATCTCAAGAGAGCAGGACTTGATTATTGGGAACATGTAAAAGTAGAATATAAAGAAAGTATTGAAGATTTGATAGAAGAATTTGGAATTGAGAATTTTTATTTTCTTTCAAAAAAAGCTTCTAAAAATTATTCTCAAATTAAATATAAAAAAAATGATTTTCTTGTTTTTGGAAAAGAGACTTTTGGATTATCAGAAAGACTTTTATTAAAATACAAAGAAAGAACTTTAAGAATTCCAACAGAAAATGTTAGGTCTTTGAATCTTTCTACTTCATGCGGTATTGTTCTTTTTGAAGCTTTAAGGCAAAATGATTTTTTTGGAATTAATTAAAATATTTTATCCATAATCTTAATATTTCGGCACTGCTCCATGCTTGCATTGGAGCTCCTTGAGGAATTTGAGGACCTGAACCGTCAAATATTTCAGGAATATAACCACATCCGCTTTTTCTATGATTTCTTATAACAAAATCTATAAGAATTTTTTTAACATTATTTTTGGAAATTTCAGAAAAATTTTCACTTATAAGATAACTTTCAAAATAAGTCCCGATAAGAAACGGCCAAGCTGTACCTTGATGATAACAGGAATCTCTTTCAAACCAGTCACCTGAATAATTACTTTTATAATTAATTGAATCAGGAGAAAGAGTTCTTATTCCGTTTTCTGTATATAATTTTTTAGTACATATATTTACGATTTTTTTGATTTTTTGTTTATCAGTTATTACAGGAAAAGGTAATGATATACTAAAAAGCTGATTTGGCCTTAAGGAATTGTCTTTATCCTTGTGAATACAGTCAAAAAGATAATTATATTCTTCACTCCAAAAATTTCTATTAAAACTATCTTTAATTTTTTCTCCAAGTTCAAACATTTTAACAGCATTTTGAGAAAAACCACTAATTTCTGAAAATTGTTCAAATATCTTAACAGCATTATACCATAAAGCATTTATTTCAACAGCTTTTCCAAATCTTGGTGTAAAACAGACATTATTTCTTTTAGCATCCATCCAAGTAAGTTGTGTGTTTAAATCTCCTGCATTTATAAGAAAATCATTTTTATCCATAAATATATTATTAATAGTTCCTTTACGATAGTTAAAAAGAATTGAGCTTATTATTTCATAGTATTTATCAATATATTTTTTTTCTTTTGATACTGTATAAAGTTCCCATATAGCGTTTATAAACCAAAGCGAACTATCTACAGTATTATAATGACATTCACCTGTTTCTGTAATAAGATTTGGAATTATTCCATCTAAAATATTTTTAGAAAAACTCTCAAGTATATTATCAGCAATATCAAAAGCCTGAGTATAAATAACAAGACCTGGAAGACTGATAAATGTATCTCTTCCCCAAGGACCAAACCAAGGAAAACCAGCAATAAGAAATATATTATCTTTGTTATTAACAATAAATGATTCTGAAAAATCAAGCAGACTCTGTAATGAATGATTATGGATTTTTTTATATTCTAAATTTATAACTTTTCTTTTTTCTTCAGCAAATATATTGAAAGAAATATCTCCCGATTCATTGTGTTCGGTTATAAAATAACCTGGTGAGTTGAGAGTTAATAGATTTTCTGGCATTTTATATTTCCATTCATTTAAAAGAAAATAATCTGCTTTTGTTGAATCTTTTTTAAATTCAATATGATTTTCAGGTTTTATGTAAATACAGTTGTTTTTAATATTGTCACCAGATATTTCTACATTGAATTGTTCTGAAATAAGAGAGTCTGTATCCCGATTTTCAAAAAATGGTCTTATAAAAAGTTTAACATTGTGATTTTTTTTATTTCTTATGCTATAAGAAAGATTCAAGTTGTTTTGATCTGATGTTAATTTTTTAATAATTAAAATATCTTTTATTTTATAAAACCATATAACAAAGTTTTTTTTAATTATAATTTTTTTAATAAATTTATAACCTTCTGGAAAAATTGTTTCATTTGATAATCTTCTTGAAAAAATATTAAAATATTGACCATCAATACATACAGTTTCTTCAATATTGTGAATAAAAGATTTTCTATTTATAGGTGGATTTAAAGCATAATTATAAAGAGAATGATATCTTCTTGAAGGAATTAGAAGAATATTATTCATTGAATAAGAACCATTTCCAAGTGAAAGTAGAAATTCTCTTTTTTCAAAATCTCTTATTTTTTTTATATCAACATGAAATATCATATAAAAAGTATATTAAAAACTGTTTGAATTGTCTATTTTTTGTACTTATGATAAAATATTAAATTGAATTCTCTGAATAAATATATAATTTAGAGTTTTAATACAAATATAAAAAGACAAGGCATTTTGAAGCAGGCTTAATATGTGTAAGCCAATGAGAATATAAAATATGAAGAATTATAAAAAAAATCACAATCTTGATAATATCAAGACTTATAAGAAAATAGAAAAATATGATAAAGAAGATCTTAATAAAGAAATTGAAAAATTAAATAAATATTACAAAAACAAATTAAGAGATAATGTAATACGGTTGAGAGATTATTGAAAAGCAGTTAGTGACTACGAAGTAGTCTAGTTAGCGTAGCTAAAGCTACGAGTTTTAGAGTTGAGGGTTAAACCCCCCAAACCCTATAACTTTTTTAATTATTTGCCTTTATTGTTTGACAATACTTTGCGTTAGATTTACAATTTGTGCGTGGAGTAAATAATATTTCAGGAAGATTTGATTCTGACTGATTCTAGGAGGAGTAAATGGCTGAAAACTTGAATCCTTTTGAGAACATGATTAAGCAGGTTGATAAAGTTGCTGGCATGCTTAAAATGGATAAAAACTTGGTTGCTTGTTTAAAAGCACCGAAAAAAACTGTAATTGCTAGTTTACCAGTTAAAATGGATGATGGTAGTGTACAAGTTTTTGAAGCATACAGAGTGTTGCATAGTGATGCTATGGGACCTGGCAAAGGCGGAGTAAGATTTCATCAGAATGTTAATTTAGATGAAGTAAAAGCTTTGTCTGGTTGGATGACTTGGAAATGTGCTATAGCAGGTATTCCTTATGGTGGAGCAAAAGGTGGAGTTACAGTAGACCCAACAAAACTTTCTGAATCTGAACTTGAAAGACTTTCAAGAAGATATGTTTATGCAATGATTGAAGAACTTGGACATGAAAAAGATATTCCAGCTCCTGATGTTAATACAAATGGTCAGATAATGGGTTGGATGGTTGATACTTATTGTCAATTAAAAGGAACTTCTCAACGTGGAAGTTTTACCGGTAAACCTATTAATTTAGGCGGTTCTTTAGGAAGACCAGAAGCTACAGGTAGAGGTGTTAGATTTGCTGCTGAAGTAGCTGCAAAAAATATGGGTCTTGAAATGAAAGGTGCAAGGCTTATAGTGCAGGGATTTGGTAATGTAGGTTCAATCACTGCAAAACTTATGGTTAAAGAATGTGGTTGTAAACTTATCGGTGTATCAGATGTTTTTGGTGCAATATATGATGAAAACGGTCTTGATATTGACAAACTTCTTGAACTAGCTGCTAAAGAAAGAACAATTAAGAATTATGTTGGTGGCAAAAAAATGTCTAATGAGGAAATTTTGGAAAAAGAATGTGATATTCTTGTTCCAGCAGCATTAGAAAATGTTATTACAGGCAAAAATGCTAATAATATAAAAACTAAACTTTTAGTTGAAGCTGCAAATGGACCAACTACTCCAGATGCTGACAAAATCCTTAGTGATAAAGGTGTTGTACTTGTCCCAGATGTACTTGCTAATGCAGGTGGAGTTATTGTTTCTTATTTTGAATGGGTTCAGAATATGGATCATTATTATTGGACAGAAGAAAAAGTTAATAATGAACTTAGAGAAAAAATGTTCCATAATGCTCAAGCTGTTATCGATATGGCAAAAAAACATAAAACTGACCTTAGAAATGCTGGTTATATGATTGCTATGGAAAGAGTTGCAGATGTTATAAAAATAAGAGGAATTTTCCCTTAGTATAATTTCAAATTTAATATAAAAAGCAGGGGAAACCCTGCTTTTTTTTTAAGTGGAGATAAAATGAATATTGTAATTGTTATACCAGCAAGAATTGCATCTACTAGATTACCTCAAAAACCTTTAAAAATGCTTTGTGGCAAAACTATAATTAATCGTGTTTATGAAAAAGCGTTGGAAACGGGTTTTGATGTTGTTGTTGCAACAGATTCAAAGTTAATATTAGAGCATGTGGAATCTTTTAATGGGAAAGCAATTCTTACAAGAGATGATCATAATAGTGGTACAGATAGAATTGCTGAAGTTTGTGAAAAAATTAAAGCTGATATATATATTAATGTTCAGGGTGATGAACCTTTTATAAGAAAAGATATGATTTTAAAAGCAGTAGAGCCGTTTAAAACTGGATTTAAAGGTGTAAGTACTTTAAAGACAAAAATAGTGTATAAAGAGGATATTAATAATCCTAATACAGTTAAAGTTGTATCAGATTATAATAATAATGCTCTTTATTTTTCAAGATCACCTATTCCATATAATAGAGATAATGTTGAAAATGTTAATTATTATAAACATATTGGTCTTTATGTATATGATAAAGATACTTTAAAAAACATTACTTCTATTGATGAATCTGAACTTGAGAGTATTGAAAAACTTGAACAACTAAGAGCAATGCAAAATAATATAAAAATTAAAGTTTTTGAAGTTGTTTATGATGGAGTTGAGATAAATACTCCTGAAGACCTTAAAAAAGCAGAAGAATATATAAAAACAGTTAGCATAAATTTGTAATAAAACAACAAATTTATTAGTTAGCGGTTGGACAAGCCAACCGATGCTGTTGTGTTTCAATAGTTTTTGTCATCCTGACATGATTCTGAGTCGGGATTTGTTTTAAAGCAGTGAAAGATTTATCGATTTAAGTTTTTTTAATATTCAATATAAGAACTAGAATTTCAGCAACAAGCTGTGCAAGAGCTCTAAAGTCATTGTCCTGTTTTTTATCAATATCATAAGCTAATATAAAACCATGTAATTTAATTCCAGATTTAACTGCAATAAATAAATCAGGGATATTTTTATCACTTTTTAATATAGTTCCAAATTCAGGATTTTTTTCAAGAATTTCTTTTGTAAGAATATTAATATTTGAAGGAAAATTATTAGCTCTTTCTAAAACCCATTTTAAAAAAGATGATTTTTTCATAAGAGACATATCAACATTATTATCATAGAGTTTTACAAAAGAATTATTTTTCTCAGAAAATTTAAAAAAAGCAAAGTTTTTTAGGTCAAGAACATTTTTTAAAACAGAAATTATAGCATCGCCAGATTCTTTTGAATTGGAATTCCCAAGTTCTATAAGTTTTCTAATTATTGAAAGTTTTTGAGAAAAATCAAGTTTATAATCTTTTAATCTATGATTTATATCTGAATTATCTTTTATAAAATCTTCTTTTTCTTTTTGAAATTTTTTAATCATATCACCGGAAAAATCATCTTCTTGTTTGAATTTCAAATTAAGTATTATAGAGCAACTTATTATAAAAAGAATGTTAAAAATAATATTAACACTTATAATTTCAACAATTTTCATGTTTTGAAATTTTAAAAGCAAATCATTACTAATACCAAACAATTTAGTGTTTTGAGATATTACATCAATTACATAAAAAAGAGTATTCAAAGTAGTGATAGAAAGTACAGAAAAAAATGATATTTTTTTTGCAGACAAATAAATATTTGTTAAAGGTAAAATAAAAGCTAAAATAAATAAATAAGGTGATATATATATACTTCCAGCAATTATTGCGATAATTATTGGCAGATGAAGAAAATGAATATTTCTAATCATAATGATTCAGTCTCCCTTATTACAGTTTCAAGTGAAAAATATAATTTTTGAGCTTTTTCATTTGAAGGATTATGACTTATTGATCTTTTAAGTTGTATAAGAGCTTTGTTGTTTTGTCCAAGTTTAATTAATGTAATTGCATGATTAAAATAATATCTATAATCAGGTTGTAGTTTTATAGCAATATCATAATGATATTCAGCTTCTTGAAAAAATCCTCTTTTAGCATAAGCAATACCAATATTATTATGAGTTTCAGCAATCTTAGGATTAAGTGAAATTGAAAGTTTATAAGCATTAATAGAATCATCTAAAAGATTAGCTTTTAAAAATTTATTACCTAATATAAAATAATAATATGTGTTTCTATAATTAGATGTGTTTTCAAGTTTTACATGGGCAAAAGGCATAGAGTTTTTAATATAATTGGATAAATTATTAATTCTTTCTGGAATTTTACTATTGTCAAAAAAAATAGAATTTTCTTTTGATATATTTACGAATCTTTTTATAAAAGAATGAGCATTCCAAGGTGAATGACCAGTTTTGAAAATATAATAAGCAGATTTTCTGTCAGCTTCAAGAGTGTTTAGCGAATAAGCAGATAAAAAATATTCAGTGACAACCGGTTCATTATTTCTAAGATTTTCACTTATAAGAGTGTTTTTCATAATATTGTTTTTAATTTCATTTTTTATAAAATAAAGTTCTCGACCAAGTAAAAAAGCAATTTCATCATCGTTTTGACAAAAATTAACAGTATCTTCTGAAATATATATTGTTCCATCAGGAGCAGAAAGAATTAAAAAACCTTTTGATGTAATCATTTGAATATCAATAGAATCATAAGAAAGATCCATAAAATTAATAATAGGACCAGCTATATTCCATAATTTAACTAAAAATTTATCATTGTGATCTGCAATATTATAATTAGCTAAAAAATGTTTTTTAATTTTTTCAGATACAGCTTTGTCATATTCTGAAACATTAAGAGTTTTAAGGTTTTTAGGTATAAATTTATCAGGAAAATAGTTTTTTAATTCATTGGAAAAAGTGTAATTAGAAAATAAAAATAATATAAAAATTAAAAATAAGATGTTTTTTTTCATATATTAATATAATAATGCTTTATATTGAATAATTCAATAATTATTTACTTTATTTATTGAGTGGTCAATTAATTCTAGGTTAGAATAGACTAATTTTATATCATATATTCCTTTTTTAAAAACATAAGGAGTAAATATTTTATCACCTTCCCACATCGGAAGATTATAAATATTATCAAGTTCTATCCATGAAAGCTCACCTTCATTGCATTTTATTAATTCACCGTTAAATTCTTCAATTAAATAAACAAAACCATACCACAACTCACCAAAAGGAGTTGTACCATCTTCTGGAAAGGTAAGCATTATTTTTAAACTAGCTTTTAATACATTTAAGCCAGTTTCTTCTTTAATTTCTCTTAATAATGCTTCATAAGGAGTTTCATTATGCTCAATATGTCCACCAGGAGCAACCCATTTACCTTCATGCATATCGTTTTGTTTTTTATTTCTGTATAAAAGAAGGACTTTATTGTCTTTTATAATATAACCAAGAACACCTAATTGCATAAATACTCCATTAATTTTTTTTAAATATTACAAATCTAATACTAAATGAATTCGCTGAATAATTATACTAAATTTTTGATTATTTTTTTTGCGTTAGTGTAATGAAAAAAATCAAAAAAACGAGATCCCGGCTCAGAATAATACCGGGATGACAGATTCTCAAAATAGTACCGGGATGACAGATTCTCAAAATAGTACCGAGATGACAGATTTTTAATTTCCAATGTCGAATTTTTAGAGGAGTTAGAAGTTTTTCAATTAAAATAAAGTATGAAGGAGTTTTTATAAACAAAAGCAAAAAAAAAATCTACTCGGTAACTTGAGTGAACGTTGCGAAGCATATAATATACGGATGTATTATAAGTGAAGGAAGGTAAAGAGATATTTTATATGGATGTAAAATATCGAATGGTACCGAATGATTATTTTTTTGCGTTAGTGTAATGAAAAAAATCAAAAAAACGAGATCCCGGCTCAGAATAATACCGGGATGACAGATTCTCAGAATAATACCGAGATGACAGATTCTCAAAATAGTACCGAGATGACAGATTTTTAATTTCCAATGTCGAATTTTTAGAGGAGTTAGAAGTTTTTCAATTAAAATAAAGTATGAAGGAGTTTTTATAAACAAAAGCAAAAAAAAAAATCTACTCGGTAACTTGAGTGAACGTTGCGAAGCATATAATATACGGATGTATTATAAGTGAAGGAAGGTAAAGAGATATTATATATGGATGTAAAATATCGAATGGTACCGAATGATTATTTTTTTGCGTTAGTGTAATGAAAAAAATCAAAAAAACGAGATCCCGGCTCAGAATAATACCGGGATGACAGATTCTCAAAATAGTACCTGGATGAAATTTTTTTATATGAAATTTACTTTGAGATGAAATTATATTGATTTTTGTTAATTTAATCAATTAATTCAATTAGTCAAGTTGTAGATTTATCAATATTGTTGTATATTTTTTTTATGAATGCAGTTACTTTTAATAATGTTGAGCATATTTACAATGAAAAATCTCCTTTTGAAATAAAATCCCTTAATGGAGTGGATTTACAAATAAAAAAAGGAGAGATATTTTTTATTTGCGGAAATACAGGTTCAGGTAAATCAACACTCATTAAACTTATAAATCGACTTCTTATAGCAAAAACTGGAAGCATTAAAGTACTTGAATTTGATATGAATACAATAAAAAAACCTTTTGAACTTAGAAAAAAAGTAGGTATGATATTTCAATATCCAGATAATCAGATATTTGAGACAAGAGTAAAAAAAGAACTTATATATGGACCGGAAAAATTCGGAATGTCTAAAAGAGAAGCACTTGTTAAAATAAAAGAAAGCTGTGTTTTAGCAGGTTTAGATTATGAAGGTTTTAAAAATAGAAATCCTTTTGAATTATCAGGAGGAGAAAAGAGAAAAGTAGCAATATGCTCGATTTTAGCCTATGATCCTGAAATTATAATTTTTGACGAACCAACAGCAGGTCTCGATAACTCCTCAATTTTATCATTAAAAAAGATGTTTTTTAAATTAAAAGAAAAAGGAAAGACAATAATTGCAGTTTCTCATAATATTGATTTTATTTCAGAATGCTGTGATAAGATATGTTTACTTTCAGGCGGTAAAGTTATTTTTAGCGGTGATTTTGTTGATACAATGATGAGATTTACAAATAAAGAACTTGAGGTTTTTGGTGTTGAAAAACCATTTATATATCGTTTACTTGAAAAAATAAAATTTAAAGATAAAGATGATTTTAAAGAAAAAATAAAAAATATAGAGAATTTATTTAATGTTTGATGGAATATTATTAGGTCAATATGTATCAGGAAACAGTTTTTTATATATATTAAATCCTGTTAATAAAATATTATTTTGTTTTACTTTTATGGTTTTGATTGTATGTTGTCAAAGTATATTTTGGACAGTAAATTTAGGATTTATAGTACTTTTACTTTTTTTTTCTGCAAAACTTCCATTTTTAGCAGTTTTAAAAGGAATGAAGACAATATTATTTTTTTTGATAATTACATTTATAATGCATATATTTTTTACAAGTCAAGGACAAGTAATATTTCAATATTCAAAGATTATAATCACATTAGAAGGACTTTTAAATGCTCTTTTAATATTTTTTAGAATATTTTTTATAATAATGATTAATTCAATACTTACATTAACTACTCAACCAACTGAAATAGCATGGGGATTTCAAAAATTATTATATCCATTTAAAATATTTAAATTTCCAGTTGATGAATTTGCTTTAATGCTTTCATTAGCATTAAGATTTATACCTGTTTTGTTTCAGGAATTAGGTAAAATAATAGATGCACAAAAAAGCAGAGGAGCAGAGTTTGATTCACCATCATTTATAAAGAAAATATTAAGTTTCCCGCCAATATTAATACCAATGTTTATAAATTCTTTTTTTAGAGCTGAAGAAATAGCAATGGCAATGGAAGCAAGATGTTACTCAAATTCTCAGAACAGAACACATTTTACAAAGATACACACTGGATTTGAAGATTTATTTTTTGTTATTTTTTACACATTTATAACTTTAGTATATTTGTATTTATATTACTTCAAGTCTTATGACCTTTCTGTTTTTTAATAATTGTATAATTCTTGAAGTTAGTATTTTACCACTTTCAAGCAGACATAAATCAGCTTGATATACTGGTTTTGCAAGTCTCATTCCAGGTTTTATTTTTAGCATACTAAGTTTTTTCCCCATATTTCCCTCCGTGGAAATATATTTGAAACTTATTAATACTTAAACTAATACATATCGACAAAAAAAGTAAAAATGTTAATTTTTTATGAATTAAGTTGACAATAATGTCAGTTTATTGTCAAAAACTCGTCATATAATTTTCTTTATTAAATTTACCTATTTTGAATCTGTTGAAAAAATATTCATTTTTCAAAGAAGATAAAAAAATAAATTTGAAGTAACTATGCCGAACTTTGCTAATAATTTATATTTTTTATCTTAATTCAAGTAATTTTTTTAACAGAGAACTATCCTTTGGTATAGATTTTGCATTAATTTCTCAGAAGTGTTAAAAACTAAAAAAAAAGGAGGAATTATGAAAAAAATATTAGCAATAACTATTACAGCAGCATTAGCTTTATCAGTATTTGCAATGAAACCTCGTATGGGTAATAAACAGCAGGGTGAAAACTCAAGGTCAGGAAATTCAATGAAATTTTCTGCTGAGGAGATGTTTAAAATTATAGATAATAACAAAGATGGAGTTATTTCATTTGAAGAATTTGAAAATGCTCACAAAAAAATGAATAATATGCGTAATAAAATGAAAAACAGACAAAGTGATGATTCTGTAAATATGCTTAAGATTAAGGAAAAATTTGATTTAGACAAAGATGGAATTATTTCTGAAACTGAAAGATTGAATTTAGAAGAATTTATGCAAGAAAATCGTGAAAAGATAAATAAACATAGAAATAATTCTAATAATGGCAATAGATTTTCCTCTTCAAATAGAATGGGACAAAACAATGAAATTGTTAAAAAGTATCATTTATTACGATTTGACGAAAACAAAGATGGTATTCTTGATAAAAATGAAAGATTAAAAGCAAGAGAAGAACATAAACAATATTTAGATAGATTTGATAAAGATGGTGATGGAAGATTAAATGAGGAAGAAAAAGCTGAATATCAAAAATTTCTTCAAAAAATAGCAGAACAATACATTTCAACTAGAGAAAAGCTTTAAAACCCCACAGTTTATGGCAGGGGAAAACAAATCCTCTGCCTTTTTTTTAATCTATATAAATTCGTGGAATTCTTTGAGAAACATTGATTAACAATTCATAAGTAATTGTATTTACAATTGAACATAAATATTCAAGTGATACACAATTTCCATCTTTTTCACCAAATAATACAACTTCATCTCCAACACAAATATCAGGTTTATTTTTACCAATATCTACCATAAATTGATCCATGCATATTCTTCCACAAACCTTATATTCCCGAGTTTTTATAGAAACTTTACCTCTATTAGAT
This sequence comes from Candidatus Muiribacterium halophilum, assembly GCA_023228995.1. Lineage (GTDB taxonomy): Bacteria > Muiribacteriota > Muiribacteriia > Muiribacteriales > Muiribacteriaceae > JALOAD01. The sequence goes on from JALOAD010000016.1 coordinate 52,715, forward strand.
AAAAGCCTGCTATAACCATCTCCATAACCTACTGGAATAGTTGCAATATAGTTTTTTTCAGGAGTTTTATATGTCATAGAATAAGAGATAGGAGTGTTTGCAGCAACTTTTTTTATAAATGATACAACACTTGTTAGAGTCATTACAGGTTTAATCTTAATAGTTTCACTTGTTTCATTTGAAGGATAATACCCATAACAAATAATACCAGGTCTCACCATATCATACCAAGTATCAGGATGATCAATAACAGCTCCACTGTTTGCTGCATGTATAATTTCAGGGTTTATACCATTTTTTTTAAAAAATTCTATAGCATGCATAAATCTTTTATTTTGTAATATTGTAAAATCTTTTTTTTTGAAATCAGCAGCAGCAAAATGTGTCATAAATCCAGTTGTTTTTAGTTGAGGATTTTTTTTAAGAATACTTATTATACTTTTATATGAATTTTTGGTAATACCAACTCTTCCCATACCTGTATCGATTTTTATATGTATTTTTAATTCTTTATTGTTTTTTTTTGTAATATCAGCAGCAAACTCTAAAAAATCTTCTGAGTATACAGCAATTTCAATATTATTTTGAATTAACTCTTCTAATTCTTCAGGAAAACATTGGGTGAATTTAAGTATTGGAAGTTTTATATTTGCTTTTCTTAATATTAAGCCCTCGCCTGAGGTTGCAACACCAAGATAATCAGCTAATTTATCTTTTTCAATTAATTCACAAAGTCTAACAGCTCCATGTCCATAAGCATCGCCTTTAACTGCAATTAACATTTTTTTATTACCGACATGTTTTTTGATATTTTGTAAATTATACTTGAAATTTTTTAAAGAGATAAACGCTTTTGTTGGATTCATTTTGTCCCCTTTAACCAATCTGGAAATTTATTATTAATTTTATATGCAAAAACAAGAATTTCAGCGACTACTTCAAAAAGTTCACCAGGTATTTCATCGCCAAGATTTACTTTTGAAAGTATCTCAACTACATCAGGATCTTCATAAGTTACAATGCCGAGTTCTTTTGCTTTTTTGACTAATATATCAGCTTTTTCACCAAATCCTTTTGCAATAACCTGAGGTGAATCAGTTTTTGTTTTAGGAGTGTATTTTACAGCAACTGCTTTTTTTTTCATACTTTTATATCAATGCCTCCACTATTATTAATATTAACTTTGTTTATTTTATTTGGTTTATTTATATCAGATTTTAAAGTTTTTATCCATACATTCAAACCATTTTTTTCAATTATTTCTTTAAGCTCATTTTTCATACTTTCTATAAAATTTAATAAATCTTCATTTTCAGTCTGAAAGGTTATATCAAGATTTTTACCTTTTATATAATAACTTGATGATATTTTCAATAGATTTATATTAGACATATCTAGAATAAAAAAAATATTAACAACTTCATCTTTTTTTTTTAAATTATTTGATTTAAATGATAATTCAGAGTGTTTAAATGTTTTTTCTTTATCATTGTAACCCCAAGGAATTTGAATAAATACAGTTTTTTTATCATCATAAGAAAGTATATTATTTATATCAATGAATTTTTGAATCGAAGAACTATCCCCATTAGGGGTTTTTGCAATAAATTCTTTAATATCTGGAAAATTTTGTTTGTTTTCTGAAATAAATTTTGATTCAAATGATAAAAGTGAGTTTTTTAAAAAATCTGAAATGCTTTTTTTATCAGATAAATCAGGTAGAAATTTATTTATAAACTCCTCTTTTTTATTTTCAGGAACAAAGTTAAGTATTTTTTTATAAAGATCAGATATGTTTTTAACATCTTTTAATTGATTCAATGTATTAAACAAATCAATAAGTGATGGAGATATTTTAAAACCTTTTTTTAAATATAATAAAGCATTTTCTGTATTTAAATTTTCTGATATAAGTTTTTCAAGCATTGGAAGTTTTGATATTTCAATATTATTTTTTAGCAGATTATTTATATTTTTTGATTCAGAATCTTTACCTTCTGGATCAACTATTTTAAGAAATGTTGTATTTCCTTCTTTTTTTTGAACATAAACATTAATATTTTGATTAAGTTTTAAAGGTACTTTTGAAGTTGCAGAAAATATTTCTCCCTTTAAAGAAATAATGGGTTTTCCGTCAGAAAAACCCATTATCTTACCTTTTAAGACCTCACCGATTTTAAAAGAGTTTTCTTTATTTAATGTAACATCTTTTAGAATTCCTCTAAAATCGGTTGATACAATATCAGTCTTCATCAAGCGTTATCTTTAATCACCTTAGCAAGTCTTTTAATTCCAAGATCTATATCTTCAATTGTTGAATAAGAAAAATTCACTCTAAGAGTGTTTTGACCTTTTCCATTACAATGAAATGCAGAACCTATAACATAAGCAACTTTTTCTTTAACAGCTTTTGGAAATAAATCATCAGCACTCATGTGATCAGGAAGTTTAACCCATAAAAACATACCACCTTCAGGTTTTGTCCAAGAAAGCCCATCAATTTTAGGCATTTCTTTTTCAAGAGCATTAAGCATGAATTTTAATTTTTGTTTATAGTATGCAACATTGTTTGTAATTTGAGTTTCAAGATGACCAAGTTTTACAAATTCAGCAGCTATAGCTTGAGTAAATGGAGGAGTACAAAGATCTGTACCCTGTTTGATTATTGTTAGCTTTTGTATTATTTCTTTATTTTGAGATACAAGCCATCCTAATCTCAATCCAGGAAGCATTGTTTTTGAAAAAGTATACATTGAAATAACATAGCCTTTTTTATCTAATGAAAGTATAGTAGGAATAGATTCCCCAGAATATCTTAAAGCTCGATAAGGACTATCTTCAAGAATAGGTATTCCAAATTTATACGCAATTCTTAAAAGTTCATTTCTTCTATTAAGACTCATAGTTATTCCAGTAGGATTCTGAAAATCAGGAATTACATAAATGAATTTAGGCATTTTTTCATTTCTTTTTTTAATTGCCTCGAGTTTTTCTTCTAAATCAGATGTTATTAAACCTTCTTCATCAAGATCAATTCCCATATAATTTGCTTTATAAGCTGAGAAAGACTGTAATGCACCAAGATAAGTTGGAACACCAACAACAATAGTATCACCAGAATTGACAAAAAGTTTGCCTGTCATATCAAGACCCTGTTGACTGGCAGTCGTTACCAGAACATTTTCGTTATCAAAAGGATAATCGTCTTCATTTTTCATAAGTTTAAGTATTTGAGCTTTAAGATTAGGATCACCTTCAGTAGGACCGTATTGCATCATAAATGCACCTTCACGTTCAATAATACTAGAAGTTATTTCTTTGATTTTTTCTGTAGGAAATGTTTCAGGTGCAGGAAGTCCACCTGCGAAAGAAATAATTCCCGGTTCTCTAATAAGCTTAAGTAATTCTCTGATAACAGAAGCTTTCATAGCTTTGGCTGAATCAGAAAAAATATTCTCGAGATCCAACATATTATACTCCCTTTTCGGGGAATAAATCCCCATTTATATTTTTTTAAAGACTTTATCAAACTTTTTTTCTAAGTTTGATTCTTTCTTTTTTATATTATAACAGCTCTGCACCTTTAGATGCAAGAATACTTCTTTCACCCTTGTTAAGTACAATTCTACCTGCAATAGGTTCATTTTTAAATTTTTCAGCAACATAAGATAAACCATTATTTGATTCATCAAGATAAGGAATATCAATTTGAAATGGATCACCTGTAAGAACTATTTTAGTGTTTTCACCAGCTCTTGTAATAATTGTTTTTACTTCATGACTTGTAAGATTTTGAGCTTCATCAATTATAATATAACTATCTGGAAGACTTCTTCCTCTAATATAAGTCAAAGCTTCAACTTGAATTAATTTATTTTCATAAAGATAACTGTATTCTTTTTTTATATCAGCACCAAATAAATAATCAAGATTATCAGTTATAGGTTGCATCCAACTACCCATTTTTTCATCTTTACCACCAGGAAGATAACCTATATCTTTTCCCATAGGAATAACAGGTCTTGATACAATAAGTCTTTTATAAACTTTTTCACCAAGAACTTTTTCAAGACCAGCAGCCAATGCCAAAAGGGTTTTACCAGTTCCAGCAGTACCAATAAGACATACTAACTGCACATTTGAAGACATAAGAAGTTCTATTGCAAATCTCTGCTCAAGATTTCTTGCATCAATTCCCCATGGTTTAGTTGCTATATGAAAAAGTGGTTTTATAGTATCAGTCTGATATTCATATTTTGCAAGGGCAGACTGTCCTGTTCCAGGAACTTTAAGTAAAATGCATTCATTAGGTGTAAATTTGTTATCAAGTTTAAGTTCTTTATCTTGATAAAAAGTATCAAGAACAGATTTTTCAACTGAAACAATCTGAAAACCTCTAAAAACATCTAAAAAATTGACTTTATTACTTTCATAAGCTTCAGCTTTTATACCTAAAGCATTTGATTTAACTCTGACATTTATATCATTTGAAACAAGTATAACCGGTTCTTTACTTTCTTTGCCAACTGAATAAGCAACGCTTATAATGTGATTATCTGCTGAATTTCTGTCAAGTGAAGAAGGAATATCAGCATTTACACTAGTATGTTTTGTATCAATTTTTAAAATTCCACCTTTACCAACTTCTACACCTTTTATAAGGCTTCCGGTTTCACGAAGCTTATCAAGATTTTTAAGAACTTTTCTAGCATTTGCTCCAGCAGAACCAGAGTTTGTTTTGAGTTTGTCAAGTTCTTCAAGTACAACAAGTGGAAGAATAACTTCATTATCTTCAAAATTAAAAATAGCATCACTGTCGTTTATCAGGATGTTTGTATCCAGAATATATTTTTTTATCAAAAATCCTCCCTTCTGAAAATATATAATATTCTTTCTGAGTATTTATCAGTTTTATTTTCGCTGAAACCATCATAATTAGCTTTGAAAACAAAACTATTTTTTTTTGCAGAATCCAATATTATTTCACCAGAAAATATCCTTCTTTTGTGTTTTTCTTTATATTTTGTATATTTATCATCATTATTTCGGATAAAAAATACTAAATCATTTATAAATAAATCTTTTGTTACAAATTTATTATACCATATACTAAAAAAATCTTTGTTTTCCATAGTAAAAACATTATTTTTAAAAAGATTTCTTATTTTAGCCATAGTTATTATATCAAATATAAGAATACCGCCTTTATTTAAGTTTTTTTTACAATTTTCAAAAAAAGTATAAAGTTGTTCTTCAGTTGCAAGATAATTTAATGAATCATATATACATGTTATTGCATCAAATTTTTCGGTTATGGGAAGGTTTTTAGACATATCAGCTTTTATAAAATTACATTCAGGATTTTTTTGTTTTGCAATTGAAAGCATGTTATTTGAAATATCAGTTCCGGTGACTTTGAATTCCTGTTTTAAATAATATGTTATATTACCTGTTCCACATGCGATATCAAGTATATTTTTACATTGAGGTGAATGCTGATGAATTTTTTTTATAATAAAAGAAGCCCATTCATCATAAGGAACATTATCCATGATTTTGTCATAAAACTGTGAAAATTCTTTATACATGTTATTATTCTATATGAAATGTATTGTGTAGTAAAGGGAAAAGAGCGGAAAACCATTTGCCATGGATTTACACGGATAAGGCTTTAAAATTAAAAATCTGTCATCCCGGTACTATTCTGAGAAATTGTCATCCCGGTATGATTCTGAGAAATTGTCATCCCGGTATGATTCTGAGCCGGGATCTCGCTTTTGATATTTTTATCATTACACTAACGCAAAAAAATAATCATTCGGTACCATTCGATATTTTACATCCATATAAAATATCTCTTTACCTTCGTTCACTTATAATACATCCGTATATTATATGCTTCGCAACGTTCACTCAAGTTACCGAGTAGATTTTTTTTTTTGCTTTTGTTTATGGTTTTGACTTTAATTCGACAATCACGAAAAATTGTTCACTGGACAATTTTTATTGTATATTATTCTTTTGGGTTGTATATTTAATCAGAGGAGGCTGTTGAAAAACTAAAATTATTAAACATTGAAACAAAAATAGGGTTTGTGCCGAGCTATAAATTTAGCTTACATAAATCGGCCTGACCATGCTGTTTGTTTTTAAGGTTAAGTTTAAAAAAAGAAAACAGACTTTTTCAACAGCTTCAGAGGATTTTATTATGAAAATATTTTTAGTTTTATCAATATTAGTTTTTTCAATAATTGTATTAATATTATTTTATTTATCTATAAAAAAAAGAAATAAAATAGAAAACAAAATTATTAGATCAAATTTTTATTCAATTTATGAGCACGATAAAAGGAAAAAAACATTATTCGCATTAACTGAGCATTTAGATTTACAAAACTTTGTTAAATTTATAAATAGAGATATATTTTATTTTAGAGCATTGCTTTTTTATGATTTAAACCCTCATATAAACCTTTCTTTTAATAAAGATAATTTAGATAAAGAGAAAATATTAACAGAAAGTGAATGGAAAAAAAACTTATGTTCACAGAATTCACTTATGAGAAAAAGAGCTTTGGAAGAAATACATAATTATTCACATCTTGATACATTTATAAAAGAGAGATTTAATCAAGAAAACGATATGTATGTTGTTAATATGTTTTTAGAAGAATCAAAAATAAATATTGAAATTCCAGATTTAATAAAAAAATTAAAAATTGCTGATGATAGAAAGACAATAGCATTGATTTTTAACAGATTATTTGAAAGAAGAGTTGAACTTTTAAATTATGAAAATAATATAAAAAGTTTGAATAATGCCGAATACACTGTTTTATTAAATATCGTACTCTATCCTGAAAAATTCATTGAAAATATTATATCAATGATGGAAAAGGAAGAAGATGATTCTATGTTTTATTTTTTAAATACTATTATTTCAAAAGTTGAGCCAGATAATCTTGAAATTCTTAATAGATTAATTGTTATTAATGAAAAATATAATGACAAAAATGAAGAAGAATTATCAGATCTTTCTTCAGGAAACTTTGATACTCCTAAGAATTTATACTTACTTTTATATTATTTTGAAAATTTTGACAATATAACTAAAGATTATATAACAGGAAAGATTTTGCGATATAAAAACGAAAAACTTACAGGAGCGCTTTTATCAACAATAATAAGATCAAAAGATAATTTTTTTGCAACATTGCTCGAAGATATTGTATATAATACAGAATCTATATATTTAAGACGACTTGGAGTTTTAGGTATGAAAAAACTTAATATATGTCTTAACAGAAAATTTGTTGAAAAAATGATGAAAGAACAGGATATTGAAATATTTTATAACCTTATACCACTTATGAAAAATTCAAAAGATCCAATTATATTAAAACAGTTAAAAAAGCTTTTAAATAACAAAAACTCAGAAATAAATGAACTCGTAAGAAATGTATAGAATAGAGAAAATTAAAAATTAAGAATTATTCAAATGCTCGTATACCGTTCTTATACGCTCCTATACTGTTTTATATACTCGTATACGCTTCACATACCGTTCTTATACGCTCCTATACTGTTTTATATACTCGTATACGCTTCACATACCGTTCTTATACTGTTTTTAAACTCGCATACTAATATACCGCTGACCAATTTGTTTTTCATTGACTTTGCTGATATACTTTTTTAACCGCTTGACAAAGGTATTAAAACTCCTTTATGGGACCTTTTTTCAGCGAGAAATAGACGGAGGAATATATGTACGCAATAGTAGAAAATGGCGGAAAACAGTACAAAGTTACACCAGATTTATTATTCAAAGTCGAAAGAATGGATGTTGAAGAAAACAGTACAATAGAATTATCTAATGTACTTCTTTTGAATGATGGAAAGGATTCAAAAATCGGAAATCCTTTTGTTTCAGGTGCTAAAGTTGTTTGTTCTGTTCTTGAACACGGCAAAGCTAAAAAAGTAGTTGTATTCAAGTACAAACCAAAAAAGAAATATAGAAAACTTACTGGTCATAGACAGCAGTTTACAACTTTAAAAGTTGATAAGATTCAGGGATAAAAGTGATTGTAATTACTGTTGAAAAACAGGGGAGCTTTATAAAAAAAATTAATATAAATGGCCATGCGAGATTTGATGTAAAAGGCAATGATATTGTGTGTGCCGGTGTTTCTGTATTGTTTTTTGCAACTGTGAATACACTTGGAAAGCTTTTTGAAGAAGGTGAATTATTCAAAGTTGAAAATATGGTCAAAGGAAATGCAAGTATTATTTTTTCCAATAAAAATGAAGTTCAGATATTAGCCCTAAATCTTTTAACAGGTTTTGAAAACATTAAATATGAATATACTCAATTTTTAACAATCGAGGAGGTGAACATAAATGGCTAGTAAGAAAGGTGTTGGAAGTTCAGGAAACGGTCGTGACAGTATAGGTAGAAGACTGGGCGTTAAAAAATATGGTGGTGAAATAGTTAAAGCTGGAAACATTCTTATCAGACAGAGAGGAACAAAAATTCATCCTGGTAAAAATGTTGGAAAAGGCTCAGATGACACTTTATTTGCTTTAATAGAAGGAAAAGTAGTTTTTGAACCATATTATAGAACTAAAAAAAAGGTTAGTGTTTATCCAGTAGAAGCTTAATATTAATTTTTATATTAATACGGGTGTGCTGTTTGTACACCCGTTTTCTTTATTAAACTATTATGAAAAAAACAGCAGTATTTGGCGGTACATTTGATCCGCTCCACATAGGTCATGTTATTTTAGCTCAGTTTATTTTAAATAATGGATATGCTGAAAAAATTCTATTTATACCGTCTTTTAATCCTCCACATAAACAAAATAAAGTTATTACAGAATTCAAACATAGATTTAATATGATTAAAATTGAAACAGATAAAAACTGTAAATTTGAGGTTAGTGATATTGAAAAAAATATGGCTATTCCTTCTTATACATATAACACATTAAAAAAATTAAAATATTATAGAAAAGAAGAAGATTTGTGTCTTTTAATAGGTCAGGATCAATTTGAGGAATTTCATACATGGCATAAATATATTGATATAATAAATGAATTTCAGATAATTGTATTTAGACGATCTAATAAAAAAATAATTATTCCAAATTATTTTAAAAATAAAGATATAGTTTTTATAAAAAATGATATTATTCCAGTTTCGTCAACTGAAATTAGAAAAGCTATAAAATTAAAAGAAGAATTCAGATATAAGGTGACTGAAGATATCTGGACTTACATAATAGAAAATGATATTTATTATTCAAAGGAGAGCTCGGATGTTTCTTGATTATTCTAAAATATATCTTCAGGCGGGAAAGGGTGGAAATGGTTGTATAAGTATTCTTCGTGAAAAATATGTCGAAAAAGGTGGTCCTAACGGCGGTGATGGAGGAAATGGTGGAAGTATTGTGTTTTATGCTACAAGTAAAGTATCAACTTTAATTAAATTCAGAGGTAGAAAACATTTCAAAAGTTCACCTGGCGTTAATGGTAGAGGAAGTAGTCAACACGGAAAAAGAGGAATAGATCTTAGAATTGATGTTCCAGTTGGAACAGTTATAAAAAATGCCGAAACAGGTAAGATTATTGTAGATCTTGATCAAGATGGAAAGGAATTTATCGTAGCTCATGGCGGAAAAGGTGGAAGAGGTAATGCAAGATTTGCTAAATACAACGAATCTGTGCCTTTATATGCAGAAAAAGGAACAGCAGGCGATACATTTTGGGTTGAACTTGAGTTAAAATTATTATCAGACGCTGCAATAATAGGATATCCAAATGCAGGAAAATCCACACTTATTTCAGTAGTATCAAATGCAAAACCAAAAATAGCAGATTATCCTTTTACAACAATATCTCCAAATTTAGGAGTTTGTTCCCTAGATCTTAGAAGAAGCATTGTATTTTCCGACATTCCAGGACTAATAGAAGGAGCAAGTGAAAACTGTGGTCTTGGTCATAGATTTTTAAGACATATTGAAAGAAGTAAAGTACTTTTACATCTTGTATCTGGCGAAGAACCTGAAAAGATAATTGAAAATTATAAAATCATAAGAAATGAACTTGTAAAATACTCAACTTTATTAGCAGATAGAACTGAGATAATTGTTGTTTCTAAAGCTGACATATTAAATGATAAGCAAAAAGATGATATTACTAAAATGTTTGAAAAAGAAAAACTAGAATTTTTCTTTATTTCAGCAGCAACAAATTATGGAATAAAAGAATTACTTGAAAAAGTATGGGAAGAAGTAGAAAAAGAAAAAACTAGATTACAAATTCAAAAAGAAAAGATTGAGAGAGAATATATACCTGAATTTACTATAAAATTGAATGAAGATAAAATATTTAATATAAAAAAAGAAAATGGAATTTATTATGTGACAGGAAAAAAAATAAGTGATATTATCGAAAAAACATCGATGGGAAATGAAAGAGCACTTGAAAAAATGCAGGATAAACTCGAAAATATAGGTGTATTTAAAGCATTAAAAGAATATGGAGTTAAAGAAGGAGATGAAATTGATATATCAGGTATCAGATTTGAATATTCTGAATAATCAATTTAAATTAAACCTTTCAGAAAAAAGAATAAGGCATATGAAGGGAGCTTCCGATTATGCTAAGAGTTTATGTGAATTACATAAAATTGATAATGCAGATAATATTATCAATATGTGTTTTTTTCATGATATAGCAAGAGATTTAGATTATAATGTTACAAAAGAACTTGCAGAAAGAAGTGATTGGAAAATACTTAATATAGAATTTGATAATGCAGTACTTTTACATTCTCCTGCTGGAGCTCAGTTTTTACTTGAAAATAAAATTTTTTTAAAAAATAATATGAAATATTTAGAAGCAATTAGGAAACACACATTATGGGATAAAAAAGAGAGTTTTGAACTTTCCTTTTTAAGATTATGTGATATTTCGGAGTATTCAAGAGATTTTGATGGAGTAGAAAAAATAAGAGAAAAAGCTTTTGAAGATATTGAAAAAGCATTTACTCTAAGTGAAGAATTCAGAAAAGGATTTAACTGAATATATGGATGATAAGCTAATAAAAGAAAGTTTAAATATAGATAAGAAAATTGAAGTTCTTACAAAAAATAACAAAACAAAAAAAATTATGGTGTTTATAGGTTCAACTTTGTTATTTATTTGTATAGTATTTTTATTATGGTTTTTTAAAACAGACAATCAAAACTCTAATGGATTAATATCTTCTGATTCAGGAAATGATTTTGGAAAGATGATATTTCTTTTACTAGGAGTTGATAATGATCCTAAAGGAGATAATTACAAAAGATCTGATACAATGATGCTTGCATTTGTAAATACCTATTCAAAAAAAGTTCATTTACTATCAATTCCAAGAGATACAAAAATATTTATTGAAAACAAAGGTGATAGAAAAATAAACGCAGCATTCAGATATGGCGGAGTTGAAATGACAAGAACTGCAATAGAAGAACTTTTGGAAATTAAAATAGATCATTTTATTAACATAGATATAAATGGTTTTGTGAACATAATAGATGTTTTAGGCGGAATCGACATAGAAGTCGAGGATGATATGCATTATATTGATAGAAGAGGTGAACTTTATATTGATATAAAAAAAGGTTATCAGCATCTTGACGGAAGAAAATCAATGTATTATGTAAGATATAGAGATAAAATATATGCAGATATAGGAAGAATTAAAAGACAGCAGAAATTTTTAAAAGTAATGTTTGAAAAAATGAAAAAAATCGGAATAGTATGGAAATTGCCATCAATAATTCAAGAAATATATTATAACATGGATACAGATCTTGGTATAAAAGATATTATCAATATAATGAAAAGATTTAGAGATATAGATCTAGGTAAAGTCGGTGTTACAACTTTACCAGGAGAACCAAAATATATAGATAAAGTCAGTTATTATGTTCATGATCATGGAGAAACAAGCCATTTAATTGAAAGTATTATGGAATATAAAGGGGAAAGTATAAAAAATGAAAAGCATGAAATTTCAGATACACAAGAAATCAACCAAAACTAAAGCAAGAACAGGAGAAATATCAACATTACATTCAACATTTCAAACACCTGTATTTATGCCAGTAGGAACAAAAGCAACAGTGAAAACCCTTTCTCCTCATGAAATTGATCAACTTGGAGCAGGAATAATACTTTCAAACACATACCATCTTATGTTAAGACCAGGAGCAGATATTGTAAAGGAAGCAGGTGGTCTTCATAATTTTATGAAATATTCAGGAAGCATTTTAACAGATAGTGGAGGATTTCAGGTTTTTTCACTTGCAAAATTAAATAAAATAGATGATGACGGAGTAACATTTAGAGAACATATAGGTGGACAATATATTAGAATGACACCCGAAAGCTCAATTGAAATTCAGAACAAACTAGGTGCAGATATAATAATGAGTTTTGACGAATGTGCACCATATCCATGTGATGAAAAATACATTGAAAAATCAATCAAAAGAACTCATAATTGGGCAAAAAGAAGTCTTGAAGCCCATAAAAACATTCAAAATCAAGCTATTTTTGGAATAGTTCAAGGTGGAATGTATAAAAAATATAGAAAAGAAAGTGCAGAATATCTAGCTTCTTTAGATTTTCCTGGATATTCAATCGGTGGTTTAAGTGTTGGCGAACCAATGGAATTAATGAAAGAAATACTCGATAGCACAACTGATTTTATGCCAATTGAAAAACCAAGATATCTTATGGGAGTAGGTTCACCTTTAGAACTTATTGATGGAGCATTGCTTGGTGTTGATATGTTTGATTGCGTTTTGCCAGCAAGACTTGCAAGACACGGTGTGATTTTGACAGAGCATGGAAGACTTAATATTAAAAATCAAAGATTTATGCGGGATTTTACCCCTTTAGAAGCAAATTGTAATTGCTATACTTGTACTAACTTTACAAGAGCTTATCTTAATCATTTATTTAGAAGCGATGAGATTCTAGGTTTGAGACTTAATACAATACATAATCTCAATTTTTTATTAAGACTCATGGAAAAGTTAAGAAAAGCAATAAATGACGGAGTGGAATTAGAATTTAGAGATAGTTTTTTTAGCACATGGGGAGATGGCAAATATACGCTTTGATTGTTAAATTACAACCCTTTAAACACTATAACTTTTTTTATTTTTGTCATCCCGGTAGGATTCTGAAATTTTGTCATCCCGGTACGATTCTGAAATTTTGTCATCCCGGTACGATTCTGA
>JALOAD010000017.1 GCA_023228995.1 Candidatus Muiribacterium halophilum
AAAGTAGTCGCTAACTAGCAAATTTATCTAAGAGTTAAAGTGTTCGAGGCTGTTGAAAAAGTCTGTTTTCTTTTTTTTTATTTAACCTTAAAAACAAACAGCATGGTCAGGCTGACCTATGTAAGCTAAATTTATAGCTCGGCACAGACTCTATTCTGTTTCAATGTTTGATTTTTTTAGTTTTTCAACAGCCTTGTTTAATTTTATAAAAAAAAAAGAGTGTCTGGAAAAAATTCCAGCACTCTTTTTTTTAATCTGTATTTTTTAAATCTATTCTTCTGGTTTTTCAGGCTTGTCTGGATTATCCTGTTTTTCTGAATTTTCAGGATTTTCCAAATTGTCTTGATTTTCCAAGTTTTCTGATTTTTCTAAGTTTTCTACATCAATAAAATCTTCATCATCATCTGGTTTTATAATTTCAGTTGCAACAACTTCATCACCAGAATTAAGTCTCATTAAAATATTACCCTGAGTTGCTCTTCCCATTGATCTAAGCTGAGAAATCGGAGTTCTTATAATCATGCCATCTTTACTTATCATAAGAAGTTCATCTTTATCTTCAACCTGTGCAATACTAATTACATCACCAGTCTTATCGGTAAGTTTTATGTTTATAACTCCCGAACCACCTCGGTTTATAAGTCTGTAATTTTCAACCTGAGTTCGTTTTCCAAAACCTTTTTTGGTAATTGTAAGAACTGTTTTTTCAGGATCATCTGATGCAGTTGCACCTATAACAACATCTTCATTTTTAAGTCTTATTCCTCTTACACCACGAGTTGCTCTACCCATAGGTCTAGCTTGTTCTTCATTAAATCTAATAGCTTTACCATATTTAGTAGCAATAAGAATTTCCATATTACCAGTTGTAAGTAGAGTTTCTATAAGTTCATCACCTTCATCAAGTCTTATAGCTATAATTCCACCTTTTCTAATGTTTCTATAATTTAAAACACTTGTCTTTTTGACAACACCTTTTCTTGTTATCATAAGAACATTTAGTTCAGAATCAAAATTCTGAATTGGAATTATTGCTTTTACTTCTTCTTCTCTGTCAATTTCAAGAAAATTAACAAGAGCTTTTCCTTTTGAAATCCTTGAAGACATTGGAACTTCAAAAGTTCTCTTCAAATAAACTTTACCAACAGAAGTAAATATCATAAGATAATCATGAGTATCAGCAACAAGAAGATGTTCTGAATAATCATCATCTTTAAGCTTTCCACCAGTTATACCTTTTCCACCTCTTTTTTGTTTTTTATATGTATCTATTGGAAGAGTTTTTATATAACCAGAATTTGAAATTGTTACAACAACTTTTTCATTCTGAATAAGGTCAATATCTTCTAAAATATCAATACTTCTACCAATTTCAGTTCTTCTTTTATCAGCAAATTTCTTTTTAATTTCATCAAGTTCGCTTTTAATAATATCAAGAACTTTTTGAGTAGAACCAAGAATTGATTTTAATTCTTGAATAAGTTTTATTGTTTCATCATAATCAAGCTGAATTTTATCTCTTTCAAGACCTGTAAGTCTATGAAGTCTCATATCAAGAATAGCTTTTGCTTGTCTTTCTGAAAGTTCAAATCTTTCAATAAGTCTTTCTTTTGCAATATCAGCTGTATCAGAACCTCTTATTATTGATATAACCTCATCAATATTATCTATAGCTATAAGTAAACCTTCTAAAAGATGAGCTTTTTCTTCAGCTTTATTTAATTCAAAAGCAGTTCTTCTTATTATTACATTTTTCCTATGATCAATAAAATACTCAAGAATTTGTTTTAAATTAAGAAGTTTTGGTTCTCCATCAACAAGAGCAATCATTATAGTACCAAAAGTACTCTGCATTTCAGTGTGTTTATAAAGATTATTAACAACAACATTTGCATTAAAATCTCTTTTACATTCTATAACTATTCTCATACCTTGTCTGTCAGATTCATCTCTTATATCAGAAATTCCTTCTATTTTTTTGTCTTTAACAAGATCAGCTATTTTGATAATAAGATTAGCTTTATTAACCATATAAGGAAGTTCGTTTACAATAATAACTTCTTTACCTTTTTTTTCTTCAATTTCAATTTTAGCTCTTACTTTAATTTTACCTCTACCTGTACTATAAGCACTTTTTATACCTTCTCTTCCCATTATAATTCCGCCAGTAGGAAAATCAGGTCCTTTAATATATTCCATAAGATCAGATGTTTCTAAATCAGGATTTTCTATTAAAGCACTTACACCATCAACAAGTTCTCCAAGATTATGAGGAGGAATATTTGTTGCCATACCAACAGCAATACCCGAAGCACCATTCATAAGAAGCGCTGGAATTTTTGCAGGAAGTATAATTGGTTCATTTAAAGATTCATCAAAATTAAGTTTATAATCAACAGTTTCTTTATCAATATCTTCAAGCATTTGTTCTGCTATTTTACCCATACGAACTTCTGTATATCTCATAGCAGCAGCTGAATCTCCATCAACAGAACCAAAGTTACCATGACCATCTACAAAAAGATATCTTGATGAAAAATCCTGTGCCATTCTAACCATAGCATCATAAACTGAAGTATCACCATGTGGATGATATTTACCCAAAACATCCCCGACAATACGAGCGGATTTTTTATAAGGTTTTGTTGAACTCATACCAAGATCATTCATAGCAAATAAAATTCTTCTATGAACAGGTTTTAATCCATCTCTCACATCAGGCAATGCTCTTGATACAATTACACTCATTGCATAATCAAGATATGAATCTTTCATTATATCTTCAATATATATCTTCTCTATTTTATCTCTAATAATTTCATCCATATCCTACTCCTTAAACATCAAGATTCTTGACCTGTTTTGCATAGGTCTGTATAAATTCTCTTCTAGGTTCAACAGCTTCACCCATAAGCATTGAAAAAATCTCTTCAGCTACATAAGCATCTTCTAGAGTTATTTTAGTCAATATTCTATCATCAGGATTCATTGTTGTATCCCATAACTGCTCAGGATTCATTTCTCCTAGACCTTTATATCTTTGAATAGTATATCTTTCTCCAATCTCAGAAGTTATTTTTTTCATTTCATTATCTGAATATGCATAAACTTCTGTTTTACCCGATTTGATTTTAAAAAGTGGTGGTCTTGCCACATATACAAATCCTCCTTCAACAAGAGGTCGCATATATCTAAAGAAAAATGTTAGTAGTAGAGTTCTTATATGAGCTCCATCAACATCAGCATCTGTCATTATAATTATTTTATGATATCTAAGTTTTTCAGTATTAAATTCTTCTCCTATATTTGCACCAATTGCTGTAATAAGAGTTTTTATTTCTTCATTTCCTAGAATTTTATCAAGTCTTGCTTTTTCAACATTTAATATTTTACCTCTTAAAGGTAATATTGCCTGAAAATTCCTTGATCTTCCCTGTTTTGCAGAACCACCCGCAGAATCTCCTTCCACTATATAAAGTTCAGTAAGACTAGCATCTTTTTCTGCACAATCTGCAAGTTTGCCTGGAAGTGTTGAATATTCTAAAACACTTTTTCGTCTTGTAAGTTCTCTTGCTTTTCTTGCAGCTTCTCTAGCATTTAGAGACCCTATACATTTATCAACAATCTGTTTTGCAGCTTTAGGATTTTCTTCTAAAAATTCATTAAATGATTGGAAAAATAGCTGTGAAACTATTCCTTCAACCTCAGGATTTCCAAGTTTTGTCTTTGTCTGACCTTCAAACTCAGGATTAGGAACTTTTACAGAAATTGCTGCTGTTATTCCTTCTCTTACATCATCTCCAGAAAGAGATATATTTTTATATTTATCACCAAGTTTTTTTATATATTCATTAAGACATCTTGTAATTGCTTTTTTAAAACCAGTAAGATGCGATCCGCCATCTATTGTATTAATGTTATTAACAAATGAATATATTATTTCATTATATTTATCTGTATATTGTAAAGCTGTTTCGACTATTACATTTGAATCTTCTTTTTCAAAATAAAACACATCATGATAAGAAGTTTTTCCTTTATTAAGAAATTCTATAAAAGATTTTATACCGCCTTCATATTTGAATTCATGTTTTTTTTCAGTCCTTTCTTCAGTTATTACAAGAGATAATCCTTTATTAAGAAAAGCAAGTTCTCTTATTCTTTTTGACAATGTATCAAAAGAAAATTCAACTGTTTCAAATATATCTTTATTTGGCCAAAATTTGATTTTTGTACCAATTTCAGATGATTCTCCTATAACGCTTACATTAGCTTGTGGAACTCCTTCTTTATATTCTTGAAAATAAATATATCCTGATTTTTTTATAGTTGCTTCTAGTTTACTTGAAAGAGCATTCACAACTGACATGCCAACACCGTGAAGTCCGCCTGAAATCTTATAAGTAGAATTATTAAATTTTCCACCAGCATGAAGAACTGTCATAACAACTTCAAGAGCTGATTTATGAGATTTATCATGCATATCAACAGGAATTCCTCTACCATTATCTACGACAGAAACTGCTCCATCTGCATGAAGAGTAATTACAATTGTATCGCATATTCCTGCAAGAGCTTCGTCAATTGAATTATCTACTATTTCATAAACAAGATGATGAAGACCTGTTGGTCCTGTCGATCCGATATACATTCCAGGTCTTTTTTTTACCGGATCAAGACCCTCTAGAATCTCAATCTGTTGAGAAGTATAATTATCTTTATTCTCCATTTTTTCCTCCGTTTACCCTGTTAATCCTCTTAGCTACTGTCTCTGTTCTTATAGGGATTCTCAAGAGACCTTTATCTGTAAGAATTATTGTTTTTATTTCTTTATCAAATCTTATTCTTTTTCCTTTTTCTTGCAAAAATAACTCAGTATTGCTTTTTTTAAATATACCAATTATATTTTTTAATCTAAGATATTCTTCCCAGCCTATATTAACATACATAAAAACTACTCCTTACAATATGGGCATTTTTTATCATTATAAACAGAATTACACTTTTTGCAAATATTTAAACCTGTCTGAAGTGTATAGTTTTGAAACTTTTCTTTTTTTATATATAATTCTTTTAATTTTTCTCTAAGAGCTTTGTCAGGAATGTTTTCAAGAATTATTTCAAGTTTTTGTAATTTTTCTTTTTCTATTTTTATATCATCTAAACTTAGCTTAGGAAATTCTTCCCATTTGATTAATGATTTTTTATCAACAATAAATCTTATATCTTTTATATTATTATCAAATTCATTAACTTTCTTTTTTATATCATCTTTCATAAACATAAGATTATGCATCCAAGACGAATCTGGTACAGCAATATATAAAATATCATTTTGAAGACTATTTATATGAATTTTCTGTGATAAATCTTTACCAATTATTTTTTTCCAATTTTTAATAAGTAAAAAAAATGATCTTCCCCTAAATTTACCAGAATTTTTAAACATAAGACCAAAAGTTTTGTTTTCTACAATATCACTTGGTTTGGAAAACCCTTTCTTTTTCAAATCTTCCCTCTCTGATAAAAAAAATTTTTTTCTCTGTCATTTTTTCAAGTATTTCATCTTCAAGATAATTTGAAGATATAAAAGTCTGATAAATTCCTTCAAGAAATTTAAGCAATTTTTGTTTTCTTTCTCTATCAAGCTCAGAAAAAACATCATCAAGTATAATAACTGGTCTATCTTTTTTTATTTTCCACAAAATATCAGCCTGAGCCATTTTCAGAGCAAATACAGCTGTTCTAAACTGACCTTGTGAAGCTGTTTTTCTAAACTCATTTTTATTAATTCTCATAATAATATCATCTCTATGAGGTCCAATACAAGTATAACCATTTTTTATATCATTATATTTACTTTCTTTTAAGTCTTGTTTAGAAATATTAAAATCACCTTTATATTCAATTTCAACAATTTCTTTACCAGATGACAGTTTAGAATAACTTATTGGAATTGTTTTTTTTAAAAAATCAATACATTCACTTCTTTTGGCTAAAATAAATTGAGCACATTCAATAAGCAAATCATCCCAAAGTTCAAAAGGCTTATTATTTTTTAAAAGACAATTTCTATTATTAAGTATTTTTCTGTATTTTATTAGATTTTTATAATAACCTGGAAAAATCTGACTACATATTTCATTTAAAAACTTTCTTCTATAAACTGGATCGTTTTTTAATATTTTAAGATCATCTGGAACAAAAGTTACAAAATTATTATTATCAATAAGATATTCTGAACTTTCTTCAACATTATCAACTTTAATTGTTCTTTTTCTTCCATCAACACAATTTTCAACTTGTCTGGAAAAATTTCCATAGTCTATATCTGTTTTTGTATATATTCTATTATCACTTTCTTTAGATTTTGCATTATTTTTAAGTTCACTTATTATTCTAGTTCTAAAAGATCTGTTCATACATGAAAAAAAAATAGCTTCCAATAAATTGGTTTTTCCTTCTCCATTATTTCCAAGAAAAATATTATGACCTTTTGAAAAATCAGCATTTATAAAATCAATATTTCTAAAATTTTTTATATAAGCATTTCTAACAAACAAAAATAACCTCAAATTATAAATAATGTCAAAAACAATTAATGTGATTTTATCACTAATTTAGTTTTATTTTTACTAATCATTAATTAGCAACTTGTTGCGTTAATTGTGACTTTAGTCACGCTAATTGCTTTCCTCTACTCCAACAACCTGCCTCTAATTTCTCTTAAATCTTTTTTATATTGTTCATCTTCCTCAAGCATTTTTTCAATTTTTTTCCTTGCATGCAAAACAGTTGTATGATCTTTTTTTCCAAACTCTCTTGAAATAAGAGTAGTAGATCTTCCTGTCAAATCATAAGCAAGATACATAGCAATTTGTCTTGCAAGAGCTGTTTTTTGATCTCTTTTTGCAGACATTATATCTTCTTCTGCCACATTATAAAAATCAGATACTTCTCTTTTTATATCTTCTATTGAAACTTTTTTTGGACCTAATGTTGTTATAAAATCTTTTAATATTCTATCAATAGTAGCTTCATCAAGTTCTCTACCTGTTATTGAACGATAGCTTATAACCATGTTAAAAGCACCTTCAAGTTCTCTTATATTTGAAACTACTTTTTGTGCAACATATTCAATAATATCAGTAGTTATATCGATTCCCTGTTTTAATGCTTCTTTTTGCAAAATAGCAATTCTAAGCTCAAGATTAGGTTTCTGAACATCTGCAACAAGTCCTGCTTTAAATCTTGAAACAAGTCTTTCCTCTAGTTTATTAAGTTTTGCAGGTGGTTTATCAGAAGTAAGTACAATTTGTTTTTTTCCAGCTTCAACAAGTGAATTAAATGTATGAAAAAATTCTTTTTGTGTTTCATCTTTTCCTACAAGAAACTGTATGTCATCTACAAGAAGTACATCTACTTGTCTGTATTTTTCTCTAAATTTACTTGGATTATTAGATTTAATTGCATCAATAAAATCGTTTGTAAATTTTTCTGAAGTAACATAAGCTATTTTTTTCTTGCCATTAGATAATTTCCCTATATAATGCCCTATTGCCTGCATGAGATGGGTTTTTCCAAGACCTGAACCTCCATATATAAACAATGGATTTGCTTTTGTTCCAGGTTCTTTTGCAACGGCAATAGCATAAGCATGAGCAAGATCATTACTTGAACCTACAACAAATGATTCAAATGAATATTTATCGTTTAATTCATAAATATCAGACTTTTCTTGTTCTTTTACAGAAAAATCTATTTTATTTTTATATTCAATTTCGTTTTCAATTTCTCTTTCCTTTGTTTCAATTACCATTTTTGCATCTTCTTCTCTAAATCTGTCAGGATCAAGAATAAATTCTAATTCTTCTATTTTTTTATAATCTTCAAATTCATTGATAAATTTTATTATTTTTTTTAAAAAATAAGTATCAATTAGATTTTTTGAAAAATTATCTCTTACATATATTTCAAGCTTGTTTTCTAGAACATTACCAATAAGTAATTGTCTAAAAAGAATATTTCCGGTATCCCTCTCTATTTGAGCTTTTAATTGTTGTTCTAACATTTCCCATTGTTTTTTTCTAGATACCGCCATAATTCTCCCTTCTTTTGAATAATAATGAAAACTTTGTCTTCATGGACAGAAATTCTATAATTTTTTTGACTAAATTTCAACTTTAGTTTTTTAACACATATTTTTATTATACTTTATTTAGTATTTTCTTTTTTTATTTATACACAAATTGCTTTTGAGTATAGGACTTAAATTTCTATATTGTTAAAAGTTATACACATGATATTTTTATTGTCTAACTCTATAAAAAAGAATAAAATATTGTATTTTCAATTGTGTATAACTTATAAATAAAAAGATATGCACTTTTGAACACAATAAATCAAATTCTAAATCACAATTAAAAAACTCTTAATGTTTTACTAATAATACTTTTTTTTGAGTTATACACAATACTCACAGGCTGAGTACTTATATGAGCTATTTATATAATGCTTTTATTATACTTAGAATCTTTTTATTGTATATAAACAAAAAAAAATCTTAAAATTAAAAACTTCAAAAACAAATTTATCTTTCATGATTCTTTCCATTATACTAAAGCAAAAAAATAATCATTCGGTAATTTCGAGGCTGTTGAAAAAGTCATGTTTTCTTTTTTTCAAAACTTAACTTTAAAATCAAACAGCATGGTCAGGTTGACCTATGTAAGCTAAAATTTGAGATCGGCACAGACCCTATTCTGCATCAATGTTTCTTCTTTTTAGTTTTTCAACAGCATCTTTTACCTTCGTTCACTTATAATACATCCGTATATTATATGCTTCGCAACGTTCACTCAAGTTACCGAGTAGATTTTTTTTTTGCTTTTGTTTATAGAAAATCCTTCATACTTTATTTTAATTGAAAAACTTATATCGAGTTCTCTTAATTGTTGTTTTATTGTATTGTCAAAGAATATTTCTTGACAAAAAAAGTGGTATATGGTAAAAATGTAGGACTATTTCACTTTAGTATTTTATACGACAATGATATATATAAAGAACCTTAACAGGAGGAAAAGAAGATGAAAAGAACATTTCAGCCAAATAATAGAAAAAGAAAAAAAGACCATGGTTTCAGAGCTAGAATGGAAACTAGAGGTGGAAGAGCTGTTCTGAAAAGAAGAAGAAAAAAAGGTAGAAAAGTGCTTAGTGCATAAAATATAGCTTTGGAATCTTTTTTCAGAATCAAAGAAAATCAGGCGAGAAATTATTTGAAAAAGACTGTTAATGTTCAGAACAGTCTTTTTCTAGTAAAAAAAACCAGAGCTTGTGAATTGAAAATAATTATTTCTGTCAGGAAAAAACTTTTTAAAAAAGCCAATGTAAGAAATAAAATTAAAAGACAGATAAGGGAAGTTATCAGGAAAGATGTCAAAAGAGATCAGAAAATGTTTTATCTGATAATAGTCAGTAAGTTTTATGACCCTAATGTTTTATTTGAAAAAAAACGAAAAAAATTACTGGAATTATTATGAGATATTTAAATTTATTAATTATAAAAATATTAATTTTATATAAAAGATATATTTCAGTTTTTTTGGGTCAGAATTGCAGATTTTATCCTAGTTGTTCTCAATATGCTCTGGAATGTTTTCAGAAATTCAAATTTTTTAAAGCATTTTTTAAATCTTTATTTAGATTATTAAGATGCAATCAACTTTTCAGAGGTGGCTATGACCCAGTTAAATAGAAGTAAATCTTTATTTTTTATTATCTTTTTCTTATGGTTATCTGTTTTTTCACATACAGAAAATTCTATAAACCTTGTTTTAGATAATATAACATTTAAATTTGATAATAATAATCCTATTATTTTAAATGCAACAGCATCATTAGAACAATCTAAAGATTCTATTATTGATAATATGGTATTTTTTAGATTAAATTCCAAAAGTGAAGAAGAAGATCTCATATTAAATCAAATAAAATACAAAGGTGTTTTAGAAGATAATTCTGTAAAATATTATGCAAAAACATCAGATATAAAGATTGAATTGTCCATATATCCTGAAGGTAATAATATTTTAGGTGTTGATTATAGTATAACTCCATTAAAAATAGATACAGATATATCTAAATACTTTTTTACAATTACACCAGGTCTTTCTGTTGAAAAAGATTCAAAAGATAAATATGAAAGAAAAATTGTTTATCTTGATGATAAATTAAAAGAAATAGCAATTGGTAAAGCTCTTACAGAAAAAAAGACTTCAGTTAAATGGTTTGGTTTTGTAACGCAATATTATGCTATGGTTATTTATCAGAGAAATTTTTCAGAAATTATTCTTGTTAATTATGATAGAGAAGTAAAATCTCAAAGTGGTGAAATGGTAAAACAACCAACACAGCTTTTAAAATTATTTCTTAAAGAAACTGTCATTAATAAGGATAGAACTTATAGTGATAAAATAAGAATTTATGCTGGTGAAAAAAAGATTGAAAAGCTTGATTCAAATGAAATTCCTGAAATACTTAATCTTGGATTTTTTGGTTTCTTTGCAAAACAACTTCTTGTTGCAATAAAAAAAATAAATGAATATACAAATAACTGGGGATTGTCAATTATTCTTATAACATTGCTTATAAGGCTTATTCTTTACCCTATAAATCTTTCACAATCAAGGTCAATGTCTGTAATTCAAAAACTTCAACCTGAAATGGAACAAATAAAAAAAACTCATGCTAAAGACCCTCAAAAAATGAATGCAGAAGTTATGAATCTTTATAAAAAACATAATGCTAATCCTCTTGGGGGATGTCTTCCTATTTTAATACAGATTCCAATTCTGTTTGCTTTTTTTACAATGCTTCGTACATCGGTTGATATTAAAGGTGTTAGCTTTTTATGGCTTTCAGATCTTTCAAAGCCAGATGGTTATTATATTTTACCTATAATAATAACAATATCAATGTATTATCAGCAAAAATTAATGCCAGGTCAAAATACTAATCCTCAGCAAAAACAAATGATGAATATGATGACTATCTTTATGCTTTTTATAACGATATCAATGCCATCAGGCGTTTTAGTATACTGGTTTACTTCAAATATGATTGGAATACTACAGCAGTTTATAATAAATAAACAAGTACATGGAGGAAAAAAGTAATATGAAAATTACAATAGAAGCTAAGAGTGTTGATGAAGCTAAAAAAATAGCTTTAGCAGAACTTGGAACTGATAATTATCATGATATTTCATTTGAGATTTTAAGTGAAGAATCAAAAGGTTTGTTTGGATTTGGTGGTAAAAAAGCAAAAATTACAGCTGAATTTAAAAAACCATATATTTTTTTTGCAAAAGAATTTATATCTGAACTTTTAAAAAAAATGGGTATTAGTGGATATTCTTTTGAATCTTATGATAATGGAAAAGATTTTAATATTAATATAAAATTACCCTTAGAATTTAAAAGTATTATTATTGGAAAGTTTGGACAAACAGTTAGTGCTATTGAATATATAACAAGAATACATGTAAATAGAAAAATTTCTGAAGAAGATAAAAATGGTAAATATAATCTATATGTAGATGTTGAAAATTATAAACATGAAAAATTGCAAAAACTTGAAAAAATGGCAGAATCACTTGCAGAAAAAGTTGCTATATCAGGAAAAAGCGTTGAAATGAAGCCAATGTCTGCTCGTGAAAGAAAGATTATTCATATGAATTTAAAAAATAATCCTGAAATAAGTACTTTTTCAAGAGGACAAGAACCTTATAGAAAAATTATAATATCCAAAAAGAAATAATATGAGTTTTAATATTAATAGTAATAGAACAATTGCAGCTATAGCAACTTCAGTCGTAGGTTCTACGATTGGAGTTGTTCGTTTATCAGGAAAGAATAGTCTTAGTATTTTAAATAGTATTATTCAAAAAAAAATTAATAAACCACGATATGTTTATTTGAGAAATATTATAGATAATAATGAGATTATAGATAATGCAATTGTGATTTATTTCAAATCTCCTTGGAGTTATACAGGAGAAGACATGGTTGAAATTCAATGTCACGGTGGCTATGTTACTATGAGAAGAATATACAGTCTTCTTTTAAAAATGGGTGCAGAACCTGCACAAAAAGGTGAATTTACCAAAAGATCTTTTCTAAATGGTAAAATAGATCTTACTCAGGCAGAAGCTGTAAATAGTCTTATAAATTCTTCAAACACAGTTCTTGCGGATAATTCAATAAAAATGATGAATGGAATTTTTTCTGATCGAATTAAAGATTTAAGAGAAAAAATCTTAGAAATCATCGCATTTATTGAAGCTTATATAGATTTTCCAGAAGATGATGTAGATGAAATTTCGCCTGAATATCTTAATTCTAATATACAAAGACTTTATAATGAATTAATTGTAATTAAAAATACTTATAGTATTTATAAAAAGTTAAAAGAAGGTATAAAAGTTGCTATTGCAGGTAGACCTAATGCAGGGAAATCATCTCTTTTAAATGCTTGTCTTAAAGAAGAAAAAGCAATAGTTACACATATACCAGGAACAACAAGAGATGTTCTTGAACATACTCTTTATATAAATGGTATGAATGTTACAATTTATGATACGGCAGGAATAAGAAGTACCGAAGACACTGTTGAAAGTATTGGTATTATGCGTGCAGAAAAAACACTTATGGATTCTGATATTATACTTCATATAATAGATGCTTCTGTTGAATTTACATCAGAAGATAAATACATATATGATAAAATTAAAAATAAAAGAAAAATAATAATATTAAATAAAATAGACCTTGGAAAGTGTTTGGAAAAGAGTTTTTTTAATAAAGATAATATTGTTGAAGTTTCTTTGAAAACAGGAGAAGGTTTTGATAATTTTGAATGTTTACTTCAAAATGAAATAAATATTGAGAATTTTGTTGATAATGATTTTGATTTTTTCATTGATAATGAAAGATATGTTAATTCAATTCATAAAGTTGTTTTGATTTTACAAAAAATTCTTGATGAAATAAATAAACCTTTGGAATATACGGCAGAAGATCTAAAAGATGCTAAAGATGAGCTTGGAAGTATTATTGGTGAAATTTATCATGATGATATACTTGATAAAATATTTTCAACATTTTGTCTTGGAAAATAAGAAGAAGCGGTATAAAAGCGGTATAGAAGCGGTTATACGAAAACATGAGCGAAAATAAATTATTATATAACACAATATCGCTGATAAAGTCATATTATGATTTTATCAACTATCTATGCTGAAAGCATATATCTTGCAAAAGGCAATATCGTTTAACAGGGGTTAAAGAGGCAAAATGGATAATAAATACGGAGTTATAGTTGTTGGAGCTGGGCATGCAGGTTGTGAAGCAGCTCTTGCAAGTGCAAGAATGGGGGTAAACACTCTTCTAGTTACTTTAAACTTAGATTGTATTGCTCATTTACCATGTAATCCTTCAATTGGTGGTCCTGGAAAAAGTCATCTTGTATATGAAATTGATGCTCTTGGTGGAGAAATGGCAAGAAATACCATGAAATCATTTATTCATATTAGAACTTTAAATACTTCAAAAGGTCCAGCGGTTAGAGCAATTAGAGCTCAAATGGATAAAAGACTTTATACTTCCAATATGAAAAAAGTAATTATGAATACTAAAAATCTTTTTTTAATTCAATCAGAAGTTACAGAACTTTTAACTGAAAACCAAAAAATAAAAGGTATAAAAGTTATAACTGGTATTGAATATTACAGTGAAGCTGTTGTTGTTACAACAGGTACTTATTTAAGAGCTTTTATAGTTATAGGTCCTGAAAAATATCCAGGTGGTCCTCATAATCAAATGCCTGCAAACTTTCTTACAAAATCGCTTGAAAAAGCTGGTATAGAAACTGATAGATTTCAAACTGGAACTCCTCCAAGAGTTAAAAAAAGTTCTATAGATTTTTCTAAACTAAAAGTTAATGAATCTGAAAAAACAATTCCAGAATTTTCTTTTTTTTATAAAAATCAAATGTTAAATAAAGACTTTCTTCCTACTTATGTTGTTTATACTAATGAAAACACAGTGAAAGAAATAAAAAACGGACTTTCAGGTTCACCACTTGTAATAAAAAATATAACAGATAAAGGTCCAAGATATTGTCCTTCAATTGATAGAAAAGTTATGAATTTTCCTAATAAGCAAGAACATCAGATTTTTATAGAACCTGAAGGATGGGAAACTGAAGAAACTTATCTTCAGGGATTAACATCAGCAACACCAGAAACAACTCAACTTAGAGTACTTAAATCAATAGAAGGTTTGGAAAACATTGAAATAATGAGGCCTGCTTATGGAATCGAATACGATTGTATTTTACCTCATCAATTAAAAGAAACTTTAGAAGTAAAAAGTTTAGAAGGTTTTTTTTCAGCTGGTCAAATAAATGGAACATCAGGTTATGAGGAAGCAGCAGCTCAAGGAATTGTTGCTGGAATTAATGCTGCTTTGAAATGTCAAAATAGACCTCCGCTTATTCTTACTAGAATGGAAAGTTATATAGGTGTGCTTATAGATGATCTTATAAATAAACAACATTATGAACCTTATAGAATGTTCACTTCATCAGCTGAGTATAGATTGCTTTTAAGACAGGATAATGCTGTGTTGAGATTATCTCCTTATGGTTATATTGCTGGTCTTCTTTCAAAAGAAGATTTTGATAAAGTAAGAAAATATCGAATGGGTATTTATAAAGAAATTATAAAATTAAAACAATTTCGTATAAGAGATACAAAAGAAAATAATTTAAAAATGAAAAACATTGATAATAGTTCATTAAAAGGAATTCAATCAGCTTATGATATTATGAAAAGACCAGATATATTGTTTAAACATCTTAAAGAATTTGGTTATTTAAGTGAAATATCAAAAGATATAGAAAATCATTTAAATATTGTAATAAAATACGAGGGTTATATTGAAAAACAAAAAAATGAAGTTAATAGAATAAAAAAAATGGATAAAGTAAAAATCTCTAAAGATTTTGATTGGAAAACAATTAAAGGTATATCAAATGAAGCTTATGAAAATTTAATTTATTTCAAACCAGAATCATTTAAAATATTAAAAAAACTTCCAGGTGTGTCTTCACATGAGTTGAATATAATTTATATTTATATTAAAAGAAGGAAAAAATGAAAAAAGATTTTACTTATGATGTTATTGTCATTGGTGGCGGCCATGCAGGTTGTGAAGCTGCTTATATATCAGCTTTATTAAAAGCTAAAACTCTTCTTCTTACTATAAATCTTGATACTATTGGAGAAACACCGTGTAATCCAGCATTTGGTGGAGCAGGAAAGAGTCAAATAATTAGAGAAATAGATGCTTTGGGTGGAATTATGCCTAGAATAGTTGATAGAAGTGCTATTCAGGTGAGAATGTTAAATACAAAAGGTGGAGCAGCGGTTCATTCGCTTAGAATGCAAATTGATAGAGAAAAATACAGATATGAGATGAAAGTAACTTTAGAAAAAATTCCAAACCTTTATGTTAAACAAGGAAAAGTAAAAAATCTATTATTTAATAACAATGAACTTTCAGGAGTAATATGTAATACTGGTTCTACTTATTATGGTAAAAAAATAATAATAGCTGCTGGAACTTTTCTTGGTGGAAAAGTTATTTTAGGTGAAACTGAGTATAATGCAGGTAGATATGGAGAACCAGGTTCTTATTCTTTATCTGATAATTTAAAGGAAATAGGATTTAATACTTTTAAACTTAAAACTGGAACACCATCTCGAATTGCAGGTAATAGTATTGATTTTTCAGGTTTGGAAAAACAAGAACATGAAAATATAGATCAGAACTTTTCTATTTGGGAAAAAAATACAGTTAAAAATGGTAGAGATTGTTATGTTGTTCGTACTGATGACAAAGTTCATGAAATTATAAGACAAAATATAGAATTTTCACCACTTTTTAAAGGTATTATAGAAGGAAAAGGTCCAAGATATTGTCCTTCTATTGAAGATAAAGTTGTAAGATTTTTTGATAAAGATAGCCATAAAATATTTCTTGAACCTGAAGGAAACAATACAGATGAATGGTATATGCAAGGGTTTTCTTCATCTTTGCCTGAAAAAATTCAAAATACAATGCTAAAAACAATAAAAGGTCTTGAAAATTGTCATATTTTTAAACCAGGATATGCTGTTGAATATTATTCAATAGATTCTACACAACTTTATAATACACTTGAGAGTAAAAATATTAAAAATTTATATTTTGCAGGTCAGGTAAATGGTACATCAGGTTATGAGGAAGCTGGAGCACAAGGTATTATTGCAGGAATAAATGCTGCATTGAGTTTAAAAAATAAAGAAAAATTTACTCTTTCAAGAAATGAAAGTTATATAGGAACTCTTATAGATGATCTTATTCTTAAAGGAACTCAAAAAGAACCTTATAGAATGTTTACTTCAAGAATGGATAATCGAATGATAGCAAGACAGGATAATGCTTATTATAGATTGTCAGAGAAAGCATATTTAGCAGGATGTATTACAGAAGAACAATTTGATATTATAAAGAAAAAAACTTTGAAAATTAAAGAAGTTAATAATTACATTGCTGTTAACAAAGTTAAAAATAAAACTTTTTTAGATATGCTTAAAACGCAAAATACTAGTTTGGAAGATTTTCCAGATATTATAAAAAAGTTTGAGCTTACTTTTGATGAGATTATTACAATTGAAAGTGATGTTAAATATGCTGGATATATTGAAAAACACAATAAATTTCTTGAAATGAATAAAGAATGGACTGAAAAAAAAATACCAGAATTTATAGATTATTTTAAAATACCAAATTTAACTATAGAAGCAAGACAGAAATTTAAAGAGATAAATCCTGTAACAATTGGAGAAGCAGGAAGAATATCAGGAATAAGTTCTTCTGATATAACAGCTTTGATATTATATATAAGAAAAATAGTGAAATGGTGAAATGGTGAAATGGTGAAATGGTGAGATGGTGAAATGGTAAAAAAAACTTAGAAAAGGAGTTTTGAATGGATAATTTTTTAAATTTGAGAAATAAAATAGATTTTCTTTTAAAAAAATATGAATTTAATTATGAAAATAAAATTGTAGATAAATTTACAGAATTTATAAGTCTTCTTATTGAAGAAAATACTAAATATAATTTAGCTTCAATAAAAGATATAGATGTTTTTCTTGAAAAAACCTTTATAGATTCACTTATTCCTTTAAAATATCTTGGTAATATAAAAGGTAATTTAATAGATATAGGTTCAGGAAACGGTTTTCCTGGAGTGATTTTGGGTATTGTTTGTGAAGATTTAAATGTTGTTTTGTGTGATGCAGAGACGAAAAAAATCAGATTCCTTGATAAAGCTTGTGAACTTCTTGGTAATAGATTTCAAACTCTTCATGGTAGAGCAGAAGATAATATATCTTATTTTAATAAATTTGATTTTGTTTGTGCTAAAGCTCTAGTTTCTAAAGCAGATAAATGGTTAAAATGGACAATTCCATATCTTGCTCCAAATGGAATAAGTGTTAATTATAAAACTAAAGTTTTTAATGATGATCTTGAGCTTGCTGTTACAAAATCTTATATGAAGAAAAAAAAATGCGAACTTATACATTCTATTCCTTATAAAGTTGCTGATGTAGAGCGGGAAGTGTTTTTTATAAGAAAGTTATGCACAAAAAAAATTTAATTGTGTATAGTTTAGAAAATTTTACAAAGTAGTGAACAAGCTTAAAACTATTGAAAACACTAATGTTTCAAAATTTTATATGCAAAACCTTTAATGTCAAAGCCAGTTTTGTTATAATGTGGATAATGTGGATAACTATTAGAAAGTTTAGGAGATAGAATGAAAGTTTTTGAAAGTATAATTGAAAAGATTAATACAAAATCAGGAGCTTTACCTGATCTTGATAAAATAATACCATCAAGAGCTTTGTTAAAAAAAGAACCTGAACTTAGTAAAGCTGATAAAAGATATTCAATGGCTGAAATGTCTTTTAAAAATAAAGATTATAGACAAGCTATAATTCATGCATCAGATGCAGTAAAACTCAATCCAAAACTAATAGGACCTTTTCTTATTATGGGTGAAAGTTATACAATAAATGAAAGATATATAGATGCTCTTAGAATATTAAATAGAGGAATTGAATTCACAGGTGGTTTTGATATATATGGAAAAATTGAAGCTGTTTATCTAAAACAAGGAAAGAAAAAAGAAATTGTTAAAATGTGGAATGATTTTCTTAAATCTTCTAAAAGAAAAGACATGGGTTATAAATCTTTAGGTGAATTCTATGAAAATATAGAAGAAGATTATGATAAAGCGATTGAATTTTATTCAAAGACAATTGAGCATAATGAAGTAAATTTTGATGTTTTTGAAAAACTTGGAGATCTTTATAGAATGTTAGGAAATGAACAAAAAAGCATTGAAACCTATGATAAATTGCTTAATTCTAAACATTCTAAAGAGTTTTTTAGAAATTCTTCACATAAAGCTAGAGTTCTTACAAAACTAGGAAATATATATTTTTCTCAAAAAAAATTTATAGAAGCTTATAAGTATTTTGACATGTCACTTCAAGCTGTTCCAGGAGATAAAACAGTTTATATGAGACTTGGAGATATAGCTATTTATGTTGAAGATTATAAAAGTAGTCTTAGGTTTTATAGATTAGCTTATCAAGCTGATAAAACTGATATAGAGATGATTATAAAACATGCAATTGCTTGTAGCGAATCTGATAAAAAAGATGAAGCTCTTATTCTTTTTAAGACTATTCAAAAATATAATCCTCTTATAACAAATATAAAAGAATTAGTTGAAAGCTATGAGATAAAAAAAGAGTTTGATGAAATTGCATTAAAAGGTTTGATAGAAGAAAACACCGATCTTATTATTGGTTATAAATATCCTCATCCTTTTAGATTTCCTGAAAGCAGAGAAGAGCTTGATGAAATGAGAAAAAAATTTGTTGAAGAAAGGGATAATATTAAAGAAGATATAGTTGTTAAAGAAGAGGTTAATCAAAAAGTAGATGTAGAAATTAAAGAAGAAGAAAAATTTATTTCTTCAAGAGAAGAGATGGAAAATGCTTTAAATATGGCAAAAAAAACTCCAATAGAAAAAACAGTTATTGATGAAACTTCTTTCGGAGAAATTGACCTTATAGAAGATATTGCTGAAATTGTGGAATTAAAAGAAACAGAAGAAATTGGTTTTTCTTCTGAAACTAAAGTTGAGCCAAATATTGAAAAAAAAATAAAAAAACCAGTTGTTGAAGAAATTAAAATTGAAGCTTCCAGTGAAGAAATCGCTCGAGAACAAAAACCTGCAAAAGAGGAAGATACTATGAATATTGAAGTTTTAAATAATACTATAATACTACTTGAAAATTATGTTAAAGAAAGCCAAGAATTATCAAGAAGAATAATGCAAATAAAAAACATTATAAGTACAGGAGAGCTTCCAGAAGATAATCTTAAAAAAAATATGATAAATATGGGTATTGAAAATATAAAAAGTTCTATTAGAAATAATGAAGATAGAACTAAAACAATAAAAGAAACACTTTCAAAAATATAAAATAAAGTAAAAGCGTGAAAGTGTGAAATAGTGAAGTGGGAAAATTAAATCCTATAATTATATAAATAAAAATCAATATAATGTCATGCCGGTACTATTCTGAGCCGGGATCTGTTTTTGATATTTTTATCATTACAATAAAGCAAAAAAATAATCATTCGGTACCATTCGATATTTTACATCCATATAAAATATCTCTTTACCTTCGTTCACTTATAATACATCCGTATATTATATGCTTCGCAACGTTCACTCAAGTTACCGAGTAGATTTTTTTTTTGCTTTTGTTTATAGAAACTCCATCATGATTTATTTTAATTGAAAATTTACCACTGATTTACAAAGATAAAGGAAAGCGAGATTGAATAAAATTTTACCGAAATCCTAAAAAATAATAGAACAACTTAGTGATGGCATGACTTTGTTTTTGTCACTAATGTCACAAAGTGACATGTCACGCTTTATCTGTTACAGCTTCACTGTTCTTTCTTTTAATTCGACATTAAAAATTTGTCATCCCGGTACTATTCTGAGCCGGGATCTGTTTTTATTAGTCAGTTATATTTTGAATTGAACCAGGATTACCATAGAAATTAAGAACTTGTGGTATTGTTTTTGAAAAATATATAGACATAAATACAAATATAATAAAAAATATTGTAATCATTTCTACAACTTTCCTGTTGTTTGGAATACTTGAAAGCATAGGAAGAATTTTTTCTCCAGCATTATCTTTTGTAAACTCAATAAGACCTTTGACATTTCTTTGTTGAAGAAAATAAAATATTGCAAAAAAAGACCAGCAAAATATAGATAATATAAAAGCGTGCATGGCATATTCTCTAACAAAAAATATAAAAACAACAAATAAAGCAGTAACTGCTGTTGATACAAAAAGACTTATCATGCCGAGTATAAAGAACTGATATAATCTTTTATATCCTTTTTCAAAAGCAATTCTTTCAACTCTATCTTTTTCTATAAGTTCATTTTTTAGAATTGTAAAATTTTTAGTTGCTGCTTTTAATTCATCGATAGTAATTTTTTTAAGAAGATTACCCCATTCTATTTGAACCATACCGTTTTTATAAGACCATATTCTATGCGAAGTATTGTTTTTAGATACAGCGATTTGTTCAGTTTTTGTTTCTCTTGATATAGATGTCATTTTAGAAAGAGCTTTTTCAAGAGTCTCAACAAAATCAATCATTTCTTCTTGAGGTATGTACTCATCAGAGTTTTGACCCTCTCCCCAAGTAATTTTGAATTTTCCTAGAGAGACTTTTTCAATTTTTACATTTTCTTGCATAAAAGAATTCTATATGATAAATTTTAAGATGTAAAGAGAGAAAAATTAAAAACAGTAAAAAATTTAGTAGTCTATATAGGATTATAATGAAAATTACAGGAAGAGTAATTTCGCTTAAAAATGATTTTGTAAAAATAAAATACATTAGAAACAGTGCTTGTTTTCATTGCAAATCAAAAGATTCGTGTGTTGATTCTGAAAGAAAAGAAGAAGAAATTGAGTTTAAAATAGATAATTCAGAAGATTTTAAAGTTGGAGATAATGTCAATATAATTCAGACTGTTGATATTAATCCGGTCATATTGATTTTAATAATGTATGGAATTCCAGTGCTTTTTATGGTTGTTTCAGCAATGATAGGTCAGAATATATTTAAAGTAAGTGAAATTGTATTAGCTTTAATAATAATATTATCACTATTTCCATCCTTTTTTATATGTAAATTTCTTGAAAAATGGATAAGTGGTAAAGATTATATAAAATATAAAATTGAAAATGTTGAAGTGGAAATTATATGAAAATAACAATTGCAGATAAAGCGGGTTTTTGTTTTGGTGTTGAAAGAGCTGAAAACATAGTTCTTAGCACAATAAAAAACAAAAAAAATAAAGTATATACTTTTGGTCCTCTTATTCATAATCCAATAGTTGTTAAAAAACTTAAAGAATTAGGTGTGTTTCCGGTTGAAGAAGAAGATCTGCAAAAGCTTGATAAAAACAGTACAATAATAATAAGAAGTCATGGAATTGAAAAAAAAACTCTTATTAAACTTGAAAAAATGGGTTTTGATATTGTGGATGCAACCTGTCCTTTTGTAAAAAAAGCAAAAGAATCTGCAAAAACTTTATATGAAAAAAATTATAATCTTATAATACTAGGTGATATAAATCATCCTGAAGTTAAAGGAATTCATTCTTATACAGATTATAATGGTGTAATATTAAAAGATACTGATGAATTAAAAACATATTTGAAAGAAAAAAATAACAGAGTAGGTCTTGTTGCTCAAACTACTCAGAGCAAAGAACTTTTTGAAGAATTTGTAAGTATTATGCAAGAAAAAGCTACAGATATTTGTATTTTTGATACAATATGTAATGCAACAAGTTCAAGACAACTTTCTGCAATAAAACTTGCGGAAAAAAGTGATGTTATAATTGTGATTGGTGGTTTTAATAGTGCTAATACAAAACGACTTGTTGAAATATGTAATAAAATTTGTAAAAATGTTATTTGGATAGAAAAAACCGAAGATCTTGAGCTTGAACAGCTTGACTGTTATGAAAAAATAGGAATAACAGCAGGAGCTTCTACACCTGTAAAAAGCATAGAAGAGACTAGTCAGATCATTCAAAACTATTATAATGGGAAGGTAAACAAAAATGACGAATGAAAATAATGAAAATTTTGAGCAGCAGATGATGATGGAGGAAGCTTTAAAATCTTTTGATAAAGTATCAAGAGGTAATGTTGTGACTGGAATAATTGCAAAAGTAACTCCTGAAGAAATTTTTGTTGATATAGGTTATAAATCTGAGGGTAGAATTCCATATAAAGAATTTGAAGAAATGGGTTTAATCCCTGTTGAAGGTCGAGAAATACAGTCTCTTATAACCAATATTGATGATAATAAAGGTTTTGTAAATCTTTCTTATGTTGAAGCAATTAAAAAAAATATTTGGGAAAATATAATTAAAGCTCATGATGAAAATAGTGTGATAAAAGGAAAAATAACTTCCAAACTCAAAGGAGGTTTTCAGGTTACTATTGAAAAATCAATTGAATGTTTCCTTCCTTTTTCTCAACTTGGACAAGTAAATGGCGAACCAGTTGGACAAGTAATAGATTTTGAAGTTATTGAAATAAGGAAAAAAAATAAAGATATAGTTTTATCACATAAATCAATACAAGATAATTTTAAAACTGTAAGATTTGCTGAAATAGCTGAAAATAAAAAAGAAGGCGATCTTATAAAAGGTAAAATTTCCAATATAACTGATTTTGGAGCATTTATTGATTTTGGTGGTATCGAAGGTCTTCTTCATATAACAGATATATCATGGGGAAGAATTAATAATATAGAAGATGTATTGTCAGCTGGTCAAGAACTTGAACTCATAATATTAAAACTTGATGAAAAGAAAACAAAAATTTCTGTTGGACTTAAACAAAAATCTCCTGAACCATGGAAAGTTATACAAGATAATTATAAAATAGGTGATGTGGTAAACGGTAAAATCATGAATATTACAGATTACGGAGCATTTGTAGAGCTTGAACCTGGTCTGGAAGGACTTCTTCATGTAAGTGATATTTCATGGAAAAAAACAGGAAATCCTGCTGATATATTAAAAACAGGTCAAAATATAAAAGTTAAAATACTTGATATTAATATTGAAAAAAAGAAAATATCATTAGGTATAAAACAACTTACAAATGACCCTTGGAATACAATAAATGAACTTTTTTCTATTGATACAATACTTGAAGTTAAAATCAAAAATCTTCAAAATAGTGGCATTATCGTTGAACTTACTCCAGAGGTTGAAGGTTTTGTGCATATTGGGGATATTTCATGGAGTGAAAGAGTAAGTCATCCTTCAGAATACTTTAATGAAGAACAAATTATTAAAGTTAAAGTTCTTGAAATAGATAAAGAAAAAAGAAATATCAGATTAGGTGTAAAACAGCTTGAACCTGATCCATGGACAATTGTTAAAGATAATTACTCAGAAGGTCAGATTGTAAATGGCAAAATAATGAGAATGACTAATTTTGGGGTTTTTGTTAAATTAGATAATGGTCTTGAAGGATTGTTGCATATATCAGACCTTTCATGGACAAAAAGAATAAATCATCCAAAAGATATGCTTAAAGAAAAAGATGAAATAAAAGTCAAAATTTTATCTATTAATCCAGCAGAAAAACGAATTTCGCTAGGTTTAAAACAGGTAGAAGGTGACCCTTGGGAAAATATTGAAGAAAAATATGCTGTAAATACTACAGTAGAAGGTAAAGTTACTAATATAAGACAGTTTGGAGCTTTTGTAGAGCTTGAACCTGGAATTGAAGGTCTTTTACATATAAATGACCTTTCTTGGACAAATAGAACCAATAATGTAAATGAATATGTTAAATCAGGACAAGAAATTAAAGTAAGAATACTTAATATAGACACTGATAAAAGACAGCTTGCACTTGGTTTAAAACAGCTTGAAGAAAACCCTTTTGAAAAATACACAGAAGGTCTTCTTGTTACAGGTGTAGTTGAAGAATTTTTAAAAAGCGGTGTAATTATAAGTTTAGAAAAAGGAATTACAGGATTTGTACATAAATCTGAAATTTCAGAAGATTATTATCAGTCAGCAGAAGATGT
Source organism: Candidatus Muiribacterium halophilum (assembly GCA_023228995.1). Classification (GTDB taxonomy): domain Bacteria; phylum Muiribacteriota; class Muiribacteriia; order Muiribacteriales; family Muiribacteriaceae; genus JALOAD01. Next base: position 24,357 of record JALOAD010000017.1, read on the forward strand.
ATTAAAAAAAAGCGATAAAGTAGAAGTTAGAGTTATTGAAAATAATTCTAATGATAGAAAATTAAAACTTAGTATTAAACAAGCTCAATATGGTAAAATAGCAAATGAGTTTATTATGACCGAAGAAAACGATAGTGGTGGAGTTTCAGTTGGTGATAAATTAAAAAAAGCTTTAAATTCTAAAAAATAGGAGGATATATGGCAGTAAAAGTTGCAATTAATGGATTCGGAAGAATAGGAAGACTCTTTTTTAGAGCAAGTTTTGGTCACAAAGATATGGAAATAGTAGCAATTAATGATCTGACAGATCCAAAGACTTTGGCACATCTTTTAAAATATGATTCAGTTCATGGTAAATTTGACAAAAATATCAGTTATACAGATGATTCGATTATAGTTGAAGGTAAGACAATAAAAATTTTTGCAGTTAAAGATCCTTCACAATTACCTTGGAAAGAACTTAATGTAGAATATGTAGCTGAATGTACAGGAATTTTTACATCAGATGAAGCTGCTGGTAAACATCTTAAAGCTGGAGCTAAAAAAGTTGTTATATCTGCTCCTGCAAAAGGTACAGTTGCAACTTTTGTAATGGGTGTAAATGAAAAAGATTACAATAAAAACAGTGATCACCTTGTATCAAATGCTTCTTGTACAACAAATTGTCTTGCACCTGTAGCAAAGATATTAAATGACAATTTTAAAATAAAAAGAGGATTGATGACAACAATTCATTCTTATACAAATGATCAAAAAATTCTTGATCTTCCTCATAAAGATCTTAGAAGAGCAAGGGCAGCTGCTGTAAGTATGATTCCAACAACAACTGGTGCAGCAAAAGCAGTAGGTCTTGTATTACCTGAACTTAAAGGTAAACTTGATGGAATGGCTGTAAGAGTTCCAACTCCTAATGTATCTCTTGTAGATTTAGTTATTGAAGTTGAAAAACCTACTACAAAAGAAGAAATTAATAATCTTATGAAAAAAGCAGCAGAAGGACCACTAAAAGGAATACTTGAATATTGTGATGAACCATTAGTTTCTATAGACTTTAATGGTAATACTAACTCTTCAATATTTGATGCAGATAATACAACTGTTATGGAAGGAACATTAATTAAAGTACTTTCATGGTATGACAATGAATGTGGTTATTCTAACAGATTAAAAGATTTAATTTTATACATGGCTTCAAAATAATAATAAATGTTTTTTTTAAAGCGGAGTTTTTAATAAAAAGGGCAGGCAAGGTAGAATATACCTACTGCCTTTTTTTATTTAATAAAAGGATTTAATTAATTATTTGAAGTGTTTAAAGGAGATTTTTATGCAAAAAGCAACAATAAAAGATTTTAATTTCAATAATAAAAAAGTATTTGTCCGTGTTGATTTTAATGTACCTCTTAAAGATAAAAAAATAACAGATGATAATCGAATTGAGGCAGCATTACCAACTATAAATTACTTATTAGAAAATGGAGCAACTTTAATTTTAGCTTCGCATCTTGGAGATCCTAAAACTGAAGAGGATAAAGAACTTCTTAATATGGAAGCTGTTGCTCAAAGACTTTCAGAATTGCTTGGAAAAAAAGTATTAAAAGCACCTTCTTGTATAGGAAAAGAAGTTAAAGATATGGTAGATAATTTAAAAAAAGGAGATGTTCTTTTACTTGAAAACACAAGATTTCATAAAGGTGAAAAGAAAAATGATCCTGATTTTGCAAAAGAATTAGCAAGTTATGCAGATGTTTGTGTAAATGATGCTTTTGGCACAGCACATCGAGCTCATGCTTCAAATTGTGGTGTTGCAGAATTATTACCTTGTTATGCTGGTTTTTTAATGGAAAAAGAAATTGATATGATTGGAAACACTTTGGAAAATCCTAAAAGACCATTTATTGCAATACTAGGTGGAGCTAAAGTATCTTCAAAGATTGGAGTAATAGAAAATCTTTTGACAAAAGTTGATACACTTCTTATTGGTGGAGCTATGGTATTTACATTTGCCAGAGCTTTAGGATATGAAACTGGTAACTCTCTTGTCGAAGAAGACAAAATAGAGCTTGCAAGCGAGCTTATAAAAAAAGCTAAAAAAGCTGGCAAAAAACTTATATTTCCTGTTGATTTTATATGTGCTGATAAAATAGAAGAAAATGTAAAGACAAAAATCTGTCCTATTCAAAAAATTGATAAAGGTCTTATAGGTCTTGATATTGGACCAGAATCTTTAAAAATATTTGAAAAAGAATTAATAAATGCTAAAACTGTAGTTTGGAATGGTCCAATGGGAGTTTTTGAAATAGATATTTTTGCCAAAGGTACAAAAAAAATAGCTAATATTATGGCTAAATTAAAAGATGCTAGAACTATTATAGGCGGTGGAGATTCAGCTGCTGCTGTTAATCAATTTGGTCTTGAATCAAAAATGACACATATATCAACTGGTGGAGGAGCTTCATTAGAATATATGGAAGGTATAGAATTACCAGGGATAAAAGCAATTAAGGATGCTCAGTGAGCATCAATTAAAAATTAACAATTAACAATTAAAAATTAAGAATTAAAAAGCTGGGAATTTCGAATGTTGGATTATAAAAGCCGTGAGCGTGACTATTAAAAGCGTATAGAAGCGGTATAAAAAAAACCGGGAAAGCTGTGACAGATAAAGCGTGACATGTCATTGTATGATATTAGTGACAAAAAACAAAGTCACGATGTTAACGGAGAGTCGAAGACTCTTGTTACAAGCAATTTTTTCGTAGAATAAATTGCAGTCACATTTATTAAACTCTGTCATTCCGGTACTATTTTGAGAAATCTGTCATCCCGGTATGATTCTGAGCCGGGATCTAGATTTAAAAATTATGGAGGATTTATGAGAAAAATCTTTATTGCAGGGAATTGGAAAATGAATAATACATTATCTGAAACAAAAACTTTTATAGAAGAATTTAAACAAAGTGTAAAATCTATAGATAATATTGAAATAGGTATTGCACCAAGTTTTGTAAATTTAGCTTATGCAAAAGCATTATGTCAAGATTCAAATATTAAGGTAATAGCTCAGAATATGTATTTTGAAGATAATGGAGCCTATACTGGAGAAATCAGTCCATTAATGTTAAAAGATATTAATATTGACTATGTTATTATTGGACATTCAGAAAGAAGACAATATTTTGGTGAAACTGAAGAAACTGTTAATAAAAGAATAAGAAAAGCATTTGAGCATAATATAAAAGTTATTTTATGTATTGGTGAAAAACTTCAAGAAAGAGAACAGGGAATAACAAATATTGTTCTTGAAAAACAATTAAAAGGTGATTTAAAAGAGCTTGATAATAATAAAGTTGCTGAAATAGTAATAGCTTATGAGCCTGTTTGGGCAATTGGAACTGGTAAATCAGCAAAAACTGAAGATGCACAGAATGCTTGTAATTTTATTAGAAAAACATTAAAAGATATGTTTGGCGAAGAAATAGCTCAAAAAGTCAGAATTCAATACGGTGGTAGTGTTAAAGCTGAAAACTCAAAAGAATATATGAGTCAAACAGATATTGATGGAGCTTTAGTTGGTGGAGCTAGTTTAAAAGCTGATAGCTTTTCAAAACTTATAAAAGCAGTTTAGAAAACCAATAAGAGCGTGAAAAATCAAAGTACAGAAGCTGTTCTTACTTTTAATTCGATATTGAAAATTAAAAATCTGTCACAGCTTCACAGTACTTTCTTTTAATTCGACATTCAACATTCGACATTGCAAATTAAAAATTTGTCCTCATGTTATATTGAAGTAAATTTTATTTAAAAATCTGTCATCCCGGTATGATTCTTAGCCGGGATCTTCTTTAGCTTTATAATTACCTATTATTTCATCAAAGAAATATTAATTAATCGGACCACATGAAATTTAACTTCCATGTAAAATTCCCTCTTACGATGTTCGCCTTTGCAATACCTCCGTATATTGCATACTTCGTAACAGTCTCCATAGTTCCTCTTAATTAATTTTCTTTGATTTCATTATTCAAAAAATTTCTCCTTGTTTTATATTATCAATTTTTAATTTTTAATTGCTTCATTAACTCTGTCATCCCGGTATGATTCTTAGCCGGGATCTTCTTTTGATTTCATTATTCAAAAAATTTCTCCTTGTTTTATATTATCAATTTTTAATTTTTAATTGCTTCATTAACTCTGTCATCCCGGTATGATTCTTAGCTGGGATCTCGCTCTTGTTTTGATTTTTGTCACTAATGTCACAAAGTGACATGTCACGCTTCACCTGTCACAGCTTCACAGTTCTTTCTTTTAATTCGACATTCAACATTCGACATTGCAAATTAAAAATCTTCACTGAACATTTTTAAAATGCATTATTTTTAATCCGGTTAATACATCTATGAAAATTGCACCATGTTTTTTTGTTGAAATATAATTACTATTAGATAAAAGCTCAAGAGTTTGTTTATGTGGATTATTATATTGATTAGAACATGATATTATAAACAAAGCTTTGGAATTTTTTTCAATTATATCTCTTGATAGTGAATTTTTACCACCATGATGACCAACAAATAAGTAATCAGAGTTATTTTCATATAAAGACATATATTTTAATGATTTTTCGCTTGAAAGATCTGAGCAGAAAAATATTTTTTTGTTAAAAACTTTTAAATTATAAAAAAAAGAGTAATTGTTTCTATTATCAGACTTTTCTCTTATAAAATCTAGTGAATAAAGTTTTGAGTTAATATTATAATTATCTTTTTTTAAAATATCACCATATAAAAGTTTTGAATTAAAGTCAGGTAAATATAACTTCATAATAAATTTGTTTTGATCAATATCAATTAGTCCGCTAAAGTGGTCATTATCATTATGTGATATAAGCACTGTATTTATGTTTTTCCCAGACAAGGTTAGAAAATTTTCTAAAGTAGTATTGAATTTGTAATAATTATTACCGCCATCAAATAATATATATTTACCAGTCCAATTAAATAAAATACTTTGACCATGACCTGTATCAAAAACAATAATATAAGGAAATAATTGAAAATACAAAAACAAACAGACTAAAAGAAATAAAAGTTTTTTCTTTTTAAAAAATAAAAAAAATAAAATCAAAAAAATCATAATATATTTAAAATTAAGATTTATTGTATAATTATATTTATATAAAAACTCAAGTAAATTAATAACAATTTTATTAGGAATAAGCAGAATATAAGAATATTGGAAATTAAAAAATATAAAAAATAATATAGAACTTATTATTATAAAAGGAAATATAATAATCAAAGCAAAATTCAAAAAAACATAATAAATAGAGAGAGATTTCATAATAAAAAGACTTTCTAACGCAAAAAGAAGAGTTAGTTTTAATTTTTCCTTGTTAAAAATTACAATTTGAGAGTAAAATATAACTGAATAAAAAAAAGATGGATTATAAATAATAAGAGGATTATAAAGCATTGTAATTATAGTAAAAATACCAAGGTTTTCAAGTGAATACGCAGGTCTTCCAAAATAATGAGCAAGTTTATCAACAAAATAAATATAAAGAGCTCTAAGACAAGAAAATGAAAAGTTTGAAAGAATAAAAGCTACAATTACAACAAAGTAATTTGTATATTTAATTTTTTTAAAAAATTTATCATTTATAGCCAAAAAAACACCTAAATGCATACCAGAAAAAGCTATAAAATGTGAAATATTGAGATTTTGAAAAATAGCATATAACTTTTTTTTAGATTTCCTTTCATTAAAAATAAGAGAACTTGCAAGAAGATAACCTTTATTTTCACTCCATAATTCATATAATTTACATGAAAATCGTGATCGATAATAATAAAATAAATTCTTTTTATCAGATTTTTTAATGTTTTTAGCATAAACTCTATAAAAAATCTTTTGTGAATTAAGGTATTTAGAATAATTAAATTCAAAAAAATTAGCAGTACTGTTAAGGTTATTAAATCTTAAAAAAGCTGTATAATAGCAACCTTCTTCTAAAATTTCTTTTGAATAAAGAGTAAAATTAAGTTTATTAACTTTAATTGTATAAAAAGTATCTGAAGTTTTTTCTTTCACAAAAAACAAATAATCATTATCAGGTAATTGATAAGAAATAATGTTTTGAAATCTTAACTGAAACAATAATATTAAAGCTAAAATACATATTAAAATAAGTATATTTTTTTTAAAAATATACAAAAATGATAATAAAAAAATAATGTAAAATAATATAGAAAAAACATATTTAAAATGAATATATGTTGCAATCATTGATATAAAACCTATTGAAAAAAGGGGATTATTGTTTATTAAAGATTTCATAAGCCTCTTTAATTTTAGAAAATTTTACCTTACCAATACCTTTTATCTTTTGAATATCATCTATTACTTTGATATCACCTTTTTTAAAATGTAATAAAATAAGTGAAGCAAGTTTTTCTCCTATACCTTTAATTTTTATAAGATTACTTTCAGTAAAAAAAGCTATATTAAGCTTTTCTTTTATAGCAGATTTTTCAATTTTGTTGTTTTTAAAAACAGTTTCTACAGGAATAAGGCTTTCTTGAGAATCAATTATTTCAACAAAAGAAAAAATAACAAAAATAAATAATATAAAAGTTATAAATTCAATTTTTTTCATACAAAGATATAACAAATTCTATGCCATTGAAATTAAGAGCAGGTTAATGGAAAAAGCAAAAGACCGGTAATTGAAATTTGAGATTAAATTGTTTCATTTTAAGAATGTGTATCAAAAATAAACAAAAATCAATATAATGTCATCCTAGTATTATCCTGAATTTTTGTTGTACCCGGTACTATTCTGAGAAATCTGTCATCCCGGCATGACTTTGATCCGGGATCTTCTTTAGCTTTATAATTACCTATTATTTCATCAAAGAAATATTAATTTATCGGACCACATGAAATTTAACTTCCATGTAAAATTCCCTCTTACGATGTTCGCCTTTGCAATACATCCGTATATTGCATACTTCGTAACAGTCTCCATAGTTCCTCTTAATTAATTTTCTTTGATTTCATTATTCAAAAAATTTCTCCTTGCTTTATATTATCAATTTTTAATTATTAATTATTAATTATTAATTGCTTCATTAACTCTGTCATACCGACATGACTTTGAGAAATCTGTCATCCCGGTATGCTCTTGAGCCGGGATCTCGCTCTTGTTTTGAGTTTTGTCACTAATGTCACAAAGTGACATGTCACGCTTCACCTGTCACAGCTTCACAGTTCTTTCTTTTAATTCGACATTGGAAATTAAAAATGTTCACAGAATATTTTGACCCTCAACCCTCAACCCTCAACCCTTAAACTCTTAAACCTTTTTATTTACTATTCTTCTTCAATATAAAACTCAGTTGCCATTAATGGAGAAACACCGTAAATATCACTGATAACTGTTTTATTTTTGACTTTAAAATGTAATTTAGAATGAATGTGAGAAAATTTCCAAGATATTTTACCCATATTTTTATAACCAATATCTAAATTAATCTTTTTAACATAAGATAGATAACCTTGTTCAATAAGAGAATCCATTTTAAGATTAGCATCATTAGTTCTTAAAAACCAAGCATTATAAGCTCCCTGAATAATCATTGAAAATAAAAGAGAGTCTACTAATTCTTTTGATTTTAAATAATAAGTTTCTTGTTTGAAATTTTTGTTATAAAGGTTATCAATTAATGCAAAAAAATACTTTTTCATATCGTTAATATTATGTTTTTTTTCTGAAATTAAATAAAGATAATATAAAGCTCTTAAGTCTTTTTCATTATATTCAAGAGCTTTTTTATAAGCTTCTTCTAAAGCTATAGTTGCAATATTAAATTTGTTTTCCTTTAATAATCTATCTGCTTCATCAAATTTTTCTTTGATATAAATTAAAGTATTTTCTCCATCTTCAGGTAAGTCATAAAGTCCAGCTATAATTTTTTTATCTTTAGAAAGATGATCATCTAAAGTTATTTTTTCTTTTGAAGATATTAGACTATATGATGGTTTTTTCTTAATTTCTTTACTATCTTCTGTTATAAGTGTAATTTTAATTTCTTCAGTTAAAATTTGTTTATCAGAGATTTCTGTAATATTAACTTTTTCTTCTATTAAAGGTTCAATGACTATTTCAGTTGTATCTTCTAATTTTTTAGCGAGTTCTTCTTCTATTTTATTTTTTTGTATTTGCTCATATTCGATTTCATCAAGTAATTTTTTTGCTTCTAAATTTTGGGAATTAAGTATTAATGCTATTTTTAACTCTGATAAAGCTTGATTTTTTTTATTATTATTAAAATTAAATTTAGCTTTTAAAAACCATTGTCTTGAATCTTCTTCTGAATGAGTTTTTTCTTTTAAAAACTTATCAGCTATATTTTTTAAATCAATATTTTCTTTATTTTCAATTCTTTCTTGTTTTTCTTTATATAGTTGAAGTTCATATAATCTTTTGGATTTAAAAGTATATATTCTATAGGCTTCTTCCGAGGGTTCTATTTCATAAGCTTTTATAAAAGCATAAGTAGCTTCACCATAATTTTTTCTTTCATATTGAAACAAACCATTTGTATACCATTGATAAGCACGACCATTTTTATTTGAAATTTCAGGAATATCATGTTCAATAATTTTAGGTATATAATCTGTTAATGTTGATATTTTGGTAAGATAATCAATTGCAATATAATTGAAATTATCAATATCGAGAATTTTTTCAAAATATTCAATTGCTTTTTTATATCTTTCAAGTTGATAATAAAATTTGCCATAATTTATAAGTTCATTAATAGTTCTTTCATTATTAGAAAAAACTGAGGTTGTAAATAACACTATTATTAATGTAATATAAATTAGTCTCATAATTAATATTATCGGAGGATTTACGCTATGAGTAAAAAAATATTAAATTCAGAAAAAATGCCAAAAGCTGTTGGACCTTATTCCTTGGCAACAGAAATTAATGGTATTATCTTTTTATCAGGACAGCTACCTGTTGATGTAAATACAGGTGAACTTGAAATTACTGATACAAAAAAAGCTACTAAAATTATAATGAATAATATAAAAACTTTTGTTGAAGAACAGGGTTTAACTATGAAAAATATTTTAAAAGCAACTATATTTTTGACAGATATGAAAGAATTTCCTCAAGTTAATGAAATTTATGGTAGTTTTTTTGAGAGTGATTATCCTGCTAGAGAGTGTGTACAGGTTGCTGCATTACCAAAAGGTGTTAGTGTTGAAATAAGTGCTTTTATTGCAAGATAGAAATTTAACCCTCAAACACTTAAACTCTCGAACTTTTTTTATCTTTGTCATCCCGGCATGACTTTGAGCCGGGATCTTCTTTAGCTTTATAATTACCTATTATTTCATCAAAGAAATATTAATTTATCGGACCACTTGAAATTTAACTTCCATGTAAAATTCCCTCTTACGATGTTCGCCTTTGCAATACATCCGTATATTGCATACTTCGTAACAGTCTCCATAGTTCCTCTTAATTAATTTTCTTTGATTTCATTATTCAAAAAATTTCTCCTTGCTTTATATTATCAATTTTTAATTATTAATTATTAATTATTAATTGCTTCATTAACTCTGTCATACCGACATGACTTTGAGAAATCTGTCATCCCGGTATGCTTCTGAGCCGGGATCTCGCTCTTGTTTTGAGTTTTGTTACTAATTTCACAAAGTGACATGTCACGCTTTATCTGTCACAGCTTCACAGTTTTTTCTTTTAATTCGATATTGTCCTTTTTTATTGATTTTATCTCTAAAATATAAAAAAAATATGTCGAAATATAATTATATGGAAAGAATTGATTTGATGCAGTATTATAATAATGTACCTAAGAGAAGAAAGTATAGAGTAAATAAATTAAGACTTGTACTTTTTTTCTTTCTTTCATTACTTCTAGTTTTATTATCTATAGTTATAATTAGATATCAATCTGCTTTTTCCTCAGAAAGATATGAAGCTACATTTGATTTTGTAACTGAAGAAGAAGTTGCTAATGCTAGAGATATTCTAGAAACTGATTTTGAAGCAACAGCTCCACAGGAATTAACTTTACATATTCCTGAATCTGAACTTATTAAAATTGAAGCACAAGAAAAAGAAGCTGAAATTACTGGTAGTTATATAGTAAAAAGAGGTGATAGTCTTTGGAGTATTGCTCAAAAATATAGTATTTCAGTTTTACAACTTGCAAGAATGAATGGTATTTCTCCATCTAAAATTTTAAAAGTTGGTCAGGTTTTAAATATCAATCCTGAAACTATAATCGAAAAAAATCAAATTACACAAAAAAATCATAACTCTGTTAACAATGATTATTCTAGTTATATATATAATGTAAAAAAAGGTGATAGTTTATGGTCAATTGCAATAAATTATGGAGTTTATGTTTCAACTTTGCAATATATGAACGACTTAACTTCTTCTGGTTTGAGAATTGATCAAAAATTAAATGTTACTAATATTAATGAAAGACCTTTTAAAGTAATTGAAAACACTGATTATAATGAATTGAGTAAATATTTTAATGCTGATTTACAGGAAATGATTGCTTTAAATAATATAAAAAATCCTTCTGAAAAAATTAAAAAAGGAAATATTGTTAGAATTCCTAATAATAATCCTTATTTTGTCTCTAATACAAAGGTTAAAAAGTTTGGAAATTCTTTAGCTCAATGGCCTGTAACTGGTAATATAGCTTCACCTTATGGTTGGAGAAAACATCCTGTTTATGGTAAAAAAATCTTTCATAATGGTGTTGATATAGAAAATAAAAAAGGAACTCCTGTTAAATCGGTTAATGATGGAAAAGTTATATTTGCTGCTTATAAAGGGAATTCGGGAAGACTTGTTATAATTCAACATTCAAATGGTTATCAGACTATTTATGCACATCTTGATAATATTAAAATAAAAAAAGGTAATATTGTTAAAAAAGGTGATATAATCGGAACTGTTGGTAATACTGGTGTGTCAACTGGTCCTCATTTGCATTTTGGCTTGAGAAAAAATGGTAAATTTGAAAATCCTATGAATATTCTAAACTAAACATAGTTTTCAAATAAAGTATGGAGCGGGAAACGGGAGTTGAACCCGCGACCCTCTGCTTGGGAAGCAGATGCTCTACCACTGAGCTACACCCGCCCTTAGACAAGCAAGCTTGTCAATTAATAATTAAAAATTAAGAATGAATAATTAAAAAACTAATTTTATCAAAGTTGATTGCATTGTCAACCTTATACTCTTCTAACTCTGTTATTCCAATACTATTTTATTATTAATCGCTTTATAAGTTTGTCATTCTCGTGAACACGGGAATCCAGCTTTTTCTTTAAATTTTCAATTAATTACTAATTATTTTAATTTAACCAAAAGTCTCAATTACCGCAAACCTATTATTAAAAATTCTAAACATGACGATAATATTATAGAAGCAAGTTATAACACAAATATAAAGAGGTGCAAAAAATGAAAAAAGACAAACTGAACAAAAAACAAACAAAAAATTCTAAAGATATGAAAATGTATAGAATGACTTTAGAAACAAGAATCAAAGATTTGATTTAATCAAAGATAATTATCTATTTATAAAGCTTATCTTTGTGAATCCGGTATGATTTTGAGAAATATGTCATCTTTGTATGATTTTGAGTAACTTGTCATCTTCGTATGATTTTGAGTAACTTGTCATCTTCGTATGATTTTGAGTAACTTGTCATCTTCGTATGATTTTGAGTAACCTGTCATCTTCGTATGATTTTGAGTAACTTGTCATCTTCGTATGATTTTGAGAAATATGTCATCTTCGTATGATTTTGAGTAACTTGTCATCCCGGTATGCTTCTGAGCCGGGATCTGCTTTACCATTTAACAAATGTATTTTGAACAGGAGGTTTTTTATGCAATATGATATAAAACAGGTTTCTATGATGACAGATATTTCAATTGACACTGTTCATCATTATGTAAAGAAATTTAGAAAATACTTTAAAGGTCTTAAAAGAGGTAAATTTAATAGATTAATGTTTTCACAAATAGATGTTGAACTTCTTGTAAAAATTCGTACTTTAAATAAAGTTGAAAACAAAACTATTAAGGAAATAATGCAGTATTGTCAAGAAAATAAAAGTGTTATTGAGAATTTAAATAATAATTTGGGTGTTGTTGAGGAAAAAAACACTGAAATTAATGGATCAAAACAGGTTGAAACAAAAAATGTTGATATTTTAAATATTAATGAAGTTGAAAAAAGTAATGAGGTTTTTCCTGTTGAAAAATTAGAGAATTTTGAGTTGATGATAAGTGATATTAAAGATGAGTATAAAAAGCTTGTTGAAAATAATAATAATATGCTTGGAAAGACTGATGATATTAAAAAAATGATGAATCTTCTTTATACAAAACTTAATAGTATTGAAAATAGACAGCAAAAAATTATAGATGATATGAGTATTACTATTTGGGATAAATTAAAAGGATTTCTTCTTAAACCAGTAAGAGTTCCTTTTTTGTGGAAGCTTTGATGAAACATACAAATTTCATTGAAATTTGTGTAAGCGGATTATAAATAATCCTAGTAAGCGGGATTAAAAATCTGTCATCCCGGTACTATTCTGAGCCGGGATCTGCTTTAGCTTTATAATTACCTATTATTTCATCAAAGAAATATTAATTTATCGGACCACATGAAATTTAACTTCCATGTAAAATTCCCTCTTACGATGTTCGCCTTTGCAATACATCCGTATATTGCATACTTCGTAACAGTCTCCATAGTTCCTCTTAATTAATTTTCTTTGATTTCATTATTCAAAAGATTTCTCCTTACTTTATATTATCAATTTTTAATTATTAATTATTAATTATTAATTGCTTCATTAGCTCTGTCATCCCGGTATGCTTCTGAGCCGGGATTTCGCTCTTGTTTTGATTTTTGTCACTAATGTCACAAAGTGACATGTCACGCTTTATCTGTCACAGCTTCCCAGATTTTTCTTTTAATTAGACATTCAACATTCGACATTGAAAATTAAAAAGCTTTCACAGCTTCACAGTTCTTTCTTCAACAATTTTATATAAAATAAATTTATGCTCACGGTTTAAAAAATACTTGTAATTTATTTATTCATATTATATAATCAATTACTATTAAAAGTAGTTAAGTAATATGTGTTATATAATTTTAATAAAAATCGGAGGAAACACATGAAAAAATTTTTAAGCATTCTTTTACTGATTGCATTCGTAACAGTAAGTTTTGCCGGTACAGAATCTGCTCCAACAAGACTTGATAACACAAGATCTCTTGGTATGGGTAGAGCTTATACTGCAAACGGTCTTGACAGAGTTGGAGTTTTCTTTTATAACCCTGCTGCAATTCAAAATGTTGAATTCTCAAAACCAACACTTTTTAACTTTACTTTAGGTATATCATTGGATTGGAAAGATATATATGATGCATTGGATGACCTAAATATAAATGAAGGTGATTTTGATATGTCTGATGTTTCAACAGATATAACTTCTTTGACAACAAATAAAGCTTTAGCTGAGAAGTATAATAAAGCTTTTGATGCAGCTAAGAAAGCTTTTGACGGAGTCAATTCTTTATATAATAAAAACGGTTCTTTTTATTTTCAAAATCTTTCCAATTGGACAAATAATGGTCTTGGTTTTTCATTTTTTGCCAAAGCAGGTATTGATTTTGGGATAAATAAACAAACAATTGCAGATGCAATTACGGCTAAAGTTTTAACTTATGAAGATGTTGAAGCTATTAATGCAGGTAAAGTTTATGCTAATGCAGGTGGAGGGGCAACGGGATTAACTGCAATAACTACATCAGGCGAATTTAATCCAACTCCTACAACAATTGCTCATATAAACGATAATACTTATTTTGGTCCTAATGGAACAATCAGTGAATTTCCAGGAATAGATCTTAAGAACTACATTGACCTTGGTGTTATGGTTACTAAAGGTTTTACAAAAGAACTTGAAAAATCTTATGGTGATTCAAAAGATAATGCAAGACTTGATTATGGTGTTTCTGCGAAAATGATATGGAGATCTAATTTTGTTAAAAAAGGTGCAACAATTCAGGATGGTATTTCAGTGGGTGTTGCAGACTTTTCTGCGAATGAAAAAGTTGAATCAAGATTTGATTCTATTGATAAAACAAGAATTGGTTTTGATATTGGAGCTCTTTTACATACTAAAGACAGTATGAATACAAGATTTGGTGTTTCTGTAATGGATATTATTTCATCAGATTTTGGTGATGGTTTTGATGCTCCTGATATGCAGGTTAATCTTGGTGTTGCTTTAAGACCTTTTAGATTTGCTGAAAATACTTTAATGAGAAATGTTGATGTTGCGGTTGATCTTCAGGATATTACTAATTCAGATAAAGATTTTGATCAACAGTTAAAAATTGGTGTTGAAGGTAGAACTACTTCTATGCTTACTTGGAGACTTGGTTATACTGATAAAAATCTTTCTCAAGGTTTAGATTTTAGACTAGGTTCACTTGGTTCTATGACTATTGCTCATTATTATGATGTTGTTGATAGATTTGGAAGAGATTTTGAATCTGAAAACTGGACAATACAGTTTAAAGCAATGTTTTAAACAAAATTATTTACTAATTTAATTTATAAAAAAGACCGGAATTATATCTGGTCTTTTTTTGTTGCAAAAAATTTCTCCTTACTTTATATTATCAATTTTTAATTTTTAATTATTAATTATTAATTATTAATTATTAATTGCTTCATTAGCTCTGTCATCCCGGTACTATTCTGAGCCGGGATCTGCTTTAGCTTTATAATTACCTATTATTTCATCAAAGAAATATTAATTTATCGGACCACATGAAATTTAACTTCCATGTAAAATTCCCTCTTACGATGTTCGCCTATGCAATACATCCGTATATTGCATACTTCGTAACAGTCTCCATAGTTCCTCTTAATTAATTTTCTTTGATTTCATTATTCAAAAGATTTCTCCTTACTTTATATTATCAATTTTTAATTTTTAATTATTAATTATTAATTATTAATTATTAATTGCTTCATTAGCTCTGTCATCCCGGTATGATTCTGAGCCGGGATCTTGTTTTTGTTTTATTAAGTGACTTTTTAAAAATACAAAAAAAGTTAGTAATTTTATAAAAACATAAGCAAAAAAAACATATGTAACCTCTAAAGATTTTGATAAAATTAAATACTTTTAATAAAAGTATTTGAATAAAAAGATTGATATGTCATAAATTTATTTATGTAAGTATCAAATCATTTTTATTCAGATATTATGTTGTTTTTTAACATAATGTTTAATTTTATAAGATCTATCCGTGCGCATCCGTGTAATCCGTGGTAAATTGCTTTGTTGTTTTTGCTTTCTAATTTTTTATTGTTTTCTGTCGATAATAGAAGTAAAAGATTTTTTGTTAAATATACCGGTTACCAACATATGAAAAACTTATTGTATATGCCTTTTGAGATTAGAATAGTTTGGAAAAAATATAATTTGACAACATGAGATAATGTTTATACAATGATAATTGTAAAGTCACAGCAAGGTCTGTATGTGTATTAAAAGGAGGTGAAAAAACTTAGGGGCACAAAAGACCATAGTTAAAGTCATTTTACAGATACAGAGTTTCATAGAAACAAGTTTTACAAAAATGGGGTTTCAACAAGTAAATAAGGTAAAGTATTAAGGAAACTACGGACACTTAAAACCAAACCTTAAGGAAAGTTGGGAACCTGTTAGTAACAAACGACCAACGAAAATTAACAAAACCTTAAGGAGGAATAATGAAAAAATTTTTCGGTCTATTTTTAGTTTTAGTTTTTAGTTTTGTAACATTTGCAAATCCTTTCTCAGATGTACCTTTCTCACATTGGGCTTATGATGCAGTAGCTAAACTATCTGCAAAAGGTATTATTACTGGTTTTCCAGATGGTACTTTTAAAGGACAGAGACAGGTTACTAGATATGAACTTGCTATGATTTTAGCTAGATTGATGGCTAAAATGGATGGCGGAATTTCAATGCCAAACATGAGTGCAGCTGATAAAAAAACAGTTGAAAAACTTACTGTTGAACTAGCTGACGAACTATCACTTCTTGGTGTTAAAGTTACTGCTTTAGAAGATGAAGTTGCAGTTCTTAAAGATGATGTTGCTATGATGAAAGAAGGCGGAGCTGTTATAGGTTCTGGCGATAGCAAAGTTAAATTCGGCGGAAGCATGAATATGTATTATTATAATGTTGAAGACGATACAAAAACTCAGACAAATAACTGGTATAACGAAATTTATACAGAATTAACTTTCAAACCAACAAAAGATGTTAAAGTATTTGTTCAGAATTTTTCAGCTTTTGATTGGAATGGTTTAACTGGTGGAGATTATACAATTCCTGGTGACGATAGAATCAAAAGAGTTTATTTAGAAATGAGTGATTTTGATCTTTTTGGTCTTACTACATTTGAAAAAGCTACTTTTGGTAGAAATGATTTTAAATTAGGTAATGGTCTTTTGATTGATGCTAGAATGACTGGTATCAGATTTGATGCTGAAGATTATACATTCTTTACTTTCACTGATAATGGAGATACTTCTTCATTCTCAAATATCTGGGGTATTGATTACAAAATCCAGAAAGGTATGAAACTTTATTATATGGAAGCAAGACAGGATGGAACTGGAGCTGATATTATAGACAACTTTACTGGGGTGGCAGGTCCTGATGGTTTAGCAGATGATAGTATATTTAATCTTCCATTAAATGATAAAGTTAATGCTTTTGGTATAACTTATGCTCAGGATATGTTTGATTTTGAATATGTATCAGCTTCACTTGACAAAGGTTTCTTCGTAGGTACAGAAGATACAGCTAATGGATATAGTGTTAATGTTAAAGCTACTGATGATATGACTTTTAAATATACAGTTAGAGAAAATGGTCTTGATCAGATTAATAACTTCGCAGCTCCAGCTAATTCAATTCTTGAAGAATCTCTTTCAAGATTTGGTGGAACTAAAGCTATGATGTTAAAATATGCAATTAACCCTAATTTCTGTGTTGTTTATGAAAATGTATCAGAAGAAGATGTTGCTGTTACAGGTGCTATAGATGTAACTGCTATATCTCTTGGATATAACAAAGAAATCAAACCAGGTGTTGATATGAAATTATCATATAGCATGGTTTCAGACGATGACACTGTATCACCTACATCTAACGGAACTGTTGTTGGTGTAATTGATCCAGCAGCTACTTCAACATTAAACAAAACTAGTGATGTTAACGTTTTAAGACTTGAAATGAGCGTTAAATTCTAAGTTAAGTTAAACATAGTTTAATAAACATTGTTTTAATAAAGAAAAGCCGTCCCAAAAGGATGGCTTTTTTTTATATTTATAAAGCAATTAAGAACAGAAAACAAGAGCGATTTTTACCACGGATTACACGGATTTACACGGATAAAGCTAGAAAATTAAAGTTTATGATTGGGAAGCACCATAAACATTGAATAAAATATCTTAATATTTACATAATTAAATTTATGACATATCAAGAAATTTTATCTTGTTACTTTTTAATGTATAAAAAGTATTTAATTTTCTAAAATCAGATGCTTAAAAAATGAAGATTTTTTAAAAGTTTTTGTTTGTTGATATGCGACTGGGGTATGTAGATTTTGTTTTTGATGTATATTTGAGAATATTATAGAATACAGTGATGTTTCACTGTATTAAAGACTGAAAAAATTTCAAGAAAAAAACATTTATATTTTTTTATTTAAATTTTTATCAGTCTAAGAAATTTAATTATAAATTTCTATAATATTCATAGATTAGATCTATCCGTGGCAATCCGTGGTATAATGCTTTTATCTTTAGTTTTATTTTTTTGTCTTAAATTGATAAAATGTTTAACAAATATTTTGGAATTAAAAATTCAAAATTCGACATTCAACATTCCAAATTGCTTTTCGTCTTTTCTTAATCCCTATTCCTTAATCCTTAATCCCTATTCCTTAATCCTTAATCCTTAATCCCTATTCCTTAATCCCTAATCCTATGTTATAATATACTCATTAAATAAAATTACTTTTTTATGGAGGAAATATGCCTTTAATTACAACAACAAAGATGTTTGAAAGTGCTCACAAAGGGAATTATGCAGTAGGAGCTTTCAATGTAAATAACATGGAAATTATTCAGGGTATTTTCGAAGCTATAAAAGCTTCTAATGCACCTCTTATAATTCAAGTTTCAGCTGGAGCTAGAAAATATGCAAAACATGAATATTTAATGCATTTAATACAAGCTTCTTTAGAAGTATATGATGTACCAGTTGCTGTACATCTTGATCATGGTGAAGATTTTGAAATATGTAAATCATGTATTGATGGTGGATTTACTTCAGTTATGATAGATGGTTCAAAATATTCATTTGAAGAAAATATTAAACTTACAAAAAGAGTAGTTGATTATGCTCATGATAAAGGTGTTGTTGTTGAAGCTGAACTTGGTAAACTTGCTGGTATTGAAGACAATATTAAAGTAGCTGATAAAGATGCTGCATTTACAGATCCTGATCAGGCTGCTGAATTTATTGAAAGATCTGGTTGTGATTCATTAGCAATTGCTATTGGTACAAGTCATGGAGCTTATAAATTTAAAGGTACTCCGCAGTTGAGATTTGATATTTTAGAAAAAATTGAAAAATTAATTCCTGCTGGATATCCATTAGTTTTACATGGTGCAAGTTCAGTTCCTCAGGATCTTGTTGAAGCTTGTAATAAATATGGTGGAAAGATTCCTGGAGCTCAAGGTGTTCCTGAAACTATGATTGCTCAGGCTTCTAAAACTGGTGTTTGTAAAGTTAATATTGATACTGATTTAAGACTTGCTCTTACTGCTGCTATTAGAAAAGTATTTGTTGAAGATCCTGGTGCTTTTGATCCTCGTAAATATTTAGCTCCTGCTAGAGAAGCTGTTAGACAGGTTGTTGAAAGAAAGATTAAATTTTTAGGTTGTGGTGGAAAAGGACATGAAGCTTTATAGATAGAACTATAGAATCTGCGAAGTGTGAGTGGTGAAATGGTGAGATGGGAAAAGCTTTAAATCCATTTTGCTATTTTACAAAAAAATGTTCAATGAACATTTTGATTCACTATTTCGCAGATTTTATTTTTTAAGGGAATTTTTATGATTATTGATGCTTGGAATTATTTTTTTATTTGTGAAGAATTAAAATGTGATTTTTTAAATTCTAAACTTGTAAAAATAAAAATGCTTGATGACTATACTTTTGTTTTTGAGTTTTTAACTCGATATGGCGTTAAAAAAATTTTAGTCGACCATACTTATGGGGTTCAATGTATTTTTACGTTAGACAAGACTACAGAACTTCAAAAAAAAGATACCAGTTCCCAACATCATGACTTTATGATGATTCTTAGAAAAAATATTATTAATTCTAAACTTTTTGATATTTACATTTATAATTGGGATAGAGTTATAGTTTTTGAATTTAATGATAAAAAACTTATTTTTGAGATGTTTGGTAAAAGTTCTAATATTATTTTAATTAGTGATAATGATTTTATTATTGGTTCTTTAAAAAGATTTATTCCAAGTTGTATTTCTCATAAAAAAATTAATGATGATTTATTATTTAATAATTCTAGATATATTGTTAATGGTAAAAAATATTTTTATCCTCAAAATTCCAGAATTTCACCTGATTTATTTATTGATTATAATAAAATTGATATTTATAAAGGGTTTGGAAAAATTTCTAGACATCTTTTAAAAATTTTTATTAAAAATAATTCTAACGATGAATTATTTGAGTATAGAAAAGTAAATTTAGTTGATAATAAAAAAATTCTTTTAAAGAAAAATAATATTGCTGTAACGGTTTTTCCTTTGTTAATAAATGAATTTGAAGATTATGAAATTATAGTTTTTGATGATTATTATTCTTTATTTAATAGCATTTACTTTAATATAAAAAATTCCTTAGATATTGATAAAATTATTCTTTCCAAACTTAATTATTTGAGTAAAGAAAAGAAAAAACTTTTAAAAAGATTAAATAGTCTTGAAAATATCGATGTTATGAATGAAAGATATAATCAATTTGTTTTATATGCTGATTTATTAAAATCTGTTCTTTATAAATATAAGGGTAATATAGATGAAACATTTATTGAGGTTGATAATTACTATTCAGAAAATATGGAAAAAATAAAAATTCCTGTTAAGAAAAATAAAAATATTTCCTATTCTATGGAAAATTATTTTAATCAGGCTAGGAAAGAGAAAAAAAGAATTGCTAAAAATATTGAAAGAAGAGAAGAACTTTTAAATGATATTGAGGTTTTAGATAATTACATTTTAAATTTAGACTATTTTGAAATTCCTGTTAAATCTAAGGGAAATTTTGTTAAAAAAATATATGGTAATGTTAAAAAAATTATTTATAAAGATGTTATTTATTATATTGGTAAAAATGCTGATGATAATGATTATATTCTTTCACATATTGCTAATGGCAATGATTTGTGGTTTCATGCTCAAAATTATAAAGGTGCTCATGTTATTTGTAAAATTAAAAAAAATCAGGCTCAACCTGAATTTATTTTAAAAGGTGCTGAGTTAGCTGCTAATAATTGTGAAGCAAAAAGAGGTGGGAATATTCCTGTTGATTATACTGAGGTTAAATTTGTGAAGAAAATTAAAGGTGTTAAAGGTAAAGTTACTTTTTCTAATAATAAAACTGTTTTTATTAAGATATAGAAATCCGGGAAAGTCCGGGGTTCGGGAAAAGCAAAGTATTTTTACCACGGATAACACGGATTTTCACGGATAAAGCGGGAAAATTAAAAATTTGTCATCCCGGTATGCTTCTGAGCCGGGATCTCGCTTTAAAATATATTTTAGGTGTTCTTATGGACGAAAAAAATTATTATATTTATATTCTTACAAATCAAAGTAATAATATTTTTTATGTAGGTGTTACTTCAGATTTAATAAAAAGAGTATATGAACATAAAAATAAATTAGTAAAAGGCTTTACAGAAAAGTATAATGTTTATAAGTTAGTTTATTTTGAATTGCATTCTGATATAAATGAAGCTATTTTAAAAGAAAAGCGGTTGAAGAAATGGAAAAGAAAGTATAAAATCAAACTAATTGAAAAGCTTAATCCAAAATGGATTGATTTGTATTATGATATAATAAGATTTTAAGTTAAAAACCAGATCCCGGCTCAAGAGCATACCGGGATGACAGAGTTAATGAAGCAATTAATAATTAAAAATTGATAATATAAAGCAAGGAAAAATTTTTTGAATAATGAAATCAAAGAAAATTAATTAAGAGGAACTATGGAGACTGTTACGAAGTATGCAATATACGGATGTATTGCAAAGGCGAACATCGTAAGAGGGAATTTTACATGGAAGTTAAATTTCATGTGGTCCGATAAATTAATATTTCTTTGATGAGATAATAGGTAATTATAAAGCTAAACCAGATCCCGGCTCAAGAGCATACCGGGATGACAGAGCTAATGAAGCAATTAATAATTAATAATTAATAATTAAAAATTGACAGAGTTAATGAAGCAATTAATAATTAATAATTAAAAATTGATAATATAAAGCAAGGAAAAATCTTTTGAATAATGAAATCAAAAGAAGATCCCGGTCCAGAAAATTTACCGGGATGACAAAAAAAATATGACAAAAAAGATATAGTAAACTGGGAAAGTATAATACAATTAACGGAACAAGTTGCTAATTAACGATGCTTCGCATCTAATTAATAATTAGTAAAAGCAGAATAAGTTGCAGTCACAGCTACTTGTTTTTGTCATTTATATGTTGAATTATAGGAGTTTTTATGGTTGATAAAAGGCAGTTTGTTGTTGTTGGAATGGGGAGATTTGGTAGACAGGTTGCAACTACTTTGTCTAAAAGAGGATTTTCTGTTTTAGCTATTGATAAATCAAGGCAGCTTATTGAAGATATAAAAGAAGATGTTCCTCATGTTGCAATTGCAGATGCGACAGAAGAAGATTCTTTAAAAGCTCTTGGAATCCAAGAATTTGATGTTGCTATTGTTGCTATTGGCGAAAGTCTTGAAAATAATATACTTACAACTGCAATTTTAAAAAATTTTAATATTAAAGAAATTATTGTTCGTGCAACTACTCGATTACATGAAAATATTTTAAAAAGAATCGGTGCTACTAGGGTTATAATGCCTGAAGAAGAAATGGGTATGAGAATTGCAAACTCTATTGCAGCCGAATCTATTATTGATAATATTGAGTTTTCAGAAGGTTATAGTATTGCTCAGGTTAGAGTTCCTAAGGATATTATTGATCATTCTCTTATTGATGCTAATTTGAGAGCTAAGTTTAATGTGAATGTTGTTGCTGTTAAAAAAGTTGATGAAAATATGAAAGAAACTATATATGTTCCGGCAAGTGATTATGTTTTTAAAGACGAGGATATTCTTATTGTTGTTGGAAAAAATGAAGATGTGTATCAATTTGGGAGTTTGTAATTGTTTAAGAAAATAGCTAAAAATCCAGCACTTTCTTTAATTTTATCATTTCTAATTGTTATTATTATTGGTTCTTGTTTTTTGAAGCTTCCGGGTAGTCATACAAAAGAATTATCTTGGGTTGATGCTTTTTTTACAGCTACATCTGCAACTTGTGTAACTGGTCTTATAGTTAAAGATACTCCTGTGGATTTTACTTTGCAGGGTCAGATTATTATTTTGCTTATGATACAGCTTGGTGGTATTGGTATTATGACTTTTTCTATGGCATTTGCTGTTTTGCTTGGAAAAAAACTTAATTTTGAAAGTAAAGCTCTTATTAATCGGATGATTGATTATGATAGACCTGGTTATACTGTTCTTATTTTAAAAAAAGTTTTAACTGTTATGATTATATTTGAGATTATCGGTGCTATTTTATTAGGTATATTTTTTAATATAAATGGTGTTGAAAATAATTTGTTTTTTACATCGATATTTCATTCTATATCTGCTTTTTGTAATGCTGGTTTTTCTACTTTTTCAAATTCACTTGCTAATTTTAGTAATATTATAAGTATAAATTTAATAATAATGATTTTAATTATAACGGGTGGTCTTGGTTTTTTTGTTATTATTGAAATTTATTCTTTTACTAAAAAAAAATTAACTCTTGCTCTTTTTGTTAGAAAATTATCAGTTCAAGTTAAAATTGTATTGTATGTTACTATAATTTTAATATTAACTGGCACTTTATTGTTTTTTGTTCTTGAAAAATCTAATGTTCTTAATAATATGAGTAATTTAGATAAATTTATTGCTTCGCTTTTTCAAAGTGTTACTACAAGAACTGCTGGTTTTAATACTATTAATATTGGTGGGCTTTCTCGTGCGACATTGCTTATTTTTATGGTTTTTATGTTTGTTGGAGCTGGTCCTGGTGGAACGGCGGGTGGAATAAAGATTACTACTTTGTATATTTTTATTAAAAGTGTTTTTTCTATGGTTAATAGTTATCCTGAGGTTAGGGCTTTTGGTAGAAAAATTCCTGATGATATTGTTCGTAAAGCTACTGCTGTTTTTTTTATATCAATAATTTTAAATTTTACTGCAATTACACTTTTGTGTATAACTGAGGATTTTGAATTGAAAGATATTATGTTTGAAACTGTTTCTGCATTTGGGACTGTTGGATTGTCGACGGGAATTACTCCGTTTTTGTCTGATGCTGGCAGAATTATTATAATTCTTCTAATGTTTGTTGGCAGACTTGGTCCTGTAACTTTGGCTATTGCAATTAGTAAACAGTATAATAAATCTCTTTATTCTCTACCAGAAGAAAAAGTAATGATAGGTTAAGAACCGGGGGAAAACTGGGGTATATGGGATGAAACCGGGGTTAGGGAAAAACAAAGCATTTTACCACGGATAACACGGATTTTCACAGATAAAGCTGGAACATTTAATTAATTCTGTCAATTTGTCATTCGCGAATGTTGATAAGCTGTCATCCCGGTATGATTCTGAGCCGGGATCTCGCTTTAAACATCATTAAATTAGAATCAGGGTTTAATATGGACGAAAAAAATTATTATATTTATATACTTACCAATTTTCAGAACAATATTTTTTATGTAGGTGTAACTTCAGATTTAATTAAAAGAGTTTTTCAACATAAAAATAAATTAGTAAAAGGTTTTACGGAAAAATATAATGTTTATAAGTTAGTTTATTTTGAATTGCATTCTGATATAAATGAAGCTATTTTAGTTGAAAAGCGTTTAAAAAAATGGAAGAGAGAGTTTAAAATAAAATTAATAGAAAAATTAAATCCTGAATGGAATGATTTGTATAATGAAATAATAAGATTTTAATGGAAAATATAGAAGATATAAAAAAAGGTATAAGATTTAAAAACTGTTAAAAATATAGCAGATCCCGGCTCAGAATAGTACCGGGATGACAGAGCTAATGAAGCAATTAACAATTAAAAATTAAAAATTAAAAATTAAAAATTGATAATATAAAGCAAGGAAAAATTTTTTGAATAATGAAATCAAAAGAAAATTAATTAAGAGGAACTATGGAGACTGTTACGAAGTATGCAATATACGGATGTATTGCAAAGGCGAACATCGTAAGAGGGAATTTTACATGGAAGTTAAATTTCATGTGGTCCGATAAATTAATATTTCTTTGATGAAATAATAGGTAATTATAAAGCTAAAGAAGATCCCGGCTCAGAAGCATACCGGGATGACAGAGTTAATGAAGCAATTAAAAATTAAAAATTAAAAATTTGCGAAATAGCCAAATAGCGAGATGGCGAATTTGGTTTAAAGTTTCTACTCTTTCACTCTTTCACTATCTCACCATTTTACACCAAAATGTTCACTGAACATTTTGATTCTCTAATTCGTCGATTCTTAAATTGTTTTTAATATTTGGTTGTGATAACATGTATAATTCAATAGTAAATTAAAATTCAAAAATTAATAATAATATATAAAAGGAGATTTTGATATGGGAGATAAAATAAATGTAACATTGGCAAATAACAAGAAAATACCTGTAAAAAAAGGTATTACTGTAAAGGAACTTGTTCAGAATTATTATCTTGGTCGTGAAAAAGTACTAGCATCTAATGTTGATAATAAATTGAGAACTTTGGATTTTGAACTTAATAAAGATTGTAATGTCAAATTTAGTACTTATGCAACATCGGAAGGTAGAAGTGTTTATAGAAGATCTCTAGCTTTTTTACTTGTTATGACTGTTCGTGATATGTGGAGAAATGGTAGATTACAGGTTCATCATTCTCTAAGCAATGCGTTTTATTATGATCTTAAAATCGATATACCTCTTAATGAAGAGATTGTTAATCAGATAAAAGATAAAATGAAAGAATACATTAAAATGGATATTCCTTATAAAAGAACTGAAATATCTAAAAAAGAAGCTGTAAATTTCTTTAAAAAACAAGGTTATCCTGATAAATCAACATTGCTTGAAAATACAGATGTAAAAAAAATAGCTCTTTATTCACTTGATGATTATACAGATGTAAATTATGGACCTTTAGTTCCTTCAACCGGATATCTGGATACTTTTGATATACAGTTATATCATGAAGGTTTTAGATTATGTTTTCCTGATCTTCATAATTCAAAAAAACTTACTCCAATGACTTATCATACAAAATTGTTTCAAATTCATCAGGAAAGTAAACACTGGTCAAAAATTTTAGGTATTACTAATGTTGCAAGACTTAATGAAATTATAAATCGTGGAGATATTGCTGATTATATAAAAATAAATGAAGTTTTTCATGAAAAAAAAATTTCACATATTGCAGATGAAATAACTGCTCGTTCAAAAGATGTAAGAATAGTTCTTATAGCAGGACCTTCTTCTTCAGGAAAAACAACTTTTTCAAAAAGATTAAAAATTCATCTTGAAGTAAATGGTCTTTCTCCAGTTACTATTTCACTTGATGATTATTTTGTTAATAGAGATGATAATCCTAAGGATGATGATGGTAATTTTGATTTTGAATCAATTTACTCGCTTGATTTAGAACTTCTTAATAAACATATGGTTACACTTTTAAAAGGTGAAGAAGTTATAATTCCTAAATTTGATTTTACTCATGGTAGTCGAAAGAGTGAGGGTGAACCTCTTAGAATTAGTGAAAATCAGATTATTATAATAGAAGGAATTCATGGTCTTAATGATGAACTTACAAGAGCTGTTGATTCAAAAAATAAATTTAAAATTTATATTTCTCCTTTAACTCAGCTTTGTATCGATGATTATAATAGAATATCAACGACAGATTGTAGACTTTTAAGAAGAATAGTTCGTGATCATCAGTTTAGAAATTATCCAGCTGTTGAAACTTTAAACAGATGGTATTCAGTTAGAAGGGGTGAAGAAAGAAATATATTCCCATTTCAGGAAAGTGGAGATGTTATGTTTAATTCAGCTCTTTTTTACGAAATTCCTATTCTTAAGAAATTTGCAGAACCGTTACTTCAAGCTATTTCAAGAGATGAACCTATGTTTACAAAAGCAGATAGTCTTTTAAAATTTTTATCATTATTTAAAGGCATAGATGGACAGATAAATGAGATTCCACCAACATCAATACTAAAAGAGTTTATTGGTGGAAGTTCTTTTAAATATTAGGTTATAAAGTTTGTAATGGAGGTTTTTTAATGAGATCTATGACAGCCTATGCTTCGCATGTGTTTTCAAGTGAAAGTATTAATGGCAGACTTGAGATAAAAAGTGTAAATTCTAAGAGTCTTGATTTAAAAATTAGAATACATGAAGCTTTAGGTGAAATTGAATATGAAATCTCATCTTGGGTTAGAAAAAAAATTCAAAGGGGAAAAGTTTTTATTAGAATTGATTTAGATTTTCCTCCTGAATTAAGTATTTACAAACTCAAAGAAAGTACTCTTTTATCTTATATTAAATTTATTGATAAAATAGAAAATAGTTTTGATGGATTAGTAAAACCGTCATCTGTTGATATTTTGAAATTACCTGATGTAATGAAATGCGAGACAAATGAGGAAATTACTCAAAAAATAAAAAGTGCTATATTTCCGCAACTTGAAATTTTAATTGAAAAATTTAATAAAGTTAGAACTGCAGAAGGTGATGAATTGAAAAAATTCTTTTTTGAAAGTATTGATCTTTTGGAGCAGAATAAAATAAAGATTGAATCTTTTATTGAAGGTCAAAAATCTAAGATAAGAACAAGACTTGAAGAAAAATTTAAAGAATTGAGAGAGATTTCTGATTATAATTCTAATAGAATGGAAGAAGAACTTCTTTATTATTCAGAAAGACTTGATATTACCGAAGAAATTGTGAGAATAAATAGTCATATTAAAATGTTAAAAAAAGAATTTAATATTGAAAAAAATGGTAAAAAAATTGATTTTATTTTTCAAGAAGTTAATAGAGAAACTAATACTATTGCTTCAAAAAGTCAGGATTTTGAAATTGTAAACTGTACAATTAGTATGAAAGATATTATATCTCAAATGCGTGAACAGATTGCGAATATAGAATAAAATGCTGAGAATTTTAATTTAATAATAAAAATTTCGGAGGATAAATGGACGAAAGCAGATTGATAAATGTTGGGTTTGGTAATTTTATTAATAAAGAAAGAATTATTGCTATTGTAAGCCCTGATTCAGCACCTGTAAAAAGACTTAAAGATGAGGCAAAATCTGCAAAAAAACTTGTTGACGCTACTTGTGGTAGAAAAACTCGTTCAATTATTATTACTGATTCTGATCATATAATACTTGTTCCAATTCAACCTGAAACTCTAGCCGGGAGGTTTGAGAAAGACGATGAATAAAAGTAAAGGTATGATAATTGTAATTTCAGGTCCTTCAGGAGCTGGCAAAACTACATTAAGCAATAGATTAGTTAAAGAGTTTGATGATATTGAGTTTTCTGTATCTAGCACAACAAGAAATCCTAGGTCAAATGAAACTGATAAAGCTGAATATGATTTTATTTCAATTGATGAGTTCAAAAGAATGGTTGCTGAGAATGAATTTGCTGAATGGGCAGATGTTCATGGCAATTATTATGGTACAAAAAAACAATCCTTAAAAAATGCTCTTGAAAATGGTAAAAATATACTTCTTGAAGTTGATGTTCAAGGTGGTCTTCAGATAAAAGGTCAATTTCCTTATGATACTGTTATGATATTTATTGCTCCGCCTGATCATACTGAATTACAAAGAAGATTAGTTACAAGAAATACAGATTCTGATGAGGTAATTGAAAAAAGACTTTTTAATTCACTTAAAGAAATGCTTTATATTGATAATTATGAGTATTTTATTGTAAATGATAATGTTGAAAGAGCTTATAAAATATTAAAAAGAATAATAAAAACTGAAAGATATAAAAGTTGTAGAAGAGTTTATAAATTTTAATAAAGCTGTGAATGGTGAGTGGTGAAGTAGTGAATGGGAAAAAGATTGTTTTAAATCAATTTCACTATTTGACTGTTTCGCTATCTCGCAGGGTTTAAATGGTGAGATGGTAAGAGTAA
This sequence comes from Candidatus Muiribacterium halophilum, assembly GCA_023228995.1. Classification (GTDB taxonomy): domain Bacteria; phylum Muiribacteriota; class Muiribacteriia; order Muiribacteriales; family Muiribacteriaceae; genus JALOAD01. Next base: position 53,092 of record JALOAD010000017.1, read on the forward strand.
TGTTGAATTATTAGAGCCGTAAAAGCTTTAAACCTACTTCACCATTTTACCATTTCGCTAATTCGCAAATTTTAAATTTCAAAGTGTGACAGATAAAACCGGAGATAATTGTGAACTTTTTTAAGAATAAACGCATACTTATTGGTGTAAGTGGTGGAATTGCAGCTTATAAAGCTGTGATATTATGTAGTATATTGAGAAAAGCTGGAGCTAAATTAAAAATTGTATTAACAGAAAATGCTCAAAAATTTGTTACTAAATTAACTTTTGAGTCTGTATCAGGCTTTCCTGTTTATGTTTCAATGTGGGAAAAACAAGGATTTGATATTGACCATATATCTTTAAAAGATTTTGCAGATATTACTATTATTGTTCCTGCTACTGCAAACATAATTGGAAAAGCAGCATGCGGAATATGTGATGATTTACTTTCAACAGTTTTAATCGGTTTAAAAACTCCTGTTTTTGTTGTTCCAGCAATGAATTCAGATATGTATCAAAATAATATTTTACAACAAAATATTCAAAAACTTAGTCAAAATGGTTTTTATTTTATGGAACCATGTATTGGAAATCTTGCTTGTGGAGTTGTTGGAAAAGGTAAAATGCCAGAACCTGAAGAAATTTTAGAATTTATTGAAAATAAATTAAATTTTAGTGAGAATTCTTCTCAAAAAACAATAATGATAACTCTGGGTGCTACTAGGGAATATTTTGATAGGGCTAGATTTTTATCAAATCCGTCTACTGGTAAAATGGGATCTGCTATTATTGATGAATTAATTAATAATAATTTTAATGTAATTGCAGTTTGTGGTCATATTTCAGAAAATATTGTTATTAATAAAAAAGCATTGTGCATTAATGTTGTAAGTGCAATTGACATGGAAAAAGCAGTTGAAGAAAATATAAAAAAGGTTGCAGCTTTTATTTCATGTGCTGCTGTAAGTGATTTTAGACCTGAATTTATTTTTGATGGCAAATTAAAAAAACAAAATGCTGACCTTAATAATATAAAATTTGTTAAAAATCCTGATATTCTTAAAAATGTAAGTGCTGCAAATCCCGATATTTTGATGATTGGTTTTGCTGCTGAAACTGATAATTTTATTGATAATGGTTTAAAAAAATTAAAACAAAAATCTTTAGATATGCTTGTTCTTAACGATATTTCAAGAAAAGATATTGGTTTTGCCACTGACAATAATGAAGTTATTATATTTGAAAAAAATATTCAAGAACCATATTTAGTCAAAAAAAGCTCTAAATCTGATATATCTAAAATAATTGTTAAAAAGATAAAAGAAATATTAAATAAAAATTAAAGTCTTTAAAATAAAATTCCGATAAATATAAGATATATATATAATGGTGAAAGAGTGAAGTGGGAAGATAGGAAAAGCTTTAAATGCATTTCACTATTTTGATTCGCTATCTCGCAGTATTTTTACACATTGACAAATGCTGTATTATTTTTTACAATAACTGAACTGTTCATTCACTTAATAAACAGTTCACAAGGAGGTGTATTATGATCGGAGGTAAACACAATTTGCTTAGTAATATTAGAGATGCTGTCTATGAATTGAAAGAAGAATACGGTGCATGTTCGCTTAAATTAGGAACTGAAGCAGAAGCTAATACTTTTGAAGATATTGCTTATATGCAAGAAAATGTTGGCGATATTATCCCGATTATTGTTAAAGTTGGGGGTTGTGAAGCTAGAAATGATATTAGAAAAATGGCTAAAATCGGTGTTTCTGGTATTGTTGGACCAATGATTGAATCACCTTATTCTTTAAAGATTTTTGTTAATACTATGAAATTATATTATGGAGAGCTTGATAATGTTAATACTATTATTAATATTGAATCTATAACTGGTTTTGAAAATCTTGGGAGAATTATAAATTCACCTTTTTTTGAAAGTGTTGATCAAATTACCATAGGAAGATCTGATTTTTCAGGTTCAATTGGTATAGAAGCTGATCATCCAAAAGTTTATGAATTTGTTAGAGAAATTGTCAATGCTGCTCATAAAGCTGGTAAAATAACTTCGGTTGGTGGTGGAATTACTCCATTAAATGCTATAAAAATAAAAGAATATACTAAAACAGAAAAAATTAACATAAGAACTGCTGTTGTAGATCTTAGAAAATGTAAAGATATTTTTGAAGCTATAAAAAAATCACTTGAACTTGAAATATTAATTCTTGAAAATAACAAATTATTGTTTCCTGAATATACAGATTATTATATTAATCGAATAAAAGTTATAAAAGAAAGAATTGCTTGCTGATGAAAGTTTTAATTATCGGAGGCGGACTTTTTCAGAATTTTGCACTTAAAAAAGCCAATGAACTTGGCTTTTTTACTATTTGTGCTGATATGGATAAAAATGCTCTAGGAAGACAAAACTGTGATGTTTTTATTAATGAATCAACAAGAGATTATAAGGCTATTATTACTTCATTAAAAAATCAAAATATAAAACCCGATGCTGTTTTAACTGTTGGTACAGATATGAGCAGAACTGTTTTTTATGTAAGTAGGGAGTTTGGACTTGATTCAGGATTTGAAAATCCTGATAATATTGTTAATAAAATTTCAATGAGAAAAAAGCTTTCTCAAAGTAGAATAAATCAGCCAAAATTTGTTTATTCAGATGAATTAAAAGATATTTTAAATAAAAGGATTAAATTTAATTTAAAATTTCCTCTTGTTTTAAAACCTTCGGAAAATATGGGAGCAAGGGGTGTTATAAAAGTTAATGATGATAATGATATTATTAAGAATTTTGAAATGACTCAAAAATTTGCACAAGATAAAAATGTAATTCTTGAAGAATTTATGGAAGGTCCAGAACTTTCTGTTGAATGTATAATTCTTAATAAAAAATGCTATGTTATGGTTATTGGTGATAGACATATTGAAAAAGAACCGTATTTTGTTGAAACTGGTCATTCATGTCCAAGCCGAGTAAATCAAAGTATATTAAATGAAATCCCTGATTTTATGCAAAAAGCTGCTAATTCACTGGGCATTTACAATGGTCCGTGTAAAGGTGATATAAAAATCTGTAATGGAAAACTTATGATTGGGGAAATAGCTGGTAGATTATCAGGTGGTTTTATGTCATCTCACACTTTACCTATATCAACCGGAATAGATGCTCTTAAAATTGCTATTAAGCAAAGATTAGGGCTTTTTATTGAAGATAAAGAGTTAATACCTTCAAAAAACATTATATGTATTGAAAGAGCTATTATTCCGCAACAAACTGGAATTATCAAAAAAATATCTAATACCAAAAAAGCTTTAAAAATTCCGGGAGTTGAATTTATTCATTATAATCTTAAATCTGGGGATAAATTTGGAGAACTTGTAAGTAATATTGGAAAAGTTGGCAATGTAATTATATCAGCAGAAGATTTTGAACAAGCTAATAAAATTTATCAACAAGTTTTAAATACAATAAAGGTAGAATTAAATTGATTAATAATGTAAATAAAATATTTAATGAAAAATGCTTTAATTGTCCAATTTGTGATGGTGTTTTATGTGCTGGTATTCTTCCTGGTATGGGCGGATTTGGTAATGGTAAAACTTTTCAAAATAATTATAATTCATGGGAAGAAATTGAAGTTGATATAAAAGGAGTTGATTATCCGCTAATTGGTATAGCTCCAATGACTGGTGCAACTGAAAACATGGGTGGTTTTCTTTCTGAAAGACAATTTCAACATTATCTTGCTATAGGTTCACAGGTTAATGGTGTTTTTTATTGTGCAGGAGATGGAAATCCTGATTTCAAGCTTCATTATGGTCTTGAAGCTATTGAAAAATATGGTGGAAAAAAAAGTGGGATTTTTTTAAAACCTTATGTATTTGAAGAACTTAAAAGAAGAATTGGTTTTTTTTCAAATAAAATAAAATTTTTTGGAATTGATATTGATTCAGCAACTCTTGTAAATCTCAAAGGTAAAGTTAAGCTTGAAGAAAAAGGCTGGGAAGAACTTTTAACTATAAAAAAATTAACTAAAATTCCATTTGTTATAAAAGGAATTTATTCTACAAAACAATTTGAAATTGTTCAAAAAGTTAGACCTTATGCAATTGTTATATCAAATCATGGTGGTAGGATTTTTGATAATGGTAAGGGAACAGCTTATCTTTTAAAAGAATTTGAATCGCAATTAAGACCTTATGTCAATGAAATATGGGTTGATGGTGGATTAAGGACAGAAAATCATATAAAAAAAGCAAAAGCTCTTGGTGCTGATAGAGTTTTAATAGGTCGTCCTATTGCTGTAAGCACAATATTAAACAAAGAAAATGGAGTTGATAAATTTTTTGAAAAAGCTGGCATTTGTATTTAAAGGAAGCATGTCACAAGGTTTTGGGCATGTTGCTAGAACTGCTTATATATATAAAAACCTTAATAATGTTAAATGTTATTTTTTATTTAATGGTGATAAAAATTTATTAAATAATCTTTTTGACTCAAATGTTTTTTATTTTGAAAATGAAATTGAACTTATTGAAAAATTAAAATTTATTAATGCTGATTGGGTTATATTTGATAGACAAAAAAATCCATTAAATACAATTTTATCTGTGAGAACTGATAAAACTAAAACTTTTATTATTGAAGATGAGGATATGAATCCTCAAAATACAGATATTTTATGGGATGCAAATAAAAATTTTGCGTCTGATATTGATAATTTTTATACAGGTGCTAAGAATTTTATATTAAATCCTATTATTGAGAATTATTGTAAAAATAAAATAAATAAAAAAACTAATTCAATATTTATTTCACTTGGCGGAACAGATGTTAGGGAAAACATCCCTTTTCTTATAAAAAATCTTAAAGATAAATACTTTTTAAATATACTTCCTGGCATAAGATATAATGAATATTTGAAATATAAAGGTTTAAATGTTAATATTTTAAATAATAAAACAATATTTTATGATTTTGCACAAAAGAGTGATATTGGTATTGTTTCGGGTGGAATAACAATGTATGAGTTTGTAAAGATGAATATTCCAACTCTTGTGTGGCCGCAAGTACACCATCAAATAAAAAGTGTAGAGCAACTTGAAAAACTTAAAATTGTAAAAAAAATTGCTTATTATAATAATACTGTTAATAAGATTATCGATTTTGCCGAAAATTATAAAGAAAGGCATGATCTTTTTATAAACATGAAAAAATTTGAAATTGGACATGGTTTTAAAAAGGTAAAAAAAATTTTGGAGGAAACATGAACAAAAAAGTAATCGGAATTATTATTGTAGTGATAGCAGCAATCCTTCTTATTAGGACTTGTAGTTCAGAAAAACCAGAGATAAAGGTTACTGACAATAAAATAGAACCAATTATTCAGGAGGATGTGAAAGCACCTGTTGATGAAATGAAATTTGAAGAAGAAGATGAATATGAAGAAGAAGTTTTTCAGCCTAAAATCGAAGAAAAATCAATTACAACTGCTGCAACAATTGAAAAAATTGAAGTTAAAGAAAATATAAAAAGAAAATCTCCAACTTATGAAAATAAAGAAGATTTCTTTTATATTGTAAGACCTAATGATACATTATGGAGTATTGCACTTGAATATTATATAGATCCATATTCTTATCAAAAAATTGCAGATTATAACAATATAAATGATGCAACTAAAATATATCCAGGTAGAAAAATAATGTTTCCAGGTAAAATTGTAAATAGAGATTATATTGTAACTGTTGAAAAAGGTGAGACTTTATGGGAAATTGCGGGCAGAATTTATGGCGATAACAGTATGTGGAAATTCCTTGCAGGATATAATGGTATAAATCTTCAAAAAAGAATTATATGGCCTGGTATGAAACTTAGAGTACCTCATAATACTCTTATGATAAAAGCAATTAAAGGTGATGATTTCTTTAAAATCTCCAAAAGAGTATATAATACACCATTGTTTGCTTCAAGACTTGCAAAGTATAATAATGATGATTATGTTTATTATGCTCAAGAAGGTAGCAAAATATTTTATCCAGAGTTAAAGATTCAGGAATAAATTTGATTGAATTTAATTGAAATGAATAATATTAAAAAAGCTTTGATAAATATATCAGAGCTTTTTTTGTTTGAAATTTAGTGGAGGATTTGGTGGAAAATATAAAAATGGGTGTAATTGGATTAGGTTATGTGGGATTTCCTCTTGCCGTTGAATTTGGAAGGATAATTGATGTTGTAGGATTCGATGTAAAGAAAAAAAGAATTGCTGAACTTATGAATGGAATAGATAAGACAAATGAAGTTTCAGAAGAAAAATTCAAAGCTGCAAAGAGACTTAAAGTAAGTCACAGCATAGAAGATATAAAAGATTGTAATTTTTTTGTTGTTACAGTTCCAACTCCTATTGATGAATATAAAGTACCAGACCTTTCACCAGTTATATCAGCTACAGAAACTGTTGGTTCTATTCTTAAAAAAGGAGATTATGTAGTATATGAATCAACTGTTTATCCAGGAGTAACCGAAGAAATATGTGTCAATATTCTTGAAAGAGAGTCAAATCTTAAATTCAATGAAGATTTTTTTGTAGGATATTCTCCTGAAAGAATTAATCCAGGTGATAAAGAGCATACATTTACAAAAATATTAAAAGTAGTATCAGGTTCTACAAAAGAAGCTTGTGATAGAATTGCAAATGTATATTTATCAGTCGTTAAAGCTGGAGTTCATAAAGCTCCTTCAATAAAAGTGGCTGAAGCTGCTAAAGTAATAGAAAACACTCAAAGAGATGTTAATATAGCACTTATAAATGAACTTGCTATGCTTTTTAATAAAATAGGAATTGATACAAAAGAAGTTCTCGAAGCTGCTGGAACTAAATGGAATTTTTTACCATTTTCACCAGGACTTGTTGGAGGACATTGTATTGGAGTTGATCCTTATTATCTAACTTTTAAAGCTCAGTATGAAGGATTTCATCCTCAAATGATACTTGCTGGCAGAAGAACTAATGATGGCATGGGTAAATATGTTGCTGAGCAAGTTATTAAACTTATGACAAGAAAAAAGATACAAGTTGTTGATTCTAATGTATTAATGATGGGTTTTACATTTAAAGAAAACTGTCCTGATACAAGAAACACAAGAGTTATTGATATTTATGAAGAGTTAAAAAGTTTTCATATAAGTATTGATATATGGGATCCATGGGCTGATACAGAAGAAACAGAGCATGAATATGGGATTTCTATAATGAAAGAAAAACCTCAAAAAAAATATAATGCAGTTATTATTTCAGTAGGACATAATCAGTTTTTAAAATTAAAAAAAGAAGAGCTTTTAGAGTTTCTTGAAGAAAACAATGTTATATACGATGTAAAAGGAGTTTTTCCAAAAAAATACTCAGATGGAAGATTGTGAGAAAAACAGGAAAAGGGTTTGTGCATAAATGCACGATGTTCTAAAACAAGATAGTTCGCTATGCTCACGATATAGTTTTACGAGTAAAACTAGGTTTAAACCTTGAGCGAAGCTCAAAATCGCTGACAATCATAATATTATAAGTCAGCAATCTATGCTGAAGTCATAATATGACAAAGCATAAAACCTGCCTTGTCAATATAACAAGGTAATATTTGTTATTTCCTTTGATTTCTGATATAATATACTTTAATAATAATTTTTAAAGAGAGGGCACTTTTTTTGGAGGCCCTTATGAAAGCTAATAAATTCTTCAACAGTACTATTCTATTTTTTTTATTTTTTTTTATAATTTCTTTTAATATGTGCTATTCAGCACAGCCTGAATGGACTGTTATGGTTTATCTTTGTGCAGATAACAATCTTGAACCTTATTCAATTGAAGATGTTGATGAGATGGAATCGGTTTTTTCTCAAGTTCATGGTGTAGAAGTAATAATATTATGGGATAGAGCTGAAGGTTATTCAACAGCTGATGGAAACTGGACAGGGACTAGAATATACAGGATAAAAGCAGATTCTACTGTAGGTGCTTGTAAATCAGAACTTCTTGTTGATTTGGATGAAAAAAATATGGGAGATTCTCAGACATTAAAAGATTTTCTTGTTTTTTGTGCTGATAATTATTTAGGTAAGCAGAATATGCTTATTATGTGGGACCATGGTAATGGATGGCTTAGGGATGAAGAAAAACCTCATAATAAATCTATATGTTCTGATGATTATTCAAATGATCATCTTAATATGTTTGAACTTCAGGAAGGATTATCTGTTTTTAAAGCTAAAACAAAGAAAAAGCTTGATATTATAGGTTTTGATGCTTGTCTTATGCAACTTATTGAAGTAGGACTAATTATAGCTGATTATGCTGATTATATGGTTGCTTCTGAGCAGACTGAACCTGGTGGTGGATGGCCTTATGATAAAGTTATTCCTCAATTTTATATTAATAAAGATAGCAAAGATAATATATGTAAAAATATTGTTGATGAATATATAAAATATTATGATGGAATGCCAGGTTGCTGGAATGTAACTCTTTCAACAATTAATCTTAATAAACTTCTTGATATTACTTTAAGTATGAAAAAGCTTAACTCAGCTTTATATATCAATATGCCTCATATTTTTAGAGAATTTAAAAAAGCTTATGGCTCGGCAGTTTATTTTTCTTATGATTTTTATGTAGACCTTTATCATTTTCTTTCTCTTTTACATCAAAATGTTAATGATAATGAAATAAAAAGATTATCAAAAGAAGTACTTGAAAAAGTTTACGATTCAATTGTATATAACAAAGTTACTTTTAATAACACTGTATATCAAGATGAAATAAAAATGGATAATGCAGCAGGACTTGCTTTTTATGCTCCTTACAGACCAGGAGATTATTATCCTGATTATTCTCAAATGTATTTTGCTTCAATATCAAGATGGGATGCTGTTATTATGAAGTATTTTTCAATACTTACAGGTTCAAATAATGAAATAATGACTTCTCAGTTTGAACCTATTGAATTTGAAGTATATAGAGCAAAAAAAGTAAAAAAAGATTATGAATATTCAAAAGTAACACAAAAAGATTTTATGCATGGTTATGATTTTATAGTTGGGAATTATCCATACTCGCCTTATGAAGATGATTATTATCAGGTTTATGTTAAATTCAATGTAGATATATTCGGTTATGATACATCTTCAGTTGTTCTTGATAATGCAATTTTATACTATAATGGAGCACAAATTAGACTTGATAATAAAGATATTGTTGCTATAACTAAAAGTTCAAGTAAAGGTAATTATATACAGGATTCAGATATGGATTTATTGTCTGATATTAAATTTACCACAAGTTCTATAACAGGTTTGTTATTTAAACAAAAAATTAGTAAATGGATGAAAAAAGAAGAACAACAAACAGGCATTGTTATTGGATATGGAATGCTTGGAAAACAACCAGGATTTATTAAAGGATTAAAAAAAGAAAAAATAAGGTTAGTATTGCAATATCATTATGAATGAGGTTTTTCAAAGGAGTTATTTATGAAAAGATATTTTTTAATTTTAATAATGTTTATTTTAAGTATTATGGCTTTTGGACAAAATGAATGGACTGTTATGATATATATGGCAGCAGATAATGATTTTGAAGCAGCTTCTTTTAATGCAGTTGATGAAATGGAAAAAATCGGAAGCCTTTATAATGGTTATAGTGATATTGAATTTGTTGTTTTATGGGATAGAGCACCAGGTTATCTAGTTACAAATCCAGACTGGACTGGAACAAGAATATATACAATAAAAAAAGATACACAAGTGGGAGTTATAAATTCTGATTATATAAATTTTTATCCAGCTGAAGCTAATATGGGCGATCCTGAAACTTTAAAGAACTTTGTGAGATATTGTGACATTAATCATAATGCAAAAAACTATTCACTTATAATGTGGGGTTTTGGTGATGGCTGGTACAATGAAAGAAATGGTTCAAGAGCAGTATGTTATGATTCAACTTCAAATAATGATTTTTTAACAATACAAGAATTAGAAGATGCATTCCCAGTAATAAATAGTATATTAAAGAAAAACATAAAAATCCTTGGTTTTGACGCTTCAATGATGCAAATGGTAGAAGTTATGACAGCAGTTAGTATGGGAGCAGATATAATGATTGGTTCTCAGCAGGTTCAACCAGGATTTTGGCCTTATGAGAAGGTTTTTCAGGCGTTTATTGATAATTATGGTTATCCAGAAAAAATAAGCTCTGCAATTGTAAAAGCTTATACACAAAAATATGAGGGTCAAACTGATTTTAATGTATGTCTTTCAGCAGTGGATTTAAGTAAGATTTATGACCTTGTTTGGAGAATAAAAAGATTTCAGCAATATTTGAACACATCATTTGTTAAAAATTTTGAAACATTCAAAAATTCAGTTAATGAAGCTTGTCATTTTAATAGAAATGAAAATGCAGATCTTTATCATTTTTTAGGAGTTTTTGCAAGAGATGTAAAAGATAAAAAGCTTGATAGATTGGCAGTTGATGTACTTTTAGCAATATATGATACAGTAATTGAAAACAGCATAACCCAGACAAATCCAATATCTTCACAAAGTGCAGTTGATATTTCTAAAGCTCATGGAATTTCAGTATATTTACCGTTTAGAAGAGATATTTATCTTAAAGAATCATATGAAAAACTCAGATTTTCAAAAGATTCAGGCTGGAGAGATATATTAAATAAATTTCTTGATTATTATCAGACAGGAAGCTCATTTACAATTAGTAAAAAAATAAAACCTACTGAGATAAAAGTACTTAAAATGGAAAAAAATTCCTCAGAACATATTTATACAGATGTAACATTCTCACATTTTGATAGTGGTTTTAAATATATGTTTGGTAATTTTCCTTATGGACAGTATGAAAATGAATATTATCAAGTTTATGTAAAATTTGATTTTGCTCAATTTGATGCAATCAAAGACAGTATAGTTGTTGAAGATATTGAACTTAATCATTGGTCAGGAATTTCATGGAAAATCAAAGAAAAGAAAATATTAGGTAAATTAAATACAGCCTTTTCAGGTAATTATGTTAAATCTGGAGAATATACCTTGATTAATTCTGAAATGTCTAGTCTTAGTTTTAAAGGAAAAGGTCTTAATGAACTAATTTCCAATTATATAAAAGAAACAGAAGTAAATAACGGTATTGTAATGGGTGCAGGTATTGAAAATACAATAAGTGGTCATGTAAAAGGATTTAATACAGATAATATATCACTTGTGATAAAATACAGTTATAAATGATGATTCGGAGGATTTGATGTATATAGTAACAGGTGGAGCTGGATTTATAGGAAGTGCTGTTGTATGGAAACTTAATAAACTCGGAATAAAAGATATATTAATTGTAGATTATCTTGGAGAAAGTGAAAAATGGAAAAACCTTAGAGCATTAGATTATATAGATTATATTGAAAAAGATGAATTTTTATATAATATATGTGAGAATCCCCAAAAATTCGACAATATAAAAGCAATAATTCACATGGGAGCTTGTTCTTCAACAACTCAAAAAAACGCTTCATATCTTGTTGAAAACAATTTTGAATATACAAAAATCCTTGCAGAATTTTGTTTAAATAACAATATAAGATTTATTTACGCATCAAGTGCTGCAACTTATGGTGATGGGGCAAATAGTTATAATGATGATGAAAGTTCAATTGACAATTTAAGACCACTTAATATGTATGGTTATTCCAAACAAATGTTTGATCAATGGGCTAAGAAAAATAAAGTTTTAGATAAATTGGTTGGACTTAAATTCTTTAATATATTTGGACCAAATGAAAATCATAAAGATGATATGAGAAGTATGGTTAATAAAGCTTATTATCAGATAAAAGAAACAGGTAAAGTTAATCTTTTTAAGTCTGATATATCGGATTTTAAAGATGGTGAGCAGAAAAGAGATTTCTTTTATGTTAAAGATGCAGTAGATACTATAATGTTTTTTATAAAAAATCCAAAAGTCACAGGTCTCTATAATATAGGTTCTGGTCAGGCAAATACGTGGAATTCTTTAATGAATGCTATTTTTAAAGCTTTAAATCTTAAACCAAATATTGATTATATTGATATGCCAAAACACTTAAAAGGTAAGTATCAGTATTTTACTCAAGCTGATATATCAAAGTTAAGAAAAGCTGGATATAAAGGTGAGTTAACTTCACTTGATGAAAGCGTTAGAGATTATGTTCAGAATTATCTTGAAAAAGATAAATACTTAGGGGATGAGATGTAAAAGAGTGAAAAACAATTAGCGTGACAAAAGTCACAATTAACGCAACAAGTTGCTAATTAATAAAAGCGTGAAATAGTGAAAGGGTAAAGGGTGAAAAAGCTCTTGTTTTTTTAGTGAGTTTTTAAACCCTCAACCCCTTAAACTATGTAACTTTTATTATTATTATCATCCCGGTACTATTCTGAGCCGGGATCTCGCTTTTGATTTTTGTATCATTACACTAACGCAAAAAAATAATCATTCGGTACCATTCAATATTTTACATCCATATAAAATATCTCTTTACCTTCCTTCACTTATAATACATCCGTATATTATATGCTTCGCAACGTTCACTCAAGTTACCGAGTAGATTTTTTTTTTGCTTTTGTTTATAGAAAC